>JAYTOL010000194.1:0-212166 GCA_043747815.1 Deltaproteobacteria bacterium
GGGTGTCTACGTGTCGCTGAACGCAAATCGCGCGGGCAGCGAGCTCCAGGGACAGCTGTTCGCGACCAAGTGGGAAGCGACCGAGGAGCATGTGCTGGCCCCATCGCTCGAGTGGTGCTCCGGGCCCGGCTGCGACCGCTTTTGGTGCCAGCGCGCTGTCGACTCGCCGGAGCTCGCGTGTCCATGATAATGCTGCTGCTCGGCGTGGGCAATCGCGCCGAGCCATCGAGCGCCGGCGGTGCAGGTCCACTCATACTGCGATTTCGTACCGGTTTTATCGGGAATGGCCGGGACGCGCACGATGCAGCGCCGAAAGCCACCACAGGCGCGAGCGAAGCAGTCGGAAAAAAAACGCGAACACCGTTGCTTGGTGCTTGACGCGTTTTTCGTATCAGCGCGCAAAGAGCTCAATACTCGGCGAAAAATGCGCTGTCGTTCGCGTCTGGCGTCCCGTGCCGTGCGTTGCAGGATCTGAGCGGCGTTGAAGCTAATTTGGTGTCGCCAAAGCGCGCAGCGCCGCCCTCAAAGAGAACAAAAACTCGAGTGTATGCTCCGATCATGGAAGCAAAGTATCGACTCACCGAAGTCAGCGAAGAGGCCTTGCTGGTCAATCTCAAGCGCTGCGTCGGCAGCGAAAACGAAATCACGGCGCTCGTTTTGGCCCACCTGGCGGAGATCGACGCGCGAGGCGCCTATCGCCAGTCGGCCTGCGCCACGCTCGTGAGTTACTGCGTGTACGAGCTCAGGCTCTCGGAGGATGAAGCGCAGCGGCGCTGCCGGGCCGCACGGGTCGCGCGCCAGTTCCCGATTCTGTTCGAGATGCTGGCCGATGCGTCCATTCACCTCACCGGCATCGTCCTGCTCGCGCCACACCTGACGCAGGAGAACCACGCGGAGCTCCTGGCGCGAGCGCGCTATCGAACCAAGCGCGAGCTCGAGAAGCTGCTGGCCCAGGTCGCGCCTCGCGCGGACGTGCCAAACGTCATTGAACCGCTCGGGCCGGCGAACGATGGATTCCGGCGTCCGGCGCCGAGCACATATAGCTCGATGGTCTATGGCGTTGCAGGTTACGTGAGGCACCTCACACCTGGCAATGATCCCAGCGGAGCGCCTAGCGCTCCTCACCACTGGCTCGAAGCCCCGGTCGCCGGAGGAGCCGCCGAAGGTGTCTCCGAGCCAGCGGTGCCTGATCAAGGCGTCGCCACCCGGGCCGCGGAACTGGCTGCGCCCGATCCCGACGTGGCCTTCGCGCCGGACCTGAGAGCTCCGATGCGTTACCGGGTACAGTTCACGGCGGACCAAACCTACGTGGATCTGCTCGAGCGAGCCCGTGACCTGCTCGAGCACCAAATCCCCAACCGGGAGCTCGCGGCGGTCCAACGGCTTGCCATCGAGGCCCTGGTGGAAACGCTGACCCGTCGTAAGTATGGCGGAATCGATACCGGGGCACGCCGGGGCCCGAGGCTCTCGGAGAACGCGTACGCGGAATCAACGAAAGCACCGACTCCCTCCGCGACCACATCATCCGAATCGACATCCTCCGAATCGACACCCTCCGAATCGACACCCTCCACGCCCTCCACGCCCTCCATCGCTTCGGCGCCGAGCTCGGCGGGCCGTCATCTGCCCGCTGCCCTGCGGCGCTCCGTAGCGCAACGCGACGGCGGCCGTTGCACCTACGTCGATTCGCGCGGCGTGCGCTGCCGGGAAACGGCGCGGCTCGAGTTCCATCATGAGCACGCCCACGCCCGCGGCGGCCCGACCTCCGTCGACAATATAATGCTGCGTTGCCGCGCGCACAATGACCTCGCCGCCGAGCACGACTTCGGTCGACTCTTCATGGAACGAAAAAAACGCCGTGAACCACCGGTGAGCAGCGCGCCGGCGCGGAACGGCGAGGCGCCGTGAGCCGCCGGTGACTCGCGCAGCGCGCCGGCGCGGAACGGCGAGGCGCCGTGAGCCGCCGGTGACTCGCAGCCGAAATCCGATACGCGCCCGGTTTCACATCCGTCCGGGCCACGCGGGATTCATCGCCAAGGGGCGGACAGATCTAGCCGCGGAGTACACGTCTGTGCCTGCGGCTTGCCTTGTCGCGCCTCGAACCAACCGAGCGGCGTAAGCTCCTTTCATTTCGCCGCGCCATCGATCGTCGGTGGTGCAGGCTCGTACGGCGACGGCGCGAGAGCAGGGCGCGGGTGGGCGCCAGCCGCACGTGGTCGCGAATCGAACGGCACGTCGGGCGCCGACGCAAACGGAAGCGCCGACGGCGCCGCGTGCCCGTCGAGATACGGGCTCGGCGCCAGCCCGGCGATCGAGTCGTAAGGATCGGGCGCGAGGTCCGTCGGTGCAGGCTCGTACGGCGACGGCGCGAGAACGGGACGCGTGCGGGGCCCCCGAGAGGCCACCCCCCGCCGGTCGAGGTACGGACTCGGCGCCAGCCTGAGCACTAAGTCACACGGATCGCCCGCCAGCTCCGGTGGCGGCGGCCCGCCGACGCCGGAACCCAGCAGAGAGATCAACACGCCCCAGCCACTCACGCACATTTCTTGGTGCAAAACGCTTGGGAGCGCAAACGCGATCTATTCGATCCAATGCGACTCAGGAGCTGCACCGTAACGCGGCATGCAGTATCGCAAGTCGAGGCTCCGCCAGTAACTCAGACGATGCCGCGACCGCCCGCGCCGGCGCGGGCATCGAAGCCACCCAAACCGACTATCGCGCACACATCCAAGCCGTGGACGGCGCCGGGCAAGCGTTGGGGAGCCCGCTCGCTCGAGGCTCGCTCGTGGCTCGCTCGTGCGATGAGTTGACGGAGGCCCTCGCCTCGGCCGTCCCTCTCGCCATCGGGCAATAGGCCCGAGCGGGCGTTCGAAGCGCGGCAGCTCTCGCGCAAACCCCGCAGCACGCTGTTGCACCGGGTACCACCTGCGCATCCCCCCGCGTCGCTACAAGCTAAAGTGGGAGTCGCATGCGCACCCGATGCTGTCCGGGCCCTTCGTGATCGAGCGACACGGGTACTCCCTCCACAATCGCACCGCCCGGAACCACATCGAAGCCGGTTCGACCCGCAATGCATGCAATGAGTCGAACCCCGAAGCGGCGACGCTGGTCCGCGCCTCGCCCGACGGAAAGAGCCGCACCATCTTCGCGAGCGGCCTGCGCAATACCGTCGGTTTCGCTTGGAACCCGACGACGGGCGAGCTCTGGGGCATGGACCATGGCATCGACTTCCTCGGTGACGGCATCGAGCCCGAGGAGCTGAACCACATCGAGCAAGTCCGCTGGCAGGCCCGCGAGATCGCGATCGAGGACGCGGCGACGGCCGACTACGCCGGGCTCGATGTCGTATTCTTCTCCGCCGGTGCAGGCACGTCGCGCGAGCTCGCGCCGCGCGTGGCGGCCGCGGGTGCGCTGGTGATCGACAACTCCTCCGCTTGGCGAGGCGACCCCGACGTGCCCCTGGTCGTCGCAGCGGTGAACGCGCACGCGCTGGCGTCGATCCCCGACGCCGAATGACTCGGGATCGTGAAGTCGACCGTTGCCGTGGACGCTGGGTCCGACAATATTTAGCAGCGTCGAATGATGCGGTTAGGATAATTAATTTTACTAATCTACGGGGGCGCGGCAGCCTGCACGGGCAGGAGGGCTCCATGAGTGACGTTTCGTCAATGCCGCTCGCCAGCGCCAGTGCGCGCCAGGCGCCGAGCTCGAGGTCGTGGTGACCAAGGTCGCGCCCCCAAACGCTGACGCCGCTTGCGGCACGAGCGTTCGCGTTGGTCCATCGCCGAGAGCGGGCGCCGTTTCTGGTCTGACGCTGCTCGAGCAAAACGATAGCGACGTCTACGACGCCATTCTGGGCGAGGAACGTCGGCAGAGCGAGAGCGTGGAGCTCATCCCGTCGGAGAACTACACCTACCCAGAGGTGCTCGCCGCTCTCGGCAGCGTGCTCACTGACAAGTACGCCGAAGGCTACCCGGGTCGGCGATATTACGGAGGCAATACGTTCAGCGACCGGGTCGAAGAGCTGGCGCGCGAGCGCGCGTGCCGCCTGTTTCGCGCCGAACACGCCAACGTGCAAGCGCTCTCCGGGTCGCCGATGAACCAGGCCGCCTATCTGGCACTGCTCGAGCCAGGGGAGACGATTTTGGCCATGGATCTGTCGCACGGCGGTCACCTGACCCACGGCGCGCCGGTGAGCCACATGGCTCGCATCTTCAACTTCGCGCGATATAGGACGCGCCAAGAGGACGGCGGCATCGATGAAAAGGAGCTGTTACGGCTGGCTCGCGAGGCCAGGCCGAAGCTCGTCCTGTGCGGGTACACGTCGTACCCTCGTGACTACGACTATGCCATGTTCCGACGGGTCGCCGATGACGTCGGGGCCAGGCTCATGGCAGATGTTTCCCACGTCGGCGGCTTGATCGCCGGCGGCGCGCTGGCGAATCCATTCGACCACGGCGCCGACGTCGTCACGACCACTACCCACAAGACGCTGCGCGGTCCACGCGCGGGCATCACTCGTGACGGGCGGAACCGAAAATCACCTGCTGGTGCTCGACACAGTCGCCAGCTTTGGCATCGATGGAGCGCGCGCCGAGAGCGTGCTGGAACGCGCTGGCATGACCTGCAACAGGCAGGTCATCCCCGATGACCCGCGCCCCGCACTGCGCCCGAGCGGCATCCGGGTCGGAACGCCGGCTATCACGACCCGAGGCATGGGCCCCACCGAAATGTCCGCCGTGGGCGGGTGGCTCCTCGAAGCTTTGCAGCACGGCGACGACGTCGGTCGCCTCGACGCTATCCGCTCGCGCTGCCATGACCTGTGTCGGCGGTTTCCTATCCCCGGTAGGAGCGCCTAGACTGGGAAATGCCCGCCCTCGAGCAGCGATCGCCGAGCGGCTAGACGGCGGCCAACGCTCGACGCGCGAGCTCGTAGCGACGCTTCCCGTAAAGGCTCGACGGACGCGCACGTTTCTCCGTCCGCTCGAGCACGGGAGCCGCATACTCGAGCTCCTCGCGCGCTTCCGGTACGTCCATCTCGCTCAGCGCGAGGACGGTGTACCAAAAGGGAAAGACGCGCCATTTACCCTGGCCAGCGCGATGTGGAATTTGCCCGGGTTGCCGTTGCGGGGGTCGAGCTCGGCGCGGGCCAGGCAGCTCATCAACCCAGCGTCCGCGCGTTGGAGCGCGGCCTGGACCTTCGAGTCACGCACGCCGAGCAAGCGCAGCGCCCGGGACGCCTCCTGCCCCAGGATGTGACGGGCGGAGGCCGACGTGATGCGCTCGCCCGTAAACACGACGATGCCCTTCTCACGCTCCGGCGGGAAGCCTGCGAACGTCTCGGCGTACGCACCCGGCAGACCCTGGCGTGCGGCGATCCACTGCGCGACGGGTTGACGCTCGGCTAGCGGAACCTTTCGCCCTTCGAATGCCAGCTCGTTCACTGCGTCCAGCGTTTGAGATAGGCTCTCTTTTTGAATCACGTCGACCTCCCTTGCCCGTGCGTCCGATTCTAACCCGAGAGAGAGCGCGATCGAGCTCAAAATCGCGGGCCCCTCACTCGGTAGAGCAAGAGCACGAAGGGATGGGGCAGCCGGGAGGTGTCTCCGGCTCGGGCTCGCCCGCGCAGATTCGGATGCAGAAGTCTGCCGGACACTCGGGGACCTCGGGAGGCGCGCAGCTGCAGCTGGGGATGGGGCAACCCGGAGGTGTCTCCGGCTCGGGCTCGCCTGCGCACACGGCCTCGCAAATGTTTGGGCATGCGGGCCCGCCCTGCCCGTGGTGGCCGCTCACGGCGGCGTCGATCACGTCGTTTACGTCACCGCAGCCTGTCACGAGGGAAGCGGCCGCCAGCGGCCAGACGAACCATGACCATTTCGAAGTGAGATTGAGTTTCATAGCTATCCGATGTTGTGGGTCAATGTTGTGGGTCAATGCTCTGGGTCAATGTTGTGAGTCGGTGTCTTGGGGTGATGTCGTGGGTCGGCTTTCGACCCGTGGTTTGTCAATTGCTCGAGCGGTACTCGTCGAGGCTGATGAGCTCCGATCCTCCCTCGGGCAAGAGCTCGCGCGGAGTGCAGGGGGCAATCTGGGCTTGGGGCGGCCAGAAGACGCTCTCGCCCACGTCCAGCTCGGGCTCGAGCTCGTCGTCGTAGCTGACCAGCGCGTACAGGCTGCCGAGAAGGCCGCTCGACGTGAACGCGAGAGAGAGGCTGAGAGTGCTCGCGTGCGGCCGCGTTCGATCGACGAGGATGCCGAGCGAGCCGTTGAAGTCGCGTGCGTCGGACGCCCCGCCGCCGAGTAAGCCGTCCGTGTCGGAAATCGTGCGGGCCTGGAAGCGGCCGGAGACCAGTCCATCGTCGCTGGTCACAGCGACGCGTAAGACATAGATCAGCTCGTCAGCGCAGACGACGTCTGGCGCCGTCACGTAGCTCTCGACGAAGGCCTGCTCGAGCTCCACATCAAAGCTGAGCGAGCCCGTCCGAGCGCGCGTATCAGCACAGCTGGCGAACGGCCGCTGCCAGGTCACATCGAACCTGCCGAGCAGGCGCTCGAGATCGACGTCGACGCCAAACCCCCGAGCGCGCGCCGCCTCGACGCTGACCACCTCGGTGTCGCGCACGGGGCAGCGACCCTCAGCCCGTCACCGAAATCCGACGTCTGCCCGCCCGCCACGTCCGTGCCGGCTCCGGGCGACAGGTGGAGCTGCTCCGTGATCGGGTCCCCTTGCGTGAGCGAGGGCTCTTCAGCACCCGGGGCGCCGTCGCCCGTCCTCGTGCCGGAAGCCGCGGGGCCCTGGCCCCCGCACCCGACGCCGAGCAGCGCGAGCGACGCGCCGCCGAGCTGAAGAACGCGGCGCAACCGGGAAGACTTTGTCATACGGGGTTGATGCCATCGCCATTCGTTCATGGCAATGTCTGAACAGCACGTTCATGAGCCCACTCAGCACCGTTTAGTGCCAAACATGCTCATGGCGGCAGCTAACAGCATGAACTCTCAGCATCCCCGAGCTCCAGGCGTGGACGTCGATTACTCGCTCATGGCGTCGGAGCTCCTGCGAGCTCTTCGTGGCGCCAAGCGCTCCCGCCCAGGCTTCAGCCGGTACCTCGGATACCAGAGCAATATCGCGCAGCGCTGGGAGAGCGGCCTCGCCTGGCCCACGGCGGTGAGCTTCTTCTCGATCTGCGAGCGGCTCCACATCGACGTGAGGGCAGCCCTCGGGCGTTTCCTCCGCCGCGAGCCTGCCTGGCTAAAGAGCGCCGTGCCAGATTACGTGCCAGAGCTGCTGCGTGAGCTGCGCGGGCGCACCAAGATCTCCAGCATCGTGCAGCGCACGCCTTACCACCGCTCCAGCGTTTCGCGCTGGCTCAAGGGCACGACCCAGCCGAAGCTGCCGGAGCTTTTGTGTCTGGTCGATGCACTCTGTGGTCGCGGCCTGGATTTCGTGGCGTCCTTCGTGGATCCGGGCGCGTTGCCGTCCAGCGCTCGGCGCTGGCAGGAGCTCGTGCTCAGCCGCGAGCTCGCTTATGTGCACCCGATGTCGCACGCCGTACTAAGGGCCTTGGAGCTGGAGGAGTATAAACAGGGCGGGTATCGAGACCCCGATTTTCTGGTGCGCAGCTTGAGCCTCAGCCGGGAGCAGGCGGAGCTCGCGCTGTCCCTACTCGTGCAAAGCGGCCAGGTAAAAAAGACGCGCTATGGCTTCCGCGCCCGCCCGAGCAGCGTCGTGGACACCGGCTCCGACGTGCAACGGGCGCGCGCCCTGAAGCTCACCTGGGCCGAGCTCGCGCTCGAGCGGCTGCGAATGGGCGCACCTGGGCACTGCGGCTACAGCCTGTTTGCCATCTCACGCGCGGATCTGCGCCGCATGCACGAGATTCAATTGAGCTACGTGCGCGAGATGCAGGCCCTCATCTCGGCGTCGGCGACGAGCGAGTGCGTCGGCCTGTACTGTTCACAGCTCCTCGACCTCGGAGTTGCCGAACACAACGCGCTGAAGAGCCGCCCCAGCGCGTAGCGCTCGATCGTGCTCGCCGGACAATCCGACGTTTCACAGCTCTCGCATCGGCGATTGCATCACCTGACGCACCTCGATTGCAATGATCAGCGGTGACCCGAAGGGGCCCGGCGCCGCCGAAGCCGTGGCCGCGATGGCATACGCCCGCTCGGCGCTCTCCACGTCCACAATCCAGTAACCCGCGAGGAACTCCTTGGCCTCCGGGAAAACGCCGTCCGTCACCGGCGTCCCGCCCTTGCCAGCGCGCACCAGCTTCGCTTCGCCGGGGGCCGCCAGGGCTTCGACAGCCACGAGCTCCCCCGCCTCACGCAGCTCTCGGTTCAAGCTGTCCCAGTAGGCCAGGTGAGCTTTGATGGCCTCAGGCGACCACTTGAAGATGTCCCAATCCCCCGTACCCCGCGGGGCGCTCATCATCAGAATATATTTCATGGCTTCTCTCCGTGTGCACTGTGCCGCCAGCGGCGGCTGGTTTCACACACGAGTCGAAGCCAGCGGCGCGTCCACTACATCGAAATCGATCTTTCTCCAGAGCAAAGCTCGCCGGTGCCTCGAGAGCGACCGAAAGGCCGGCAGGTCCATCGACAAGGGCCGGCCCCGCCACGTGCAAACAACTCCCTGGCGCGCGTGACCCCCTCCCGCTGCGTGCGTACGTTGTGACCGTGTTCGCCGGCGAACGTGCGGTCCCAAAACGGCACTGCGCGAACGGCTCGCGAGCGGCGGTTTGCACTGGCGACAATCCCGTTTTGACCGGTCTTGGTAGCTGACGCTCGAGCGGCTCACGGGGCGGCCTTAAGGGCGCGAGGGGGCGGTCGTAGCCATCGGAGATCGATGGACGCCTCACTTCACCGGCTCATCTACGTGAGCGCTGCGCGGCAGCCCTTCTCCGACGAACAGCTGAGGGCGCTGCTGGTCAACGCCCGCCGCAACAACACGGCGCGGGGGCTCTCGGGTCTTCTGTTGTACGAAGGTGGTTCGTTCCTGCAGGTGCTGGAGGGTCCAAAGGCAGCGGTGAATGCGCTCTTCGAGCTACTGGGCAAGGATGATAGACACCACCGGCTCGTGCGCGTCTACGAAAGCGGCATCCCAGCTCGCGGGTTCGGTGACTGGTCCATGGGTTTCGCCTCAGTCGGTCACCGTGCAGCGAAAGACCTGTCCGGATACAGTGACTTCTTCATCCGGCATCAGAAGACCCATGACGCGCCGAGCCCGGACATCGCGCAGCGCATCCTGACTGCCTTCCGCGACGGCCGCTGGCACGCCTACGTCGACGCATAGGGGAGCCGCTCAGGGCGGAGTCGGAATCGATCCCGGGAAGACATAGGCTTGAAGCATCGCGATGATGCCAATCACCGCGGCCCCGGCCACGGAGTGCCACCAGACTTTGCGAAAGATGGGCCCCACGGCGTGCGCGCGTTCGTGCGGATCGTCATAACAAGCCGCCCCGGCGACCATGATAGATTGGGCGTCGATCATCTTGCCCATGACACCGCCGGTGGAGTTGGTGGCGACGATCAGCACCTCATTTAGGTGGAGTTGCTGCGCAGTGATGCGCTGCAGGCTGCCGAAGAGCGCGTTCGATGCCGTGTCGGAGCCGGTCAGGAAGACGCCGAGCCAGCCGAGGTAAGCCGCAAAGAAGGGGTAAAACGCGCCTGCACCGGTGAACGCGAGCCCGAGGACGGCGTCCGTGCCGGAGTAGCGAGTCAGGAAGCCGAGCCCGAGCACTTGCGCGATCACGAGGACCGGGGTGGCCAGGCGAGTGGCCGTGCGCCAGATGGCCTCTTTCCACTGCGCCGCGCTCAGCCTGAGCACCAGGCCCGTCAAAATCGCCGCGACGAACACGCCGGTGCCCGCGGCGGATAGCCAGTTGATGACAAAGCGCGCGGCCTCGGGTTTGGCCCCGGGCGCGGCGACCGGCGGCATGCGCTGGACGAGGTTGTGCAGCGCGGGCATCTCCCACGCCGGCAACGAGAGCGGACCTCCAAAAGCGGAGCCCAAGAGCTGCGTTTTGATCACGATGCCCGCGAATAGGCCGTTGAGATAGGCCTTCCACGGGGGCGCTCCCCAGAGCGCACAACAGGCGATCAGGATGGCCCACGGTAACCAGGCATAGGCAGTCTCCCCGACGCTGTACCGCCGCGGCTCCACCGCTTCGGGCTGGGCAGGCGCGCCGCCGTCTTGGCGCTCGGACCTGAGTAGGAAGCGCTGCTTCGGATGCCAGACGAAGCGCAAGAACAGCGCTGTGCAGACGAGCGAGAACACACCCGCCACGACATCGGTGATCAGATGCAGCGAGGCGTTGCCGGAGGCGAGGTATTGCATGAGCGCGAACGATGCGCCCGAGCACAGCGCGCAGGGCCAGACTTCGAGGGCCTCTTTCCAGGAGCCGCCTTCCATCCGCACGAAGGTCACCACCAACCAGAAGGGCACGAGCAGCGAGACGAACGGCAGCTGATGGCCGGCCATCGCAGAGAGCGTCAGTTGATCCAGGCCGCTGACGGAGGCCAGCGTCACGATCGGCGTGCCGATGGCGCCCCACGCCACGGGCGCGGTGTTGGCGAGCAGGTTCAGCACCGCGGACTGGAAGGGTGCAAAGCCGAGGCCGACCATCACCGCGCCAGCGATGGCCACGGGAGTTCCGAAGCCGGACGTGCCCTCGATGATGGCGCCAAACGAGAAGGCGATCAGGATCGCCTGCAGGCGCCGATCGAAGGAGATTTGCGTGATGGACTCCTTCACGATCTCGAACTTTCCGGTGATGACCGTCATCGTGTACAGGAACATCGCTCCGACGATGATCCAGATGATGCCGAGGAACCCCGAAAAGGTGCCGAGGGCGAAGGCCGAGACGGCCGCCGCAATCGGCATGCGAAACACGAGGCACGCGATCACGAATGCGGCGACCACGCCGCAAAAGGCAGCGTACGGGGCGGCGATGCCGAGGTGCCGCTTGCCGGACGCGTCCCGATGGGGATGCAGCGCGATGAAGTACAGGAGGACGAGGATCGGAACGGCCGCCAGCAGCGTCGAGATGATGACGTTGCCGATAGGATCATAGTTCTGCAAATACATGAGCATTCCTCTGCCGCGCCGCTCGCAGCGCAAGAGCCGCGGAGCGCCGGACTTTCTCACGGCACTCTGCAGCTATCAATGCTTCCTCCCCGCTAGATGGCGCAGCTCCTCTCCGTTACGCCGCGTTGGAGCTGAGAGTCTTGCGGTATCATGCTCGTCCTTGCGCTGTTCGATGTCGAAACGCTCGCGGCTGCGTTCGTGGCGTAGTCACTGCAGGTCGAGTTGCACCGCATGTCGAGCACGCGCGAGCGCGCGCGGCGCAACGCCTCGGTCGATATCAGCCACTCGGCAAACATCTCCTAGCTCGGTAGGGACACCGACATTGGATACAACGGGAGACACGGCTGTACCGAGATCCGCGCATTCGGCTCGACTCGAGTGAGCCATGAGCGTAGGATTGCGACTAGCTTTTAACTTTAATATCCAACATGCACGAGGCGGTGGGTGGCGTTTCGATGATCGCGGGTTACCGCGTGCTGGAAGCGCTCGGCGCGTCCAAGCGATTTCAGGCATTCCGCGTCGACATGGGCCGGCAAGCGGACGGGTTCGGCATCCTGTATTTGATGCACGACGTGCTGGGCAACGCCGACGGGTTCGTTGAAACGGTCAACGCGATTGGGGCGGCCTGGCCGTTCGACGTGCCGGATCAGCGCCAATATGTCGTGCCACAGGCCCAGGTCTGGAAAAACAGGCCGTGGTTCATCGTCCCCGATTCGCTCCAGGTGATGTCCAGCGGGGAGGGCTCGAGCCCGGCCGCGGTGGCTTCGCTTCGGGAGCAGCTGCGCTGGCTGCACGAGTTTCAGGCGCCCGGAACGCAGCCCGGTGAGTTTGCCCACGGGGACGTGCGGGTGAACCGCATCGCGCTGGTTGGGGCTGAGCCTTTTTTCATCGCGCCGGGCTGGGTCGCCGCGTGCGACCTCGCTCTCGGCCGGAGGTTGCCGCACACGCGCGCCGACGACGCTTATCACTTGGCGAAGCTGTTAGTGCAAACGCTCGGGCCGGCAGCTTTGGAGAGACCTGCCCAAGCTGCCACAGCGGCACGCGCGCCAGCTCGCGAGCAGGCGGGAGCTCGACCGGCCGTAGCTCGACCGGCCGTAGCTCGACCGGCCGTAGGTGGAGAGGCCGCCGCTCGAGAGGCCGCTCGAGAGGCACCCACTCGGGAAGCGACGGCGCGCGGACAGGCGGCCGTGTCGGCACGGGCGACGAACGCCAGGGCACCCGCTGCCGCACAGCAGGTCACCGCGTCGCCAAGGGGCGTCGCTGCGCGACCTCTCGATCAGAATCGGGCGGTGGCGGCAGCATCACCACGAGCTGCGGCGCAGCCACACGTCGCGCCATCGCGAGCCGTCGCTGCGCAACCTTCGGCAGCGTCGCCGCGAGCTGCAGCGCAGCCACAAGTCGCCTCCTCACAAGTCGCCTCCTCACAAGTCGCCTCCCTACAAGCCGTTGCCACGCAGCCCCTCACTCCTTCGTTACCCGCCGTGGCTCCGCCACGCGCCGGGGTCGCAGCGCGTGTTGCACCCGCTCAGCCACGCGTTCCTCCTTCGCCCACAGCGCCTTCGCCCACGGCGCCTTCGCCCACAGCGCCTTCGCCCACAGCGCCTTCGCTAGCCGCAGCTCTCGAGCCAGCCGTGCAGAAGGGCGCGCCCGCCACGGATCCGAGGGTCGTTGCCGCACCTCCTGCCGTGCCACCTGCCCCGGCAACTCTTCAGCCGCCCGCCCCGGCGACTGCTGCGGCCCCGATCGCAGCGTCGCGGTTTGCCGATACAGGCTCCGAGCGGCCTGAATCGCTCCCGCCGAGCGCCATGGAGAGCGTGCGGCCGTTGGAGCGCTTCGAGGACGCCGCGAGGCTCGATAACTCGCCAGAGACAGGCTCGTTGGAGCTGGAGATCGTCGAGTCAGAGCCACCGCTACCCCAGGCGTCTGCCGGGGGTGCTACCTCCGGCGCGGCCTCGGCGCGGCTCGGCGCGGCCTCGGCGCGGCCCGATGCGGCGCCGCCGCACCCGTCGCGAGCGCAGCCCGAGGGGGCGCCGCATCAGCCATCGCGAGCGCGCCCGTTCTTGCTCGTGGCGGCCGTTGTGCTCTGTGCGTTCATCGGGGCCGCCCTCGCCTACTTCGCCCGTCGCTGACGCCGGATGAGCAGTGCCGTCCGTATTCGAAGTATCGTCAGGGCGGCGTGAGCTCCGGGCTGCGTTCGTCGCGGGCGATTTGACGTAGCCTTCGCCCCTCGCGCAGGTGGAACACGAAGGCGTAAAAGGTCGGCAGCGCCAGCAGCGTGAACGCGGTCGAGGTGATCAGGCCACCCACCATGACGATCGCTAGGGGGCGTTCGATCTCGGTGCCGTGCAAGCGGAGCACCAGCAGCGGCAACAAACCGAGGATGGCCGTGGCTGCGGTCATCAGCTTGGGTCGCACGCGGCCGATGCAGGCTTCGCGGAGCGCTTCGTCGAAGGGCTTACCCGCCGCGAGCAGGCCCCGCGTCTGCGTGACCAGCACGAGACCATTCTGCACGGCGATGCCAAATAGCCCGATCAGACCCACGAGCGAGGAGACGTTCCAGGTCTCGCCGGAGATCCAGAGCGCGAGGATGCCGCCCACGAAAGCGTCAGGCAGGGTGGCCAGGATGACCAGCGTGTCGCTGACGGAGCCCAGCGCGAGATAGAGCAGCAAGAAGACCGCCACGACCGCGATACCGATGGCAAACGTCAGCGCGCGCGTGGCCCGCGCCTGGCTCTCGACGCGCCCACCGATGTCGAGGAAGTAGCCGGTGGGCAGCTCGAGCGCGCTGAGCTTCTGGCGTAGCTCGCTGGCGGTGCTGCCGAGGTCTCGACCCGACACGCTCGCCTCGACCGCGACGCGCCGGCTGCCCGCCTCGCGGCGGATGGCGCCGGGCCCAAAGGTTTGCTCGATGCGCGCCACCTGGCTGAGCGGAATGCGGGTGCCGTCGTGGCCGTCGATCAATAGCGAGCGAATCGCGTTGGCGTCGGAGCGTCGATCATCCTGCAGCTTCACCACCAGGTCGAAGCGGCGCTGGCCGCGCCAAACCTGGCTCAGCTCTTCGCCGACGAGGCCGATGCGCACAGCTCGAATCACGTCGCCAGGGGTCAGGCCGACGCGCGCCAGCGCGGGGCGATCGAGCGCGATACGAAGCTGGGGCAGGCTCGACGCCTGTTCGACCCGCAGGTCCTCGAGGCCTGGGACGTCCGCCGCAATCTGGCGTGCACGCTCGGCGAGCGCGCCGAGTTGCTCGAGGTCGGGCCCAAAGATGCGCACGGACAGATCCGCTGGCGTACCCCCGAGGCCCTCGTCGATACGCATGCCGAGCGGCGTGGTAAACAAGACGGAGACCCCCGGCACGAGGCTCACCTGCTCTCGCATGGTCCGGGTCAGCTCCTCCATCGAGCGCTCGCGCTCGGGCCTCAGCACCACCAGCACGTCCGAAACGGTGTGCGGCATGGGATCTTCCGTGCGTTCGGAGCGCCCGGTGCGCCGCACCACGTCGATCACCTCCGGGAAGCTACGGAGCACGTCCTCGACGCGGTGGTTCAAGCGATCGACCTGATCGAGAGAGGCCTCCGCCGGCAGGACGGTTTGTAAGAGCAGCGCCCCTTCGTCCAGATCGGGCATGAAGTCCGTACCGATCGAGAGCGCGACCACCAGCGCTGGCACCGTGATGCCGAGCGATGCCACGCGCACGAGGCCCGCGTGGCGCAGACACCACGCGAGCGCCGGCCGGTACACGCTCTTCACGCGGCGGATCAGCCACACGTCGTCTTCGGTGCCGCGCCGGTGCGGCCGCAGCAAGAGCCCGGAGACCACCGGGGTCAGCGTCAACGCCAGGACCAGAGCGGCGAGCATGGAGGCGATGACCGCCGCGGCGAGCGGCCCGTACATGCGCCCCTCGATGCCGGTCATGCCGAAGAGGGGCAAGAACACGGCGATGACGATCAGGGTGGCGAACGCGATCGGGCGTCCGACTTCGACGGCCGCTGCCACCGCCATCTGGCTTCGAGCCGTGCGGCTCGTCGTCCCCTGGATGCGGTGCACGACGTTTTCAACGACGATGATCGAGGCGTCAACGAGCAACCCTACCGCGATCGCCAGCCCGCCGAGGGTCATCGTATTCAGGCCGACGCCCGCTTGCCGAAGAAAGAGCCCCGCGATCGCCACCGAGAGCGGGATGGTCAACGTTACGAGTAACGCGGCGCGCAGATCACCGAGGAGAAGGAACAGCACGAAGACGACGAAGAGCGCGCCGATGAGCACAGCTCGACCCACGCCGCCCAGCGCCGAACGCACCAGGTCGGACTGGTCATAGGCGATGCGCAGGGTGACCCCTTCGGGCAGACCGCGCCGGATCTCGTCCAGGGCGGCGCGCACGGAGGCCGCGACGGCCACTGTATCGGCGCCGAACTGCTTGACGATGCGACAGCTCACGATTTCTCCGTCCAGGCGATGCGCGATGCCGCGGCGCACAGCGGGCGCTTCGCGCACGTCCGCGACGTCCGAGAGCAGGACGGGCGTTGCTCCCCGAACGGCCACGACCACCGCGCCGATGTCGGCGAGCGCTTCCACGCGGCCTACCGCGAGCACGCTCCATTCCATGGGCCCTTGAGTGATCGTGCCACCCGAGGCGTTGAGGTTAGCGCCCTCGAGCCCATGCAACACCTCGTCGAGCGAGACGTTGCGCGCCACCATGCGATCGGGATCGAGCTGCACCTGGAACTGGCGCAAATAACCGCCGAGCCGCTCCACCGCCGCCACGCCGGGCACCGCCTGGAGGCGTGTCGAAAGCTCGAACTCGGCCAGATCGCGCAGCGTCATCAGATCGAGGCTGCCGCTCTTGGCCTCGAGGGTCAGCTCCATCACCTCGTTCAGGCGACCCGTGAGGCTCGACAAGAGCGGAGGCTCCGTGCCTGGCGGCAGCGTCGGCGCCACTTGTTGCACGCGCTCGGCGACAAACTGCCGCGCGCGAAAATAGTCGGTGTCGGGCTCGAACTCGATAGTGATCTGCGCGACGCCGAGCTGACTGACCGAGCGGATGCGCCGAGCGTCGGGCAGGCCGCTGAGCGCGCTCTCCATCGGGATGGCGATCGCCGTCTCGAGCTCCTCAGCGCCCATCGCGGGGTTCTGCACGATGACGTTGAAGAGCGGCGCTGATAGATCGGGGAAGACGTCGCGCTCGAGGTCGCCGAACGCGCCGACGCCGAGCAGCGCTGCGCCGAGCACGATGATGAGCGCCACGAGCGGCTGCTTGGAAGCACTGACGATGATGCGTTCGATCATGGCCGCTCAGTGGTGATGCTCGTCGGCGCCGCCGCGCGCTTTGTCGGCCTCGGCCCTGAGCAAGAACGCGCCGTCGACCGCCACGCGCTCGCCGGCGACCAGCCCCGAGAGCACCTCGACCTCGCCGCCGAGGTCACGCCCGCGCCCGACGGGTCGCACCTCAAAGAGGCCCTCCTCTGCCTGCGGCAGGAACACGCACCAGCCTTGGGGCTGGCGCTGCAGGGCCTCGACCGGGACGGCGACGACCGTCTCGGCGCGATCGCCCAGCGGGATCAGCGCGCTCGCCGACATACCGGGGCGCAGCACGCCGCTCGGGTTCTGGATATCGAGCCTGACGTCGACGCTGCGCGACATGGGGTCGACGCGGCTGCCGATGCGGGCCACCGTGCCCGTTGTGGGCGGGCCCGGCAACGCCGGAAATGAAACGCGCGCGGTGGTGCCGGTGTGCAGGCGCAGCGCGTCGCGCTCGAAGGCGTGGACCACGAGCCAGAGTCGACCGAGATCGCCCACGCTAAAGAGGTGCTCTCGGGAGTCCACCAGTCGACCCAGCACGGCTGTGCGATCGATCACGGTGCCAGCGATGGGCGTCGCGAGCACGAAATGGCCGCCTGCCCCGCGCGAGGCGCCGAGCGCCTCCAGCGCCTCGCGAGCCGCGCGCTGCTCGGCCTCCGCCAGCGAGAGCTCCGATTCGCTCGCCTCGAGCTCGCGTTGCGTCACGATCTTGTCGGCGGCGAGATCGCGCCGACGCGCCGCGGTCTGTCGAGCCAGGGCGAGCCGCGCGCGCGAGGCCTCGAGCAGCGCACGCCCGCGCCCGACCTCCGCGCTGTCGAGCTCGACCAGCGGCTGGCCCGCGGAGACGAGGTCGCCGGGAGCCACCAGCACGCGCGCGACGCGCGCCGGGATCGAGGTTCCGATCTCGGCGTAGGCCTCTTCGTTGACGCGCAGCTCGCCGAGCACGGTCACGCTATCACCCGCCGGTCGCGACTCGGCCGCCTGAGTCGTGACGCGCAAGTCCCGCAGCATGCCTCGCTCCACGCGCACGTGGTTCTCGGCGGGGTGAGCCTGCTCCTCTGCGGCTGCCTGCACGCTGCCATGCTCGGGCGCGTGCCCTGCTTCCTCATGGTGGTCATCACACGCGCACAGGTTGACGAGCGACGCGAGCAGCGCCGCGCTCAGAATTTTGTGCTTCACCGCCCAGCTCCCTTCACCGGCGTCGACGTCGACGGGGATGCCGCGGTGCTCACCTGCGACGCCTCCGACAAATCAGCACCCACGGCGCTCTCCAGCTCGATCAGCGCGCCGAAGTAGTCTGCGTAGGCTCGTAGCGCGCCCTGCTCGGCCTGCAATAACCGCTCCCGCGCGGCGACCACGCTGGAGAGTGAAAGCTCGCCGGCGTCGAAGCCACGCTCCAGCAGGGCGAGCCCGTCCCCGAGCGAGGTCGACACGCCCGTCCTAAACAGCTCGAGCTGCCCAAAGGCCATCGTCAGCTCCGAATGCGCGCGCGCGATGCGCGCCCCGAGCGCCCGGGACGCGACGCTCTCCTCGGCGCGGGTGACCGCCTCGTCGGCGCGGCGTTGCGCCCGCTCGCCTTGCGCGCGATCCCAGAGCGGCAAGGGCAGCTCCAGGCTGCCGAGCACGATCTCACTCGAGGGCCCGCTGGCGCTGCCCTCGCGGGCGAAGTGCGCGCCCAGGGTAGGCGCGGGCCAGGCCTCACGATCCGCGAGCTCGACCCGCGCATGCGCTTCTGCGCTGGCTGCACGTCGCGCGCGCAGCTCGGGGTGGCGCTGCCGCGAAAGGCGCAGCAACCTGTCGAGCGGCGCTGGCGGCCTGGCTGCCTCTTGCCCAGCGGGAACCTGCGGCGGCGCATCCATGGGCCAACCCGTCACATCTGCCAACGTAATGCGCGCCGCGCGCAGCTCCTGCTCGGCGGCGAGCTCGGCCTGCCGCGCCTGAGCCGCATCCGTTTGCGCGATCAGGGCGTCGATAGCCGTCGCATCGCCCGCGTCGAGTCGGCGGCGCGTGGTGGCCTGTGTCTCATCGGCGAATCGCACCAGCCGCTGGGCGAGCGCGAGGTGCTCGCGCGCCAGCACCGCGGCGTAGAAGGCCAGGCCGACCTCGCGGCGCACGGCCGCTCGGGCTGCCGATAGCTCGGCCTCGATGCGCTCGCCGAGGCGAGCCGCGACACGGCGCCGGAGAGCTGGCTCACCTGCGATCTCGACGCTCTGCCTGAGCGAAACCTGCAGGTCTAGCGCGGTCTCGCCGGCGGCGAAACGCGGCCCGAGCGCGACCTCCAGGTTCGGATTGTGGCGCAGCCACGGCTCCGCTCCGCGGCGGGCCGCGTCCGCGTAGGCGCGCCGAGGCCGAGCCAGCTCGAGCGCCGGGGCGCGCCGCTCGGCGAACGCCAGTAATCGCGCGAGCGAGACCTCTCCTTCCGCAGGCTCGGACTCGGCTCGCACAGAGCGGGGCGCGCAGAGGCCGAGGCCGGCAAACGCGACGTAACACAGCGCAAAGATCCGAACGCAACGCGCTCGGCAATTGACAAACATCATGAGCATGAGACTCCACCACGAGGCCATGGGGCGTACGAGCCCCTCCCCGTACGCTCGGCAAAACTGTGAGCAAGGCCAGCGCTACGCCGGCCGCGATGAGAGCGGCGCTCAGGACGTTGGAGGGCGGAAGGGCCGCGCGCGATACCCGACCGAGTAGACGCCGATGGCGCGCTCGCCGAAAACCCGGTGGTCGGTCGTGGGTGCGCTCGGAAGTGACTCTGCCGCTGTCGGGGCGGCGCTTGGATGGGCGCAACACGGGCAATGCGCACAACTCCGCGCGCAGCCTGGCCCGGCGCCGTCGTTGCAGCCCCCGTCGTTGCAGCCCCCGTCGTTGCAGTTCCCGTCGTTGCAGCCCGCATCGTCGCAGCAGTGGACGCCTGTCCCGGCCGAGACGAGCTCGACGGCCACGTCGACCACTCCAGAAGAGACGAAGCACAGCACGAACGCCGTGACCACCCAGCGAAGCCTCGCCCACAACCCCGCGATGCTGCGGGCACAACGGCGCCCCGCGTTGAAGTTATCGAGCTCTGAGGACACGGGAGCTGCAGAATAAGCCACATCTCTGCCTGCACTTCAACTTCCTCGAGCTATCGCGCTCGAGGCTTGGACAAAGGTCTGCCAGCGCTCACATCTGGCTCTCTGGCCCGGCTCACCAGGAATCGCTGCCCCAGCCCGCAGCGCAGGCACCACGGGCGCGGGGCGCCGGGTGCTCTGCGTGGATGAGCATCTGCTGCTCGAAAATGCAGGCGCTGCCGGTCATGGTCAATCGGCTGCTCTGACCAGGGGGAACGCCGCACGTGCACCGAGCGCCGCACGTGTGCACGAGTCCCGCGCGGTCGAGAGCTGGCGGCGTAGGCGGCAGAACCGGCCGAGAAGCGACATTCTTGCCAGGCCGTGGAGCGTTTGATTAAGTCAGAGGGATGGCCGTGGCATCGAGGCAGGTCGCCCAGGGCGCGCTGAAATGCACGCGTCGAGGCGCGCGCGTCCGGTCGCGCTTTCATGTCGGCGCCTGCTCAGCGCTGCTGATACTTTGCGCGCTCGCCACCTACGCTGGCCGAGCAGACGCGCATCGTGGCACCGCCAAGCCCGAAGCATCCCGCCACACGGCCCCGTCACACGCGGCCCCGTCACACGCGGCCCCGTCACACCCGGCCCCGTCACACCCGGCCACACCCCCTGCGGGCTCTTGGCGCCGCTATAAAAAGCAGGCCTGGCGCCGCGGCTACGTGACGCTGGAGAACCCCGGCAATCGTCGGCGTTGGACGGGCTACGTGCTCGGCCCCGCTGACAGCTTGCTGCCCAAGGCGGAGCGGCAGATCCGCGCGGTGCTGGCGTCCTGGCGCACGGGGCGTAGTGAGCCCATCGCGCCGAGCCTGACGCGGCTGATCGCGCGGGTGAGCGATGTATTCGGCGGGCGCACCATCCGCGTCGTCAGTGGCTATCGGGAGCGCTCGCACGCCAAGGACTCACACCACAAGCGCGGCGCCGCCCTGGACTTCAGCATCGACGGCGTCCCCAACTGGGCCGTGCGAGATTACTTGCGGAGCCTCCGCACGACGGGGGTCGGGTACTATCCCAATTCGAGCTTCGTGCACGTCGACGTGCGCGGCTACCCCGCCTACTGGATCGACCTCTCGGGCCCCGGCGCCGCGCCCCGCTACGTCGCGGCGAGGTAGCGCTGACGGAAAGCGCCCGTCCACCACTGCCTGCGCGCGTCGTCGAGCGGCAGGCGGGCTTCGATCGTCTCGAGCACGAGCTCCATGTCCAACCAGCGAACGTGCGAGGGCTGATCCGTGCGCAGCAGCCGCGCGAAGTCCTGAAAGACGTGACCCCCACTCTCGTTCCAGAGCGGCTCATTTTTCTTGGGTGCGATGGCCCAGAGCTGGAAGTCTGCGAGGCGGCGCTGGCGAGCCACGTTCTCGGCGAGCAAGAGGTTGCGCCACAGCTGTTGCGCCGAGCCGGCAAAGGGGCATCCTGGCAAGCGGGCAATCTTTTCCCAGTCGAGGGCCACCGAGGCCCGCGTCAGCTCCCAGTTGTCGTACTTCGCATAGCCGCAGAGCAGGCGTCCCCGATCATCGCGGCGCGGCTCGGTCACGACGGCAGTGAAGGCTGCGCTGTCACACAGAGGCTGGAGCAAGAGCTTGCGTTCGACGCTCTTGGATCGGTAGGACTTGCACGTCGAGAAGGCCGATTCGAGATACTTGACCTCGACCACCAACACCCCGCGCTCGCCCCCTGCGCGATAGAACACGGCCACGTCGGCGTCTGTACCGCCGCTGCCGCTCTGATCGCCGAGAGACTCGTCGCGACCGCGCAGCTCGTAGCCGGGAAGGTCAGCAAGCTGATTCGGAGTGAACTCGAGCTCCACGTGGTCCACGGACACGGGCCCGCCGATCAGGTCCCCGATGACCGCTGAGGCCAGGCCGAGGTCACGAGCCAGCGGCACGAACAGGTTGAAGCAACACGTCTGCGACGCGACCGTGTTCGTCTCCGCGCGGGCTCGATCGCCCGCCCTATGGCGGTCGAAGCGCTCGGCCAGAGCGGCGGCGATCCCGGGCGCCAAGAAATTACGCCCCGAGTCGTCGGGGTGCAGCAGGTGGGCGTAGGGGTTGCCGTCTTTCGAGAGCCCGTAGCGGCGGATGCCGCGCTCGTAAAAATAGTGAGCCGCGTGTGAGTAAGCCCACTCCTGAAACGGGGAGCTACCTCGGTAGATTAGGGAGTCGTCGAGCATCCGTCCTCGATGCGTACGGCTCAAACGGCCGCGATCGAAATACGGACGGTCGCATCACGGCGGCAAAACTGTGTACCGACACTCCCCACACGGTAGCTCGAGCGCGGCGTTCGTGGTTTAGACGGCTAGGTTTACATTGCGGGATGCAACAGCGCCTTGACTGAGGGCTCGAAGCATGGAGAGATTAGGCGGGTGGGGAGATGTTCCGCATTCGCGGGCAATGCTGGCCACGCCGGGAGTGCAGGCCACGCCGGCAGTGCTGGCCACGCCGGCCGTGCGCGGCGCGCAGCCGTGAAGCGCCTTTCCGCGCTCTGTGCGGCCAGCCATTGTGCCTGGGTCGGCCCCAGCTTCGCACAGGAAGTAGAGGCCGCGGATCCGGCGGGCACACCGATCGAGATTCACGGCTTCGTCAGCCAGGGTTTCATCAAGAGCACAAACAACGAGTACCTGGCCGAGTCAAAGCGCGGCAGCTTCGAATTCTCCGAGGTGGGCTTCAACGTCACCCAGGCTCTGGGTCATGATTTGCGCGTGGGCTTCCAGGTGTTCGCGCACGACCTCGGCCCGTTCGGCAACTACAAGCCAGAATTCGATTGGTACTATCTCGACTATCGGTTCTTCGATTGGCTCGGCATCCGCATCGGTCGCACCAAGATGCCGTTCGGCCTCTACAACGAGCTGAACGACATCGACGTAGCGCGGGTGCCCATCCTGTTGCCGCAGTCGATCTATCAAGTCGACCATCGCGAGTACATCTTCGCGCAGACGGGCGGCGAGCTGTACGGCGACGTGCCGCTCGGCGACGTCGGGTCGCTCGAATACCGCGCTCACGGGGGCACCCTGTTCGCGGACACGCCCACGCCGCCGGCGCCAGGTATCACGGTGGAGAACGTCTCCGTCCCTTACATCTTCGGCGGCCGTCTGACGTGGTCGGCGCCGCTCGACGGATTGCACGTGGGGGCGAGCTATCAAGCGGTGCGGCTCGACGGCGACTACGGCTTCAGCCCGGAGTTGCTCGCCGTCTTCCAACCGCTGGGTTTATTGCCGGCCGATCTCGCCGGGCCGCTGTCGGTCAAGTGGCGCGTGAAGCGCTGGGTCGCCTCCCTTCAATACAGCGCGCATGACCTGGATTTGTCCGCGGAGTACAGCCGCTGGATCGGCGGCTTCGAGAGCCGGGCGCCGCTGCTCTTACCGACACATGTCGTCAACGAGCGCTACTACGTGATGGCCTCGTATCGGGTGGCCCCCTGGTTTACGCCCGGCGTATACTACTCGGCGTTTTATCCCAACGTTGAGGACCGGCACGGGCGCGAGGCCTACCAGCACGACGTGGCGGCCACGCTGCGCTACGATCTTACCGCCAATTGGCTCTTCAAGCTCGAGGGCCACTTCATGCGAGGCACCGCTGCCCTGGACAACGAGGCGCTCAACGACGGCGTCGAGCAAAAGCTGCTGGCCCCCACCTGGGGAGTCTTCCTGATCAAGACCACCGCGTACTTTTAGCTCGCGCATTTTAAACTTAGACGCCATGCCAGGCCCCACCCGAGGAATCGCGACGCGACGCAGGTCAGCCGCGCTGCTTTTTGTGCTGCTGCTTTCCGGGCTGCTGAGCGTCGTCGTCGCCGGCGTGGGGCAGGCCTTGGCCGGCGAGGCAACGGGCTTTCGCATCATCGCGCATCCGGAGAGCTCGGCAGGCTCCCTGAGCCGCCAATTTGTCGCCGACGCCTTTTTGAAGAAGGCCGTGCGCTGGCCCAACGGGGACACCATCCGCGCTGTCGATCTGCGTCTCGACGCGCCGGCCCGCCAGCAATTTTCCGAGGATGTGCTGCGGCGCTCGGTGTCCGCGGTGCGCAGCTACTGGCAGCAGCGTATCTTCTCGGGGCGCGGTGTGCCGCCGCCCGAGCTCGACTCAGACGCGGCGGTGATCCGCCACGTCCAGAGCCGCCGCGGCGCGCTCGGCTACGTCTCGGAACGAGCCGAGACAGGCGGCGTCCAAATCGTCACGCTACACTGATCGGTTCGAGTCAGAGAAATCCGAAGTCCGCGCCGGGTTTCTACGGCGCCGACCCTCTGCTCTCGGCGCGGGCGGTCACCGCCCGAGCGCTTGCGCGCGATTGACGATGCGCGGCGTGAGGAAGATGACGAGCTCGCCGCGCTGGTCAGTCGCGCGCCGGTGCTGGAACAGCAGCCCGAGCAGCGGGATGTCGCCAAAGAAGGGCACCTGGTCGACGTTCTTGCCCGTATTGCGCGTGTAGATCCCGCCGATGACCGCCGTGTGGCCGTCCATCACCAGCAAGTCCGTCTCGGCTTCGCGCTTGAGGATGGTGGGGTCACCGCGCGCGGACGTCTGGTTGAAGTCAGGCTCGTCCCTGTTGATCTTGACGTGCATCGACACGCTGCCGTCAGCTGTGACGTGCGGTTGGACGAGCAGCTGCAGCTTGGCTTCCTGGAAGGTCGTCTGCACGCCCTGAGCGCTGACCTGCGAGAAGGGGATCAGCGTACCCTGGCTGATACGCGCCTCGTGGTTATCGAGCGTGAGGATGCGCGGGCTGCTCAGGATGCGCACCATGCCGCTCACTTCGGCGGCCGACAGGCGCAGGTTCAGATTGAAGTTATTGTCGATCGATCCGAGGGCCAGGCCGATGGCACCACCGACGCCCGTACCGACGGTGGCCGGCAAGTTGACGGCGAAGTTCGGGTTCTGGACCTGAGCTTGGAAGGGCGACAGACCCGCCGTCGGCGTGCCGTTGTCGCTCGCGGCGCCCGTGATGCCGACGGAGCTCGGAAAGGCCAGGCCCGTGGCGTTGCCCGTCGCCGGGGAGAAGCTCGCGTCGCCGCCCCACTGGATGCCGATCTCGCGCAGATAACGGCTCGTGGCTTCAATGATTCGCGCCTCGACCAACACCTGCGGCGTCTGCGTGTCGAGCGAGCGGACGAGCTCCTCCACCTGGTCGAGCGTGCCCGTCACGTCGCGCGCGATGAGCACGTTGGTGCGTGCGTCGACCGCGATCGTGCCACGGCCCGAGAGGACCTCGCGAGCCCGGGCCTGAATCTCTTCGGCGCTGGCATAGCTGACCGGGATGAGGCGCGTCTCGAGCGGCGCGAGCTGCAGCTCCTGGCGCCGGCGGGCGATGGCCATCTCCCGCTCTTTTTCCAGCTGCGGCAAGGGGGCGACGCGGATGATGTTACCGCCTCGAACCATGCCCAGGCCCTTGGACTGCAGCACGACCTCCAGGGCTTGATCCCAGGGCACGTTCGTCATCTTGATGGTGACAGAGCCCGAGACGTTATCGGCGGTGATGATGTTGACCTGGCCGATGTCCGCGAGGAAACGCAGCACGTTGTGCACGTCGTTGTCCTTCAAGTCGATGTTGATGCGCCGGCCCGAGTAGCCGTTCTGCTGGCCCAACACGTAAGGGCCAAAGCCCGCGGTCTCTTCGAATTGGCTGTGCTCGACCGCTGCCTGCTCGACCGGTGCCTGCTCGACCGGTGCCCGGCGCGCGGGGCCGTCGGACCCACCTTCGATCTCTGGCATGCCCTGACTGAGCGCCTCGTCCACGTGCAGCGTGCGAGCTTTGCGAGCCACGCCGCCGTCGGCGCCCACTCCCGTCACCGACGAGTGCAAGGCGCCCAGCTCGAAGAACGACCAGGTCAGCCGCCCCTCTTGCTCCGACACGAAGCTGCGCACACCGTTGGCCGTGCGCTCGACGTCGATGACGACGGCGCGACGGCTCTTGTCATACCGCGTCGAGATATTCTGGATATTGCCGCCGAAGGCCTGGACGTCGAGCACCTGGGGCAGGTCCTCGCCCAAGCGCGCGCCCTGGATCACGAGGCGTGAACGCCCGAGGCTCGGGTGCTCCTCCTGATAGGAAGCGTAGTCGGACACGGCGATCGTCACCCAGTCCGAGCTCTCGCGCCGCTCGTAGTCCACCTTCGACACCAGCGCTGCGCCGCGCACTGCCGGGGCTTTGCCGCTCGGGGCGGGCGGCGGCGCAACAGGAGCCGGGCTCGTTGCGGCGGGTTTGGCCGGGCTCGCCGCGACGGGGCTCGGGCCAGCGCTCTGCGGCGGGGACTTGGCGTCGCTCAGCGCGATCTTCTTCGGCAGCTCGGCGGAAGCGGGCCGCAGACGGATCACGAGCCGCCGATCAGCGACGCTGACGGAGCCTTCACCGGGCTCGGTCAATGCGATGAGCAGCCGCGTGGTCTTGCCCGACCCGGTGTCGAAGGCCTGAGTCAGCACGCTTTTGACGATACCCGTCTCGTGCGCATACGTATCTGAGAGCCCGCGTACGTCGGCATCCATCACGTCCACGATCATGCGGCGCTTTTCGTCGCTGAAGCGCGCGATGTACGTGGGTGCGCGAGTGAACGTCACCTCGATGACCGTCTCTTTCTGTTTGGGAACGTCGGTCACGGTCAGACGTGTCGCGAACCGACCACTCTGCTCGGCCAGCGCCGGCGTGCCGACGCTGGCCGCAAAAAGCGCCAGCATCGAACTGATAAAGCCCGCGCGAAGGTGGACCCCCGGGCCCGGGAAAGATGCGCGCCGGCACGCCGACGACACCGCATTGAGCGACGACCTCAACCTCATACTTCTGGCTCCCAAGCGTCGCGGGGTTCAAAGGCCCGCCCGGGCGACTGATCCGCCCGCTTCAGGACGGTAGCCCGCCCGATCCAAAGCGACCAACTTTGTGGCTTTCGGTGGCTGCTCGGTGGCGGGGCCTCGGCGACCTCCCCCGACAAAGACCCACACGCCGCGCGCGCAGTAAGTCCGAGCCCGCCGTATTGGCGACCGGATAGGCGATATTTTGCCTCAAACGGACTGAAGGACCTCGGTGCTCGTGACGCCGTCGCGCGCGGTCGGCGCCTTGGAGGTCCGGCCTGACGCGCCGGGTCAACGCAGGCTCACTCCGTGAGTCGGAGTGGCCCCAGTGGTCTGACAATCGACCGCCAGCACATCGAGACCAGTGAGCTGCCCCTCGAGCGAGCAGTCACCCTCCGCAAGCCTCAATGGCCCGAACGATGAGCGAGGTGGGGTTGTGGAACTGGGAAGGGTTGTTTGGTGTGCAAACGACGCGAAGTTGGCGGACTAAGGCAACGGCGGCAATCGCCGCGTCGTGCACGGCGCCGTTGAGCGCAAGGTACAGGTGGACGTCCCACGCCAGCGGATCGAGCACCTCTCCGCTGCCAAACAGGCGCCGCTCGACCCTTGTATCGTACGAGACTCGATTGATGTGAGCGTGCGGCATCGACGAGCGCGTCATCGAGAGCGGTCGGCGGCTACCCGATGTCGAGGTAAGCCTGGCCGGCAGCGGGGCGCTCGAGCGAGAAGGGAGTGACGCCTCCCCAGTGCGAGCCGATGTAGCCTTGAACGCCCGAGCCGAGCGCGATCCCGCCGAGGCTCTAGTAAAACTAGTGGCTCAATTGCGCCAAATCGACGACCTGCGTTCCGTCCGATAATACCGACAGATGGGGCGTGCGACAGATAATCGAACCGCGTACCTGCGGAGCCTTGCCGCGCGTCTTCATGATCTGAGCGACAGACTGCAAGGATCGGAAACAGTGGGCTGGCTGACCACGTCCACCGATGCACTCGATACTAAGTCCACGAGGTAGCGAGCGCCGACCTCCCACCGCTCGTCGAGCCTATCCCAGTAGGCTCTTAGGCGCTCAGCTGCCGATACGCCGCACACCCGCGTAGCGATCGAAGCCTCGATCGAAGGTCATGATTTCGTCGATGTCATGACAGCGCAGAACGGCCACGTGCAGCGCATCTCGAGCGGAAGCACCTGCGGTTGCTCCAAGCAAGATGTCCTTGGCCATCAATATCTCCGCCTCCGTGATGGGCAGGACTCCATCCACGACGCCAAGCAGCGCCTCGTAGGCCGGCGCGATCGCATCCTTTCGTCCGATTGCCGAGTAGCGGTGAAGGATCTCCTGAAACACCTCCGCATCGGTCAAGAGACGATCACCCGCTGCGATGTGCCGCTCCAGCAGGCGCTGAGCGTCGACCTTGTTGGGATGGGCCGCTCCGACGAGACACATCGGAACGTTCGAGTCGATCAAGATCACGGGAGCTCGGTGCTGCGGCCGTGATGAATCTCGGCCAGCATCTGATCGATGTCCGGCGCGGGGAAGGCGTGCCCCACCGCCGCGCGCACCGCTGCGAGCTTTCGATCACGCGTGCGCTGGGGCCGCTCGGCGAGGGCCCGCTGCAAGGCCCGCCGCACCCAGTCGGCGACGGTCGTGCCTTCGCGTGCCGCGGCGCCCTGAATGCGCTCCAGCTCAGCGTCGTCCATGAGGACCTGCAGCCTCCTGCTCATTACGTGAGTCTAGGCGACTCATATGATGAGTCAACCCTGCGTCCGCTCGAGTTTGCGCGCGGGGGAGCCCAGGCGCCCCCTTCGAGCGTGACGTTCAGCGACTGCTGATCGTGCACTCGCCTTCGCCGCGGAAGTGCCCGACGGTGCGAGCGAGGGAGGTCACGAAGGCGCCGTGGGTGGCCGCTCCGAGGCCCGATGGGTCGTAGAGGCGGACGTCGAGCGTTTTTGCGTCGAGCTCCGCGAGGGTGACCTCACCGTCGTCGTTGGCGTCGGCCGCGGCGAGGGTGTCGAAGCGGAGCGAGGTCGCGATGGCGGGGTCCGGGGACGCCTGGAGGCGGTCGTAAAAGAGGTGGTCGCCGTGGGTGGTGAGCTGGGCCTCGAGGCTGGCGTTGTTGGTGACGACGACGCCTGCCTCGTCTCTGCCGTCCTGCTCGGAGTGACATTCGTTGTACCGAGTGCCGATGGCGAAGCCCCAGCTGAAGCGCTTCTGGACATCGCCCTTGGTGGCCGTCGCCGAGACGTACAGGCTGTAGCCGCCCGCGATCATCAGCGCCTTGTCTGCGTCGGGCAGGTCGGTGCTGAGCTCGGTGGCAGCGGTGACCGGGGCGATCTCGTAGCTGATGCGATCCCAGGCCTTCGCTGGCACGGCTTCGAAGTCGACGATGCGCTTGACGCCAGGCAGCGTATTGTCGAAGAGCTTGGAGCTCTGCATGCTGGCGGCCATTTCGCCGCGTGCATCGGCCACGACGATGTTCTGGAAGTTGACGAGGAACTTGTCATAGCTGACGGTCCAGCCATCGATGAAGCCCGAGCCGTCACCGGGGTCGACCGGGATCTCCTCTTCGATGTACTCCTCGCCCCAGGTGGTGAAAGAGAGCGTGCCTTCACCGCCCGAACCCGTGGGGTCTGAGCTCCCGCAAGCCATGCTGGCTAGGCCCAAGGCGAGCGAGCCCAAGGCAGAGGCGGCGGTCAATTTAAGCTGCAACATGCAAACTCCTCAAAAATGGCGAGGTTTGGCCCGGAAGCGCTGAGACAGGCACTTCACGGCGCGGAGAACGAAAACTTGTAGGCCGACAGCTGCGCCAGGCCCTGGGCAAACGCGATCTTCGGTTGCGAGTCGCTGGGGAACTCCACCGCTGAGTCGTCTGCCGCGGGCTCGAGCTCGGCGAAGTCGACGAGGTCGAACCAGACCTTGGGGTTTACCACCACAGTGACGAGGCCGGTCGCTTCGATGTCGAGCTCCGTGAACTCGCAACCGTCGACGTGGCCTTCGGCGGCGCTGCGTTCGATGTCCGCGAGGTCGGCGGTGGCGCGAAAGTGCAGCGGCGGCCCGCCGGAGCGCTCCGCCACGCCCTCGGCGACCGCGGCGTGCCCATCGAGCTCGCCCGCGACGGGGCCCACGGGCGGCGAGCTAAAGCTGAAGCGGGCCGAACGATAGACGCCGGTGACACCATCCCCCGTCGGCAGGTCTGCGGCGCCTGCCAGCAAGTCCACGCTCCAGGCTTCGAGCATCTGCCCGAGGGCCCTCCCGGCCTGGTAGTGGCCGGGGTGGGCGTGTGCGCTGCCGACGCCGAGCGCGCCGAGCGTGAATTGCCAGCCAGGCCTCGACCGAAGCTGAACGAGCGGCGGCGCCCCGTCGAAGTAGTAGAGGGGCCCGGTCGAGATGCTGGCCCTGGTTAACGTCACGTTCCAGCCCGCAGCGGTGATGAAGGCGGCGGCATCGCTCGCCAACGCGACGCGAGTGTCGAGCGCGACGCGGCGCCCGCTCGTCTCCGAACCGGCGCCACAGGCTTCGATGCCGAGCGCGACACACAGCGCCCCCGTGCTGCCGAGCAGCGTCAACGCGGCGACCCGAAGCAAGCGCCGCGAGGATCGAGCGAGCGGCGCAATGCGCTGAGACCAAGACATGCAGCAGCGCTCCTTTCTATACGAAGAGGGTCAAGGACCAGACGAAGCTCCGCGGAGCTCCGACGCTGACGTGGCGCTCGGGCACGAGGGAAGCGGCCCCATTGAACGCCGAGGCATACACGAACTCGCCGTCGTACCACTCTGAGCCGAGCACGTTGAAGACGTCGAGAGCGGTCTCCAGCGGCCCGAGGCGCAACGCCACCCGGGCATCAAACAAGAGCGCGTCATGCCCGAGCTCGGAATACGGCAAGGGCCGGCGCGCGAGGTACGTTCCCCCTACGCCGAAGTGTGAGCGCAAGGGCCCCAACGACGCGACGCTAGCGAACGTCGGCGTGAAGGCAGCGTCCGCTCGTGCCACGACTTGCGGCACGTAGGGCAGCAGATCGCCGCGGGCGTACTGCCCAGCGCTAGCGTCGAAGCTCGCGCGCGAGTAAGTAACGCTAGCGCTCGCGATCAGCGCCTCGGTTGGCTCGAAGAGCACGTTCAGGGCGGCCCCGAGCCGGCGCGTGGACGGCACCAGCTCGTTCCGCGCGCTGGTCGGATCGAACACCAGATCGTCGCTCAGGTGGGTGTAAAAAGCCGCCACGGACCCCGAGAGCTGCTCCTGATAGCGATAACGCAGGCCCCCCTCGAGCGACACGACGCGCGTGAAGGGCGTCGTCTCGCCGTCGCCGAGGCTACGCGCCTGTGGGGACCGGAAGCCTTCTCCGTAGCTCAGGAGCGCGTGCAGACCGGGCAGCACCACGAGATCGGCGTTGGCACGCTTCGAGAGCTGACCGCCGAGCGCCGAACGAGTCTGACCCGCAGAATCTCCGCCGTCATCCTCGGTCATATACGACAGGGCGTCGGCTCGGAGCCCCGCGCGCAGCGTGAGCCGAGCCAACGGACGCAAACTGACGTCCAGATATCCGGCTGTGTCAGTCGCGCGCACGCGCGCGTCGATCCCTGGGGTCTGGTCGTCATCTGTCACGCGGTCGTTCAGGAGCGAGAGCCGGTGTTGGGACTGGCGGATGGAGTCTGAGCGCAGCGAGATGCCCGCCTCCAGGCTGTCCTCCGCAGAGAGCAAGCGCAACGTTCGGCGGTACCAGCCGTTGGCCCCGAACGTCGTCGCTTCATTGAGCTGCTGGGTCGAATCGCCTTCTGGACTCGTCAAGTAGCCCGTGAAGTTGGAGCGCAGGCGCAGCGTCCTCCACACCACGTACGGGCTCAGAGACCAGCGCTCGGGATCGAGCTCTGGCCGCCCTTCCGCCTGATCGGTGAGCTCGAGCACGAGCTCCGCACGCGACGAATAGCCCCCCTGCTTACCATCATAGGTCGCTAGCCGATCGACGCGGCCACTCTCGATGTCGTCCAGGCGCAGGACGCCGGCCGAGTCGAAGCGACCGGCATACGTCGACAGCAGCAGGCGCGCCGCGACCGAGCCGATGTCGCGCTGCAGCTGGGCGATCGCCGAGCCGTGCCGTGCGGCGCGCGAGGGTCCGAAGCCGTCCGTGCTCTCGAGCTCGAAGGCCGCGAACGTCTCCGCCGGCGCTGTCGTCGGGCGATACGCCATGAAGTAGCGGCGCCGCCCGAAGCTGCCGAGCGAGGCCTTGGCGGTGACGCCCGGCTCGCTGTTACCGAGCACGAAGCGCAACGTGCCGGCGACCGCGAAATCGGCCTGGCGCGGATCGTAGACGCCCGGCGTCGACTGGATCTGCCGCACCAGCTCCGGAATCAGAAAATGCAGGTCGGCGTAGCCCTGGCCGTGCAGGTTCGAGACCTCGTTGACGGGCGCGCCTCCCGCCCAGATCTCCACGTCTTGCCCGTGGACCGCGTCGAAGCCGCGAAAGAAGATCTGATGGGCTTTGCCTTCTCCGCTGTGCTGGCTGACGAAGACCCCCGGCACGGTGAGCAGGAGCTCGCTCGCGTTGAGATGCGGGGCGGCCCGCAGCACTCGCTCTTCCACGACGCTCTCAGACGCGCTGCGTGGAGGAGCGGCACCCCAGACGTTGACCTGGGCTTCCGGGGTCGGCGGCAGCTCCGGCGCCGCGTTGGGCAAGGCTGCCGGTTGGCCCGTGCCGACGAAACGCACCAGGGCGCGGATGCGTGCACGGCGCAGACCGCGCGCGTCACGCGCGGGCGTGAAGCGAAAGGCGCGAGCTGCCTCGAGCACGGCGCTATCGAAGGGCTCGCCCGCTCCGCCGTCGAGCCGTGCATCCTCGACCGACCCGTTCGTGCCCACGGTCAAGAGGACGCTGATGACGCGGTCCGCCGCCTCGGCACGCCCTCCCGGCCACGCCAGGGTCGGGGACGACAGGAGCTCTGGCGGAGTGATGGCCTCGTCCTCCCGGGGGGCGCTCTCCGCTGAGGGCACGTTCGCTGGGACCTCGGGCGGTGCCACGATCGGCGCTGAATCGGGCACCTGCGCGAGCGCGCGCGGTGCGGCTGCGATGAAAACAAGCGCGCAGCTCGCTCGCTGAAGCCAGAAAAGCTGGTGCCAGGCCATCTGGCGCAGTATTACTAATTTGTAAATTCGTGTTACGCAACGGGTCCGATGCCGGATGCTAGAATGCCAGCACTTCTTCGAGCAGTTTCAGGTCGTCTGCCTCGAGTCACAACGGACTCGACGGGTGCCCGACCGAAGCCCGCGGCGAGCTTCTACGCTCGGGCGCGACGCGCTGTGGGTTTAGGTCGACCAGGATGGGGGTGTTCGTGCTCATGGCCGGTGTGTGCGGCATCGGACGCCGCAGCAGGAGGCGCGCCGGGCCTTCGCTTGCGTTTCTTTGGCTCCCCGTGCTCTTCACCTTCATCCAAGCCGGTGATGATGTGGAGCCCGCCATGTTTCACGCCGCGCGTCGCCAGGATTCGGTCGGCAGTGGTTTGCAGCACGTTCGAGAGGCCCCGCATCACGATGACCTCCAGGCAAGCGTCATGACTCAAATGCACGTGCAACGTCGAGTGCACCTGATCCCCCAGCTCGTGCTGCAACTCGGTGAGCTTCTCAGTCAAGTCGCGCACGTGGTGGTCGTAGACGATCGTGAGCGTGGCCACGACCTTGAGCCCGGAGCGCACTTTCGACTTCACGATCTCGGCGCGCGCCAGGTCTCGGAGCAACTCCGAACGGGTGCAGCCACGGTCTCGCACCAAGGCGTCCAGCTCGGTGAGCAAAGGGGTCTCGATGGCGACGCCAAATCGACTCAAAGGCTGCTTCATGCGCCAGGTATAGGCCGTGGGGGCCGGGGCTGCGAGGCAATTTGGACCTGATGGCGGTGCTGGCTTTAGGCCTCTTTTTGGGTGTCCGCCACGCGACGGACAGCGATCACGTCGTTGCCGTCAGCACCATCGTCAGCCGGGAGCGCACGACGCGGGCCGCGCTCCGAATCGGTGCTTTGTGGGGGCTTGGACATACGTTCTCGATCCTCATGATGGGTGGCACCATAGTGGTCTTTGGGCTCGTCATACCGCCGCGCCTCGGGCTATCGATGGAAATGTCCGTGGCTGCCATGCTGGTCGTGCTTGGAGTGATGAATGTCAGCGGAGCGAAGCGTAACCTTCACGTGGCGGCACACGGCGAGCCCGCGCCTGCAGGCGAAGCAGGCGAAGCAGCCGACCCTGCCGAGCACGCCGGCTCGCTGAGGTCTGAGCCCCGAATCGCGACTCGCTCGCTGCTCGCGCGGCTGCGGCCCCTCGTGGTTGGAGTCATCCACGGTCTCGCGGGCTCCGCTGCCATCGCGCTGCTCGTGCTCTCCACCATCCGTAGCGTGGGCCAGGCGCTGCTGTATCTCGCAGTGTTCGGCGCCGGCACAGTGCTCGGCATGTTGCTCTTGACGGCGGTAGTAGCCTTACCGATGGCCGCTGCGGCACGTCGCTTTGCATCCTTCGAGCCGCTGCTCGCGCGCGCGACGGGCGTCGTCAGCATCGCCTTTGGGATCTTCCTCGGCTATCAGATAGGCTTCGTCGAGGGCTTGTTCTCGGCTAACATGACGTGGTCGCCGAAATGAGGCGTGCTCGGTCCGCGACCTAGCGCTTCGCAGGCGTTTCACGCCAACTACCTTTCTCTCAGGGTTCGACGAGGACGAGGTCCTTGAAATAGTCGCGGTAGTAGCCCCGATCTCGCGCCAGCAATCGATCGGCGTGCGTCGAGGCGTGTGCTCCAATCAGGAAGTCCGGAACCACCCGCGAAGCCTTGGCCCGCGGGCGCCGTGACAGATAGCGCGCGAACATTTCTCCAGCCAAGAGCGCGCTCCCTTGCGACGACGGAGTGAAATCGATCATCCAGTCCTCCAGGAACTGCTCGATGTCACCGGCGCGGAACGCGGGACGGATCTCGGCGAGCACGCACTCGCCGAGCACGAGCACCCCCAACGCCATGGCAGATCGCAGCGCCGCCTCGGAGGCGGGCGAAAACCTGGGATCGTTTACCACCACATCGAGCAGGACGCTCGAGTCAACGGCCGTTCGCACCGCCGCCTCGCGCAAGCTCGAGATAGGCGTCCACCGACAGGCCCTTGGGCAACGCTCCTCGCCCGCGCCACTTCGCGATCACGTCCTCGCCGCTGATCTTCTTTCCGACGAGCTGACCCGCTTCGGCCCTGAATTCGACCACGGTACCAGGACGCAATCCCAGCGCGGCCCGCAACGGCTTGGGGATGGTGATCTGGCCCTTTTCGGACACGGTCGATTTCATACCATGAATGTATGAATTCCTACCTCGGAGTCAAGGAGACCCCGGGGCTGGCCACTGACTGCGCCAGGATGAGCTCCCCCAGATGGGCTGCCCCGGGATAGCCCGGAGCCTCTATTCAGCCGGGATACACGTGACGGGAGCTGCCGCTTCGTTCGGCAAGAGAGGCGCCGCAAAGTAACCGTAGCCACCCGGCTCCGCTTCCGAGCGCGCGTCGGGGCAGGTGAAGCTCAGAGTCGCGCTCCCCTCCACCACCGCGCTGGCCAGGGCCTCCCGGTACATGCAAGCAGTGACACCGCCCAAGACGAAGCTGTTCTCGCACACACGCAGCGCCTGAGCTGGCGCCCCTGCCGGGATGCTGCAGCTGAGCGCGACGCTACTGCCCGGCTCGCACGGCAGATTTTCTGCTGCTTCGACGAAGCCGCAGTCACGCAGCGGACCGGCTTGGCTTCGTGTGCAGGGGGCGGTGATGAAACCCCCGTCCTTCGGGACGGCGACGCTGCGAGCGCCCCGATTGTTCGCCGCGTAGCCGTCGACGAAATCGCAGGACGGCTTCTCGATGACGGCGCCACTTTCACCCACCTCGTCCGTGGGGGTGAAGATTTGCTCGCCGTCCTCACCGGTGACGGGTGTGCCCTCACAGATGAAGTCATCCGGATTCAACTCGAACTCGAGGCTCTGGTCGATCCCGCCGTCTGGGATCTCCAGGTCGGTGATGTCGATCCAGTTGCACTCGACTCCGGCGATGTACGTATCGCCCCAGCCGCTGGCGATGCCCTGGTTTTCGCATCCGAAGGGGTGAGCGAGGGGGGTCTCTTCGCTGTTGTAGTAGCGGTCAGTCGACTCGATGCAGAAGGCCCGCTTTTCGCCGGGCGACTCGCCATAGCTGAAGTCGCCGTAGTGGCTGTAGTGGTAGTGCTGGTGGCACTCGCTGAACTCGAAGACGTTGCTCTCTACGAAGGGCGACTCGTCCGAGACCTCGCCGATCACCAGGTCCACCGGGCTCGCGTTGCGGATGCTCGCATCATACAGGAGCAAGCGGCGCCAGCCGCTGCCCGTGACGCACTGCTCGACCAGAGCACAGGAGTCGGGCTCGATGTAGCGGTACGTGATTCGGTTATTGGAGAGCCCGTCGGCGATGACCTCGAGATCAGGCCCATCGCTCTGGGTATAGTTCGCGACGCGAACCTCGTCGGCGGCTGCCGCCGTATACGGCACGCGCTCGAAGAGCACCTCCGTGTCGACCTTGCCGACGGCACGCTCGAGGGCCTCCACACAGGACTCTTCCGGGAACTCGGTCAAGTGACAACTCGGTTCGTCCGGCGTCTCCACCTCGCAGTAGTCATCGTACACCTGCGGCACGTTCTCCGAATCCGCGGTGCCCAGTGGATAGCCAGCCTCATCGATGCAGGCGTAGCCCGTGCGCTGAAAGACGAGCTCTGGATCGAGCGGCAAGCTGAAGGGCTCGGACCAGACACCCCCCACCTCGCCGAGGGCGGGCTCGGACTCGCCCGGGGTTTCGGCGTCGCTGAGCAGCGTGGCCGCGAACGTGTAATCGACCAGCACCGCGTCGTGCCCATCGGCCGTCGTCTCTCGGCGCGGCCCGGGCGCCGCGAGCTCGATGCCCCAGACCTCACGCGGAGGCAGCGCGAGCATCGCCTTGGCCTCGCTCTCGTCGTAGTAAAACCCGCGATACGTGAGCCGATAGCTCGTGTGCTGCAGCTGTCGGACGGCGCGCTCCGTCCAGAACTCGGCGGGCTGAGACAGGTAGTACTCCGCCAGGGCACCACGCAAGCCCTCCGGGATCTCGTCGAGCACGACGCCGACCTGGCTCGCGGCCGAGACGTCAACCAGCGCACCTGCCCGCGCAGCTGGCGGCACCACGGGCAGCGCAGGCTGGATCGCCGTTTCTGCCATGCCCGGCAACGCCGGCTCGACGATTTTCTCCGGATCCGTCTCCGGGTCATCAGAGCAGGCACCCGGCAGTAGCGCCCCTAGAACCGCGAAAACGGCAAGGCGCGACGGCGTGAGAGCCCGACTTGCGTCGGGGCGCGCCGAGCTCGGGATGGCGGTCGGGGCATGGGGCTTCAGGGGTTCTTGATTCATCGATTCACCGTGGCAAGGTGTATACCGCCCGCAGGTTTCGAGCTGGGGTCGAGACACTCGCCCACGTTAGTAACCTCGAGTGCGCTTCCACGGCAATACCGAGCCTTCGCCCCCCCGTACAAAGGCGAGAGACGCGGACGCGCCGCGCAGAAACCCACCATTGCCAGGAGCGTCAGGCACGACGCGGGGCCCGACCCACGGTCGCCCCCGCCTGGCTCGACGGAGCAGCCCGACGCGGGCGCTGATCCCGCCGGCGCAGGCCCTCCCCCGTCGGGCGTGGACGGGTTGCTCGGCGCCATCGGCTCCGCAGAAATCGCGAGCCGCTCGGCGATCCCAGGCCATTGTGCGGCACACAGCCCACCCGCTGACTCCGCGGGACATGCCAGGGGCCCGCGCACCTCCGACAAATGGAGCTTGGCGATGAACTCGCGCCCGCCGTCCGTCGATGCTCCGAGGGCGAAGCCCGTCAGCTCGTTCGAGCAAGCGTACAGCGTATTCGCCGTGTGCAGCAGGCACTGAATAGGAAGCGCTGAGCGCTGCTCGAACACGCGCCCGGTCCGGGTCGCCACCCAGAGCCCGTCTTCCAGCCCGCCCGCGTAGATGTCCGCGCCGTCGGGGGAGAGGGCAAATCCGAGCAGCGGCCGCCCGGAGAAGAGCTCCTCGTAAGTGGCTCCAGCGTCGTCGGTCACGAACAAGCGACTCGACGCCGCGCCACTGGTCCGAAGGTACACTCGCTCTGGAACCAGCGGGTCGACGGCGGCGATGTAAACGCCCTGCTCCCGCGGCGTGTCGAAGGGGATTGGCCGTTCACTCCAGGTCTGAGCGTCGTCGCTCGACACGTACAGCGCTGCCGCGCGCGCCGCGGGGCGAATGCCCGAGGCGTACAGACGCTGCGGGTCCGATGCAGCCACGTCGAGCGTCAGGACGAGAACACCCGAATCGATCCCCGTCCCGTAGCTCTGCCACGTAACGCCCGCGTCGAGCGTGTAGAGGAAACGAGAGCTGTAGCCGAAGGCATTCCCGCCATCGACCCGTTCCCACCCGAGCGCGACCGCCGAGGCGGGCTCGAGCGGGCGAACGCTCAGGTCGACAATTTCCAGGTTTGCCGGTGACAAGTCCGCAAATCGCCAGGAACACCCCTGATCCGATGACCGCGCGAGGCCAGCCGAGAGCCCGGCAAGCACGCTGCCGTCGGCCAATGCCGCCACGGCCGGGTCTTCCTGCCGAACGAACCCGACCGCTTGCTCGCAAAGCCAATCCCAACTCTGCCCCGCGTCGTGGGAGAACAGGAGCCCAAACGTCGTCCGTAGCACCAGCCTCTCGGGCTGCCCAGGGACGGCCACGAGCTGGTCTGCCCTCGGGAACCTGCCATTGGCCCAGGCTCGCGAGCTCGAGCAGAGGCAGACCGCCGAGAGCAGGACGATGGCGCGCAGCATTGAACCGAACCCTTGTATCAGATTCGGGTGGGCTCGCGCACGCAGCGGAATCTGGGGGGTCGTTCCGCGACGTGGCGCCGGCGTGGCCCATGAACCACCCTAACGCAGCTCGAGCACAGCCAACGACTTGGGCGGTAGCAGCCACCCAGCATCGCCCTGTCCGAAGCTGAAGTCTTCGATCGCGATCGGCGCGACGGCGTGCTGGTCTTCGAAGGTGTTATGGGCGTTCATCGCAGCTGCCGTGAGCAAGCGGCCCTTGGCGCCGCGCAGCCCACGGACCCCCGCCAAGCTGATGGACCGGTGCGGATCCAGATTCACCAGTGACAGGTGGAGGCGCCCGTCCACATGGCGCGACGCCGAGGCGTGCAGCATAGGCACGGACGCATTGCCATATGCGTAGTCCGGGCACCTCCAATCGACGGGTATCAACGTGGCCCCCTGGTGCACGCCATACATCTCGAAGGCATGATACGTCGGGGTGACCAGCATGCGCCCCTGCTCGGTCAGGATCATGGCCTGCAGCACGTTGATGGTTTGCGCAATGTTCGCCATCGTCACGCGCGCCGCGTGCTGGTTGAAAATATTGAGCGTCACGCCGGCCACTAGCGCGTCGCGCAGGCTGTTCTGCTGGTACAGAAAGCCCGGGTTGGTTCCCGGCTCGACGTCGTACCAAGTGCCCCACTCGTCCACAATCATGCCCACGCGGCGCTCCGGATCATGCTGGTCCATTATCGCCGAGTGTTTGACGATGAGCTCCTGCATGCGCAGCGCCTGCACGAAGGTCGAATGCCACTCTGCCTCGGCGAACTCTGTGGCGGAGCCTTTGTGCTGCCAATTACCCGTCGGCAACGTGTACCAATGTAGCGACAGGCCGTGCATGTGTTTGCCTGCCTGGCTCATCAACACCTCGGTCCAGGCGTAGTCCGCGCCGTTCGCGCCGCAAGCGACGCGCTCGACGCGGTTTTTTCCGTAGTTTTTCACGAAGCTGTTATAGCGCCGGTAGTTGTCGGCATAGAACTCCGGCCGCATGTTGCCGCCGCAACCCCAGCTCTCGTTGCCGACGCCAAAGTATTTGAGCCGCCACGGCTCGGCGCGGCCGTTTTTTCGGCGCAAGTTGGCGAGCGGTGAGTCAGCGTCGCTCGTGAGGTACTCCACCCACTCCATCATCTCTTGCACGCTGCCGCTGCCCACGTTGCCGCAGATATAGGGCTCCGCCCCGATCTGCTCGCAGAGGTCCATAAACTCGTGCGTGCCGAAGTGGTTGTCCTCCACCACCCCGCCCCAATGCGTGTTGATCGACTTGGGGCGCTCGCTGCGCGGCCCGATGCCGTCCTGCCAGTGGTATTCATCCGCAAAGCAACCCCCGGGCCAGCGCAGCACCGGAACCTTTAGCGTGCGCAGCGCCGCGACCACGTCACTGCGAATGCCGCGGACGTTGGGGATGCTCGAGCGCTCGCCGACCCACACGCCCTCGTAGATGCAACGCCCGAGGTGCTCTGCGAAATGGCCGTAGACGTTGGGATTGATGACAGCGCCCGGGCGATCGGTGTGGACTTCGAGCTCGATCTGTACTGGCAGTGAGCCCGGTTCACCCAAGGAAGACATGCCGCCCCTGTCCCACGGCGACCCGAGCAGCGCAAGGCTGCCCCTGCGGGAGCCATAAACGCCCGTTTACTCGCAGATTTTGGCCAATCGGGAAGCATGGCGCTGGCTCTGGGGCTCCGGTGCTACGCTCGGGTGCTTTGCCTGTGGACCTTCCCGTCAGCGCCGTTCGCTCCGAGTTCGCTCGAGCCCTCGCGCAGGGGCCGGTCGTGCTGACCTCGCCGACGGGCTCGGGAAAGAGCACCGAAGTGCCCAGGTGGTGTGAGGGAAAGGTGCTGGTGGTCGAGCCCAGGCGCATCGCGTGTCGCAGCCTCGCGACTCGGGTAGCAGAGCTCGAAGGCTCGCGGCTGGGCGACGCCGTGGGCTACGTCGTGCGGGACGAGCACGTGGCGAGCGACAGGACGCGCATCGTGTTCGTCACGCCAGGCATGCTGCTGCGCCACCGTCGCCTCTTGGAGGGTGCACACACGGTGATCCTGGATGAGTTTCACGAGCGTAGCCTCGAGATCGATCTCTTGCTGGCCCTGCTCCTCTCGGAGCCGAGCGCCGCGCTGGTCATCATGTCCGCTACGCTCGAGGGCGAGCGCGTCGCGTCCCACGTGGGCGGCGTGCACCTGAACGCGCCCGGGCGGGCCTATCCCGTCGACGTGCGTTACCTGCCGGGGCGCGAGGCCTTGCCCGACACGTTCGAGCTCCCGGCGCGGGTGCAGCGGGCGCTCAGCGCGGCCGCTGGCGATCCGGGTGACGTGCTGGTGTTTCTGCCCGGCAAGGCGGAGATCGAGGCCTGCGCGAGCGCGCTCCACGGGCCGTTCACGACGCTCGTGTTGCATGGTGGCCTCAGCCTCGAGGAGCAGCAGCGTGCGTTCGAGCGCACCCCGAAGCGCAAGCTGATCCTCTCCACCAACGTGGCCGAGACCTCGCTGACGATTCCCGGGGTGGGCGTGGTGATCGACGCGGGGCTCGTGCGCCAGACGGTGTACCAGGAGGGCCGCGGCTCGCTCACGCTCACGCCGATCGCCGAGGACAGCGCGGCGCAACGCGCGGGCCGCGCGGGGCGCACCGGGCCTGGAGTATGTTATCGCCTGTGGAGCGGCTCGGCGAGGCTCGCTGCCATTACCCTGCCGGAGATTCATCGCGAGTCTTTGGTGAAACTGGTGTTGACCGCAGCGGCCTGGGGCAAGCGCGTCGAGGCGTTGCCCCTGCTCGACGCTCCCAAACCCTACGCTCTCTCAGCGGCCCGCCTCGATCTCGACGCCTGGGGCGCGCTGGATGGGGACGCTGCGCTGAGCGCGTGCGGGCAGGGGCTGTTTGCGCTCCCCATCGAGCCTCTGCACGCGCGCCTGTTGGTCGAGGCACGGCGCGAGGGCTGCCTCGACGACATGATCGATCTGGTGAGCGTGCTCTCCGTTGGCCGCCCGCTGTTTGGGTCCTCCACGGCGGCCCGATCGGAGCTCGGCATCGCGGACGACCTGCGCCTCGAAGGCTGCGACGCGATGGCTGCGATCCGGGCGCTGCGCGCCGACCGAGCCGCAGATCATGGTGCAGCCCCTTTCGTAGTGCGCGAGGCCCGCGCGTCCCGCGCCCGCTTGCGGCGCGCCGAAGGCCTGGTGGAGGCGCAGCCGCGGGAGCACTCGGGAGAGCCCGTCCTCCGCGACGCGCTGCTCTCTGCAGTGCTCGCCGCCGACCCACGCCTGGCGCACGTCGCCCGCGTACGGGGCAAAAGCACCTTCTTCAGCAACGGCGGGACGGAGCTCGAGCTCGCCCGCGAGAGCGCCGCCAACAACCTGCGCGACGTGCAGGCCATCCTGGCGCTCGACACCCGCGCCTTTGGTGCTGGGCGGGAGGCGCGCGTGCTTTTGACGTGTGCGATGCCGATCCCCATCGCCGCGCTGGCTCGCGCCGGCTTGGGCAGCGAGCGCGTGCAGGCCGTGCGCGTCGAGAACAAAAGCGTCGTCGCCACGCTGGAGCGCGTCTACGCCGGCCGCGTGCTCTCCAGCCGTGAAGCGACGCCGGAGGGCGAGCTCTGCCGGACGGCGCTGGTCCAGCTGCTCGTGCGCGGCAGCGTCTTCCGCGACGCTGTCAACACCACGCGAGGTCGGCTGACACGCGCGGCCATTCTGGCCTGGCTGACGGCGCGCGCCGAGGGCGCGCCAAAGGGCGCAGAGCCTGTGACCGACATCGAGGCGTGGCTTCACGCGCGAGTGGTCGCCCTGGGTGTGCAGAGCGGCGACGACCTCGGGCTGCTCTCGGCCAGTGACTTCCTCGCGCCCGAGCTCCCGTACGAGTCGCTCGGCAGCGTCGACGACCACTATCCCCTCAGCGTCAGCGTCGGCGACGCCAGCTACCACGCGGAGTACGACCTCGCACACAACCAGGTGACACTGCACACGCTCAAAGGCTCCCGCAGCGAAGCCCCGACGCTCGCCTACCTGCCGAAATTCCCGGGCCTGCGTATCCTGGTCGATGGACCGCGCGGGCTCGTCGTCCTCCGCCCGCGCGGCTAGCACCGCCGGTTACAGCTCCAGCGGCTGTCCGCTCAGCTCAAAGCCAATGCCAGACCGAGCTCGAGGCTAGCTCGCGCCCTGAGCGATCGCAAAAGAAAATGGGCGTATCAATCCGGCTGCTCGAGATCTTGGTCCTTGATTCGCTCGGAGCGCCCGCATAGACGGATGTAATGGTCGCTACCCGTCCGGAGTAGCGGCTGGTTCCGCATGCTCTGATGCAGCACCTTCCGTCCCGGCAGGCTCTCAGACGCTAACGATGATGCTCGACGACGACGCCCACGCGGCTTCTGTGGATGCCTGGATGCGGCGGGCCGCCGAAGGTCTGCCCAGCGATGGGCTGCTGTCCGCCTTTGAGCTGGCCTTTTCCGCGCTCTGGCAGCGCGCGCATCGGACCCTTGGCGACGTCACGCTCAGCGCGATTCTGGATCGGGTGCTGATCGTTACGTCCGAGCGACATCCAGCCTTCTCCAGCCTCGAGATGGACGGACGAGGCATACGCTCCGTCGACAGCCTACGCCAGGGCGCCCCTGCGCTGCCTGCGGCCGAGCTCGCCGCGGGGCTCCGCTTCCTCTTGCTCGAGTTCCTCGGGGTCCTCGGCAACCTCACCGGAGAAATACTCACGCCGGCGCTCCACGCGGAGCTCGCCAACGCCCCCATACAGGCTACCCACGCCTCCAGCCGCATGCACGAGCAGCAGCGCGGACCTCCCATCGAGCGCAAGGTCCCCGAGGACACCAAGTCATGACGAAGAAGACCCAGGACCTGGCGCGCATCGAGACCGGTATTCGGAACCTGGATGCGCTTTTTTCGGGCGGTGTGCCGAAGGGTTCTGTCACGGTCATCGGCGGCCCACCCGGAGCCGGCAAGACGATCCTCACGCAGAAGATTTGCTTCCACAACGCTTCCCCGGACCGGCGCGTCCTCTACTTTAACACGCTCTCCGAGACGACTGCCAAGGCGCTGCGGCACTTGCGACAATTCAGCTTCTTCGATGCGAAGAAGCTCGACGTCCTAGAGTTCATCGATCTGGGCGTGCTGCTCAGGGGTCAAGGGCTCGAAGAGGCGTCCTCGCTCATCATGAGCCGCGTCAAGAAAACGAAGCCCGCCATCGTCGTCATCGACAGCTTCAGGGTCTTCGATGATCTCGCCAAGTCGAAGGAAGAGCTCCGCAAGTTCGGCTATGAGCTCGCGGTCAACTTGATGGCTTGGGAGGCGACGACGTTCCTGCTCGGCGAGTACCGCGCTCTAGATTTTCAGTCGAACCCGCTATTTTCGATCGTTGACGCCCTGATCATGCTTACGCAGCGCGAGCTGTCCGGCGAGCAGCAGCGCTTCATTCAGGTGATCAAGATGCGCGGCACGGCCCACAGCCGTGACGAGCACTCGTTCCTGATCACGGAGAACGGCACCGAGGTGTTCGCGCCACGGGTCACCATCAAGCGGGAAGATCGTGGGCCGGGGCTGGATCGCCTGAAGACGGGAATCTCCAAGCTCGACTCCCTGCTCGGCGACGGCATCCCGCGCGGCAGTAGCCTGCTGATCGCCGGCGTGGCGGGCACGGGCAAGACCCTGCTCTTGCTCGAGTTCGTCTACCGCGGCGCGCTCGCCGGGGAAAAGGGCATCGTCTTCACCTTCGAGGAGACGGAAGAGCGTTTGCGCGCCAGTGCCCGCGGGCTCGGCTGGGCTCTCGACCGAGAGATCGACCGCAAAATGGTCGAGATTGTGTTCATCCCGCAGCCCGACATCATGGTCGAAGCGCACCTGCTCATGATGCGGGAGCGCGTCGAGCTCTTCCAGGCGCAGCGCGTCGCCGTCGACTCGGTGTCCGTGTTTTTACACAAGGTCGAGCACGCGCAGACCAGTCGGGAGAAGGTCTTTCAGCTGGCGAGCATCGTGCAAAATACGCAAGCGGTCGGTTTCTTCGCGACCGACGTCCCCTATGGCTCCAAACAGATCAGCCGCTTCGGTGTCGAAGAGACCGTCGTCGACGGCGTGATCCTGCTGTCTTCCACGGAGCAAGGCCTGGAGCGCCTGCGTTACCTCGAAGTCTACAAGCTGCGCAACACCGCGCACTTCAAGGGCCGACACAACATCACGATAGGTCCAGGCGGAATCACGATTTTTCCGCGCTACAACATCGAAGGCGAAGGCGCCCAGCCACCACCTCCGATCGAACGGGACCGGCGCCTCACGTCCGGCGTCCCGAACCTCGACGAGCTGCTCGGGGGCGGGCTGCTCGAGCGCAGCGTGACGCTGGTGTCGGGCAGCGCGGGGATCGGCAAGAGCACCCTCGGTCTACAGTTCATCGCGGAGGGTGCGAAACGGAAGGAGCCAGGGCTGTTCGTGTCGCTCGAGGAGAGCCCCACTCAGATCCTGAGGACCGCAGAGGCTCTCGGGCTGCCCCTGGCGGCGGCGATAGACGCGGGCCTGGTCGAGATCATCTACCTGTCGCGGCAGCACGTCCAGGCCAGCCAGTTTCTGTCGATTCTGGCCGACAAGATCGGAGACAAAAAGATCCGCCGGCTGGTGCTCGACAGCGCTAACCACATCGTGACGGAGGGCCCGGTGCCGGAAGAATCGCGCCAGATGCTCTGCACGCTCGTCGCGCGCTTCAAAGCCCTGGGCGCGACCACCCTCCTCACGCTGGAGTCGAAGTCAATGTATTCGACCGACACCATTACGGATCACGGCTTCTCCCCCGTCGCGGACAACATCATCCTGCTCCGCTACGTGGCGGTGCCCGATGAATTTCAACCCTCGCTGGCCGTTGTGAAGACGCGAGGCAGTGCCCACTCGTTTGGCACCTATCGCTACTCGATTGCAAAGGGCGGAATTCACATCGAGAAACCCCTGCCCACAGCTCCGACGGCCGCGCCCATCAGGCTCGCCGGGCCTCGCGGCAGCCCGCCAAAGAGCACTAAGAAGGCAAAAATCGGCAAATGAAGACCAGGCAGGGCAATCGAACGCAACGGCGGAGCAACGCGGCTGATATTTCGGCCAGCGGCGTTTTCGCCAGCGCTGATTCGGAGGACCTGGCACGGGCTCATGGGCGCCTGCAACGTCTGTACGAGATCAGCCAGCTGCTGGCGCGCTTTGAAAGCGTGAGCTCGACCGTCCCGGCCGTCATCGCGTTGGTCCGGCAAAAGCTGGAGCTAGAAAACGCGATCCTGATTCTGGAGACGCCGGGCCAGGCTCGAAGCTTCATCTGGGAAAGGGAGGATGGTTGGGCACATCGGCTGAGCAGCGCGAAAGAGCGCGCGCGGACCTCCTATGGGTACCTCGTGGGAGCCGCCGCAGCGCTGGTCGACCTGGATGAGGATCAAACCGGCACGCGCGGCATGACAGCGCCAACCAGCGCCAATCCCAAGAAATTCATCATGCTCCCTCTCGCCGTGGAGCCGCGACGCATCTTCGGCGCGCTGCAGCTGGAAGCGACGGAGCGCTTCGACGAGATGGACCTGGTGTTCGTCAACGCTGTCGTCAACCTGCTGGCGGTCAGCCTGGATCGCCATTTGGTGATTGAACAGAGGCAAGCCCATGCAGAGGCGGGCCGGCTCGACGCCGAGGAGCGGCAGTTGCTAGCAGAAGCACGCCAGGCTCGAGCGGAACGGAAAGGCGCTCGGTCGGAGGCAGAGCGAGCCGAGATCGAGGCCAAGAAGAACGCTGCCGAAGTCAAAGGGGCGATCTCAGAGCGAAAGCTCGCCACGGCGGAGGCGATTCAGGAGCGCTACGAGGGCCTCGTCGACAACATCGACCACGCGTTCGTTTGGGAGGCCGACGCGCGCACGTTCCAAGTCGCTTATGTCAGCGCCCGCGCGCAGACGCTGCTCGGCTTTACGCGGGCACGCTGGTTAGATGAGCGTGACTTCTGGATGACCCATGTGCATCCCGATGATCGGGAGGGCGTTGAGCAAACGTTCCGACTGGCTGTCCGCGAGAAGAAGGACCAGCGCTGCGAGCACCGGGTGCTCACGAGAGAGGGAGGCATCATCTGGCTCCACACCGGAGTTCACTTTGCCGGGGCAGAGGATCCCGCGCGACAGCTGCAAGGGGTATCCCTGAACATTACCCCAGCCAAAGAAGCCGAGGAGAAGGTGCTGCGTCAGCTCGACTTCACGCGGGCAGTGACGGGGAGCCTCGGCGAGGGCGTCCTGGCCCTGGATCTCGACGGTCGGATTACGCTCTTCAATGCCGCCGCGGCGGAGATGCTGGGCTGGCAGGAAGAAGAGGCACTCGGCAAGCTGGTCTGGGACATCGTCGAAATTCGGCGGCCTGATGGCACGCCGATAGCCGCGGAGGAGGATCCCTTCAGGCTCGTGATGCGCGAGGGCGGTCCGCTGTGGAGGGACGAGCAGTTGTTCGTGGGCAAGAACGGCACCGCTTTCCCGGTGAGCCATACCGTCACGGCGTTGCCCAGCGCCGGTCGGATCTCCGGCGCGGTGATCGCCTTCAAGGACATCACGCTGCGCAAGCAGGCGGAGGACGCCCTGCGGGACGCCGTCGATAAGGCCCGGAGCGCCACCCGCGCCCGTGAGGAGCTCCTCGCCCTCGTCTCCCACGATCTAAAGAACCCGCTCGGCATCATCCTGCTCAGCATCAGCTTGATGAGCATGACGTCGGCAGGCACCGACCGCCGGCGCTCGAGGAAGCAGCTCGACAGCATCAAGCGCGCTGCCGAACGCATGAATCATCTGATCGACGACCTGCTGGACACCGCGAGCATCGACGCCGGGACCCTGTCCATCGAGCTGGTCCAGCTGCCGGTGCGTCCGCTCGTCGGCGACGCGATCGATGCCATGCAAATATCGGCGGCGAGCAAGTCCCTGCACATCGAGTGTGAGCTGCCCGACAGCCTCCCGCCGGTCCTGGCCGACGTCGGCCGGCTTCAGCAAGTCTTCGCCAACCTGCTGACGAACGCGGTCAAGTTCACGCCCAGCGGTGGCAAAATCTACGTGCGAGCGGAGCTCTCCGGGGACGCCGTGCAGTTCTCGGTGCGTGACACCGGAGCCGGCATTGCAGAGGGCGACCTCCCGCATCTCTTCGAGCGTTTCTGGCAAGCGCCACGCACCGCCCGGCAAGGCACCGGGCTGGGCCTGTCGATCGTGCAGGCCATCGTGGGCGGGCACGGCGGTCGCATCTGGGTGGAGAGCGTGCTCGGCGCCGGCAGCACCTTCTTCTTTACATTGCCCGTGGCGCCGAGCGACACAAACGCTACGGCTGAGCTGGAGAGAGCGCAGCTCGCCCAGCGCGCGGCCATCCTCCAGGCGCACGTCGAGAGGCAAGCGTTCAAGCAACAGGCGGCCGCGCTGTTCAAGCTCGGCGCCGTCGCGGCGCCTGGCACGGACGCGGACAGCGACGAAAACTCGCTGAGCTGAAGCAGCCCACCTTGGCGGCCGCCCACCTCTGCGGCGGCCGCGGCGCTCAGGCTCGGCTCTCGGCCGCGAACGTCCGCATGAAGTCGCACAGCCGGCGCGTGCTCTCTAGGCTCACCGCGTTGTACAGCGAAGCGCGCATCCCGCCCACCAGGCGGTGGCCTTTGAGGCCCACCAAGCTTTGCTGCTTCGCCTCCGCGAGGAAACGCTCCTCAAGGGCCTCGCTTGGCAGCCGGAAGACCACGTTCATGACCGACCGGCTAGCGCGCTCGACCGGGGAACGATAGAAGCTCGGGTGCTCGTCGAGCACGCGGTAGACTTGCTGCGCCTTTTGCTGGTTGGTCGCCTCGACGGCAGCCAAGCCTCCCTGCGCCTTGATCCATTCGAGCACGTAACGCGACATGTAGATGGCGAAAGTCGGGGGCGTATTATACAGCGACTGCGCCCTGACGTACGAGTCGTAGCGCAGGCTCGGCGGCACGTCAGCCCGCGCGCGAGAGAGAAAGCCCTTGTCGATGATCACCAGCGTGACACCGGCAGGGCCCAGATTTTTTTGCGCGCAAGCATAGATCAGCGCGAACGCCCCGACGTCAATCCGGCGCGAGAACAGGTCGCTCGACATATCCGCCACGAGGGGCACGCTGCCGGTGTCGGGGAAGCTCTGCCACTGCGTGCCCTCCAGCGTGTTGTTGCTGGTGATGTGCACGTAGGCTGCGTCTGGATCGAGCGACAGGCTCGTCGGGTTCTGCACGCCGATGCTGCGCGCCGCCTCGCGCGCCGTGCCGACGAAGCTCGCCTCCTCCGCCGCGCGCTCCGCCCACCCGCCGCTCACCACATAGTCTGCGCTCTTGCCAGCAGGCAGAAAGTTCAGCGGGACCAGGGAAAATTGCAGATGGGCGCCGCCCTGCATGAACACGACCTCGTGCGTGTCGGGCACCGCCAAGAGCTCGCGCACGAGGCCGAGCGCGCTCTGATGCACCTCTCCGTACTCTTTGCCGCGGTGCGAGTGCTCGATGATCGACATACCGCTGCCTTGGTATTCGACGAGCTCGTCGCGCGCGCGCTCGAGCACGCCGAGCGGCAACGCCGCCGGACCCGGATTGAAATTGTGGAGCCGCATGGACGGCGTGGTAACACAACTCGCGTGGGCGAGGTACTGCCGCCGATCGAGGTGGCCGAGGGCAGAAGGGTGACCCCGGCGGGCCACCGCCGCACGCCGCCGTGCGCATCGCCCTGCTCCAGTGTACGCTCGCGCTAGATGGCTCCCCCTCCGCTGCCGACCGCCCTGCTCGCCTATTATAACCCCGAATTTTTTGATAGCGATGACGCTCGGCCGCTGCGCATCCTCGCCGAGTACATCGACCCGCTCCGGCGCTTTCGGAACGAGGGAGTCCACGACACGATAGTGTTCTTCGGCTCCGCCCGCTTGCGCGAGGACGGCCCCCTCGGCAGATACTACGCCGACGCGCGCGAGCTCTCACGGCAGTTGACCGACTGGGCCAGCACCTTGCCTGGCCCGTGCCGCTACGTCGTGTGCTCCGGCGGCGGGGGCGGCATCATGGAAGCGGCGAACCGCGGCGCGGCGGACGCCGGTGGGCGCACCATCGGTCTGAACATCGGGCTCCCGCACGAACAGCGGCCCAACCCTTACATCACGCCGGAGCTTTCGCTCGAGTTTCACTACTTCTTCATGCGCAAGATGTGGTTTTCGCACCTCGCGCGCGCGCTCGTCGCCTTCCCCGGCGGCTTCGGCACGCTCGACGAGCTCATGGAGACGCTGACCTTGGCGCAGACGGGCAAGCTCTCCCGCCGCATCCCGGTCGTCCTCTACGGCTCGAGTTACTGGAAGGAGATCGTCAATTTCGATGCCTTGCTCCGGCATGGGATGATCGACGCCAAGGATCTGGAGTTGTTTCACTTCGCCGACGACATACCGACGGCCCTGCACCTCCTGCAGACGAGGCTACCGATGGACCCGGATACGGCCAGCCCCGCATTCGCGAAATCGCGGACGCCACCGACGACCGGAGGCGAGCGGAGCTGAGGCGATGACGCTGAGCCAGGCCTCTCCGGCGCGGCTCAGCGCGGCTCGGCAGATCCTGAGCGAGCTCGCGCGGCCGCAGCAAGCGAGGCAATGCGCCACGCGCGCACGACCTCTCGAATGCGGACGCCGGAACACCCAGATTCAGGTCTAAATTGCTGTGGCAGCCTGGCGAGTGGCACAGGCGCGCCACAGCGGATGGCCGGCAAAACCCCTGGACCTCACCCAGGATCCGCTGCAAAACGACATGTAGCGAAGCGCGACGAACCCCGCCCTGTTTCGCCCGTGTTGGGCCTGACTTTTTAACCCCTATTTTTTGGAAAAGGCGTTGTCATGGGCATACGGATTCTAGTGATCGATGACGATCGAGACATGTGCGAGTGGCTCGAGGAGAGCCTCGGGCGCGCGGGTCACGAAGTGACGTGGCGAGTGCGAGGTGAAGAAGGCCTGGACGCGCTCAGGGAGCAGGACTTCGGGCTCATCATCACCGACGTAAACCTGCAGAGCATGAACGGGCTCGACCTGTGCAAACGCTTCACGGAAAACCGGCCCGATACGCCGGTGATCGTCATCACCGCCTTCGGCAACATGTCAGCCGCGATCACCGCAATTCGCGCCGGCGCGTATGACTTCATCAACAAGCCGATCGACATGACGGTGCTCAACCACGCGATAGATCGAGCCATGCAGCATCGACACCTGCGGGGCGAAATCAAACGTCTGAAGCGAGCAGCTGCGCCGCAAGCGCAGGGCATGGGCTCCTTGCTCGGCAAGAGCGCTCCGATGCTCGAGGTGTACGATCTCATGCGCCGAGTCGCCGCTGCTGACACCACCGTGCTCCTCAGCGGGGAGAGCGGGACGGGCAAGGAGCTCGTGGCGCGCGCCCTGCACGAGGAGGGCGGCCGCTCCCAGGGGCGCTTCGTCGCCATCAACTGCGCCGCGGTGCCCGCGGATCTGCTCGAGAGCGAGCTGTTTGGGCACGTGAAGGGCGCCTTCACGGACGCTAAGAATTCACGCCAGGGGCTATTCGAGCAGGCGAACGGCGGCACGCTACTCCTCGACGAGATCGGTGAAATGCCGCTGGAGATGCAGCCGAAGCTGCTACGCGTGCTGCAAGAGCGTCAAATCCGTCCAGTGGGCGGCAACACCACGACGCCGGTCAATGCGCGCATCGTCGCCGCCAGCAACCGCGACCTCGAAACGGACGTCGCGGAGCGGCGCTTCCGGGAGGATCTTTTCTACCGTCTCAACGTGGTCCAGATCCACATTCCTCCGCTTCGAGCCCGGGGTAGCGACGTGCTGTTGCTCGCGGAACACTACGTGCAAAAGTTCGCCGAACGCTCCGGCAAACCGGTACTTGGTCTGTCAACCGACGCGCAGCGGAAGCTGCTCGCCTACGACTGGCCCGGCAACGTACGGCAGCTGGCCAATTCGATGGAACGCGCCGTGGCTCTCACGCGAGCCGATCAGATCCAGCTCGATGACCTGCCGGAGCGGATCGTTCGCTACGAGGGCTCGGGGGGGACCTTGGCCGACGTCGACATCGAGCACATTCTGACTCTGCAGCAGATAGAGAGGCGCCACATCGAGCGCGCCGTGAAATACGCGAAGGGCAACAAGACGCAAGCGGCCAAGGCTCTGGGCGTCGATCGGCGCACCCTTTACCGCAAGCTCGAGCGGTACGAGGGAACGCGCCAGCCGCCGGCTTCGCAGCCCGAGAGCACTTCCCGACCGAGCTCGATCTGAATCCACGACGCTGAGGTGACTCGGAAACCTGGCGCTGCTTCGACTCCACTGACGTTCAGGTTTGTTGGCGCAAATGCCGCCCTGCCGTTTTGGCCGTGGCGCTTCGGCCCAGGCCTGAGGGATGGCTTCGCCAGCGACACCTTCCTGAGCGCGTGCCTCGAGCGACCAGGTGAGCCCACGCGCTGGCTGCGCGCGTCCGTAAAGTGACCAACAGCCCATGGACGCCGTTGCGCATGCCCGTTCTTGCACTACATGCCCGGTTCGGCACCCACTGTGTGGGCGGCGGAAACTAGTAGAATCCTGCTGGCGCGAACCGCAAGCTGCTCTGGTCGTGGCGGTGGCCAGAGGCCAATAATATCTTTGAAAGGAGATTCGCATGGGCACACGGGTACTGGTGATCGACGATGACAGGGGCATGTGCGAGTTGATTCAGGAGAGCCTGGGCAGGGACGGCTACACTGTCGAATGGACCTTGCGCGGGGATGAGGGTCGCGAGCTGCTGCGAGAGCACGACTTCGACGTGATCATCACCGACATGAACCTCGAGCATATGAACGGTATCGACCTGTGCAAGAACGTCACTGAGAATCGGCCTGATACGCCTGTCATCGTCATCACGGGCTTCGGCAACATGTCGGCGGCGATCAACGCGATCCGCGCGGGCGCCTACGACTTCATCACCAAGCCGCTCGACATGGCCGCGCTCGAGCACACCATCGAGCGCGCGGTCACGCACCGCCATTTGCGGGAGGAGGTGAAGCGGCTCACCAACGCCGCCGCCAGCGGCAGCCGAGTGATGGGTACGCTGATCGGCAAGAGCCCGTCGATGCTGAAGGTCTACGACCTGATCCGCCGGGTAGCGCTGACCGACACTACGGTGCTGCTCAGCGGCGATAGCGGCACGGGCAAAGAGCTGGTGGCGCGCGCTCTGCACGAAGAAGGCGTCCGCGCTCAGATGCCCTTCGTCGCCATCAACTGTGCCGCCGTTCCCGCACCGCTGCTCGAGAGCGAGCTTTTCGGGCACGTGAAGGGGGCTTTCACCGACGCCAAGAGCACCCGCAAGGGTTTGTTCGAGCAGGCCAGCGGCGGCACGCTCTTGTTGGACGAGATCGGGGAGATGCCGCTCGAGATCCAACCGAAGCTGCTCAGAGTCTTGCAGGAGCGACAGGTCAGGCCCGTCGGCGGCAACGGCAACGAGGCCTTCAGCGCGCGCATCGTGGCCGCCACGAACCGAAACCTCGAGCGCGAGGTCGAGGCGCAACGCTTCCGGGAAGACCTGTATTACCGCCTGAACGTCGTTCAAATCCACGTGCCGCCGCTGCGCTCGCGCGGCAACGACATCCTGCTGCTCGCCCAGCACTTTGTGAACAAATTCGCCGAGCGCAGTCACAAGAACGTGACGGGCGTCTCGAGCGAAGCGGCGAGGAAGCTGCTCGACTACGAATGGCCCGGCAACGTCCGGCAACTGGAGAATTCGATCGAACGCGCGGTGACGCTCACGCGCTCCGAGCAGATCCTGGTGGAAGACCTGCCGGAGAGGATCAGCCGCTACGAGCGGGGCCGCGGTCTGCTCGAGGACCTGGACACCGAGCACCTGCTCACCCTCGATCAAATTGAGAAGCGCCACATCGAGCGGGCCATAAACAGCGCCAAGGGCAACAAGACGCAGGCCGCGAAGGCGCTCGGCATCGACCGCCGCACGCTCTACCGCAAGCTCGAGCGCTACGAAGGGGCACAGAACGACGGCGCCCGCCAAGAATCCAACTCGGCGCGCATGTAGCTACGGAGCCATTTCGGTTCGACGGGTACCGAGGTCCTCGGCGAGCGCTGAACCCGGCGGGGTTCCCTTACGGTGTGCTGCCCCGTTTCGGCTATCGGAGGAGTGGGAATGCGCTATACCGCGAGGGTGCGCGGTATGAGGCTCGGGGGGCTGGTGCTTACGGCGCTCTGCCTATGCGGGGCGCCCGCCTTGGCAAATGGCCGCTATCCCAACGCCGACCAATTGCTCGTCGATCCGGGCGACCCGAGTCACCTGGTGCTGCGGGCGACCTTCGGCACGCTCGATAGCCGCGACGGGGGCAGCCACTGGTCTTGGATCTGCGAAGAAGCCATTGGCTATGTGGGCGACCCGGCCCTTACGGTCTTGCGGGGCGGGAGCGTGCTCTCGGCATACCTCGGTGGCGTCGCGTTCTCGACGGAAGGGGGGTGTTCGTGGAGCCAGGTGCCGCTCGACGCCGTGCGGCGCTACGCGGTCGACGTTACGCTGGATCCGAGCGACCCCGGGCGGGCGTGGGTGCTCGCTTCTAGCCTCGACGTGCGCCGGCACGTCAGCCTGCTCGATCTGGATGTAACGGGGGCGAACACGGTCCCGGTCGTGGACGACTTCACCCCGAGCACCCTCGAAGTGGCGGCCTCTCGCCCCCAGCGCATCTACGTCGCTGGCTTCGACGGCGCGCTGATGGCGAGCCTCCTCATGTCCGACGACCGCGGCTCGAGCTGGGAGCTCCGCTACGTTCACCCCTACGAAGCCTTGGCCATGTACGTGAGCGCGGTCGATCCGATCGACCCCGACACGCTGTACTTGCGCGTCGATGACCGCACGTCCGATCACCTGCTGGTCAGCCGAGACGCGGGGCAGACCTGGGCCGACGTATTTACGCTCGAGGGCGAGATGCTCGGGTTTGCGCTGGCCCCCGATGGGAAGCACGTCGCGCTGGGCGGTCCCAGCGGGGGTGTGCACGTGGCTGCCACTTCGGATTTCGCGTTTCAGCCAGCGGGCGCGCCGGTGCAGAGCCTGCGCTGCTTGACGTGGACGGCGCGCGGTCTGTTCGCCTGCGCCCAAGAGAGCCTCGACGGCTGGACGCTCGCGCTCTCGACAGACGCCGGCCAGAGTTTCACGCCGCTGTGGCACGTGCAGGATCTGGTCCCGCTCGCGTGCGAAGCGTCCAGCACGACGGGCGCCACCTGCCCGCGGGCATGGCTCGACGTCGCCAGCCGTATCGGCGCCGACCTAGAGCCCGGCGCGCCGACAGAAGTGCCGCCTGTGCCAAAGGCCGAAGGCTCGTCCTGCGAGCTCGTTCGCCGCGTCCGGCCGGGAGCGCCGCGAGCTACGCTCCTTGGTTTGCTGCTCGCGGGCGCCGTGTGGCGGCTCAGGGCACGTCGAAGTTAAACGCGACGTGGCCGTGCGGGGCATCTTCCGGCACGTCACTGCAGGTCTCGAAGTAGTGGAACCGCACCACCCAGCGCCCGCTGCGGTCGAAGATCACGGGACCGATGCGATAGGTGCCCGGGGGGCCCTCGGTGGCGGTGATGTCGTTGCTCGGCGAGACGTGGTTGTCGTCATTCGCCAGATAGATCTCGGGGCCATCCGGGCTTGCCCCCGTGGCCGCCTTCCCGTCGAATTTGCGGGTCAGCTTCAGCGTGAAGGTGACAGGCTCGTTCAACGTCACGCAGGTGTTTTCGAAGCTGACGCGGTACTTGCAGTCGTCATCGTCGGCCTCATGCCCGTTATACACCTCGAAGGGCTCCTCTTCCCCTTCTTCTGCTGGAGCGTCGGCGGCGCTCACACAGGCGCCGATCGCCTGGGCCTCCTGGCAGTGCGCCTCGGCAGGCCCCGCTACGGGCCCCTGCCCGCTCGGGCACTCGGCCCCGTCCCCGTCCTCGTCGGAGCAGGCGGCCCCGACCGCGAGCGCGCCACTCAGGACCCAAACGGCTGGGCGCACGCGCCGCCAACCCGACCACAACTTCGACTGCTTGCCTGCAACATTCAGCATCTGACCGTCCTCTTCGCAAACGCCAAGCCCGAGTGCACGAGGCAAAGCGGGCCTCTGAACAGAACGGTGCAAAAGGGCCTGGCTCAATCAAGGCCGAAGCGCCGAGCTTCGGGAGGCCGGACCCTAGCCTATGCTGAGCGCGGTGCTGCCGGGTGCGGCAAAATACTGCAGACGCCATCGCGAGCAGGGTCGCCCATCAATTGTCCGGAGCTCCGCACACGAGCCATTTCAATAGCGCTTCGCGCTCCTCGGGAGTGAGCGGGTCCGCACCTTCCGGGGGCATTTTACAACCGTAGACTCGCGTCAGCATGCCGCGGCGGCCAGCGTGGATGGCGTCATAGGTAGCGAACACCTGGGTCGACTGGGTATTTCCCGGAAAGTGGCAGACGCCACAACGCTGCTCGATGACGCTCGCCACCTCCAGCCGATAGCTGGGCGCCGCGTTCGCGCAGCCCGTGTCGCCGGGCAGATCGTTCGGACACGGGTCACCCTCGTTCGGAATGTCCGGGGGGTCGGGCCGCGAGCCGCCCGCGCAGCCCAGAGCAATCCCCGCGGCCAGCACCCAGGCGAATACCTCATGCCCTAAGTCCGGCCAGATGGGCTGCTGCGCATTCGGCACTTCCTCTACATTGGGAGAAACCCGTCGCGGACTCAGGGTTTCTCCTACTAACCGAGGGGCTCGAAGCGCCTGGAAAGCCCGCGCGACGCAAGACCCTGCCGCGAAACGCGCTCCGAAGCAGCTCACCCCTCTCAGCCTGGCGTCTTCGCCCTGGCCACGCAAGTTCGGGCAGCACCTCTGACTTCGGTCGTGGCAGGGCAGGGTCGGAGGGCCGCGTCGGCGTCGGCTGGCCGCGCCCGCTCGAGGGCACTATGCTCCAGCTATGTTCTGGCGGTCGACATGTGTCCTTGGGGTCGCCGCCACCCTCTCCTGCGCCCTGGGCGGGTGCTCGGATTCCGACGCCGAGGTGGCGCCTGGCGCGGGCGGCAGCGTCGTGCTGGAGGGCACGGTCTCCTGCGCGGGGGATCCTCGGCTCGACACGTATACGGCCAACATGGACAAGCCCGGTGAGCTCGGCGTCCTGTCCTTTCAATTCTCCGATCTCGAGCCCGCCCCGCCTGCCAAGGGCAGCAACACGTTTCACGTGCGGGTGAGCGACGCCAGCGGTGCGCTCGTCGAAGGTGACCTCGGCGTCGCCTTGAGAATGCCCGACCACGGGCACGGCACCTCAGTCAAACCCGTGGTGTCCGACACCGCCATCGGCACCTATACCGTCACCCCGCTCTACCTCTTCATGGCCGGGGTCTGGCGCATCGAGTTCGACGCGTACAGGGGAGCGGATGTCAGCCAGCCCGTGGATAGCGTCGCGCTCCACTTCTGCGTCGAAGGCTGACGCGAGCTCAGGCCAGCGGCGGGGGCCTCAGCTCAGGGCCCGCAGCGCTCGTGATTTACCGCCGGCACCTTATCGGCGCTGCCGCTGAGATTGGTGGTGCTCACGCAGGTCACTGGCAAGCCCGCTTCGAAATACGTCTCCGTTGCCGAATCGCGCGTCCACTCGAGCTCGTCACCGACGCGCAGCGGGGTGAGCTTGGCTCGCAGATCTGCGACGCTATATTCGCTGGTGTCTGCCAGATCTCCCGTTTGGACCAGCTGATCAAAGACGTCGAGCCCAATGGGCTGGAGATGCACGCGCAACGTGACCCGATCCGGGTAAACCGGCAGCACCGCCGAGCGCGGATAGCTCTGAAAAACGTGGCTCTGGTAGTATCTCGGGTCGCTCTGATCGAACGTGACCTGCGCGGGGAGCAGGTTAGATTCGTACTCCGCGGCCTCCCAGAACATGTGCACCTCCGCTCCCTGCTCGTCAAACAGGCAATCTCGGATCAACCACAGATCCGGATCGCTGAGGTCGGTGACGGAGGTGCCCGGCGGCACGGCGCCGCTCTGGTAAATGACGGCCCCCGCCGCGTAGGCCGTGACCTCGACCCAGGCTCGGCGGTCTTGCGCCGAACCGCTCGGCCAGCGGTGCCCAGCGGCGACGTTGTCGAGCACGACCTGGATCTGGGCGGCCCCCGCTGTCCCGCGCACGCACAGCGCGCTCTGCAGGCTCGTGTCCAGGAAAGCCTGCACGCCCTCGGCCAACGCCTCCGCGCCTGGCGCGGGGATCAGCGGCAAGTCCACGGCCGGAAAGCGGTGGCTGTGCAGGCGCCGCGAAAACACCCCCGGCGCCTGGGCAGCGGGCTCCAGGTTCGTGCTCTGGTCCATGTGGCACTGACCGCACGTCGTACCGATGACGGGCTCGGAAAAAACCGAAGCCTGCCACTCCGCGTACGTGCGCTCGATGTGCGCGCCGCGATCGTTGACGATGTCGTGGCACGTGCCGCACAGCTTGGCCGACTCGAGTTGGTCGCGATCGTGGAGCGGGGAATACAACGAGCCGTGGGCGGAGCTCGGCACCGCGTCGGCAAACTGGCCCCGCATCATGCCGTCATCCGCCAAGGTTAGCGGGTTGTCGTGCGTGCCCTCCACTCCGTTCACGGAATGGCAGAAATAGCAGGTGACCCCCTTGAGCTTGCCCGGCAGGCTATCCAGGTTCAAACCGTCCTCCGTGGCGCCGGTGCGGACCGCCATCGGCGCGTGGCAGTTGACGCAGAAATCACCGATCGCCGCCTCGCGCTGCCCGCGTCGGTTCATGGCCACGAAGATGGGGTCGTCCGCGGCGTAAGCGTGCATGCTGGACGCCCACTCGTCATAGTGCTTCTGGTGACACTGCGCGCACGTCACCGGGTCCATCAGCTCATCCCGGCTGAGGTACACCGGGGCCGGGCCGGCGCGGTCGTCCGAGCAGGCAAACAGGGCGGCGATGATCGCGCCAGAAGCCAGGGCGAAGGACGCCGTGCCACGCGAGGCCCAGCGGCATGACGCCGTGGCGGACGCAGCGCGCATCAGCGCTGAGCTCCTTCGGCGATCCATTGTGTGATGGTGCATAGCTCCGACTCGAGCAGGGGCGTGGGACCGGGTGGCATGCGGTAGCGTGGATCGCCGGACGCCAGGCGCTCGACGAGCAGGCTGCACTCCGGGTCACCCGGCAGCACGCGCGCCCTGCCGGCCTCGCCGAGCAGCAAGTCGTAAGCCTCCTGTTCTTCTTCGAAGACGAGCCCGGCCATTCGGGCGTCGGCCGAGTGGCAGGTGCCCATGCCGCGAGCACACGTTGGATGCACGATGCGATCGAAGATCACCTGGAACGTCGCCGGCGCATACAGCGGGCGGCACTCGCGATCGACGTTTTCGACGCACGCCGCGTCGCTCGGCTCCGGCGCTTCACCACAGCCCAACACGGCTGCAACGCCGATGAACGCCGGGAGCCTCCGCTTCGCGAGCATGACGAGCGACGAAAGCCAGCGGCAGGGCCGAGCAAGCGAGACGGGCATGCTCGAGCCAGCTTGCTACATGGCCCAGCGAGCGGCAAGAGCTCCAGGTGGGCCTCTCTGCATTCGGCACTTCCTCTACATGGGTCGAAACCCGCCGCGGACTTCGGGTCTCTCCTACTAGCAATCAGGAGTGGTCTGCCGCCCGAACAGGAGCAGGCCGCGGGACGGGGACGGCGTCGAGGGACGCCACCCTCTAGGCGCGGGGGACGCCGGCTGACGGCGGTGTCATGGCTGCGAGAGCGCGACGACCTCGTCCGGCCTGAGCGTGATGACGCGAGTCGCGCTCGGCACGTCCGGGTTCTGCGGGTCCTCGCGCACGAGCACGATGTCCGCTTCGCGGATCCGATCGACGCGCCAGTTGATCTCGTAGTCGGCGCCCGTCGTACCCCCCTGCACCACCTCTGAGCGCCCAACGAACTGGCCCTCGTGCACGACGTGGCCTGTCTTCGTAGGATCGATCAACATGGCCCTCGCCGGTCGAATGCCCGTGATCAGCCCTGCCAGCTTGAGCTCGTCCAGCCCGTACTGGTCGAGCACCACTTCGCGCTGCGACTTGACACGCTTCTTGGCCTCGTCGGCGAACTCGCGCGCATAAGAAAAGAAGGGGTCGCGCGTGCGGGCCGCTTCATTGAAATCAATCGGCAGCTCGACGCGAGCCGGCAGGTCGGGCTGCTCGCCTTTCTCCTCGCTCTTGTCCTTGCGGGATTTCTTGGGCTTCGCGGCAGCGGCCTTGGCGTTCGGCGCGGGGGGTTTGACGTCCTCTCCACAGGCCAAGCTGGCCGCGAGCAACAACACGCCGGCGGTCAAGGCGAGCCCTCGCACGGTCATTTGCCCTTCTCGGCTGCCGGGGTCCCTTTACCGGATTTATCGCCCTGAGCGGCGTCGTCGCTCGACTCTATGACGTGAAACGCGGTGGCCAGGGCCTCGGTCTTCAGCATCATCTCGTCGTCCACGCGCGTGGGGTCGGTCATCGAGATGTTTTCCATGTTGATGATGCGGTCGAGCTGTCCCACGTTGTAGAAGAAGCGCGCAATCTGGTGGAAGCGACCGGTGAGCTCTACCTTCATCGGCACCCGCGCGTAGTACTTGCCGGCCACCTTGTCGCGCGGCGTCCACGCCGAAAGGCTCACGCCAGAGACGTTCGCGGCGGATTGGACCGCGCTCAAGAACTGCGGATACTCGGTCGTCGCCGGTAGGATCTGATTCAGCTCTTTCTGCCGCTGCTCGCGCTCAGCGAGCTCGGCCAGGTCCTTCTGGTACGCCTGTTCGGCGCTGCGGGCCTTGTTCAAGGTCTCGACCAAGCCGGTGCCGGTGGTCTGGGCGGACGCCAGGGCCAGGGTCACGTCGCTGTGGAAGAGAAAATAGTAGCCCGCGGCGCAGAGCAGCAACGCACCGAGCGTCAGCCCGAGCTTCGCCGGAGGCGCCAGGCGACTGATAGAGGTTCGATTGATGGCCAACTCAGTACCTCACCTTGGCTTCGAGCTTGAACGAGACGAGCTTGAGCCCGCTCTCTTTCTCCACTTCGCGCTTCGCGGGTAGCAGCTGGACGTCGTGGAAGTACGTCGATAGGTTCATTCGGCGAGCGAGCTCGCTCACGTCTTCGCCGTCGCGGGCCACCCCCTCGAGCCGCACGGTGCGATCCGATTCGACGAAGCGGACCAGCCACAGCCTTCGCGCGTCCCAGCTTTGATTGTAGTCCTGGCCCGGGTTTTCCCGCCGCACCTGGCTCAGCTGGGTCGGGTCGACGCTCGGGCCGCGGCCCGGCGTGAGCAGGCGAGCCACTTCCAGCAGCATGGCGGCGGGGCCGCTGCGTGCGCTCTGCAACTTGGCGATGGCGTCCTCGCGATCGCGCAGGCTGCCGAGCTTCTTTTTGACCTCTTCGTGGTTCTTGACCACCTCTTTGGTAGAGTCGATCTGCGCCTGAAGCGCCTTGTTCTTCGCCTGCTCGCGGCTGAGCTCGTCCTGTTTGGCCCCGTACGCGACGAGGCAGGCGACGATCTCGAGCGCGACCAGCGCGAGGCTCCCGACGAGCCACAGGTCACCGCGACTGCTCTGCTGCTTGCGCCGCTTCTGCGGCAATAGGTTGACGCGGATCACGCGCGGATCTCCTTTTCCTTGCGCAGGGCGAGCCCGAGAGCGACCGCTAGCTGCGGGGCGTGAGCACCGAGCAGCGCGGCGTCGACCCGCTTGTTGTCGACCACCATGCGCTCCGTCGGCGCCCAGACCTCTACGGGCACGCGTGCGCGCCGTTCGATGGCTTGCGACAAAGAGGCTATCTTGGAGGTGCCCCCCGTCACGTAGATCCGCGAGATGTCTCCGTCACCGCTCGTGGCCATGAAGAAGTCGAGGCTGCGCTGGATCTCGGCGGCGATGCCGTCGGTCGCAGACTCGACGATCTGGGCGACCTGGGGCGGAGCTGGGATGTCCCCCGTGCCGCACTTGTAGGCCTCCGCGAGCTCGAAGGGCACCCCCAGCTGTTTCTGCACCTGCTCCGAGATGGTGTGCCCGCCGTTGGCGATCTCGCGCGTGAAGGCGCTGATGCCGCTCGAGATGATGTTGAGCGACGTGAGGTTAGCGCCGATGTTGATCAGAGCCACGGTCTGGTCCGGCGGCAGGCCGCGCGACAGCTCGAATAGATTCTGGATTGAGAAAGCGTCGATGTCGCAGACGATGGGCTTGAGCCGCGCGTCACGCGCCAGCTGCGCGTAGTCGTTGATCTGGTCGCGTTTGGCGGCCACGAGCAAGAGCTCCATCTGGCTGGTCTCCGCGTTGCGTTTGAGCACCTGGTAGTCGACCTGCACGTCCTTGATGTCGAAAGGGATGTGTTGCTCGGCCTCCCACTGAATCTGCTCTTCGAGCTCCGCGGGCGTCATCATCGGGACGGTGATCTTGCGGATGATGGCCGACTGCCCCGAGACGCCGAGGCTGACCTCCTTTTGCTTGATCTTCGCCGCTCGCCAGATCTGCTGCAACGCATCGGCGACCATGTTACCGTCCATCACCTGCCCATCGACGATGGCTTGAGGCGGCAGCTCGGCGTAGCCGAAGCTCACCAGGGTGTAGGCCTTACGGGTCTCACGGACCTGGCACACCTTGATGCTGCTCGAGCCGATGTCGACACCGATCAGATTCTTACCTTCGCGCATGTTTCTCGCTCCGGGTGTGGCGGAGACCCCGCTGTCCTCGTCGACCGCGCTCGGCGGCGCACGAGATGCTCGAGCTCATCACCCTAGAGTCAATGGACGGCAAAAGGGGCGCTCAGCCGAAGGGCTAAGCTCCGGAGGCCGCCTCAAAAACGCCCGCGACGGCCCTGCGCGTCGACCCGACGCCCACCTACAAGTACCGATATCAACACGGCTTTTCGTAGCGCTGGGGAGGTGTCGAGCGGGTGGGTCAGCACTGACCCCGGGTTAATTACGCCCGCATAGGCGACTAGACCCCGAATTGGCGGACCCACACCGAGCCTAGCGCGCTCGATCCAGCGGTAATCTTGCGCAATCGACACGAACGGACGCTATCCGTCGTCAGCCATCACCATCCGAGTCGGTCCGTTAAGCAGGTCAAAAGTTACCCTCCCCCACCCCGCCGTCACCCGGATAATCGCTAATAAATTCCAAAAGATGAGTGCTGGCATAAGGCGTGCTTTAGGGGCCGACGGAGGTAATGAATGGCTTCAGAGCTGCAAGTAGAGGGGACTCTCAATATGGTCGTCGACGTAGCACAGGACTCGGTGCACGCCCCGGCGGTGTCCCCGGAGCGAGCGCGCCGACGCAATCGAGCCGTGGGCAGCCCTCCTGCAACGGCCAAACGCCAGCGTCGCCCAATCCCCGCGCGACCCATCCCCGCACCACGCCCGAGCGCTGCCGAACGGCCCGTTCCGGCAGCGCTCACCGAAGAGCAAGCGAGGACTGCCGTCTCGAACGCGCTGATCGCGAAGTACAGCAGCCTGGTGCGGCAAATCGCTGGCGGGTTTCAGCGCAAACTGCCGCGGAACGTGCTGCGTGACGACCTGATCGCCGCGGGCATGAGCGGGCTCTGGGACGCGGTCCGCAAACACGGCCACGAGCAGACAGAGAACTTCGACTGGTACGTGCGCGTGCGCATCCGCGGCGCCATCCTCGATGAGCTGCGCGCCCAGGACTGGCTCCCGCGTCGCGCCCGCGCCGCAGCTGCCGAAGCCGCGCAGGCGGCGGGTAAGCGCCCCTGTACCCCGGTCGTGCTGCGCTTTGATGACGTGAGCGAGTCCGAACAGGCTCGCTGCCTCACGGCAGGTGAATCCACGAACACCGAGGCTGCCGTCGAAGCGCGCCTGGTCAAGGCCACGTTGACCAAGGCCATGGATCAGCTTCCGGACCGCGAGCGTCGCATCGTTTCGATGCACTACTTCCGCGGCGTGAAGTTCAAGGACCTGGGTGAAATGCTGGGTGTGAGCGAGCCGCGCATTTCGCAGCTGCACTCGCGCGCCATGACGCGCCTCAAGGGCATTCTCGAGAGCGCGGCCTAAAGCTTTAGGCGTGCTTTAGGCGCTCTTCCGCTCGGCGGCGGGTCTTCATCATACCCGCCTGCCTGTGTGCGGCACGTATATAACGGCCTGGTAGCCAGCTCGCCTCCCTGCTGTCACGAGCAAGCCCCCGAGCCCTGGCGTTGACGCCGGTGAAGGGGCGGCGGAGCGCTACCCGACCGAAGCCGGGCTCGAATTTGGGTGAGAGCGCGATTTCACCGCGTGCGAGACCAGCCTACAATCGCACGGTGGATGATCACGGCATAGAGCAAGCGTTCGCTCGGGGGAAGCAGGCCTGGCCCGGCATCGAGCTCGAGCTCACGGCCTTTCGCGAGCACTGCCTGCGCGTCCTCGGCGAAGCACCCGAGTGGGACTGGACGCGTTTCGGCACGGAGCTCTTCTTGTGTTGCGCCTGCGCACGAGGTGACGCCGAAGGCACGCGCGCGCTGGAAGCCGAGACCTTGCCGCACGTCGTCAAAGCCATCTCGCGCATCGACTCCGAGCAAGAGTTCGTGGAAGAGGCGCTGCAGATCCTGCGCGGTAAGCTGCTCGTCGGACCGCGAGCGAAGATCGCGGACTACGCGGCGCGCGGCCCGCTGGTGGCGTGGCTCAGCGTGGCCGCTGCGCGCGTCGCACTGGACGCGATCCGTTCGCGCAACGCGCGCAAGATCTCACACGCAGACTTGCCCGATCGGCTCGCCCAGACCGATTCGAGCCCACTCAACGACATCGTCAAATCGCGCTACGCGGACTCATTTCAGCAGGCGCTAAAACACGCGATAAGCTCGCTGCCCTCGCGCGAGCGCAACTTGCTGCGCCTGCAGCTGGTCGGGCGCTGCAGCATCGATCAGCTGGGACGCATGTATCTCGTGCACCGCGCCACAGCGGCGCGCTGGCTCGAAGGCGCACGCAACCGCGTCTTCGAGTCGGTGCGCGAGCAAATGAAGATCGAGCACCATTTGACGGACGGGGAGTTCGACAGCATCGCGCGCGGCGTGCGCAGCCAGCTCGATCTGAGCATCACGGCGACGATTAGTGAGCTTGCAGAGTCCGCTTCCAGCAACGAAACAGACACGCCGAGCCCGGACCCGGGTTATGCAGCGGAGTCAGTGAGTCGGAAGAAGACGCCATGACGCCGGACGGCAACTTCGGATCCATGCGCCCCTGCTCCACCTCGACCTGACCGCTCAATAGCCACGTGAGCGAGGACGCCGCGAACCCCGGGCCATCGCTCACGCTCGCGTGGGCCTCGATGCGCACGAGCTCGAGCCGAGCCTCGCGCGTCTCCAGCAGGACCTCGTTCTGCCCGTGCTCCGCTTTGAGCACGCTCACGGGATAGTCCGTGCGGGCTCGCCGGACCTGCACCGACGCGGCCCGCGCGCGCCCGGCGAGCGCGCCCGGTTTTTCGATGCGCAGGCTGACTTCCTGCACCCCCGAGTGCGCGCCGAGCAACATGGCCGACACCTCCTCTGCCGCCATCTCGATCAGGTGGTAGTGCCGAAAGCTGAGCAGCGCCACGACCTCGTGTGCCACCTGGTCGTAGTCGGCAGTCAGACTGATTCGCCCCATGCGCCCGGCTTGAGACAGGTCGGCATACAGGCCAATGTCGAGCCTGACCCGTTGCTGGTGTTCTCGCTCTTGAGGCCGAATGCCTACGATGCAGTCGAGCTCCAGGCCATGAATGCGGACGACATCCATCAGTGCGTCACCTTTGGACGAGGCTCGATCTCGTGCAACGCGATGGGCCAAGACGCCGCCTGACGCTCCCAATGATTCTGCTCACCGGCGATCCTAAAATCGACCTGCAGCTGATATTGTCCAAACACTGGCGGATACGGCAGCCCGACGGTGCGAACGCGAAAACGCGCAGCGGTGACGCGATGGCGAAAGACCTCGCTCAGGGTCTCGAGCCCAGTCTCGGCGCACAGCGCGAAGCGCATCTCGAAATCGCGATGCACTTGGCCATGGCTGAGCTGGAAATAGGCGTGGACCTCCACCGGCAGGTAGCCACGCGGGGGCGGCGGCGCATGCGGCGGCACGTTGATCTGCTCCACCAGGCTAAACAGCGAGACGTTGTTCGACTGACGATCGATTGCAGACCCGCTGCTTACACAGAGCAGATAACAGTGTGCCAAAGGCCAAACTCCGTGCGCGTGGAAACCGGCGTCATCAGCCGCCGGGGAAGTGGATCAGCACTGATCCAGTCGCGAGGTCAATCACGATCAGCGCGCCCAGGCCAAACAGGCAAAGCCCTAGCGCTCCACAACATCGACCGGCCCAGCGCTGCCCGGGCCCGACGAGGCCGAAGCTAGAGAGCGCATGAAATAGGCCGTGAGCCCCATGAAAAGCAGCCGCGGCTAGCCCCAACAAGTAGCCGATGGCGACCCACGGCACGCCGCCCCACGCGGTGCTCGACAAGCTCGCGCAGAGCTCGGGAAAGTAGTCGGCCCGGTCCATTTCGCCCGACCACGACCGAAGGCGGAATTGCCAAAAGTGAGCGACCAGGAAGACCAGCAGCAGCGTGCCGCTGAGCTGTTGCAGAAGGCGCCCGTTGGCGCCCGCCCAGCCCGGGCCGTCTGCCTCACGATGCAACGCCATGCGCCCGAACCCCAGCACGACGTGCACGCAGAGGGGGACGTACAGCGCCAGGATCTCCAGCGCGAGCAGGGCCACGCCGTCACCCACCGAGCTCCAGCGCTGGTGCGCTCGCGCCCCGAAGAACACCGAGGCTTGCCCGACGAGATGTAAAACGAGGAAGCCGGCCAGAGGAATGGCCCCCGTCAGCGCGTGCAGCCGAACCCAAGCGGGAGCGCCGACGCCGTGGCCAGAGCGTCTCGTGAGCACCCGGCAGCTGTTAGCAAACCCCAGGGGCGATCGGTAGGTTTTCGGGCCGCTCCGGAGCTTAGTGCGCATCGAGGGGGCTCCGGGTAGGATGCAAGCACGCTTCGAGACTCGATGATTCGCGCACGTTCGTTCTGCGTCCGCACCGGCACACGTCCCTCGAGCGAGGCCTGCTCGGTCTGGATGAGGCGGTCCGCCAGGTCGTGCGTCGCGATCGCACTGCTCGGCTTCGGCGGTGCAGGCTGCGGGTCTGCGGCGCGCGCCGGCCCAGAGCCCGAGGTGTCGTTGGCGGACAGTGCCGAGGCTCAATCACGTTTTCGCGCGCTGCGCGAGCAGTGGCAGAGTTCGCCGCTGGATGCGCGCGTCGGCTTGGAGCGGCCGCTCACCGACTTCGTGCAACGTTACCCGACGGACCCACAAGGTCGCTGGGTGCGGATCTATCTGGCGTGGATCAGCCTCCAGCGCGGCGAGCTCGACGTCGCAGAGCGCTGGCTGGCGCTGGCGGAGCCGGGCGCGGCGGGGGCGGCCAGCGACTTGCGCCACGTGGTCGGCGCTTCGCTGGAGCTCGCGCGCGGCCATGCCGACGCCGCGTATCGAACGCTGCTCGCGCTCTCGGCCACCCTGATCGACGTCGACGATCGCTTGCTTTGCCTCGATCAGCTGGTCGTTGCCGCGCAGGCCAGCGGCCGTCATCGAGAGGCGACAGCGCACATGCTGGAGCTGGCGGCGCAGGCCGCCCGCCGCCACCGGGAACGGATGTGGCGAACGCTGGAGCCGCGATTGGCCAAGATCCCACTGTCGGTGCTCGAGGAGAGCCTGTCCAAGTTGTCGCAGAGCTCGATCCAGAGCTCATCGGTGCGGCCCGCCGAGCGCGCCGCCGCCGTTGACTGGATGCGCCGCCAGATTCTCGACCTGCTGGCGCGCTCGGCCATCACGAAGCAGGACGTGGAGCTGGCGCAGCGTTTGGTCGCCACCCCCCGCGCTGCCGACCGCGACGACGCCGACAAATCCGAGTTGCTGCTCCTGGCGACGCGAGGCGCCGTCACGCCGACGGTCGCGGGAAGGACGCTCGGGCTCGCCCTGCAGCTCGGTGATGCGAGCCTCACGCAGCGCTCGATCGACGTGGCCTCGGGCATCGCCCTCACGCTCGACCTCGCCGACAGCGAGCGCAGCGCGGGTCAAATCGTGCTCTCCACGCGGCACGTGGAGAACGGCAACGTGGGGGAAGCGCTGGCCCGCCTCGCGGGAGACGGCGCGACGCTGCTCGTCGCGGGGCTGGATCCTGACGGGGCCCGGAAGGCGGCGGACTTTGCCGAGCTGCGCGGCGTGCCCGTGCTGTTGCTGCACGAGCCCGCTGGCGACCGCGCCGAGCTCCCGGCCTCCGCCTATCTGCTCGGTACGAATGAAGCCAGCGCCAACGAGCTCCTCTACGCCACGCTCGAGCGCCGCGCGCCGTCCGTGGTCCGCTGGGGTTCTGCCCACGGCCCGTGCCTTCGCGACGACCCGAGCACCCGCTCGCTCCTCGGCTCGGCCCCGAGAGACGGCCGGCGGCGAGGCCTCTCGTTCGAAGGCGACGCCGGCTGCGCGCGCGACCTCCTGATGAGCCTCTCGGGCGCGACGAGCTCCTGGGTGCTCGGCTTTGGCTTGAACGCGCTCGGCGCGCTCGGCGAGGGGCTCGTCGCGGACGAGGTGTGGGCGGTCTCCGCCGGGCGCCTCCCGAGCTTCGAGGGGCCGCGTGACGCACAATTGTCGCAATGGGTGACGAGAAAAGGGCGCGTTCCGACCTGGTATGAGTCCCTGGGGCATGACGCCGCGCGCGTTGCGGACGTCGGCATCGGCCAGGGCCCTTCCGAGCCCGTCAGCGATCCCAAGCTCGTCCGCGCGCTGCACCGGCGCGTGCGCGGTGCTGTAGAGAGCGCCGTGCTGCCTGATCTCTGGACGAGCGACGCCGACAGGTTCGACCCCGCACGCCGCCTGCCCCGGGAGCTTCGGGTTTCGAAGGTCACGCCCAGCGCTGTAAAGGTGGCAAAATGACCCCCTCTGACGTCGCGGCCGGCGCGCTCGAGCTGCCCACGCGGCGAGCCACGAAGCGCTTGGCTCGCGCGCTCGCTGTGGCGCTGGCGCCGGGAGACGCGATAATCCTCACCGGCGCCCTCGGGGCGGGCAAGACTTTCTTGGTGCGCGCCTTGTGCCGAGCCCTGGGCCTGAGCGAGGGTGTGCGCGTCGTCAGCCCCACGTTTACCTTGGTCCGCGAGCTCGCCACGGTTCCGCCCATCGCTCACGCCGACCTGTATCGCCTAAATACGCCGGAGGAGGCCGGGCAACTCGGGCTGTCCGAGCTGCGGGAGCGCGGCTGGGTTTTGCTCGTGGAGTGGGGTGAACGGCACCCGGACGCGGTGGGACCCGACAGCCTCGCCCTGACCCTCGAGCTCGGGCCACGCCGCGCAACGCTCACTGCCAGCGGGCCGCGGTCTGCGGCGCTGCGAGCGGCCGTCCTCACTGGCTGCGCATAACCGACCATTCATCGCATCTCGCCACTCGAACCCCCGAAAAGCTCGAGACAGATGCGTAGTCGCTCGAGAACCGGCCCGGAACCGTAGTTTCTACGGTGAGGACCGGAAGCGCAGGGCGACATAGCAGATGGCCGAGATCTTCGGGGGGCCGTGCAGTTTTTCGAAATGGGACCAATGCTCAGCCGCATAACCTGTACTTGAAATCCGAGCGCGTTCGAGTCATCCCGGTACAGCCCGCTGAGACCGCCATGGCTGAAACCAACACATGAACTTGACCGCTACCTTTGTCGAGCCGGTCACGAGCGCTCTCGACGGCCTCGGGCGGCTCATCACCTTGACGGGCAAGACGCTGCTCTGGATGGTTCGCCCGCCCTTCCGTTTTGGCGAGCTGATGAACGCCATGGAGTTCGTTGGCGTGCAGTCGATCTTCATCGTGATGCTGACCGGCACCTTCAGTGGCATGGTGTTCGCTCTGCAGACGGTGAGCGGCCTGCGTGAGTTCGGCGCCGAAGGCGTGGTGGGGTCGGTGGTCGCCATCTCTCTCACTCGCGAGATCAGCCCGGTGTTCACGGCGCTGATGGTCACCGCCCGCGCCGGCAGCGCCATCGCTGCCGAGCTCGGCAACATGCGCGTGACCGAGCAAATCGACGCGCTCACCACCATGGGCGTCAGCCCCGTTCAATACCTGCTCTCGCCGCGCCTGCTCGCGAGCGTCATCATGTTGCCCTTGCTCACCATCGTTTACACCTGCGTCGGCATGGTGGGCGCCTGGTTCGTGGCCATCAACGGGCTCGGCGTCGACCCCGGCATCTACCTCGCCAACATCGAGGAGTACCTGCTGCCGCGGGACTTTTGGATGGGCGAGATCAAGGCCGCGTGTTTCGGCTTTCTGATCTCTGCGATCTCGAGCGACAAGGGTTTCTACGCCAGCGGCGGCGCTCGCGGCGTCGGTCAGGCCACGACCCGCGCCGTGGTCCACAGCGCCGTCGCCCTCCTGATCTGCAACTACATCATCACGAGCGCGCTCACCGACGTGTGACGATCGGGCTTCGGGCTTCGGGCTTCGGGCTTCGGGCTTCGGGCTTCAGTTGCTCGTCTGGAGCCTGAAGTCTGCAGCCTGAAGTCTGCAGCCTGAAGTCTGCAGCCTGAAGCCCGCACTAGAGCTTGATGCTCATGCCGAAGTAGCCAGCCAGGTACAGATCCACGGCACCACCCGCCACCTCGGACACGCCCTGTACCGCGTCGTCGGGCTCCGAGTTCATCTCCAAGAGGTAGCGGCGCAGCGCTCCCGTGAGCTCGAGCGACACGGCCTTCGAGAGCGGATAGTCGACGCCTGCCGAGGCCTCGACGCCATAGCCGCCAATGCGGGGAAACCAGTTGGCCTCGCTCACCTCGCCATAGCCCAGCGGCAGCCGAAAACCCGCCGACCCGACCGCTCTGAGCGCGCCCAGGTCCAGCTTGAAATCGAGCGATGAGCGCAGCACGGTGTATTCCATGTCTGGAATGTCGGCTGTGCCATTCGTGTCTTCCAGACCGGCACGCATGCGCCCAAAGGTCAGGTCGAAGCCGAGCTCGTGCTCGCCGAGCGGATGGCGCGCGCGGACGCCACCAAAGAACTCCGAAAAAACGACCGGGTAGTTCGCGCCAAAGTCCGAGTCGCGCACGTTGCCTGAAAACACGCTCTCGTAGCTGGCGATGATGCCCAGGCGCTCACCGATCGGGCGCTCGAAAGGGTAGAGCTCACCTTCGACCTGGAACACCCAGATGTTGGCTTGTTGTTTGCGCAGTCGATCGTAGATGTCGTCGGAAAAGTCGAGCGAGCGATGCACGAGCCCACCGCGAGCGCGCAGCCGCACCACCATGCCCGACGCCTCTGCGCCGAAGGCGCCGTCCTCACCCTGGTCCTCGATCACCTCCGCGTCTTTCTCGAAGAGCGCGCCCTCGGCGTCTGCCGAGCTGCTCTCCGGAGCGGCCGCCTCACTCGGTGCCTCCTCAGCGCTCGAAGCCACCTTGCTGTCGCCGAGCGTGTCGTCGTCCGCGTTCCAGACCTCGGCGCGAGCGACGGCACGTTCTGGCGGCGCTGAGCCCCCCAGCGCGGCTTCGACGCTGTTGGAGACGTTGTCGGTCAACTCTTTGGTGAGCCCCGGCAACCAGTTGCTCTCGAACTTGATGGGTTTCCCGAGCGGTACGCGCCCGTTCGCGTCGTTGACGCTCAACGCCAAGCTCCAGGACCTCATGCTGCGGCGCACGACGCGACCCCCTACGACGGCGTCCGCGTCAGAGCGCTTGGCCAGCTTGCGAAGCTGCGCCTTCGAGACCTTGCCGGACAAGCTCTTGCTGCGCACGACGGAATGACCGGCGCGCTCGAGCGACTCGGCGACCTTCTCCCGCAGTACCTTGGCTTTGCGCCCGCTGAACTCCAGTAGCACGATGCGGGAGCCTGCCCGGGCCTCCGACACGCCGAGCAGCGCCGCCAGCAGCGTTGCGGCGACGCATGACCAGCGTATCCACTCCTTGATCATCCTCCGGAAACCTCTTCAACCCACTGTATGATGCACTGCTCGTCTGCGGCGCTGAGTGACTGTGGTGTCAAGAACGGCATCGCCAGGCCACACTGGGGGGGAGCGCCCGAAATTTTGTCGACAAGGAAGCTATCATCGGCCCCGATGTAAGGCCGCCCCATACACTTGGACTGTACGTCCAGGAGCCGAGCCTCCGGGTTCGGAGACACCAGATCAGGGCCGGTTCCACCCGGTCGATGGCACCCATTGCCGTCGCAGCCGCCGTCGGTGGCGGGGCGATTGAAGAGCACCGTGATGTCGTCAGGGCACCCACCCGAGGCCTGCCCTGAGCCGCCGACGGCAGGCGGGCTGCCCGTTTGCCCGGCACCGCCGCCCGTGGGCGGGCTGCCGCCGGCGCCCATGCCCACGGCGCTCGCTGCGCCCGCCGCGCCCGCCGCGCCCGAGGGTGGCGCCACGCTGCTCCCACCGCCCCTGCCCCCGGCCGGTACACTCGGAGCACCGCCGTTGGCGACCGCAACGTTCGACGCGCCGCCGTTAGCGGCTGGCGTGTTGATTGGTCCGCCAGTGCTCGCAGCACCCGCTGCAGTTACCGTATATCCGGTGGCGCCCAGAGCGGGGAAGATGTCTTCGTCGAGCTCGGCGGGCGCACCGCAGCCCAACCAGGTGAGGACACCAAGGCCGAGCAACCTTGTCGAGAAACGATGCATGTTGAGTCTGTTACCGTTAGCGGTGGAGACCGCGCTAGTGAGAAACGCGCCGCAGGCTCGGGAGATGGATCATCTGCCCGAGGACGGATCGCACGAGCCGATCACACTGCTCTGGCGCCCGACGCGAATCGAACGCGACGGAAGGATAGCCGCTGAGGTCACCTACTGTGAGCCCAAGTACTCTAACCCGCAAGCGCAGACAAAGTGTCCGCACACTTCGAGATGAACGCTTCGCGGATCCGCTGGATCGCACTGGAACAGTGGGCTCACCGGTGTTTCACGATCGAAGGATCGCCCACCGGTGGCTCGGCCCGCGGCAGCGTGCAGGCGTGGTACGCTCGCCTTGCGCAACGCTATGCCGCGCCTCTCTCACGGGCTCGAGAGTTGCTGCGTGGGAGCGGCCGAACCAGTGCTCGTGAGCGTCATGCTGAATCCGTTCTGAACACAGCTTTCTATTTTTGCCACTCACGCTTCGTGTCTCGAGCTCGCGCGCATTCGTGCTCGAGCAGCCGCGGCGAATTCAATCTCTTTGCGCGCGAGGGGAGACGCCAATTGCCCGCGTCGAGCGCCGATGACGCGAGCCTCGCGGCGCTGACGCAGAGCCACGTCAAGGGCGTAGCGGCCCTTTAAAGATCGCACCTGGTGGCTGCAGGGCGAGCCGCCGTGGCCTCGCGCGGAGCTCTCGAGAGCTCGTGCTGCCGGCACAAGCGGCTGCGCGCCAGATCAGCGATGCAGCGGATCGCGCGGCTTGGCGATCGGCGCCGCGCCACGCCGGCGCCGCACAATCAGCCCGGCTGCACCCACGGCGATCAGCAGTAGTGGCGCGTCGCTCGGCAGCTCGAGCGCCAGGTGAGCGCCGTCGCAGCCATACTCCGGTCCAAATCCGAGGTCTTCACCGCTCGGGTTGCCACAACTCGCGAGCTCCTCCTTGTCGCCGATACCGTCGTCGTCCGAGTCGGTATCGTTAGGCAGGCCCCCCAGGGCGGCCTGCAGCGCCGTCACTTCATGACCCCGGGATAGACCATACATGCGCAGCGTATTTGCGAAGGGCTGCACGGCCGTGCGCTGGCCGCCACGCGCCGTCGTGTGACAAATCAAGCAGCGTGTCAGCGGCCTCGGACAGTCCGTACCTAGGGTGGCGTCGAGCACGAGCGGATACTCGGGTGTGGCCGCCGCGGAACGGGCGAACGCGAGCGAGAGCAGCGCGCTGGCGAGCAGCCGGGCGAAGCTCCGCCCGAAGCGCTTCGCTAGCGGCGACGATGCGGGTGCCCGAGCTGCATGAGCTGTCGCGAGCTTCATAGATGCTCCTCAAAAATAGACATGTGCCTGCGCCTGGCCATGAAAAACGTCATCCTGCCGCATCACCCCATCCAGACGCAGCTCTAAGTGAGTCGACAAGAACCAGTCGATCGAAATCCACGACCCATAACGCGCGGCGCCTGCCCCGCGTACCGCGACCACGTCCTCGCGATCGAGCAGACCTTGGTCGAGCACTTCACCCGTTAACATCAGGTGCAGGCCGCGAAGCGGTTCATAGTCTGCCTGAAGGAAGCCCGTGAGGCCGCTCTTCCGGCCCTCTTCCTTGAGGATGTCCATCTCCCCGAGCAGCGAGATCTTCGAGGAGAGGCCCCAGCGCCCGTTGATGCCATAGGCGTAGCGCACGGAGCCTACCGCTCGGGTAAGGGCGTCCTCTTGGGCGCGCGTCACGAGGGCGCTACCGCCGACCGCGAGCGTCGGGCTCAGCAGGTACTCGAGCGAGCCCGCGAAGCCGCGCTCGCGAAAGCGATCGGGATTGAGCTGGAAGTTACCGAACACCAACATGGCCTCGGTTCGCCAGCGCCCGCGCGCATAGGACAGCGCTGCGCCGTGCTGCTGATCCGATTCGCGATCGGTACGCGTCGCCTCGCGAGCCCACATCACGTGCTCGGGGATGCGCACGCCAAACGGCAAGTTGAGCCGACCCACCCTGAGCAGCGCCTCATCCGTCAGCCACAGCCCGAGGTAGTGGCTGCGGCTGAGTAGGATCCAACCTTCGCCCGCCTCCTGGTTGATCTGCGCTCCGCGCACGTGGGCGCTGCCTTCGATGCCACGCGCCACGCCGAGGCTCGCCCCCAGCATGAAGCGGCCGAAAGTGGCAGACCCGTAAACGTCGAGCTGCATCGGGAACTGCAAGATCTCGCTCGGGACGCTGGGGACCGGCGCCTTGTAGAGCAGCATGTGGCGGTAGCTGCCACCGAGCCGCACGTTGTCGGGCTCTTCGATGGCCCCCCAGAGAAACTGCGCGCTCGCCTTGGGCGCTTCGAGCGTATCGCCTCCGGCAGAGAGCAGGTATTGGCTTTGAACGCGCCCCAACTTGGTCAGCGTCTCGCCACCTGACGGGTCGGTGTGGCAGCTTCCGCATTTTGAGAAGCCGTGCTTGATCATCCAGGCGTAGGCGTGTGCCGGGCTGCTGCACGAGAGCACCAGCCCCAGGGTCGCCAGGATCAGCAGGCTCCTCGGGAGACCCAGTCGTTGCATTGGCTGGGCGTTTTTGCCCAAACGGCCATAAAGGTCAAACGGCATGACCCGAAGCCAGGGCTGGAGGTGGCCGTTGCGCCGACTTTGTGGCGGCTGCGCCCGCTCGCTCCACGCCCCCGTGCAGCGGTTTGCCAGCACCGAACGCGGACGTTAGGCTGCGTCCATGCGCCACTCGTCCCGCCGCCTTAGAGGCCACTTCGCCGCCGCAATCGCTTCGGTCCTGATCAGTGGCGTCGCCGCGGCCCAGATGGGCCCGGCCCAGCCCTATCCGAGTCCGAGCCCGACCTACCCCTCTTCCACGCCGCCGCCGCTCGAGACGGGCGGCCTCACCCCTCCCCCCACCATGCCCAGCGTGCCGGGTGAGTCGGAGACGCGAGCGACGCTGGAGCGCGCCGAGCGCGAGGACGCCGGTCGCGGTCTCGAGTTTCTGTGGCTCGACGTCGAGGGCGGCTATGAATACATCTCTCTCCAGACGTTCAAGGCGAATTCACTCGTCGACGCCGAGGTGGTCCAAGACGCCGGCTCGGCCTTCGCCTTCGGCGTGGGTGCGGGGGTTCGGCTCATTTTTGTGACGCTCGGAGCGCGATTTCGTCTGGGTCAATTCAGCGCCTGGGACCTCTGGACGCTCAACGCGGAGCTCGGGCTGCATGTCCCGCTCGGAGCGCTCGAGCCGTCATTCACGTTCAGCGCCGGTTATGCCTCGCTCGGCGCTTTCAGCGTCGGCAACGCCGCCGCAGGCTTTGACACGGACCGAGTGGACGTCTCCGGGTTCGATGCACGCGTGGGAGCCAACCTCGATTATTACTTGAATCCGCTGCTCTCGCTCGGCGTTCGAGGCAGCTTCGAGCTGCTCGTGTTATCGCGCAACGGGGCTCTGCAGCCCACGGCCGTGCCTGCCTCGGCGGCACAGGTGTACGCGCGAGACGGTGACGGCATCGGCTTTGGCCTCACGATGAGCGCGGTCGCAGGCGTGCATTTCTGACGATGCCCACCCTGCGCGTCGCCCTCGGGCTCGGCCTCGGACTGCTGCCATTGCTCGGAGCGGGGGTCGCCTGGCGTCGCTCGCGCGCGACGCGCGACATTCCGGCGCTTCGAGGCACGTTCGTTGCCGCCTTCGCTTATGCGCTGGCCTGGGCGTGCCAATTTGCCGAGCTCGGCTTATGGGAGTGGACTGGGTTGTCGCTCAGCGTGAGGCCCGGCAGGGAGTCCGAAGCCCTGCTCGCGATGTTCACCTTCGCAGCTCCGCTCGAAGAGGGCGCAAAAGTACTCTCCATCTGGCCACTGTATAGCGCCCGCCGCTTGCTCGACGTTCGGCACGGCGTGGTCTTGTCGGCAATGGCAGGGGTCGGTTTTGCCGCGGGTGAAGCCAGCTCGCTCGTTGCCACGGGCAGCGGGGACGGCCTGACCGTGCTCAGAGCCGTGCTCGCCATGCCGCCTCACGTCGTATGCGCGGTAATGTGGGGCACGACGCTCGGAGGGCGCAGCAGGGCCAGCTGGTTCGCGGCGGCGTGGAGCGCCGCCACGGTGTTGCATGCGTCATTCGACCACATCGTCTTCGGGCGTGGCCCGGGCGTCATGATCTTGGCGGTGCCGCTGCTCTTGACGATGTCCGCGTTGGCTTACGCCATCGTGCGTCGCGCCGTCGCGCGCGAGGCCGCGCTCGAGCCCGTGCTGGCCGGCGCGCGCAAGAGGCAGAGCAGCGGGCTGTGGTCGGAACCCGCGTCCTTTCGGCAGGTGTGGCACGCCCTGCAGCCCCAGCAGGACCCCTTGATGCTGCACTGGATTGCCCTCGGCACCCTCGTCACGGCGGGGGTCGGCCTGGTGGCGCTGGCCGCCGGGTTGTACGCGGGACATGCCCTGGGCCTGGACTTCGCGGCGGCTGACGAAGCGGACGTGCGCTCGAACGGGCCGCTGTTGTTCTTGGCCACCGCGGTGGGCTCGGCCTTTCCGATCGCTGGCTACTTGGTGGCGCGCGCCAGCGGCACGCGGAGTGTGCTCGAGCCCGCTCTGGGAGCGGCCCTGGCCGTGCTCGGAGGCGTGCTCTTCCTGTCAGTCACCACGCCAATGGCCGCGGTGTTTGCTCTAGCCGTGGCGCCTATCGCGTTTGTCCTCGCCTCATGCGGGGCATGGTTTGGCATCTTGCATTGATGGTGCAGTTTCGACGCTTGCGACGCGTTTTCGAAATGGGACCCATCCTGAGGGGATTTCGAGCGGCACCGGCTGCGATGAGGACACGGTCGCTGCGCCGACCTCGGGCTACGTCGCCGACGCATTGCCGATCTGGCTGAGCGCCCATGCCGCGGGCGCTCTTAGACCCTGATGACCGCCGGGTTCGCTCGGCGAGCTTCACCCCGCCAGGCTTGGCTTGGCGAGGTTTAGGGCAGGGAGCCGTTCAGTGGATCGAACGCGGAGGCGGCTCGAGGCACGCCCGGCTTCTTGCTCGACGCTTTGCTGCTGCTCGATTTGCTCACGGCACGGCTTGCCGGCTTGCGCGGCTTTGTCTTCGCCGCCTTGGCAGCAGGCGCCTTCTTCTTCGTAAAGGCCTTCGAGAAGCTCCCCTTCAAGCTGTCTTTGCTCGGCGCTACTGCAGCGGCCTTCGCCACAGGCTCGGCCTCTTCCTCCTCTGCAGCGGCGGCCTTGGGAGCCGCCGTCCCCATCGGAGCGTCGACGGCCGGTTCTGCGGCCTTCGCCGGTGCCGGCGCGTCTTCCGAATCGGCTTTTGAGTCCGACAAAGACGCACCTTTGCTTACCCCGCCGCCCTCCTCATAGGGGCGCGCGGCCAGCGCCGGCGCGGCGGTGCCACGCGTATCCGCCTGGGCGACGGATGACGAAAACAGGTCGCTGTTGTTGAACGCCGTCACTCCAATCGCTCCGACCGCGGCCGCGACCAGGAGCCAACGTTCGGGACGGAAGCGCCGACCATGCCGAATGGGCGGCATGTCTTCATCGACGTTGAGCGCCACAGGCCCGGTGCTTTGCCCGAGAAACGACGGAGAGGCGGACGGGGCGTAGCTAGAGCTGACGGGAGCGAAGCTCGAGGGCCCAGCCCCAAAGCCGTGCTGCGCGCTCTGCAGGGTCACGGAACCGAAAGTGCCGGAGCCCGACGGTGTGGACGCGGCGAAAGCCGAGGACTGCTGAGCCGCCGACTGCATCGCAGCTTGTGCGGCGAAGCCGCCCGCGTGCTGAGCTTGCGCGTGATACTCGCGATGGGCGGACGTTTCGGCGTATTCGCGGCCACCCTGAGCTTGGGCTCGCTGCTCGTCACGGCCTGCAGACTCACGGTCGGCCGCATCACTAGCGTCTGAGTCAGTGTCCAGGTCTGCCACCTCGCCGAGCGGGGCCCAGGCCTCCATGCCTTCGGTCCAGACTGCCGTCTCTGCTGTGATGATGCCTAGACGAAATGCCTCGTCGAGTTGATCGACGCTCATCTGTTTGATGTCGTCACTGGCCACGGCTACGAACCAGACGTCCTCAGACCCTGTGGCGCCGGCGGCGGCAGAAGCAGTGTAACTGGCGAAGTCGTTTCCTTGACTCATGGCACGGTTCCCAAAGTAGCAATGGCCTGACGAGACTCGACAGCGATGTAGAGCGAGAATCTGTGAGGCACGGGTATCAAGCGTCGCGAGATGTGGTTCCGGGTGCGGTTAAGCGGAAGTGAACGGCTAGTCGGAAATGCACTAGTAGGAATGCACTAGTTAGTGAATGCAACAGCTAGTGAATGCAACAGTTAGTGAATGCAACAGCCGGGGATTGAGAGGGTGTGGCCACGGAGGCCAAAAAGGAATGCCCCAGAATGAATTCACAGAGGAATGTGACTCACAAGAGGAATGTTACAGCGAAACAGAGGTCGCCCCGGTGATCGAGGATGAACGACTGAGACCGCTGAGGTTAGCAGCGAAAAGATAAGTACGCATCTCATCATGCATCCGAGGCTCGCGCTTTTCTGCCGCTGTTTCGTATGGATATGTATCGCGCGCCGGGCTTTCTCTAGATCGGCCAGGCCCAGGACCGTTTCAGAACGTTCACCGAGCTCGGGTGCCGTCGGTGGCGAGGTCATGGGGGCCTCAGAGTGCCGTAGCCCTGTAAGTAGACAGCAAAGCAGCACGATTTGCAGGCCGGCGCGGTGCCTGACCGAAGTGACCCGCGCACACCTCAACCGGAAGATCGCGGAGCGCCGCTCGCAAATCACTGAACAGCGACGCGCGCGAGCCCGGTGGCGAGCAACGAAAGGATCGAAGCTGCAGCCAATTGAACACGCGGCTGATCGCGGCCGCCGTCTGGATGCAGGGTGACTCGGCGCCAGAAGGAGCCAGCGCGCCGACATGGAACTCTCGGATCGCACCTGTTTCAGCCTTTCGAGCCCCCGCTCGCGCACGACAGTTTTGAGGTGCCACCCCCCGCCCTCGTCTCTCTCGCGCGCCCTGCGTCGAGCGACCGGAACGCGTCGCAATGAGCTCACCGGGGCGAGCCAGGGCTGCTGGCGCACGGCGCTGGCGTATCGCCCCGGGCTTCTGCGCCAGCGTCACGTTCACGGTGATCGCCCGAGCCCTGCGCACGGAAGCCCAAGTGGCCATAGCGATGGTAGTCGACGCTGATGCTCTGCTCACGATGATAGAACAAGAGCTCGTAGCGGCCCTGCCCGAGCACGCCACGCCTCGAGACGTAGCATCCACTCGCGGCAGCGGCGCGCAGGAGCGCGTCCGGCGGCGCGCTCTCGGCGGCCGAAAGCCAACGCATGCGCTCGAACCTCGGCGCGGCGCGCTCGAGCCGCGCCGCGAGCTCGGCCGTGGACTCGACGCTGAGGGGTACGCGAGCGGCACGGCAGAGCTCGGTGAACGCCGGCGACCCGAGTGGCCCAACCCCCGCTGGTCCCACACACAGGTGCAACTCGCTGCCGGAGAGCAGCGCTGCCGTAAGGACAGACGCGACGTCGAGCGGTCGGCTGCCCTCGCCAGCGACCGCGAGCAGCGGACCCGCGGCTCGATACACGAGCAGGTTGTCCTGGCCCAAGATCTCCTGCATGCGCTGCTCACGGCGGAAGTAGCGCTCCAGCCAATCGGCGTAGTTTTGCGCGCGCGCGCGCAACCTGGCGACGTCGGTGCGGTCCAGGTGCACGTCCGCCCAATCGAGCAAGCCTCGGAGCGCGCCGGAGAGGGACGCCTGGCCTAGCGCAGGAGCCTCCTCGGGCTCGCCCTCGGCGCCTTCTAGCTCTTGAAGCTGCAGCACGTAGTTGGGTCCGCCCGCCTTGGCGCCCGGACCGACGCTGGACGCCTTGTGTCCTCCGAATGGCTGGCGCCCGACGATCGCGCCCGTGATGGTCCGATTGATGTACAAGTTACCGCAGGCGACCTGCTCGATAAACCGCGCCTGCTCGCGCTCGTCGAGGCTATGCAGCCCCGCAGTCAAGCCGTAGGGCGTAGCGTTGGCGAGCGCGAGCGCGTGCTCGAAGTTGCTCGCGCGGAGCACGCTCAACACGGGCCCGAACAGCTCCGTCTGGTGTGAGAAGCTGCCCGGCGCGACGCCGAGCTTGATGCCCGGGGACCAGAGCCGTGGGTTGTCCGGATGGCGACGTGGCTCGAGCAACCAGGACTGTCCCGCTTCGAGCTCGGTCAAGCCACGCAGCAGCGCTTTTTCTGGCGGGCGTATCAGCGGCGTCACGACGCTCTGCGGCTCCCACGCGGATCCCACCGCCAAGCTCTCCGCGGCGTCCCTCAGTTGATTCTGAAAGTGAGGGTCGTCGTGGACCTGAGGCAGCAGGATGGCCAGGCTCGCGGCGCTGCACTTTTGCCCGGCATAACCAAATGCGGACGCCACGAGGTCGTGGATCGCGAGCTCGCGGTCAGCCAAGGAGGAAATGATCAAGGCGTTCTTCCCGCCGGTCTCCGCGTGCAGGTCGAGCCCCGGTCGCTGCTCGAGAAAAAAACGCGCCGTGCTCGTGGCTCCGGTCAGCACCACGGCCGAGACGTCAGGGTGCCGTAGGAGCAGCGAACCCTCCTCGTCCCGACACAGCACGAACGACAGCACGTCCGCCGGCACCTGCGCCTCCCAGAGGACCGAAGCCAGCCGTTCGCCGACAAACGCCGTCTCGCACGCCGGCTTGAAAATGACCGCGTTACCTCCGAGCAGGGCGGCGAGCACCCCTGACAGAGGAATCGCTAAAGGGAAATTCCAGGGCGATGTCACGAGCACCACACCTTTGGGGCGGGCCTTTACGCTGGTGTCCTCGGCCTGAGCCTCGGCGAGCCGCAGGTAGTACTCGGCAAAGTCGATGGCCTCCGAGACCTCAGCGTCTGCCTCGGCGACGCGCTTGCCGGCGTCGAGCACCATGGCGGCGATCAGCTCGGCGCGCCGACGGCGTAGCACCGCCGCCACGCGCGCCACCGAGGCGCAACGTTCCCGCATGCTCAACGCCTGCCAGCGCGGCGCCGCCTCACGCGCGACGCTCACCGCGTGCTGGAGATCGGCCGGGCTCGCCAGCTGATACCGATAAGGAACCACGCCGGGGCGCGAGGGATCGAAGCCGAGCGCGAATTGCCTGCCACTCTGCCGCACCCCGTCGATGCACGAGCCGAGGTCGAAACACCCGCGGCGACCGAGCTCGATCAGAGCCCGCGTGACCGCGGCGCGATGAGCGGAGACCGAAAAATCAGTGTCGGGCTCGTTGGCAAACGCAGCGCCGGCGGCCAGATCGACGACCTCGAAGAACCGATCCTGCGTGCGGCGCGGCACGTCGCTGACTGAGCCAGCTGCGCGCCAGGCTTGGCGAAACCGCTCGGCTTGAGCCTCGTAATCGGCGTCCCCGACGTGCATCGAGAAGGCATGGCGCAGGTAGTTTTCGGGAGACGTGTTCTCGTCGAGGCGACGTATCAGATACGCCACGGCGCTATCCATCTCCGAATCGGCGACCGCCGGCGCATACGTGAGCATGGGGGCGCCGACGCTCGTGATGGCTCTCTGCATCGAGCTCGCCATCCCTTCGAGCATTTCGAACCCCACCGCGGATTCGACCCCGCGCGAGGCGCGGAGCACCAAGCCCAAGGCGAGATCAAACGAGTTGTGGCTGGCAATGCCGAGGTGCACGGCGTCGGCGTGCGCCGGCTCCGTGCCGAAGAGCAACATGCGCTTGTAGTTCGCGTCCACCTCGTGTTTGCTCGGGTAAATGGGCAACGCCCAGCCCATCCGCTCACTGTGTACGCGCTCGGCTGCAAGGTTCGCTCCCTTCACGACGCGTAGCCTGAGCGGCGCGCCGCCCAGGCGCCGTCGGCGGAGCGCCCACTCGGTGAGCTCGCGTTGCAGCCCCGCCGAATCGGGAATGTAGGCCTGCAACACCAGTCCTGCGGTGAAGCCAAAAAACTCGGGCTCTTCCAGCAGTCGCTTCACGAGCTCCACCGTCAAGCGCAGGTCGCGATACGCTTCCATGTCGAGGTACACGAGCTTGGGCCGCTTCTGCTGCAACGCGGCCCGGTAGATCTCACGCAGCCGCGGTAGTAGGCGGGCCTGGCTCGATTCCCACGCGAAGAGATCAATTTGACTAAAAATCGAGGACAGCTTGACCGAGATGGTCTCGACCTCTGGCCGCCTGAGGAGGGCGATGTACTGGAGCAGCCGCTGCTCGGCTCGTTGCTCTCCGAGCACCTCCTCTCCGAGTTGGTTGACGTTGACGGCGACGCCTTCGGCGCGGCGCCGCTCGAGCATGGCGCCCAGCGCCTGCGGCTCGATGGGGAAAACCAGACCGTCCACCTCTTCCCGAATTTGGCGTGCGATGAGCTTGCCGGTCAGGTGCGGCGCGATGCTACCGACGGCGCTCCCGATGCGGAGCTGCATGCGCTCCGCAGCCGTCATGAACCTCGGGACCCCGAGCCGCGACACCAGGTAGCTGACCTGCCCCGCCGAGTGCTCGAAGGTCTTGTCGCGCGCCACGCGATCCGTGAGCAGGACGGTCAGTAGCTGGCCCTTGGGATCTCCGAGCAAGCGCGCCAGCCGCCGCCGCTTCGCTCGTTCCGGCGCATCGACGTAGGCCTCCGCCAAGGCGAAGAGCTGCGCGGCCAGCTCCAAGCTCGAGGCCTCTGCCTCGCCCTCTGCCAACGGCTGACCCGAGACCTTGCGCAGCAACTCGCGCGCACGCCGCTGGGCGGCTCGCGCCAACGCATCTTTTCCCACCCTCCAGTATGGCACACGCGCTCTCCGCCCGCTTCGAGGCAAAAGTGAGCGCCGGGCAGAGCATCACCTACAGGCCACGCCAACAGCGGCCAGGCTACGCCGTTTCTTGCGTGCAAGGCGCGAGGCTCGACGGGCTGGACTGACCCCTACTCGAAGCTCAGAAGAACAACTTGGCGATGATGAAGCCGATCAGGATGCCCGTCGCCAGCGCGGCGAACATCTTCATCGTGGTGTCATCTTTGCCTGTCCCTAGCATCGCTCCGGAGAGCTCGGTGGGGACCATCGAGGTGAGGCTGCCGCTCACGGGCGCACCCCCGCCCGACGCCGGCGCGCCCAGACCAGGCACCCTGAGCTCGTCCGGCAACGGATACATGGCGTCCCCTACGGCGTGCGAGCCTGAGCCGTTGCTGCCATTGAGCGCGCTCTCGCCTCCGAAGCCCGTCGCAAGCAGCGGAGGCGGCGGGGGAGAGCCAAGGCTCGGCCCGAGCATGTTGTTCGGCAACGGAGGCGCCTGAGGCTCGGGCCGTGACAGCCCTTCTGGCCGTGACAGCCCTTCCGCACGGGGTGACGACTCCGCTCGCGGCGCAGGAGGCGGCGCGAAGGATCCGGGTTGGGCGAGCGGCGGCGGCACCGGTGTCATGGCGAAGCCCTGTGTCGTGGCGAAGCCCTGCGTCGTGGCGAAGCCCGTCGGCGGCGGGGCGGGCAAAGGCGGGAGCCCGCGGTGGTTTAGGCCGGTGTTGATCTGCTCCAGCCGCGCGAAGCTGGCTTGCTCGCTCGTGTCACCCTGCTCGCTCAGGATCTGGTCACCGACCGCGATCGCTGCCGTCGCGTCATCGCTATCATCGGGCGATAAGCTCGCGAGGGGCGCGGGCGCCTCTGACACTCGACCGCGTTTGGCTTCGCCGTCAGTCAGCACTTGGGCGACGAGCTCGCCCTGCCGCTTGACCTCGACGATAGCACCGCACACACGGCACTTGAGCTTGACGTTGCTCTTCTCTGCAATCCTCTCTTCGGGCAGGTTGTAAGCCTTGCCGCAGCTCTGACACGCGAATCTCATGGTTCCTACCCGGGCCTGTTCGTTTACAGCACATGGGCGCGAAATGTGAGGCCAGAATTGAAGCTTTTTTTGTCGGAATCGAAACTGAGGCGGACAGGTAGGCGGGCGGGAACTTTGGCGGAGGGGCGTCGCGACGGCAGTGGTCATAGCGCGTCCTTCGACGACCTCGCGTCGCCCGACGGTAGGCGTGACGAGACGCGCGGGGCAGACCTGCGAGAACGTGCGCAGTCGCCGCTTCCGGACCAATCGCTGCGGGCTTGCCGCAACGCCAAGCAACGGCCCCGTGGCCCATGTCAGCCGGGCGACCAAGCTCGCTCACCGCGGGCCGCGCGCGGGCTCCGCCCTCCAAGCGGAGCAGCCGCAGGATATTGCCAAACTTGCTAGTTCGCGACTTCGGCGGGATGGTGAGTCAGGCCACAGCTTTTGTTTACCCAGCGCACCAACATCGGGGTTTTCGTCGATACCCTGGATCAGGACTATCAACAGCAGGTCGTGCTCGGGATTGACGCGGAGGCCAAGGCTCTCGATCTGGACGTCACGTGTTTCGTAGGGGGTCTGCTCGAAGCGCCCGACCCTTATCATCAGCAGCTGAACACCGCCTACGCGCTCTGCTCCGCCGAGCGCATCGATGCGCTGATCGTGCTCTCGGGAACTCTGTCGAATTATTCGGGGATGGGGTCGCTCAGCCAGTTCTGCAAGCGCTTCTTACATCTGCCCGTATGTAGCATCGGCGGCAGCCTCGCGGGCGCGGTCGAGGTCGCCGTGGATAACCGCGCCGGCGTGCGCCAAGCGCTCACCCACCTCGCTCAAACCTGCGGTCGCCGGCGCATCGCCTTCATCAAAGGGCCGCAGGGCAACGATGAAGCGCAGGAGCGCTTCCAAGTTTACAAAGAAGCGGTGGAAGACCTACGGCTCGCGAACGAAGCCGATTTGGTGGTGGAGGGTGACTTCCTCGAACCCTCTGGGGCGCGCGCCGTCAAGACACTGCTCGACGATCGGCGCCTGGGCTTCGACGCCCTGATGTGCGCGAGCGATCTGATGGCCATCGGTGCCATGCGCGCTCTCTCCGAGCGCAAAGTTGCAGTCCCTCAGAAGGTCGCGGTCGTGGGTTTCGACGACATCCATGCCGCGCGTTTCGCCGCCCCATCGCTCGCGACAGTGCGCCAGCCGCTCTACGAACAAGGGCGCCGAGCGCTGCGCGAGGTGGTAGCTCGCCTGTCGGAGAAAGATCTGCCGGGGCGCGTCTTTCTCGATGCGAGCTTCATCCCGAGGGAATCCTGTGGCGCTCGCTCGCTCTCCTCCTTCACGTCCGGGCTGACCTCGCTCTTGGCCGACCCGGAGTTGCTCGAACCCTTGCGCTTCGAAGAGGCTTACCGCCTGGCGTTGCCCCGCATTTTGGCCGACGTTCGGCGAGTGATAGAAGAGGCGGGCTTCGACTGCGAGCCGGGGCTGCCCGAGACGCTCTTGGTACAGGCTGCGACGGACATCCAAGGCCGTCGCCGTGGTCTGTTGCAAGGCCAGAGCTTCGTGTCCTTCCTAGAAGAGGTCGTCGGGCAGATGGACCAGAGCCCGAGCACCGACGTCAGCGCGTGGCAGGAAGTGATCGCGGTCATGCGCCGGCATTTCTCGCTCTGCTTGCGCCAAGATCCGAAGTGGCGCCGCAGCGCCGACGAGATGTGGCACACGGCGCGCTCCTCGGTCAGCTTGCTCGCCGAACGCAGCCAAGCTCGGCGCTGGTTGGCGGAGACCGCGCTGTTTCGCACCTTACGTCAGGCCGGGACGCGCTTGCTCAACAGCACGAGCTGGGCCGAGCTCGGCGAGGTCCTCGCCGACACCGGGAGCCGGCTCTCGGTACCCAGCTGCTTCATCGCGCTGTCGAACGGGGACGGAAGCTATCGGGGCGCTGTATTGGTACGCGGTCGTGAGGTGGAGCACGATTTGGAGGGCCAGTTCTCGGCAGAGCGGCTGCTGCCTCCCGCCCTGCTCGCCCTGGAGCGGCGAGCGACCTGGCTCTGCAAACCCTTGGTCCTGCAAAAGCAGCTCTTGGGGTACGTGGTCTTCGAGACCGGGCCGCTCGAAGGGCGGGTGTATGCGGCGCTGCGCGACCACCTGAGTGCCGCTATTGGTGCGCTACTCAGCGCCGGCACCACGCCTTAATTGGCACCTGCCCAGAACATCCCCTGAGCTTGGAAGCGGAAGGCCCTGCTCGGCAATTAGCAAACGAAATCGACTCTCGACTGCAAATAATAACCAAAGCCAGGGACTATTAACGGTAACTCATCTCAACCGGCCTCGGTGCGGTCCGTTCTCAAAGGTGCGTGGCAGCCTGGGGCTTATTCGAAAAGAGGGACATTCAGACCCTGAACCGTGTAGCCAGCGCCCGTACCATGGACGGGTATAAGGTCAGGGCCAAGCTGGCGCTGAACTTCCCTCGGCCGGTCGCCAACGCGGAGGCCGAAGAGGTGATGATGCAGTACGCCCGCGCGTTTGCTGCCGCCGTCGAATGTGAGCTGAGCAATGGCGACCTTCCCTTCGAGGAACACGAGCTGCTCAAGCGCATCACCGACCAGGTTCAGGCGCTACCCAAGAAGAGCGTGCGCCTGATCGGGCTACACGTCTGGCACAAGGGCGCGGTCAGCAGCGGCTCGATGCTGGCGGTCAAGCCGCCGCAGGACACCAAAGCCACCGTCCCCGCGATGCCTGCGGTCTCACAGACGCGCGAGAAGGCAGCGGCGCAGTCCAGCGCGAACGCGGCTGTCACGGTAAACCCCCCGCAGGCAAGAGCTGCGGCCCAGCCCTCGCCAGCACGGCCCCCGGCGTCAGCGCCGAGCCGTGAAATGCAGAGCCCCTCCGCAGGTCGACCCGGCCCCCCAGGGGTCACCTCGCGAGCGCCCGTGGTGGCGGAGCGCGAGAACCTCCCGGAGCGCGGCGCAGCGTCCACGGCAGCGTCCACGGTCGGACGCACCGCGTCGGTGCCCCTCTCCGGGACCATGGGCAGCTTCCCCGCCGCAGCCCGGATGGCGAGCGGCGTCGTGCCCGCGGTCGATACGCGCATCGCGGTCCGGACCAAATCCGGTTTCCTGGTGGCTCTCGAGCAATGTGCCAGTGGAGCGGGAGAAGAGGTCGGACGCGCCATGGCGCAGCCGATTCGGGACTCCGCTGCAGGCCTACTCCTCGCCACCCTCGACGCCCTGCACGGCTCCATCGCCGACCCGCTGGCGCTGTTCGACGGTCGCGCGAGCGACAACCTCAGGCGTGGGCTGATCGGTGAGGCCTGTGTCTGCGTTTGCTATGTGCTGTACGAGTCGCTCACGCGGACGAGCTTGCCGCAAATGCAGTCGATCGAAGTGGTGCAAGCCGCGTGCGTCCACGCCCTGATGGACAAGGCCATGCCCGTCTCCGAAATCAGCCGCTATCTGGCCACCGAGAGCCCGCGCGAAGAGTTCTCCGGCAGAGTCTGCGCGCTGCTCGGCGTGCGCGAGGGCGCCGAAATGCAACAACGTGTTGAATCGAGCCTCCGGGTGCTGCGGCTCGACGTCAAAAGTTGCGCTGATCAGATTGAGCAGCGCCTGACCCGGGCGAAAGCTCACAGCGGCCAGAAAACCGGCTGAGCTGGCAGAAGCGGCGGGGCGCGTGAGCAGCTCCGAGGCAGTTTTGCATTTGAACCGGAGCCAAATCGAGGTTCCGGACGTGTCGAGAAGGGGCTAAGTTATACCAGCATGACCCACGCCAGGCGCATCCCGATCCGAAACTACATGACCGAAGCGAAGCACTTTGCTTCTCCCAGCGAGAGCGTGCTCGACGCTTATCGACGCATGACGGACCACGACATCCGGCACCTGCCAGTGCTCGCGGGCGAACACCTCGTCGGTGTGCTCTTCAAGAGCGATCTGAAGCTGATAGAATCGCTGGCGGCGGAGGCAGTGAAGCCGATCAACGTCAAGGCGATGATGGTCACCGAGTACTACACGGTGTCACCGGATGAAGCGCTGGACGTCGCTGCTCGCGAAATGTCCAAGCGCAAGTACGGCTCCGCCCTGGTCGTCGATCACGGCCAAGTGATCGGTGTGTTCACGACCACCGACGCGCTCCGAGCCCTCTCCGACGCATTGACGGACTCGCTGCCCGAATCGATGCGCTTCCCGTCCCAAGCTCCAGTCCAGCGCTGACTCGCGATCGGCTGCGCTCCGGGGGGCGGCTGCGCTCCGGGGGGGGCTGCGGCTGGCGCACGGGCTGGGGCATCAGCGCAGCACGGTCAAAGTCACCACGCCCCAGCCGCCTGGCTTCAGCTCGACCGGCACCTTTTTCTGGCGTTGGCTCGCCGAAACCTCGACCTGATACTTGCCCGGCGGGAGCTGCACGCGCGCGATGGCGATCCTGGCGGGTAACGTCGCCCAGCTGCGCGTGTCCGGGACGTCCGTGGCCGTCAACGTCGCTTGCGCCCCTAGGCTGAGCACGGCGCCGAGCAAGCCTCCGCCGGCCACCTTCTTTGTCGCTTCGCCCGCCACGAGGCGGGTGATGAGCCGCGTGATGGCCGACGCCACCAGGGTCCCTCGCGCTTCTTCCCACGCCTTCTGTGCCTCGCTGTCCACTTCCAGCGCGAGCTCCAGCTGCTCGGGCTTACCGTCTACCCACAAGCGCGCCGGAACGACGTTCACGCTCTTGGCGAGCGCAGGGTAGTTCACCCAGGTGACGAGGCCCTGGGCGGCGAGCTCGTTGGCTCGTGCCGCGTTGTCTGGACTGATGAGGCCGCTCGCATAGGTGAGGGCCAGCCCGATGGGGATGCGTTTCGGGATCTTCGCCGGCACGCGCCCGCTATTTACGACCACCAAGAGCTCAGCCTGCTCCGCGCCTGCTGGCTCAGCCGAGCCCCCGCCGGCAGCAGCATCCAGGATCTTCGTGATGCGCGGCGTCCTGTAGCTGCTTTGAGCGCCGAGCCGCTGGATGACCGGCGTCAGGCTAGCGAAGGCATCAAACTGCAGCGCTTCGTCGTAGTAGCGCAGCGCCTCTTGAGGCTGGCCGCTCTTCTCGAAAATGAAACCTGCGAGATAGCTGCCCGGACCGATCAGCGAAGCGCCCTCGCCCTTGTGATCGGCGATGTAGGTCTGCATTACCGCGAGGCGACGCGCCTCGATGCGCGCGCCGTTCAGGTCACCTGCCTGCAGGTAGTTGACCATGTTCTCGGTGTTGATCAGCAGCTTCTCGTAGAACGGAGCCTTGTAGGCGCCCGTGTCATCGGAAAACATGTACTTCCCGATGTCGTCGAGCGTGCCGCGGCTGAAGTCGAGGACCTCGATCTCCTTGTCTGCCACCTGGAGGTCACGGCTCGACAGCGCGTACTCCTCGAGCTGTTGCAGGATCATCGCTCGATCGAGGATGAGCAGCGTGTTGTCCCCGCCCACCTTTTTGGGCAGGTCCTTGGCGGACTCGACCTCGAGCTTCTTGTTGTAAAGGTCGAGCGCCTCCTGCGGCTTACCTGCATCCAGCGCCGAGCGCGCACTCTTGGTGCCATCGGAGTGGCTCGCACACGCGGACAGCGTGCTCACGAGCAGGAGGAGCAGGCCGAACGAGCCCCGCAGAGCGGCACCCAGCCGCAGCCACGAGCGCCCAGTTATCCGCGTAGGGCTGCGGATGCCCCCCTCCCCCTCGATCATCTCGCAGTTGTCCGTCAGCGACGTGGTATCAGCTTCGAGCACGCGCTCGCGCCTTACTTGACGATGGCTTTCGTGACCGCGGCGCTGTTCTGCCAGAGGATGTCACCCGTTTCGACGTCGAGCACGCGCATGAACAAGAAGTACTGAACGCGACGCTCGCCGCTCTGGCGCTCGTCGGCGTTATATACTCGGCCGGTGACGAAGTAGCGGACCCCCACCTGGCTACCCAGGCGCGAGACCGTAGAGGCGTCGAACGCGTCCGATTGCTGCTTCTCCACCTCGGCGATCATCTCCGGTTGGGAGTCTCGACTGATGACGCGCACGTGGCCGGCGTTGACGAGCGAGGTCTCCACCTCGGTGATCAGCGCCTGGAGCACACCGTCGATATGCTCGCTCGTGTCGTTGCGCATCGAGAGCACGGCCACGGCCGGACGGTTCTCTCCCTGCCAGCGCTTCACGAGCGCCGAGCTCTGCAAGGACTCCATGTTCTCGTGGAGCATCAGCTGCAGGTCACGGCGGTCCAGCCCCGTGCCCATCGCCTCGTCATCCAAGCCGGCAACGTCGGAGCCGCGTACCGCTCGTGGGCCCCCGCCGCAGGCGGTTCCTAGGAACACAGTGCCCAGAAACATAGCTCCTAGCAACGCAGTTACTAGTGAATCAGCGGCTAACACCGACAGAACAGTCTTCGACCTGTGGATCAACATCCCGACTTCCTTTCAACCTCCGACGACCAGGGAAGACTGCCGCGATTGTGAGCTGTCCGCAAGGGCCGATGCAGCAGTCGCGAGAGCTCCTCACCGCCACGTGCAACGACTGGACGGCGTCGTCGCACCTATAGGCAGCCCGACAGGATGGGGCGAGCCTAGCCGCGCCTCACCGGGATGATCTGCACTCGACGGTCATCGCCCTCGCCCTCGCTCTTGGTCACCACGCCTTCGAACTTGGCCAAGGCCAAGTGGACCACGCGCCGATCGCGGGGGCTCATCGGCTCGAAGGTGATGATCTGCCCGTCGCTCACCGCCTGCTTGCCCAGGCGCCGCGCCATGCTCGCCAGCGAGTCCTCGCGCCGACTTCGATAGCCGTCCGCGTCGACGCTGACGTATCGGCGCTCAAGCCCGGGTCGGTTCATCGCGCGGTTGACGATGAACTGAAGTGCCGCGAGCACCTGGCCCTTCTTGCCGATGATCCGGCCGGCGTCCGGACCGGTGACGTTGATGTGAATGTCGGTGCTCTCTTCGTCGGGCTGCTCCAGCACCACATCGCAGTCCATCCCCATCTTTACGATCACGTCGGCCGTGAAGGTCAGCGCGTCCCGACTGCGTTCGTCCACCGGGAAGGGCTCGTCCCCGCCACCAGCGGCGCCCGCACGACGCCGCGCGGGCGCCGGCTCCGCTCGGTCTTCCCCGTCGCTCTCGACGTCATCGATCTCGTCGTCATCCTGCTCAGCGGATTGTGTCTCACTGGGGTCTCGATTCGACTCGTTCATGGTCACACCTTGCCTTTGCCGAGGACCGGTTCGCTATCGGTCACTCCGGCCCTTGCCGAGCTTTTTCTCTTGACCTGACGCTCGACGATTTGTTGTTGCACGATGGCCAGCACGCTGTTCGTGAACATGTAAACCCCGAGCCCCGACGGGAGGAACAACATGAACACCGTGAACATCGCCGGCATGAAGTACATCATCATTTTCTGCTGCGCCGGGTCGCCGCCCTGCATGGGCATCAACTTTTGCTGCAGAAAGTAGGTCGCACCGATCACGATCGGGAGGATGAAGTAGGGATCTGAATCTGACAGATCGGGAAACCACAGGAACGGGATGTTGTACAACTCGACCGCCGTTTGGAGCGTCGTGTACAGAGCGAGCCAGACCGGCATCGACGCGAGCTGCGGCAAGCAGCCCTTGAGCGGATTGACCTTGTGCTTGCGCCAGAGCTCCATCTGCGCGAGGCCCTTGGCCTGAGGGTCGTTCTTGAACTTTTCGTTCATCGCGTCCATCTCGGGCTTGAGCTCGCGCATCCGCACCATGTTCCTGATACTCGGCCAGGACAGCGGGAAGAGCAGCACACGCGCCGTCACGGTGAGCATGATGATGGCGATGCCCCAGTTGGGGATGATGCTGTGCACCTTCAGCAAAAAGGCGACCAACACCTCGGCGATGACCGAGAAGAACCCGAGATCGATCAGCTCGAGGAAGCGATGGCTGCCCCCGCCGGAATGAGCCAAGATGCTGCGCTCCTTGGGCCCAATGTACGCGAGCTCGACGTACCGCACGCTCTCACTCGGCGCCAAGGTGCGAAGCGGATAGGCCATCCGCGCACGGTAAAATGACCCCGACGCGGGGTCGGACGCCTTGCCGTCCTTGAAGTGGTTCTCAATCGAGAGCTCGCACTTGGGCGCGCCCTCACCGGCGATGTTGGCGATTCCCTGAGTGAAATACGCGTTGGATACGGCCGCGATGTCCGGCGTGGCTCGCACCTGGTACCAACCCCAGGGTCTGATGACTTGGTGTTTGTCCGCGTCCTGGAAGTCGTCGGGCTCGAAATCGGTGGGCAAGTATCGGAACGCCTTGCCCGAGAGCGGCACACACTCGACGTGTGTGACGAACGGGCTGACGCGGAACATGTGCCCGGCGACGTCTTCCGTCCGGTGCCAGGCGACCGTATCGATGGCCAGCGCGTGCGCGCGAGGCGCCAGGTCGAGGTTCTTGATCACGTGCGTGACCTCGAGCTCGTAGGGACGCTCCGTCGCCTTCACCAGCTTCTGGATTTCGACCTTCGCGTCGCGGTACACGAACTCGCACGACTTCCCGTCGACGTTCGAGAGCTGGTAGTCGACCGAGTCGAAGTCCATGTTCCAGGGGGTATCGGCCGGCGCGAGGCTGGTCGGGTTCCGCCACTGAGAGAACAACTGCTGGCGAAACTCGTGCAACCCGGGCGCGCTCGGGTCCTCGGCACGCGGGCTGCCGAGCGCGACGCCCGGGTGAGGCGTGGTCGACAGATCGATCGGGGTGCCGTGCTTCTGGTACTTCGGCTTGGCGAGCTCGAAGTGCGAGAGTGCCGCGCCCCGGGTCGTCAGACGCGCGCGGAAGTAGTCGGTGGCGATGTCGCAGAATTGATAGGGCGCGCGCGCCTCGGGCGTGACGCGTACCTCGTCCGCGATGGGCTGCAGCTTCGCAGACTCCCCCGAGCCACCGAGGAAATATTGGTAGGCCAAGAACCCCGCGATGGCGAGCAGCGCGAGGCGAAGAAAACCGCCACCTTGCATCAGGATGTCATTTCCGGCGGCGGGTCATGGCCGCCCGGGCAAAAGGGATGGCAACGGAGCACACGCAGGAGCCCGAGCCAGGAGCCTCGAAGCGGCCCCAAACGTTGGATGCAGAGCAGCGTGTAACGTGAGCAGGATGGCTCGAAACGACAACACGCCCCGAGTAGCGGAGAAACGGTCCATTGGTAAATCCGGATCGACAAAATCAAGACGCTGGCAACGACCCTGGCCACGGCGCCGCTGCACTGCCCCAGGGCAGACGCCACGCCATTTAGCCTGCCGATGCGCCGTTTCATGTCGCTCCTGCGGTGCTTCGCACTTCGGGGAGGGCACTAGCATGTTTGGTCGCGCGCTGGGGCATCCGATGTTCCAGCGGCGGCCTCCATCTCACTGGCCATCTGGGCTAAACGACGCGTGATACGCGCCTGGGCGACCTGCCACTCTCCCACGACGTCGTTCAGCTTTCGCGCCCGCACCGCCTCTCGAACGATGACGACGACCTCGACATCCGAAGGCCAGAACGCCCTCGTCGCGCGGAACGCCTCGCGCACGAGCCGCTTTGCCCGGTTGCGTTCGACGGCATTGCCGACGCGCCGAGACGCGGTAATGCCGAGCCGAGGGCCCTTGCCTGCCGCCGACCGTTGGAGGAGGAAGATGAAGCCGGACGACACGACGCGCCGCCCGGTCTCCTGAATGCGTCGGAACTCAGAACGTTTTCTGACGCGATCGTTAGCCGAAAACCGACCCCGAGGTCGGAACTCGACCGCAGACACTATTTCTTCGTACCGGCCGTCACTGCGAGACGCCAGCGACCGCGCCGGCGGCGATTCTTCAGCACGGCGCGACCGCCTCGGGTCTTCAACCGGTGGCGGAAGCCGTGCGTGCGGAGCCGGCTGGTATTGTGAGGTTGATAGGTGCGTTTCATAGGTCACTCGATGCTAGGCAGCCGCAGGATCGTGCGGAAAAATCGAACCTCGAAGGCGCCGCCTCGCCATCGGCGTCGAAAGGGACGCACGGAAAAGGCGCTTCGGAAGGCTCGGGACAGGCTCCAGAGGAGCTCCGGAGGAAGCTCCGGAATAAACTCCGGAATAAACTGACTCCAGTTGGGAAAAAGAGGCCGTGAGTGGCGGGTGCGGCAATTACTTGCTGTGCGGCGGCATCTTGGCTTCTTTGAAGACCACGTGCTTACGCAGGACCGGGTCGTACTTCTTGACCTCGAGCTTACCCTGTTGGGTCCGCTTGTTTTTGGTCGTGTAGTAGGTGAAGCCGGTTCCGGCCGAAGAGACTAGGCGTATGTTGTCACGCATGGCGGGCGTGCGGTAACACGAAGCCAGGGCTAAATCAACAGGGGCTCGGGTCGAGCGAGCATTGCCCCGTTGCTTTCCGGATTACTTGTCTGCCGCCGGCTCGGCCTTGGGGTCAGCCGGTGCCTGCTGCAGGATCTTGAACTCGACCCGCCGGTTGGCGGCGCGCCCCTCCGGTGTGTCGTTGGTCGCCATCGGCTTGTCCGGACCGAACCCGCGAGCTTCGACACGGTCGAAGGGGATCCCCTTGTCGGTCAGATACTTCACGACAGCCTGCGCCCTGCGTTGGCTGAGGTCTCGGTTATAGGCCTGCCCACCTCGGCTGTCGGTGTGGCCGTGGACGGCGAGGCGAATATCCGGGGCGTCGAGCATCACGCCCACGACCTCGTCCAGGAGCGCATGGCTCACCTCTTTGAGCTCTGCCGTCGCGGTCTCGAACTGAACCGGCTCGAGTAACCTCAACTCGCCCTTGTCGGCCTCGACCACGAGCTTGCGTGGAGCTCTCGAGGCGCAACCATCTCGCTTGGGATCCCCCTGCTCCATGCCGGGCACGAGCGGGCAGGCGTCACGAACGTCGAGCACTCCGTCGCCGTCTGCGTCTGTCTCCGGGCAACCATCGGCGTCCTGGATCGCGTCCCGATCCTCCGGGTCGTCGGGGCACTTGTCCTGAAGGTCCACCACACCGTCGCCGTCGCGATCGGAGGAGACGGGACAACCATCCCCGGGAAATGGATCCTCACCGTCCTCCTTCAGATCGGGGCACGCATCGATCGCGTCAGGGAAGCCATCGCCATCGCTATCCGGGTCGCGTACGGGCTTCTGGACCGGCCCATCGCTGCCGGTGAAGCGGACGTGCGTGGTGTCCTCCGGAATCAAGTCGTCGAACAACACCCAGCGCCCGAGCGAGACCATCACGCGCAGATCCGGCGCGCCGTAGCCGTTGGTGAAGCGCGTGCCTATCGAAGCGCGCGCATAAGTACGACGGTCGGAGCCAAACAGCAGGCGCCCAGAGCCGAGCCACTCCCAGGGCGTAGCGGGGGAAGCGAAGAACGTCGACTCTCCGGCCTCGTTCTCGTCGATGCCGATCACGCCGTTGAGCTCGCCCCCGATGCGGAACCGCTCATGTAACTCCAGGAATGCCGCGGCATTGATCCTGATCTCACGCCCGACATCCAGACGACTGTCGCTGCCGTCGATACCCCGCAACGGGCGAAAGTGAGGCCCGAGGCTGCCCACAAAGAGCAGCGGCCCGACTGACATTTCTCCGGCCCCGTAGAGATAGAGGCTCACGGTGTTGTCACTGCCGCCGCGACTGAATGTCCCCGACGGAATGAAGAGCGACCCACCGAGCCCGAGCCGGACGCGCTGCACGGGGTCGTCGTAGACCAAAACGCGGCCTTCCAAGCCGACGTCGTAGAGCGCGCTCCCGGTGTCGACCGGAAAAATGTTGGGAGGCGGTGGTCGAGACCCGGGGATCGGAACGTCACCCCCGCTCTGCACCCACGCGACCGGGAAGGTCAGCCCGAACGAGGCCCGCTGGGCGATCTCGATGCCAGCGCTGAAGTAGCTGATGAGCTGCTGCTGGATCAGGTTCTCGATTTTTGCTTGCACCCGGGGATCGGCCGCCACGGTGCTGGCCCGCAGTGGATTGAGCACATAACCGAGGGTGGTCGAGCCGTAAACGCGAGTTTCAGGCGACAAATAGGGCCGCCGAGTGACCAGCCCGTCATCGGGCGCGCCGCCGATCTGGACGCGATCGAGATAGAACGCGCGCTGCGCCTCGGCGCGACGCGCGTGCAGCAGGGTGGCCATGAGCAGGACCACGGCCAGCAGCGGAGCGATCCGAAGCGGCGCTTTCGAACGGAGCTTCAACGTTGGAATCGAGTTCAAGAAAGGAATGTCAGGGTACCGCACTTCGTCGGCGTATGACAGAGCCCTGATCGACACTCTCGCCTTCATTCTTTAGTCTCGTCGCCGTTTCCAGGGTCATCGCGGCGAGTGCTTCGGCTCGATGCCGTGGACACGAGTGCCTCGCCATCCCGAGCGCGGCCGCGTCGACGCACTTCGTCCGTCGAGCGCGTATCGAAGAGCGCGCTGCTCAGCGCCAACCGGGACGGCTCGACGCGGAGGACGCCTGGGATGATGCTCTCGAGCGCAACGGCCATTACGTCAGCGGCGTAATCGACAAACAGCTCGCAAACCCAGAGCTCGTTCTCACCCGCCGCGAAGACACCGATCCCCACAGCGTCAAAGCCCGGGTCCACGAGGTTTCCCCGATGTGATGGGCTGTCCCATAAAGCGCGGTGCGCGCGCGAGAGCGAGCTCGAATGAGCGACATTTTCACCGACTCGGAGCGCCGGCACCCCGGCCCGCGACACTCGTTCCAGCGGTGGGCCCTGGCCCGTATCGTGCGCCGTCCGCTCCGCTCGCCACATGGCTTCGGCGTGCGCTTGCGCCAGCTCGTCGAGGCGCGCCTCCCGACGCAGAACGACCAGGCCCTCGGAGCGCCGCGCGGTGGCGACCATGGCAAACAAGGCCGCCGAGAGCTCCGCCGCGCTCGCCCCAGGCCCGGACCCTGCTACCGAAGCCTCGCCTGGAGCTCGCTGAAAAGCGGCGCTCAGGTCTGGGTCTCGATCGACGAACACCCAAGCCTCCAACGCCGGCCGCGGCCCAAAGGCGCCCGCGAGCAGGACTTGAACACGCCAGAGTCCCGGCCGATCCAGATTGAAGCTCGAGCGGAGGGTGTCGCTGGAGAGCCGACTCGGCACCGTGCGCGGCGCTCCCCACGGCCCCAGCAACACCACTCGCCCGGCGCTCGCGGGCGCCAAGAGCCGAGCCTCCAGACGCAGCCACTGTCCAGCCCGCACCCGCGTCGGCAAGGGCGCCAAGTCCGCGGCTGAATCGACCAGTATCGCCGCGATGACCTCGCGACCGGCAGGGCCGAGCGCTCGCGCGACCCCACACCTCCGCTCGCCGGTGCGCGCAACGGGAGAGAGCCAAGACGACCACCTCTCTTGCAAGAGCTCCGGGGTGAGAGCGTCCGTTTCCAACGTCCAGACCCGCGGCCATACATGCGGGCTGCCGAAGGCTCGCAGCATCACCACCACGTCGGAGACCTCGATCGTCTGTTGCCGCGCCGCTCGTGCCCGGGCGACCACGGCAGCCGCGCGAGCCAACGGGGCCTCGTACGCGGAGCAGCCAGGCAGCCGCAACGGCTCGTCCGTCGCGCGCCTGGGCGACGCCGTTTCCTGCGCCCATTCGCTGCTGAGGCCTGGGGGCAAGGATCCGGTCGGCGTGGCGGCGCCGCTGTCTTCCACGCTCTCTTCGGGGCTGCCGCTGGCGGACCGAAGCAACGTCGCCGAGCTCTGCCCAGCGCCGCAGCCTACAGCGGAGCCAAGGACGAAGAGCCCCCATGCTCGAGCGAACCGGACGCTGAACGCTCGGGTCGAGGGTGACCGGGGGCAACTCATCGTCGAGCTTTTTAGCGTCACACGCACACGCATCACATCGGGAAGGAATGAAGCAAGCAGACCCGCGCCGCTGCGGGCAAGTTCGCAGTGTCGGGCGAGCACGCGCAAACGCCACACTCGTCCCTCACACCCCAATTTCTTGCCGGCTTCGCTCAGCGCCCCGGCGAGTGAGCGCGATGCCTCATTTGTCGCTCCGTACAGCTTCTACATCGCGCCGACGAGCGCCGGTCGGGCAGCAGATCGTTCGCACGAATTCGTCAGCTATCGCCGGCCATTCCTGGTCTATAGATTCATCACCTCTTCCAGCCAAACCCCCAAAAAGCTCGAGCCAGCTGCGTAGTCGCCCGAGAACCGGCCCGGAACCGTAGTTCCTACGGTGAGGACCGAAAGCGCAGGGCGACATAGCAGATGGGCCGCTCGGGGTGCGGGGTGTCCCCGCAATAGAGGCTTCGGGGGTGGCCCCGCTTTTTCGAGATGTGACCAATCCTGAGTTCCTGGTAGGGTCCCGCGGCGCACAATGAGTCGTTTCACGACAAGCATGAAGGTGGGTGCGCTCACCATTGTGACGGTGTTAGCCGGAGTATTGATCCTCCGCTTCGTCGACAAGGGCGCCTCGAGCACTGACGGGTACCTCGTCTATGTGCTGATGGAGGACTCGAGCGGCATCGTCAAGCGTTCCCAGGTGCGCGTGGCCGGTATCCCGATCGGCGTCGTAGAAGATATTCGCTTGGTGGAGAACCAGGGGCGCGTCGACATTCGCGTGAAGCCCGACGTCGCCTTGTATGAAGACGCCGAGGCCAGCAAGAACACGCGCAACCTGCTCGGCGAGTACTACATCGCCATCGCGCCAGGCACCCGCGGCAAACCTCAGCTGAAGGACGGCGACCAAATCCGCACCATCGCGCCGAGCGCGTCCCCGGACGACGTGCTGCAAAACATGGCGCGCATCGCCCAGACCGTCGAGCGCATTACGGACGCGCTCGCAGCGTCGGTGGGCTCGGAAGAGGCGCAACAAAACATGCGCGACACCTTGGCCAACCTGGCCGACGTCACCGCGGCGTTGAATCAAACGGTCAACGAGAACAGAGAGAGCATTCGAAACATCCTGTCTGGCGTCGAAGCAGTGACGAGCCAGGGCCAGCAAGACGCCGTAGAGATCCTGGACAACGTCCGGGTCGTCACCGCAGAGCTGAAGCGATTGATGGCGGGCAGCGAGGCTGGCGAGCCCGGCGCGCGCGAGCGGGTAAACTCACTCGTCGACCGGGTGAGCGCGGCCACGCAAAACCTGGAAAAAACGATGGCCAACCTCGAGACCACTACGGGGCGCCTCGAGCGCGGAGAAGGCACGCTCGGCAGGTTGACCAAAGACGAGAAGCTGATCGACGAGATCGAAGGCGTCGCGGAGAGCGTCGGGACGTACGTGTCGGGGCTGTCGCAGCTGCGCACCATCCTTTCCCTAAGGACGGACTATCAGTTTAGAGCTCAGACGGTGAAGAGCTTTGTCGAGCTCCGGCTCCAACCGCGCGAAGACAAATTTTATTCCGTCGAGATCGTGAACGACCCGCGAGGTCTGACCAAGATCGAGCAGATCAACGTTAGCAGCACGAACCCCAACGATCCGAACCAGTTCCAAGAAATCCGGAGCGTGACCAGCAACGCGCTGCGCTTTTCGCTGCAGTTCGCGCAGCGCTTTGGCCCCTTCGTCGGCCGTTTCGGCTTAAAGGAGTCGACCGGAGGCGTGGGGCTCGACGTGCTGCTCTTGGACGACGCCTTCGAGCTCAGGCAAGACCTGTTCGGTTTTGGAGAAGTCGTGCGGCCCCGCTGGCGCCTGTCCCTCGGTTATGCTTTCCTCAATCGAGTCTGGCTGATGGGCGGCGTGGACGACATCATGAGTTTGGACCGCCGGGAATATTTCGTCGGGATGCAGCTGCGCTTCGACGACGAGGATCTCAAGGCGGTGTTACCGTTTGCGCCGAGCCCCTGATGCGTCTTCGCTTCGCAGCAGCTCTCGGGCTGTCGGCTGGCCTCATCGCTTGGTCTGGTTGTCGTAAGGCCGAGGTGCCGCCGCGTGCGCCGAGCGCGCCCAGCGTGCGGCTGTACCTGATATCGACGCTGGCTGGCGCGCTCGAGCCGTGCGGCTGTCGCAAAGACATGCTCGGGGGCATCGATCACGCGGCGGCGTTGCTCGACACCCGAGCGAGTGAAGCGCCGCAGCGTCTGCTGCTCGCCGTGGGCCCAGTCTTGTTTCAAGACCCGGAGCTGGAGCCCGAACGGCGAGAACAGGACGTGTGGAAGGCGGAAGCGCTGGCTGCGTCGCTGGCGGACGTTGGGCTCGCCGCCTGGGCTCCTGGCAGCAATGACTTTGCGGCGGGTGCACCTGTGCTCCGGCAGCTGGCGGTCCAAAGCGGCGCCAAGCTCTTGGCGGCGAACCTTCGCTCGGATGAGGTCCCGATCGTGGGTACGGCGCTCTTCGACGTCGGACGCTACCGCGTTGGAGTGGTCGGAATTGGAGCGGCTGCGTCCCCGAGCGGCTCGGCTGAGGCCGTGTCACCTGGGGGCGCGCCAGCCGAGGCCGCATCGCCCGAGGCCGCGGCCCGAGCGCTGGAAGAGGGCGCGCGGGCGTTGGACGCCGCAGGCGCGCAGATCCGAGTCGCTCTGATCGCCGCGCCCCGCGGTGTTGGCTTGCGGCTCGCGGAGAAGGTGGCGGGCTTCGACGTCATCGCGCTCGGTAAGCCCACGGAGTCAGGGGACGCCAACGACGCCCCATTCCCGCCGACGCTGGTGGGAGAGACGTTGGTCGTTCAAGCACCGAACCACTTGCAGGCGCTCTCTTACGTGGATTTGTTCGTCGAGGGAGATGACTTTTCATTTCAAGACGGCGTCGGCATCGCGAACATCGAGCAGAGGGAGAGCCTCACTGCACGCGTCAAGGAGCTCGAGCAACGGCTCGCCCGCTGGCAAAAGGAGCAGAGCCCCACGCCGGAGCAGGTGAGCGCCCGCCAAGCGGAGCTCGAGCAATTGAAGGCGCGCTTGCTCGAGATCGAGCGACAAAGCGCGAAAGCACCGAAGACCGACGGCAGCAGCTTCCTCTATCAGCTCGTCGAAGTCCGCGAGAGCCTGGGCAGCGAAGCGCGGGTGGCGCAGCGGATGAGTGAGTATTATCGCCGCGTCAACGAGCATAACCGCGAAGCGCTCCAAGACCGAAAGCCCCTGCCTGCGCCGCCCGGCTCTTCACACTACGTAGGCCAAGCGGCGTGCGTGAGCTGCCACGCCGAGGCCGATACGTTCTGGCATACGACGAGCCACGCCAAAGCCTACGCGACGCTGAGCCGCGACTTCAAAGAGTTCAATCTGGACTGCGTCGGCTGCCATGTTACCGGTTACGACCGCCCGGGCGGCTCCACCGTCACTCACGTGGGCGGCCTGAAAGACGTCCAGTGTGAAGCCTGTCACGGGCCCGGCTCGCGGCACGCCGAGAGCTCGGGTGACACAGCCCTCATCACCCTCAGGCCCAGCGAGAGCGTGTGCCGGAGCTGTCATAACCCTCCCCACGTGACCGACGATTGGGACCTGTCTGCCTCCTGGCAAAAGATCCTCGGGCCCGGGCACGCTGAGGCGGCGCGCAAGTCCGTCGCCGCCCCTCCAGAGTAGCGCACGCTAGGGCCTATTTGCAGTTTCGCCGACGCGGACATCGACGCTTCGGGCTTCGGGCTTCCGCGAGACCGAGCGGATACCGGGTTCGGCGTGCGCACCCCGCGACGCTATTCGCCGGGACCGAGATGGCGGCACGCCGACGCTGTGAGTGCAGGCCAAAGCACTTCTATCCGTAGCCCGAAGTCTGGAGCCTGGCCAAGCGCTCGAGTCGAAGCTAGCAACAGAAACGGGTAACGCAGTGTCGCGCTACCCGTAACGAGCCATCCCGGCTGGGATCAGAGCTCCGAGATCAACGCCTCACTCAGCGGCGTGCGCCGCCGCTACTTCCGTGGCCGCATGGGGCGTCTGGCTGTAGATGAGCTGCGACAGCTGCGTGATCTGCTCCGCCGTCAGCTTCTGACCAAACTTCGGCATCTTGGCGTTGGTGCCAAAGAGGATCGGCTTGCTCGAATCCGTGATCATGCTGGCGACCCACTCTGCGCTACCGCGGCCGCTCAGGTTTGGACCGGCTCCACCTTTGCCCGGTTCGATCTCGTGGCAATCCCCGCAATCGAGGTCGTCATCGAACACCTTCGCGCCACTGCTCGCCAGCGCCGCGTTCAAATCCTTGGGTGCGCTACCCGAGATGCTGAGAAGATATTCCACCAGCTCCGCCAGCTTCGGGTCGCTGAGCTTATCGGCCGGATATGGCTCCATCTCTTCCCCGTGCTTGGTGCCACCAAAGAAGCGCGACGCCTCGGGGTTACGGATGAACGAGCTCAGCCACTCACGGCTGTTGTAGTCGCCGAAATCAGGTGCCTCGCTCCCACCCATACCGTCGATGGCGTGGCAGCTCGAGCAATTCTCCTTGAACAAGCGCAAGGCGCCCACGAGCGGATCGTTCTCGAATACGGCGTCACCGCCTTGCGGCAACACGCCCTTGGCCGCGAGCTCCCGGGCGTACTCTGCCTCTTTCTTAGCGACCACGAGGTCAGCCTGGTACTTCACGTTGCCCTTATCCTCGCTCATGGCGATACCGGTCAGGGCGACCACACCCGCCATCAAGGTCCCCACGCCCAACAGCACGGGTAGCCGATCCTTTGCGTGACGGCTCTCTGCCTTGTCCAACCAGGGCAACATCACCAGGAACGCCGCGGCGGCGCCGGGGATGATCGCGGTCGCGATAATCTGCAGCGGACCGTGGAAGTACTTGAGCAACTGGAACAGAAACAGGAAGTACCACTCGGGCCGCGCCACGAAGTTGCTCGCCGGTTGCGCCGGGGCAAACAACTCGGAGCCGTGGGTGCTGAAGGTCACGAACACCAGGACGGCCGACGTGATCGCCATCGCCACGAGGTCCAAAAACAGCTGCTTCGGGAAGAAGCGATCCGCAGTCCGATCCAGCTCCGCCTGGGGCAGCACCGGCGGCGTGACACCGTGTTTGCGAAAGAGCGCCAAGTGGGCGCCCAGCAGCGCCGCCAAGCCGATCGGCAGCACGAACACGTGCAGGGCGAAAAAGCGGGTGATCGTCAGATTGCCGTATTGGCTGCCACCCTGCAGCAGGCGCTGCTGGACGTCGCCGCCCGGCATACTGCCCATGATGCTCGTGGCCACTTGCGTTGCCCAGTAGCCCTTTTGATCCCAGGGCAACAGGTAACCCGTCAGGGCAAAGCCCAGAACCAAGGCGGCCATGATCAGCCCAGTGAGCCAGTTCAGCTCTCGGGGTTTGCGATACGCGCCTGCCAACGTGACCTGCCCGAAGTGGAGCAGCGTCACGATCACCATGGCCGACGAGCCGTGGTGATGCAGACCGCGCAAGAACCAACCGGCCGTCACCCGATCGTTCAGGTACGCGGTGCTGGCCCAAGCGTCCGTCGCGGACGGGCTGTAGTACATAGCGAGCAGGATGCCGAGCACCACCTGCTGCATGAACAAGAACATGAGAATGCTACCGAATACGTAGCGTGGCCGCGCGCCCCCCGGGATTTCCTCGTCGGCGGCTTCGTGCCAGAGATGTTTTATGGCCGCGCGCTCGTCGAGCCAATCGATAACCTTAGCCAGCATTTTGCTGCTCCCGGACTCCTATAGGTGTCACTTGAAGTATGTGCCCACTCAGGCGATTTGCTGCACCAGGATGTGACATCAAACGCCGTGCGATCGAACGCGGGGCTCTCGAACAGACAAGCGCTTTTTGGACCAAACGCTGCTCAGACAAGCCGCTTTAAACAAGGTGCTTGTCTGGCACGCCCTGCTTGTACCTGAGGTATTTGACCGAGAGCAGGCCGCCCTCTTCCTTGACCTCGAGCTCATCCATCGGGCGCGGCGCAGGCCCTTCCTCGACCTTGCCGTCTTGCCCAAAGGCGGAGCGGTGGCAGGGGCATTTGAACTTGCCCGAGGCCGTCTCGAAGTCGATGGCGCAACCCAGGTGTGGGCAGACCGTGCTGTACGCGACGAGCTTGCCGTCGGTATGCACGACCCAGGCGGAGCCGACCTTCACCTGCTCGATGCGATTCCAGGCGTCTATCTTATCGGAGATGAGGTCGACCTTGACAGGCGCGGCCCCTTTGAAGCGCTCGAGGCGCCCCACCGTGATGAAGCCGTGCGCACCAGTGGTGGTGTCATGTGCGAGAGGAAACGCGAGGTACGCGATAGCTGGCCCAGCAGTGACTGCTGCAATGCCAGCTCCGAGACCATGAACCCCCAACTTCAAAAAAAGCCGACGTCCGTCGTCTTCAACCGGATGGCCCTTGCCGTTTGACATGCGCGGGGAGTCTAGGCGCGCCGTGCTTTGAGGCGCAAGGACTTTCTTGTTGCGTGACAGAGCTCCCATCATCACGTGAGCCATCCGCATCAACGCTGATCAGGCGCTGCGCTCTCGCGTCGTGGCGCGCTCCACTGTTGCCTCACCGCGAGAGCGCAGAGACGCCGACGCCGCGAGCCTTCGCTGCGCGAAGATCGCGCCCGAAAAGCGGCAAAAGCGCCAGACGCATCGAGCCAGGCCCAAGCTCGCCGCGGCCTGCTCCAAAGCACGCGCCAGCACGGGCGGCAACCAAGCCGACTCCATCGCGACACCGAACACGAACGGTAACCTACATGCGCGGCGACGATTCTTAGCGCACGCGTCGCCTTAGATGTTCCGACAATTCCCCTGATGTGGCCCAGCCGCCTGCGAGAGGCGGCCGCGACGAGATCCTGCGGCGGGTCACGACGTGCTCGATGCTGGGCACCGGATGAGCGCGTGCTGCGAGTGTCTTACGACGCCATAGCTCTCCACGTGCCCGTACGATGCGACAGCACGGCGGGAGCGAGGCTCGCTGTTGCAGTGATGTGTTGCACCATGTGGTGTTGCGGTGACGTTCAGCGGTCTACTTGGACGGTATCCCGGGAGGGACGGACAGCGGGCGCCGCCTCGTAACACGCCGGGGTCGCACCTCGACATACTAAAAGGCACACCCGCCACGCGTAGGCCGCTTCTCGGCTCGGTCCAACACGGAGCGCCGGGAGCGCGAGAGCGCGAGCAGCGTTCTCGATGAATTTTACAGCGGCGCTCGCAGCCCCAACCGGCATTCTCGACAGCCTTGTGCGTGGCTATCGAGTGTGCATGCAAATCTCTGGCACGGGTGCGTAAAAGCGCCGTATCGCGCGCCGACACGGCACGTTGCGACACACGGGCCCAATTCGAGGCAATCTCGCGCGAGCAAAATTAACCGCTCTTACTGCGCAGTGATGTCGCACAAAACGGCTATTTTTATGCTGATTCGTCGCCCAATGCGCTGACGCACGCGCGGAGACTCTGCTATTCTGTGTGCTCCTTAGACGAGCTTTCGTCATGGCGGCGAGCTTAGAAGCGACGGCTTCGCGCGTCCCCATCCCAGTCGAGATCAGTGTCCTAGAGCACAGCATCCTAGAGCACAGCATCCTAGAGCAGTGCAGAGCCCGGAAGGAGCCAGGTATGTCATTTCAAAATCCCGCACAGGCCGTTCGAGAATCACGTCAAGGTTGGATGCCGCAGCTGTCGCGGATGATGCAGCCAGGGCCAGCCCTCGGCTATGATCTGATGCGTGCCTACCTCGGCATCGGGTTGTTCGTTCGAGGCATTCTGTTCGTCTCGCAGCCGGAGCTGGTGCTCGGCTACCTGCAAGATCTTCACGGCTGGTTCCTGCCGTACGCGCTGGTCCACTTCGTTGCGATCGCCCATCTCTGCGGTGGCGTGATGCTGGCCCTGGGGCTCGCCACGCGCTTGGCCGCGGCGATTCAGGTGCCCATCCTGTTCGGTGCCGTGTTCCTCGTGCACTCTCGAGGTGGTTTGTTGGACGTCGGGCAGTCGCTCGAGTTTTCCGGCCTCGTGCTGGCGCTGCTGCTGGTCTATCTGACGTTCGGCTCGGGCCGGCTGTCGGTGGATGCCTTCCTGATGCAGGCCGAGACCCGCGCCCTTTCCGTCGAGACGCCCAGCCTCATTCCCCAGCGCCCCCTCCGCCAAGTGGTCTTGGCACGGGCCGCCGCTCCTCAGAAGTAGGCGTTTCGGTCAGCGGGGAAGTCCCCGCTCCTCACCCCCTTCCTGGCCGTTTCCGCCAGGGCGCTACTCGATACTGTATTTGAGAAAGGCGCCCTGGCGATAACTGACGATGTAGGTCAGAGCGAACGCCAAGTAGGTGGCACATATCGCAGCCCAGAGCGACGTAGGCTGCCAGCGCATGAAGTAGGCGGCGGCGCACAGCGGCACCTGCACGAGCGAGATCACCAGCGCGTCCAGGCGCAGGCTCTGGCGGGTGGCTCCCGCTCCCTGGATGGCCGAGCCGAGCACGATGCCGATGCCCAAGCCGACGTAGCCGGGTGAGACCATGGCGAGGTACTGCATGGCGGCGTCGACCACCTCGGGGGTGGAGTCGAAGAGCGTCACGAACTGCCGCCCCCAGAGTGAACAGGCCGCGGCGAACGCCGCCATCATGATGGCGTTGTAGAGCGTCGCGTACCAGCCGCTCTGCTTGGCGCGCACGCTCTGGACGGCTCCGAGGTTCTGCCCGACAAACGTCTGCGCGGCGCTGCCCCAACCCAGCCCCACGTACAGTGCCATCGTCTCGAGCCGCAGCACCAGGCCGAGCGCGGTCGACATCGATTGATCTTCGGCGGTCGTGTACAGGCGCTGAGCGACGGCCACCACCACGAAGATGGCGAGCACCCGCACCACCAGCTGCGAGCTCGTCGGCCAACCGATCTCCCAAATTCTCTTCATCTGCGTGAGGTTGGGCCGCAGGCGATCTTCGGCGCTGAACAGACCGAAGCGCCGGAACGCGATGTAGAAGATTGGGACCAGCCCGAAGCAGCGCGCCACCACCGTCGCCCAGGCCGCGCCCACCAGCTCCATGCGCGGGATGCCCAGCGCTTGGGCCAAGGGCGGGCCCCAGGTAAAGGGCGCAGGCGCGGGGCCCGGGCCATACACGAGCAGCACCGCCAAGACCAAGTTCGCCACGTTGGCGATCACCAGCAGGATGATCGGAGTCTTGCTACTGCCGAGCGCGCGCTGGATCGTGATCAAGTGCAGGAGCAGAAAGATGGTGAAGCTCCCACCCATCATCACGCGCAAGAACGGCGTGCCCACGCGGGCCACCTCGCCCTTGGCTCCGGCGAGCCCCACCATCAGAGCTTCGGCCCCGAAGACGCCTACGCCGGAGACGAGGGCGCTCACGAAGATGAGCAGCAGCACGGACTGCCAGGCGACGCGGCGCACGCCTTCCATGTCACCTTCGCCTTGCTTGCGGCTGATGATGGCGCCCGTGGCGATCGAGAGGCCGTAGCTCAAAATGGTGCCGAGCGCGCCGATCAGGTCGGCGACGCCGATGGCACCGAGCGCCGCGCTCGCCTTTTGCCCACCCAAGCCGGAGATGATGTAGGCGTCGACCAGGTTAAAGCTGGTCTGAAGCCCCATACCCAGCGCCAAGGGTACGCCGAAGCGGGCTATCTCCAGCGCCAGCGGCCCGGACAGGATGCGTTGGCTTGCGGGGCTCAGGCGTGCCGCCAGCACGGACGTAGGCGAGCCTCTGCCGTTGGGCGCCGCGCTGACGGGTGCCAAGGGGCGAGGCCCGGGGTTCGAGGTTGGCCTCATGAAAGGGTGTCTCGGGCGCGCTCAAAGCAGTCATCGAGGACGCGCAGCGAAGGCCGGCGAGCGCGGATTTCTGTCACCCAGTCCGACGTTCGCGGGTCGTGATAGCCGCTCACCTCCCGCGCGTCCGGATCGGCGCTGCCGTGGAAGCGGGAGATGCGCGCCATCATCAGCTCGCGCACGTACTTGCCGACCAGGGACGCGAGCATCACGAGCGAGTCTCGAGCGTCTGCGTCCATGACGAAATTGATCTCTCCGATGCCTGGGAAATAATACGAGCTCTGCTTGCGACTGACCACTACGGCCGAACGCAGGCGCCCCGACAGGGGACCGAAGAAGCGCTCGTAATCGCTCATGCCTCCCACTTTGCCGCAGACCGCTACGATATCGCGGCCGGCGTGCTGCCGAAGCGAAAGTAGGAGCGCCTCCATCGCGTGTAGATCGCTGACGAAGCGATTTAACCCGGTGCGGCGCGCCTGGTTCAGGCGCAGTGTGCACACGCTAGCCACCTGCACCTTGGTCACTACCACGCCGCGCTCGCGCAGCTTTTTGACATGCCCGCTGATGCGCGCCCTGAGCTCGGCGCTCGACTCGAAGGCCTCTCCGCTCACGCCCCAACACTGGGATTGGACCTGGGGTGCACACTCTTTGCGCAGGCTCTCACGGCTCTCGAGCGAGAGGTGCTCGAACAATGCCTGTGGGTCATCCCAACAATCACCCGTGAGCACCCGGGCCCAGGCCTCCCCCAAGGCGACGTTCGCGTGGCTTACCAGCCGCTTCGAATCACCCAGGTCTCGATTGATCTTACCGCGTAGCCGCCGCTCGAGCAGCCGGCCCCCGTCGGCCGTGACCTCGGCCAGGACGGCAGTGACGATGAGCGGCCCGAGGCGCGCACCCAAGCCATTCTCATCCACGCCGACCCGGCATGAGGTGTCACCACTTAGCATTCCGGGCCATCTCTACGGCGCGCTGCTGAAACCACTGCCCAGCAGCCGGACCGCCTTTACATTCGCCGTCCGATTCACCGGGTCGTTTGATCCACACATACGCGTCCAGAGCTGCTTCTCCCGTGTCTGCCGTGGGTCGACGGCCGAGCGCACGCCCTTCCGGATTGCACCAACTCTCATCGCTCGGAGGCGCGGGCCCGTTGCCGTTGCGGCTCGAGTCGATGATGAAATGCGAGCCCACGCCGAGCGCCTGAATCAGGGCATTACCGTACGCGATCAGCTCGCCGTCCGTCTGGAAGTTCGAGGTATTGAGCGCGAAGCCGCGCGCGCTCTCGATGCCGGCGCGCTTCAAGCGCTGTGCCATGTCAGCCGCAGGAACCCACGCCGAGTGCCCCGCATCGATATAGACCGACACCCCGGGGCGCGCTTCGAGGATGGCCACCGCCTGCCGTATCAGCTCGAGGCGCTTGGCTTGATCTGCTTCGGAGAGGCATTGGGTGAGCAGCGGCAAAGCGTCAGGCTCGAGCACGACCACGGCGCGCCGAGCCCCGATGCCAGTCGCGAAGGCGGTGATCCACTCGATGTACTCGCTCGAGTCCCGCGCGCCGCCCGCAGAGTATTGTCCACAATCGCGGTTGGGGACGTTGTAAGCGACCAGCAGCGCCAGCGCGTGAGCGCGCTCTGCGGCGTTGACATAATTGCCGACGACCGTCGTGATGTCGGCGCTCCAACCGCCATACCAGCTGGCCTGCGGCTCGCTCGCGATTTTCGCGATCAACGCAGCGTCAGCAGGAGCTGCCTTCTGGGCTGCCCGCTCCGCGTTCTCCGCGTTGGAATAAGGCGCGAGATACATGGGTAGGCCCGAAAACGGATTTTCGTCCGCGCCTGAACCCGTGCTCGATGAACCCGTGCCGCTGGTGGTTGTGGCGTTGGCGGCTGAATCCGCGTTGCGTGGGCGACCACATGCCACCAAACCGAGGCCTCCAACGCTCAGACACCAGAGGAGGCAGGCGGTCCGAAGGCCTCTGTCACGCATCGCGCTGGGATAGCGCAGCCCCCTCAGGGTGTAAAGGTTCGTGGTTCTGCCACTCGCGACCGATCAGGCCGTTTTCCGCCGGAAAGCTCACGCTGCCAGCAAGGCCGGATCCAGCGCTCGACGGAGCGCGTCGCAGCCCTCGAGGTCGCCCTCGCTCAGCCGAGGCCTCCACGGTCACGAGCCCGTCAACCACGAAAAAGGCGCTGCAGCTGAAGCGCTGGCTGCGGCTCGCTCAGCTTCGTCAGCAAAACACGTTTCGACCGATGCGGTGTAGAAATTGGCAAACACTTCGGAGTCGACGCATGGATGGATGCGTACCGGCGGTCGTCGATCAGGACCGAGTCGACGAGTCCGGTCGCTCGAGGCAACCATGACGCGACCTGTTTGCTCTGCTGAACTCCCGTGCGCTGCGCTCGACGGCACGCGCGCGCCGTAACCGAATCCAAGCCGGGGAGGTCCAGTTGCCGCCAAACCCAAGGCAAGCTTCGCTGGCCGACAGGCCGCTCCCCCCCGGCCGCGGACACTGGGCGCGCCTCACGCACATCGAGGACCGCTCACGCCGCGCCGCGCGCGAGTTGCGCTCCGAAGCTCGCCATGTCTTAGATCGTCCTCTCGATGCTGTTTGAAATCGCCTGGAGACGATGAGCACGGCCAAAGAAACGCTTGGCGAGCGGACCACGCGGTCCTCTCATTCGCCCGCATCCGATGCGCCGCTCTTGGCGGTCGCGGCGCTGGAGCGCGAGCTATCGGCGCGCAAGCGCGGACGCTACCTCAGGCTCGTCATTCTGTTGGCTCTGGTGCTGTGCGCGGGCTTCGGCGTCCGCGTTTACCAGGCTCGGCAAAAACCGCCCCCCGTGGAGCCCTTCGTCACGGCAGAGGTCAGTGTGCGCGACATCGTCGAGTCGGTCGAGTCGAGCGGCAAGCTGAGGCCGCTCACCGAGGTGAAGGTGGGCACGCAGATCTCGGGTCGCGTGGTGCGCGTGCATGTCGACTTCAACCGACGCGTCAAGAAGGGAGAGCTGCTGGCGGAGATTGACCCGAGCCTGTTTGGAGCGCAGGTGAGTCAGGTCGCGGGGCAACGGGGCGCGGCGCAGGCCGTGCTCGAACGCGCACGCGCGGCCGAGAGCTCGGCGCTCGTGATCCTCGAGCGCACCAAGCACCTGAAGTCCGAGGACATCGCCTCGCAGGTGGATCTCGATCAGGCAGAGAACGCGCTGCTGCTCGCGCGGGCCGACGTGATCGCCGCCAACGCCCAAATTCAAGGTCTATCGGCCCAGCTGAAGAGCGCCAACACCACCCTGGCCTACACAAAGATCTATTCGCCCATCGACGGTATCGTCATCGATCGCGCGGTCGACCCCGGGCAAACCGTGGCGGCGAGCTTCTCCGCGCCGGTGCTGTTCGTGATCGCCCAAGATCTCTCCGCCATGCAGGTGCTCGCCGACATCGACGAAGCCGACGTGGGCAAGGTCCGCGAGGGCCTGCCCGCTCGCGTGCGCGTGGACGCCTTTCCGGATCAAACCTTCGCGGGCTCGCTCACGCAGATTCGATACAACCCGACCGAGGTCCTGGGTGTGGTGACCTACGCGGCGGTGCTCGACGTGAAAAACGATGAGCTCAAGCTGCGTCCGGGCATGACGGCGACCGTGACCATCGAAGCCCACTCCGCCAGGGGCGTGAACGCGGTCAAGAACGCCGCCCTACGCTTCAAACCCAAAGCCCCCGGCGACGTCGGGCCAAGCGTGGAGCTCGAACCGGGGCAGCGCCGGGTATACGTCATCGAGCCCACGGCGCCCGAGAGCGCAAAAGGCGCCTCCGCGCCGAGCCCAGCGGATGCAGCAGATGCAGCGCGGCCCGCCCAGAAGCTCACGCCTCGGCTGGTACGCGTGGGTGTGACGGATGGCGTATGGACGGAGCTCAGAGATGAGAGCCTCGGCAGAGGCACGCTGGTGGTGACGGAGGAGCGCGGCGCATCGGAGGACAAGCGCCGCAAGTTCCTCGGTATCTTCTGATGGCTCGCGCGGAGCGGCCAAAGTCTCGCCGGCCTCTGCGGTTGATTGCAGAGGAGCACGCGAGCGAGCCCTTGGACCACGCCCCGGAGCCGTTGGTCGAGCTCCTGGGCGTGGGTAAGGACTACGTCACGGGCCCAGAGGTCGTGCACGCGCTCATCGACGTGCAGCTCAGCATCCCGAGAGGTGAGTTCGTCGCGGTCGTGGGCGCCAGCGGTTCCGGCAAGAGCACGTTGATGAACATCCTGGGGTGCCTGGATCGCCCGAGCTACGGCCACTATCGCCTCGGAGGCGTGGACGTGGGTGGGCGCGGCGTAGACGAACGCGCCCTGGTGCGCAATCGGTTGATCGGCTTCATTTTTCAGGGGTTCAATCTGCTGCCTCGCACCACCGCGCTGGAGAACGTCGAGCTGCCGCTGCTGTATCGGGGCATGCCCCACAAGCAGCGCCGGCGGCTGGCCCTGACGGCGCTGGAACAGGTCGGCCTCTTGGGACGAGCCAATCATCGGCCCAACGAGCTCTCGGGCGGCCAACAACAGCGCGTCGCCATCGCGCGAGCCATCGTCACGCACCCGCCGCTGCTCTTGGCGGACGAGCCGACAGGCAACCTCGACAGCAAGACCACGCTGGAGGTCATGGAGCTCTTAGAGCGCCTGGTGGACGACGAGAAGATCACGCTCGTCTTGGTGACGCACGAAGAGGACATCGCGGCGCGCGCGCACCGCATCATCTCGGTGCGTGACGGCCGCATCGAAAAGGACGACCCGAGGCCTCCGCCCCTGCCGCGGCGGCCCGGAAAAGAGGCCGCGGAGAGCGCGCCATGAACGCGCTCTGGGACGCGCTCGGCCTGGCTCTCAGATCAATCGCTCGCTCCGGGCTGCGCTCCCTCTTGACCGTGCTCGGGGTGCTCATCGGCATCGCCGCCGTGGTGACGGTGGTCGCGCTCGGCGAGTCCGCGCGCGAGCAAGTCAGCTCCCAGATCCAGAGCCTGGGCTCGAACTTGATCTACATCTTCAATGGCTCCGGGGATGGGCAGTCGCGAGAGCGGGAGCGGGCCGGCCAGCGCCTGAGCGTGAGCGACGCGGACGCGATTCGGCGCCAGGTAGTGGGCCTCGCCGCGATCACGGTCTACTCGAGCCGCGCGGCGCAGGTCGCGAGCGACTTCGAGACCGCGAAGGTGGACGTGGTCGGCGCCGACCAGGACTACGTGACGGTGCGCGGTTACGAAATCGTCTCGGGGCGAGATCTGAGCGCGTCCGAGGTCCAAACCAAGGCCAAGGTCGTGCTGCTCGGGCAGACCGCCAAGCTGCGGCTGTTCGGCAATGCCGACCCCGTGGGCCAGTCGCTGCGCATCGGGCGGCATCGGTTCCTCGTTATCGGGGTGTTGTCGCCCAAGGGGCAGACGCCTTTCGGCACCGATCAAGACGACCGAATCATCACGCCCATCGGGAGCTGGCAATCGCGTATCTTCCCCGGTCACCCGGGGCGCGTCGACATGATCATCGCCTCCGCCCCGAATCCGACGGTCGTCGACGCGCTGCGCGACCAGATGGACCAGGTGATGCTCGAGCAACACCGCACACCCCCCGACGGCAAGCGCGACTACCACTTGCTGACGCAGGACAGCTTCCGCCAGAGCGAGGAGGAAATTTACGGGGTGCTCTCGGTCGTGTTGGTCAGTGTCGCGGCGATTTCGCTGTTCGTGGGCGGCGTGGGAGTGATGAACATCATGCTCGTCAGCGTCAACGAGCGGCGTCGCGAGATCGGTACGCGGCTCGCCGTCGGCGCGAGGCAGAAGGACATCCGCTTGCAGTTCTTGACCGAAGCCGTGACGCTCACCACGCTCGGAGGGCTGCTTGGCTTGGGGCTCGCCGCGCTCGGCATCTCGGTGCTGGAAGAGCAGCTCGACTGGACGCTGCGCTTGAACGTGCCGGCCGTCGTCGCGGCGCTCGGAACGAGCCTGTCCCTGGGCGTGATTTTCGGTTTTCTGCCGGCGCAGCGCGCGGCGCGCCTCGACCCCATCGAAGCCCTGCGCCACGAATGACGCCGCCAGCCCGCTCCACTTCGATCTTGGCGTCCAGCGGGAGCTGCAGATGCTGCGCCAGCTGACCACCTCGTTGCCGCTCGCGTGCGTCTCGATCCTCCATTTTCCACTGCGGGCCGCGCTCACTGCCTTCGGCATCTTGATCGGCGTGGCGGCGGTCGTGATCACCGTGGCCCTGGGTGAAGGCACCGAGGTCGCAGTCAAGAGCAAGCTGAACAGTTTCGGCGAGAACACGCTCACCATCAGTCCCGAAGAGGCGCGCGCGAGCGGTGCGGGGACCGAGCCGTCCCTGCCGCGTTTGACGGAGAGCGACGGTCAGGCGTTGCTCCGGGAGGCACGGAGCGTGGTCTTGGTAGCGCCGATCTTGACGTCGCGAGCCGACGTGGCGTTCGGAGGCTTCAAGGTCTCGAGTGAGGTGATCGGCACGACGCGCAGCTTTCTCGAGCTGCGCGCCTGGCCGGTGCAGAGCGGCGAGGCCTGGTCGGAGCAGGCGGAGGCCACCGCCAGCCGCGTGTGCTTGCTCGGACGCCGCGTAGCGGTCGAGCTATTTGGCGAGGCCGACCCGATCGGGCGCGTGCTGCGCATCGGGCGGCACCCCTTTAGCGTGCTGGGGGTGCTCGCCGAAAAGGGTGAAGGAGGCTTTGGCCAGGACCAGGACAACGTCGTCTTGATGCCCGTCTCCGCCAAACGTTCCAAGCTCCAAGCGACCAGCCCGGGCCTGGTCAACCAGCTCCTGCTCAAAGCGACGAGCGAGAATACGCTCGACACCGCCCGTCAGGAGGCGACGGCCATTCTACGTCAGCGGCACGGGCTCTGGGAGGGGGCGGACAACGATTTCAGCATCCGCAGCCAGGACGCCTTCCGGCAGACCCAGGATCGAGTCGTGGGCGTGCTGCGCTTGCTTCTGACGTCGATCGCTGCAATTAGCCTGCTCGTGGGCGGCATCGGCATCATGAACATCATGCTGGTGTCAGTCACGGAGCGCACGCGGGACATCGGCATCCGGATGGCCATCGGGGCGACGCGCTGGGACATCCTCGTGCAATTCCTCATCGAGTCCGTGCTGCTATCGCTGATCGGCGGGGCGCTCGGTGCCGCGCTGTCCGTGGCCGCCATCTTTGGGCTCGAAAAAGCGCTGGGGCTGCCCATGCAGCCGTCGCTCGCGGCGCTCGCCTTGGCGCTCGGAGTGAGCACCACGATCGGCGTCGTGTTTGGGCTCGTGCCGTCCTGGCGAGCCGCCTCGCTCGACCCCATCGTCGCGTTGGGCCGGCAATGAGCGGAGCCGGCGCTTTGTCCCTCGTAGCACCCAGCGCGAGCGCAGCGGGTGAGCCGGTGTGTTTTGCCAACGTGGCGGTGTTCGTGCCGCTCAGCCAGGCCTATAGCTTCCTGGTGCCGGAGGCTCTGCGGTCCTCGGTCGTGAGCGGCGCGCGGGTGGTGTGCGGGTTTCGCGGTCGCCAGATCATGGGCGTGGTGCTCGAGGTCATCCTGGGCACCCCGAACGTCGCAGCCAACAAGCTCAAACCCATCTTGGCCGTCGTGGACACGGCCCCGGTAGTGCCCGCCGAGCTGCTCGGGTTCTTGTGCGAGCTCGCGAGCTACTACCTCGCGCCCGTCGGTGAGGTGATGCGGCTCGCGGTGCCCGCCATCGAGCGCACCCGCGCACGCGCCCTCTCCGAAGAGGGGCTGTTCGATGATCGGCGAGCGCGAGCCGTCGGACGCGCCGTGAGCTACGTGAGCGTCGTCGCCCGCGACCCCGACCCGCAAGGCGCCGCGCTCAAAGGCCAAGCCCTGGACGTGCTCAGGCACCTCACGGCGGAGGGCACCTCGGCGCTCTCCGAGCTCAGCAAACGCTGGGGCAACGCCCGCTCGGCGGTGAAAAAGCTCGAGGCGCTCGGGCTCGTGCGCATTGAGCAACGCTCGGAGCTGGATGGGCCGTTCTTCTCGGGCCCTATCGCGCCCGACGTCCCTCCCGAGCTGAACGCGGCGCAGCAGCTGGCGGTGGCCGAGATCACGGGCAAGCTCCGCGCCAAAGAGAGCCACGCTTTCTTGCTGCACGGGGTGACGGCGTCCGGCAAGACGGAGGTCTATCTGCGCGCGGTGCAGGCCGCGCTCGAGCTCGGCGGCAGCGCGCTGATCTTGGTGCCGGAGATAGCCCTGACCCCGCAGCTCGTCGGCCGCTTCCGAGCGCGCTTGGGTGACACCATCGCCGTGTTGCACAGCGGCCTCTCCGACAGGCAGCGCCACGCCATGTGGACGCTGCTCCGGAGCGGCGAACGGCGCGTGGCGGTCGGAGCTCGCTCGGCGCTCTTCGCGCCGCTGCTCGGCCTGCGCCTGATGTGTGTGGACGAGGAGCAAGACTCCTCCTTCAAGCAAGAGGAGGGCGTGCGTTACAACGCGCGCGACATGGCGCTCTTGCGGGCTCAGCGCGCCGGCGCCGTGTGTGTGCTCGGGTCGGCGACGCCTTCCCTCAAGAGCTTCCACGCCGTACAGACAGAGCGCCTGACCCGGCTCGCCTTGCCCGACCGCGCCCACCGGCGGGCCGCGCTCCCCGAGACCGAGATCGTCGACATGCGCCGCATCGGCCCGGCGCGGCCGGGGGAGAAGCTCCTCAGCTTGCCCTTGTGTCGCGCGCTCGAGGGAGTGCTGGAGCGCAAAGAGCAAGCCATCTTGTTTCTGAACCGCCGGGGCTTCGCGCCCAGCGTCGCGTGCGACACCTGCGGCCACATTCTGGGCTGCCCGAGCTGCGAGGTCGCGCTCACCTTCCACGTGAGCCCGCGCCCCCACGTGATCTGCCATTATTGCGACTACCGGGACAAGGTGCCGGAGCGCTGCGCCGAGTGCAAGAGCCCCGCCTTGAGCTACGAAGGCAGCGGCACCGAGCGCATCGAGTCATCGCTCGGCGCCGCCTTCCCGACCGCGCGCATCGCACGGCTCGACCGCGACACCGGCGCGGGCCTGAAGAGCGAAGGCGTGCTGGGCAAGATGCAACGCGGCGAGATCGACATCCTGGTGGGCACGCAGATGGTGACCAAAGGCCATGATCTACCGCGCGTGACGCTGGTCGGAGTGCTGAACGCCGACGCCGGCTTGAGCATGCCGGACTATCAAGCCTCCGAACGCACCTTCCAACTTCTGGTTCAGGTCGCGGGCCGCGCGGGCCGCGGGGATACGCCGGGCCACGTCTTGATCCAGACCAAAAACCCCGAGCACCCGGCGATCGCGCTGGCGCTCAAACATGACGTCATGGGCTTCGTAGAGTATGGCCTCTTGGATCGTAAGTCGCTGAGCTACCCCCCCTACTCTCGGTTAGCGATGGTGCGAGTGTCGGCGATCGAAGAGCGCGTGGCGCGCGAGTGCATCGCGGAGCTCGCCCAGGTCGCTCATCAACACGCCGGCGCTCAGGTAGAGATCCTCGGGCCTTCCCCCGCCCCCATCACCCGGCTCAGAAATCACTATCGCTTCCGGTTGGTCGTGCGCTCGAAGACGCGCGGGCCGCTGCGCCGTGTGCTCCAGGCGGTGCTCGATGCTCGCGTCGACCGGCGGGTGCGCATGGTGGTCGACGTCGACCCTGTCAGCATGTTGTAGACAGCGCACGCTAGCCTCGCCTCGAGCACTTTCGCCGGACTCCAGGCTCCAGACTTCGGCTGGCCGTCGCGCTTCGAGCGAGAATCGATACTCTGATCGACGCCGGGCGAGCACGGTGGTGACTGCCGCTCGCGAGAGCGACCGCCTCCACGCCCGTTGCTCCGCTCGACGCCGCGCGAGCTTTCTGAAACGCGCCCCCTGATTTACGCAAAGCACCAGCTCCGCGGCGGCCCCCGAACGAGCAGTATAAAGCATAGACGCGGCGGACTACTCGTTTGTTCAGCCCCGGGGTAGAAGCAACGTGGCGCGCTTGAGCGCCTCGACCACGTGCGACGCGACTGGTTTACCCAGCACCAAGTTGGCCAGGGCTCGATTTTTCAGAGGGTTCTCGTTCGAGACGATGCTGCCGGAGATGAGCACGCGAATCGCGTCGGGCCACGCCGAAAGCTGCTCGAGGATCTCCTCACCCGTACCGTCTGGCAGCTGGAGATCCACGAACGCGACGTCCACCCGGTCCAATCGCGCGAGCGCTGCCTGGGCTTCCGCGACGGACCCCGCGAGGTGGACCTCGAGCTCGGGGCGCAACAAGCGAGCGAGAGCCCGCCGGACCTCCGGGTCGTCGTCCACGATCAGGGCGCGAGGACGCCAGCCCACGGCGCCTTCCGCGCCCCCACTGACGAGCAGTGCTGCATCGGATGCCGCTCCGAGTGGCTCAGACGCTGGCTCGGAGAAAGGCTCAGAAGCACGCTCCGAGAAAGGTTCCGAGAAAGGTTCCGAGAAAGCAGCGGCGCGCAACTCGGCCTCTGCCACCGGCGCTTGATTACCGGGTGCCGTAGCAACATCGCGTGAGATGGGCTTCGGCGACGACGCCCGCTTGGTCAAACGCTGGGCTACCTTTTCCCTCATGCGTACCCCTTCCCCTCCACGTCAGCGTCCCCGGCGTCCCCCACCGGTACCACCTTCGAAGCGGAACCAGTATGGGGAACATCCCTCCATACGTCAAACATGACGTATTCAAATCGAGGGTGGGCACTCTTACAAGGTTCCTCACGTTATGGCTGAGTCGCTGGAAGAGCGTTTGGGGAAACGCTGCAAAAAACTACGTCACCAGGCGGGGCTCTCGCAGCTCGACATGGTGCGAGACCACGGCTTCTCTCTTTCGCACTATCAGAAAATCGAACGTGGAACCCTGGATCCACGCTTGAGTACGTTGATGAGAATCGCAAAGTCGTTTGGCATTTCGGTTTCCGATTTAGTCAATTCGTTGTGATCGTCGAACGAACTACTCAGTTTGCGAGGAGAGATCGACATCTCCCTGATCGCACTGGGTCGCGCTGGATCACCATGGACGCCCAGCGGGACTGGCTTGGCGTACCCTTGCTGGGTTGACGGTCCTCTGGGACGCATCGCTTCTCCCCGTCACCGGCGCGTCATGGCCGGTCCACCGTTGCTCGATGCGAGCCAACATCCCTCACGACACCCGCGCTCGGTCTCACCGTCGTCGCGACCAAGACCTCATGAGCCGTTCTTCGGCCGCAGAACGGTCTCCACGCTGAACGCCACGAGCGCGCCGTTGCCCGCCAGGTTTTCCGCCCACGCCCGTCCGCCGTGCGCCTGAGCGATGCGTCGTACCAACGCTAGGCCGAGCCCGAGCGAGCCCGGTTCCGAGTGACTGCCGGTAGCGCCGCGATAGAACGCCTCGAACACTCGCGGCAGCGCGTCAGGGGTGAAGCCCGGACCGTGATCGTAGACCTCGAACGCTACCCCTTGCTTCGGCTGCGAAGCGCTGCCCGAGCCAGCCTCGTTGGGCTCGGATAGAGCGAGCACACAACGCGTGACGCCAGCGCCGTGCCGAAGGGCATTCTCGAGCAGATTATCCAGCGCTCTCGCGATCAACGTCGGGTCCACGTCGACGCTGGCGCCACCGGTGCGATCCTCGAGCAACGTGGCCGGCAGATTTTTGCGCTCGAGCACCTCGAGAAACAGCTCCGCGGCGACCACCTGCTTTCTGCTCAGCATCTCGAAATCCAAGCGTGAGCTCGCCAGCAGCTTGCCGACCAATGTGTCGAGCTCCATCACCTCCCGCTCCACGGAGTCGAGCAGCGCGGCGTTGCCCGCGTCGCCACGCAGGATCTCGGTGCAGACCCGCAGGCGCGCGAGCGGGCTCCTCACCTCGTGCGAGACGGCCGCCAAGAGCTCCCGCTGGTCGCGCATCTGCCGCTCGATGCGCTGCGCCATGTCATTGACCGACTCCGCCAATAGCCCGAGCTCTCCGCGCTGATGACGACCCAGGCGCACTCGAGCGCTCAAATTGCCGCTGCCTATCTCGCGAGTAGTGCCGATCAGGACCGACAGCGGGCGCGTGATACGGCGCGCGAGCAGCGCCGCCGCCGTCCACAACACCAAGCAAACGGTCCCGAGCACCAAGAGCCCGGTGAGCGCCCCGAACCGCTGCTGGCCATTGAGACACAGCCGCACCTGACCGAGCTGCAGCCCGCCACGCCGCACGTCGAGCGTGTGCGGCAGGCCGCGACACAGCGCCGGGCCCGCCTGCACGAGCACGTTCCCGTCGCGATCGCTGAGCCACAGAGTCGCGCCGAAAGCGTCGGCTAGCTGGTGCGCAAAGGCGCTGAGCGCGACGCGATCCTGCCAGCGCTCGGCGAACTGCTGAGCGGCAAAATCGCTGACCTGCCGCGCCCGGGTCGCAAACGGCGGCTCTCCGGGTGTAATCACGCGTAGCACCAGCGCCACGAGCATCACTGTCGTCAATATTGAGATGGCCAACCATGCAAACAGCTGGTGATGCAAGCGCCGCTGGCGCCAGCGCCTCATGCCGCGTCTCGAACGAACATGTAACCTACCCCGCGCACCGTGCGGATCAAGCGTGGTGGGTCGTCACCGAGCTTTCTCCGCAGATGCGACACGTGCACGTCCACTGTGCGATCGCTCACGATGACGTCGCTCCGCCCGGCGAGCTCGAGCAAAGAGGCGCGAGCCACCACCCGACCCGCGCGCTGCATCAGGGCTACCAGCACGTCGAACTCGAGACCGGTGAGCTCGACGGCCCGACCCGCCACCTCGACGCTCCGGCTCTCCAGACCGACAGACACACCCGAGACGCTGAGCTGCCGCCGGACCTCGCGCGCTTGCGTGCGGCGCACGACCGCTCGCAGGCGGGCCAGGAGCTCACGCGGGCTGAAGGGCTTGGGTAGATAATCGTCAGCCCCGAGCTCCAGCCCCACGACCCGGTCCGTCTCGTCACCCTTGGCGGTCAACATGATGACGGGCAGATCACTCGCGTCGCGAATTTTCCTGAGCACGGCGAGGCCGTCCATGCCCGGCATCATCACGTCGAGCAAGACAGCGTCGAACGCGTTCGTCTCCAGCAGCGCGAGCCCCGCCTGCCCGTCTTTGGCCGAGCTCGCGTTGACGCCATTTTGCTGTAGATAGCTGCACAAGAGCTCGAAGAGCCGCGCGTCATCGTCCACGATCAAGACCCGGAGAGCCATGAGATGGTCTACATACCACGACCCGAGGTCAGGGGTGCGTCGCGGCGGGAGCCACGCTTGCACGCGGGGCCGCTCCGCCGGGGGCGCGCTCGGCGGCGCGCAGGCAAGCCTCCGCGAGCCTGTCGACCCGGCTCTCATGCATACCCCAATGAGAGCCCCAGCCGAGCTCACGATGATAGCGCCAGGATTGGACCCCCGCAGTGAAACCGAAGACGGTCCCCAACGCCAAAAACACCAACACAAATGTACGTCGCATCGCGCTCACTCCTTTCAAAAGCAATAGCCAGGGCCCGACTCGACGACTCGCGCCAGACGCCGGCGCTGATCGGGGTCGAGCGCTTCGTGGATCTTGCCCAGCGCGGCGGTGACCGCTGCGCCGAAGCGCCCGAGCTCGAGCGACTGCCTTTGTAGGTTCGCTTCGAGCGAGGCGCCGTCGAAGTGTTCATCCAACAGCGCGCTGGCGACTCTTTGCCGGGCCTGGTTGACTTGCGGCCGAAGCTCCCCCATCTGCTCGCGTAGCTCGGCGACTGCCGCGCGAATCGCCTTCTCTTGACCGGGCGACGTATCCAGCTCCTGAAACACCCGATACAGCCCGAAGAATCTGCCTCGCCCGAAGTGCCCGAAGTGCCGCCCGTGGCGGCCGCGGCCGAAGCCACGGTGACGCCAGACGCTCACGAAACCCACGAGGCACAGCGTGCCGACCACAAATCCAAACATGACTACCTGCTCCTGGTTAGAGGCCCCTCCAGCTTCGGGCCTCGTCGAGCATTAGCTTGAGCGCGCCGTGTTGCGGCCCTGCCAGGAGCTGTATGAAGAAGTGTTAAGCCGAGGGGGGCTTGCCCACGTGAGGAGTGCCAACGGGCAGCGGGAGCTGATCGCCCCGCGCTGGGGGCGCGCTGACCTACCGGGCTGGGCTGACGGAGTCGGCGTCACTTGGGAACGCAAACCGAGAACACCCTAGCGAGTGGCGACTGCCTCAGAGGTCGTCACCGAGATCGAGTCGGTCCTGGAGCGACTGACGACGAGCGACGCGCCCTAGGGCGGCCGCTCCGGCGGGCAGGTAGCCTCTCCGCGCCGACATGCCGTTTTGGAATATAGCTTCGAGGCTATGTCCTCTGCGCAACACACTCACGCGCCTCAAATCTCTCCAACACCCGCGCCTCGCCTCTAGAGGATCGACCCATCTCGCGAGGCACCGCAGCTGGCCGAGAGCCACCATCAGCAACCTGTTGAGCGGCAGCATTGTATACGGCTGGTACTCGAGCACCAATCTGGCGCACTCGGCTTCGCCAAAGTCGATCCCATCGATGCCGAAGCTTGTCTGAAACTCCACGACCGGGAGCGCGGGGGAGTAGTAGCGCGCATCGACAAAGCTGACCGTGCCATCGGGAGCGCTGCGCTCGCTGGTCCCCTTGAGCCAGCGCGACATCGTGTAACGGTTGACTCCTGCTCGCGCGGCGAGCGCGCTGATGGGCGCCTTGCCGCGCAGCTGGCACAAAAACGCGGCGACCGCTTCTCGGGACCGGGGACTCATTCGCCCGAGCCAGGTGGGACTCTGCCGAAAGAAGCCAGAATAGATCTCGGTGACGTCCAGCTTCAGGCTCGAGCACACGCCAAGGAACGCCGCCGCCGTGGGCCAGCCCTGCTGTTTTTCCCACCGGTGCACCACGTTGCTGCGATAGCCCGCGCGCCGGCTCAGGCTAGCGCAGGAGCGCCGGGCTCGCATGGCACCAAGATGGTGTCCGGCATCAGCGGCAGCAGCCCGAGCGCAGCATCAGGGGCGCGCGGATCACCTGCTCGATCGCCGTATGGGCGCACGCGTGCCGACCACGAATCCAAACGTGATGCTGCTCCTGGTCCGATGCCCCCTAAACGTCGCTTCAGCCCCGGGGCGGCACGCGACGCGTCAGCGTTTCAATCACGAACGCGTGCTCGTTGCGCTCATCCGCGGCGTGCTCACTCTCGAGCTCGACGTCCCACTCGCTCTCGTCAAACGCAGGAAAGACCACGTCGCCCGGCACGTCCGCCAGCACCCGCGTCCGATAGAAGACGTCCGCGATCGGCAAGGCCAGGGCGTAGATCTGTGCTCCGCCGATCACGAAAGCCTCGCTCTCCCCCGCCCTGCGTGCCAACTCGATCGCCTCGCCGAGCGTGGTGACCACGGCGCAGTCGGCGTGGAACGCCGGGTCCCGCGAGATCACGACGTTCGGACGCCGCGGCAGCGGGCGCCCCATCGCTTCATAGTTCCGACGGCCCGTGATCACGTGATGACCCGTCGTCTTCTGCATGAAGAAGCGGGTGTCGTCCCGGATGCGCCAGGGCAGGTCATTGTCGCGCCCGATCACGCCATTTCGGGCCACCGCGGCGATCAGGCTGATCTTCATGGGCCCAGCTGGCACAGCTCAGATGGCGATCGGCGCTTTGATGCTCGGGTGAGGGTCATACCCATCGAGCTCAAAGTCCTGCAACGTGAAGCCGAAGATGTCCTTCACGGCGGGGTTGAGCGTCATTCGGGGCAGCGGGCGTGGCTCTCGCTCGAGCTGCAAGCGCGCTTGGCGCTCGTGATTCAGGTACAGGTGCACATCTCCGAAGCTGTGGACGAACTCACCGGGGGCAAGGCCGCAAACTCGAGCCATCATCAACGTCAGCAGGGCGTAGGACGCGATGTTGAACGGGACCCCGAGGAAGACGTCCGCGCTGCGCTGGTAGAGCTGGCACGACAACTTGCCGTCGGCCACGTAGAACTGGAACAGACAGTGGCAGGGCGGCAGCGCCATCTTCTCGATGTCCGCCACGTTCCACGCGCTCACGATCAGGCGGCGGGAGTCTGGATTGTGGCGGATCTCGTCGACGAGCCGGGAGATCTGGTCCACGTGCCCACCGTCAGGCGTCGGCCAAGACCTCCACTGGTAGCCATACACCGGACCAAGGTCCCCTTCCACGTCCGCCCACTCGTCCCAGATGCTGACGTCGTGCTCGTGCAGAAAGCGCAGGTTGGTATCGCCGCGCAAAAACCAGAGCAGCTCGACGATGATGGAACGCAGATGCAACTTCTTGGTCGTGAGACACGGAAAGCCCCGGCCGAGGTCGAAGCGCATCTGGTGACCGAAGAGGGACAGTGTCCCCGTCCCCGTCCGGTCGCTCTTGCGAGTGCCGTCGGCGAGGATTTTTTCCAAGAGGTCGAGGTAGGCGCGCACGACGCTTAGAGTACACGAAAGGCCTGCGCGCGAACGGGGCTTTTCTCGCGCGCTTCGGCGAGCCGGGCCAGGGCTTGCCGGCCGCGTCATGGGCGCGGCGCTAGCCGGCCACGGCCGGGTCCCGGTAACGCGCGGCGAGCTCGTGGAGGCGCTCGGTCGTCTCTTCGAACGAGCTGACCTCGTGACCTTCTTGCCGGAGCAGCTTCACGATCTCGGGCATGGCCGACAGCGCGCGGTCGGTGAGCGGATCTTTGCCTCGCACATAGGCGCCGAGCACGATCAGGTCGCGCTTGCTCTCGTGCGCTGCCAGGAGCTCGCGCACGTTGCGGGCCGCCCTCTGATGCGCATCGCTCGTCACGTCCCCCATCACGCGCGAAAGGGAGCTCAGCACGTCGATGGCGGGGTAGTGGCCGCGCGCTGACAGCTCGCGATCCAAGATGATATGCCCGTCGAGCAGGCCCCGCACCTCGTCGGCGATCGGCTCGGAGAGGTCGTCGCCCTCGACGAGCACGGTATAGACCGCAGTGATGGCGCCTTTCGCCGACTGACCCGCTCGCTCGAGCAGGCGCGGCAGCACGGAAAAGACGCTCGGCGGATAACCACGCCGGACGGGGGGCTCACCCGCAGCCAGCCCCACGTCGCGCTGCGCTCGCGCCACGCGCGTGATGGAGTCCACGAGCAAGAGCGCGCTCTGCCCTTGATCCCGAAAATACTCGGCGATGGCGGTCGCCACCTGCGCCGCCCGGAGCCGTTCGAGCGCCGGCGCGTCGCTCGTAGAAACGACCACGACCGAGCGTTTGCGGCCTTCTTCTCCCAAGTGCTCGCGCAGGAAGTCGCCCACCTCACGACCTCGCTCACCCACCAAGGCGACCACCACCACGTCCACACCCGCGCCACGGGCCATGGATCCGAGCAGGCGGCTCTTGCCCACTCCGGAGCCTGCAAACAGACCCACACGCTGCCCCTGGCCCAACGTCGCAAAGGCGTCGATGGCTCGTGTGCCGGTGGCCATGACGCGCCGGACGGGCCTGCGCTCCAGCGCGGGTGGCGGAGCTCGATCCACTGGCACGCTGCACAGCGCCTCTATATCTCCGAGGCCGTCCAACGGCCTGCCGAGCCCATCCACGACCCGACCGAGCAAGCCGGGCCCGACGCGGACGTGCAATGTCTCGCCGGTGGCCTCCACGATGTCATCCGGGCCGACGCCCATCACGTCACCCAAGGCGAGCGCGACGATTTCACCGGAGCTAAAACCCACGATCTCGGCATCCAGTGGCTCGCCTCGGCGCCTGATCTTGACGATCTCCCCTATGCGAGCGCCCGGCAGGGTGGCCCGGACTGCCAGTCCGGTGACGGCTCGAACGCGACCTGCCGGGGTGACGGAGGGAGTTCGCGCCAGTTCCGCCCGGAGGGCTTTTAGATCCATGTGGGCTTAGTTTACAGCCTATGAGGACCGCGTTGAGCACAAAGGCGGCGCCAAATTCGCCCGGCTGCCGCCAATGTGGTTTTCTCTCGCCGCACGCTGGCCGTCCTGTCTCCCGGTGAGACCGGCTTCGATGGCGCCATCTCTTTTGGGGGCGTGGCTCGGCGCAAACGCGGCGGCAACTCGAGAAATGGGAACGAGCGAGAACAGGCTATGAAGACCAATTCGGCAAGGCCTCGAGCGGACCGCAGCGAAGGGCGACGGCAACCCGAGCGACGAGCTGGGTGGTTGTGGGTCGCCGGAGCTCTCGTCGCCACGTTAGAAAGCGTGGCCTGCAAAGCGTCGGTTCACGCCGACGCCAACGTCAGCACCGATAGCAAGTCGGGCCAGCCGCTCCAGAGCTTCGATCGTCCGTTAGACGCGCCCATGGTCAAAGCGGAGGCCGCCTCCGATGGCCTGGACGTGGAAGAGTATGCCTTGCTCGGCGCCCGCCACGATCTGAACTACACAGGCTCGAAAGAGCCGAGCTGCCTGTGCCTGGCAGTGGCCTTGCGGGATCGCCCGGACGATGCGGCGTTCCAATGGGAGCTGCCCCCGCCGCGGCTGGACCCCGCGGCGCAGTGGGTCATCGCATTGAGCTCCAACGAGGTGCCCTGCGAGTCGCCCCCGGCAGGGACTTTGGGCGCGTCGTATCAAGGCTATGCGGTCGACGGCAATGACGTGGTCGTGTTCGTGGAGGCGCTCGGTGAGGGGCGGCCCATGACGAACGGCGCCATCGTTCCACGGCCTAAAGATGGCGGTGCGGTGTACGTCGAGTCCGCTGGCGCCGCTTACGGTAAACCGCTCGACGCGAAGGGCAAACGCTGCAAGATCGCACCTCCCGTCGCCGTCGCAACAAAGCCCTGAAGTGGCGCGCGAGTGGGGCTGAGGGCGGCACTGCGCGCGACCCAGAAACACGGCCTCGAAACACGGCCTCGAAACACGGCTCTCGTGTAATCCAGCGAAGCACGACCTCGAAACATGACGAGTGCACGGGCTCAAAGCCTGCACCGACGCTTGCAAAGCTCGTTGACGCATGCGCGGCTTGTTAATACATGCTCACGCTGTGGTTCTGTTTGCGGGGCTCTCCCAACGTCTCATCGCACGCGTCGGGTGTGCTAGTCTGGTCAGCGCGCTAGGTTGCCTGCCGCAAGAAGACCTGTCCGGCTATGCGCGCGACCGGCAACTTCAGCTCGACAGCAGCGCGCCCATCGAGGCCGCGGATGCTGCTGCGGATGCTGCCGCCGGCCGGGACGCTGAGGCGGGGGCCCATACGGACGCCGCCACCGAGGTCGATTCGGGGCTGCTCGACGCGGCGGGGGCGAGCAGGCTCGGCGACGGCGGCTCGGCAGACGCCGCCGCTGCGCTAGGATTGCCGAGCACCGACGCAGCCGTGGCCAGCAACAACAGAGGGGACGCCCAGCCCTAGGCCCTCGAAATTGCAGCCGCCGTATCCGCCTTGCACTAGAAACGGAGCGCGCTTCGCGACGAGCTCAGAAGCGACCCGAGTACGACGCAAAGGCGCTGTCCGCGTCGGCGCCAACGGCGACCCCAGCATCGACAGGCTGGGCGACATCCCCTGAAGACCAGCCACTGAGCAACAGCCAGGTGGCGGCTCCGAGCGATAACACGCCGACACCGAGCGAGACGTTGGCGAGCACGTAGCGCGTCTCGAGGCTGTCGACGAGACCCTCGTCGCAGAAGGGTTTGCAGTTCTGGCGCTGCAGGCTCTCTTCACGCGAGCGAGCTTTCAAGCCCAGCCACGTAAAACCAGCGAGGCCCACCACGCCCACGCCGATCAAGCTGATGCCGCCGGCCAGGCGCGCAGAAGACATCGAGGCAGGGCGGCTGGCGCCGAGCTCGAGGGGCGCGGCGGGCGCGGGCCCCGAGCCGATGGAGACGTCGATGGCGCGGAACTTCTCGCCCTGATTTATCGTGAGGGTTCGCGTCACCGGCTCGTAACCGGAGCGCGAGAAGACGAAGCGGTGCTCGCCCGGATCCACCGGCACGGCCATCCCGTCGAGCGAGCTCATCAGAGGCTCGTCCCCCAGGCTCACCGCGACATCCAGCACGTCGTTGCCGTTGCCATCATCGGCTCGCACGACGATGGACGGGGTGACTGCGTCGAGCTTCTGCAGGGTCGTGGCGCAACGCCGGCGCACGTCCCCGCCGCATTGGGCGTTCACGCACTCGAGCAGCCGCGCCCGCGCCTCGCGATAGCCGCCCCCCTCGCGCAACGACTCCGTGCGCTCTACCGCTTCACAGCTCACATCTGCGCTCTGGGCGCGCGCTGAACGCCCAAATAGCGCACATGAAACGACAACGCTGAGGGCGAACGCGCGATGGGCGGATCGTATCATGAGGACTAATACGCAGGGCAGAGCGCTCTCGAGAGTATACCTCGGCCGGCGCGCCATCAACCTCGGAGCCACTCGAGCAAGCGGTTACGCAGCTTCTCGCGGCCCCGCGCGCTCGAGCGCCCTGACCTTGCCGCGCTGCGTCCCAAGGCTCAGCGCCTCGCCATCTTCCGGATAGGGCTCGCGACAGCGGCCCGTTGGCCCATCCCGATTGTTGCCTCAAAAGCGCAGCCAGATGGCGTATGACGCCAAGCTGCGTGACCGTAGCCCCGAGACGCGTACCCGAGCGGTGTTTGGTCGTCTGGTGGAGGCTCGCAGGGGTCCTGGTGTTGTTCGGCTGTACCTCGCGCGCGCGGGAGGCTCGGGAAGTGGCGGTTGGGCCCGCCGCTAAGGGGCCCGCTCCCGCCGCAGCCCCAACCAGGCCTCCAGCCGCGAGCGCGCTGCCCCTCTCCCGCGTTGCGGCCCGAGAGGCGCCGACGCTGGTTGCGCTGGCTGCGGGCACCCGCAACGCCTGCCCTGTGGACATGGTGCTCGTCGACGGTGAGTATTGCAGCGAGGTGAAGCAGACCTGCGACAAGAGCTGGTACGACCCCAACAATCGCAAAGAAATCTGTGAACGCTTCGCTGAACCGAGCGTGTGCATCGGGGCCCGGTCGCCCAAGCGCTACTGCATCGACCGCCACGAATGGCCCAACCGGGTCGGTGAACGGCCCGAAGTGATGAACAACTTCTACCAAGCGCAGGTGAAGTGCGCTGCCGCCGGCAAGCGCATGTGCACGGAGTCCGAGTGGACCCTGGCCTGCGAAGGTCCAATGCTCAAACCGTACCCGTATGGCTACGTCCGAGACGCTGACAAGTGCAACGGCGACCGCCCCTGGGACAACCCCAACATGACCAAAGTCGCCAGGCGTGACCCGGGCGAGCTCGCCCGCCTCTGGCAAGGCAAAAAGAGCGGGTCACAGCCGGCGTGCGTGAGCGACTTCGGGGTCGCCGATCTGCCAGGCAACGCCGATGAGGTCGTGGCCAGCGAGAATTTCACGAGCACCTGGCGCGGGAAATTCGACAGCGTCACGACCGGAGGCCCGTGGTACCGCGGCGTGCGCAACCAGTGCCGCCCCAAGATCTACACGCACGACGAGGGGTTTTATTACTACTACCTCGGCTTCCGCTGCTGCAGCGAGAGCGACGGCCGAGCCACGGAGCCGCGCACGCCAAAGCAGGTCAATGCCGGCATCTCTTTTGCCTACGTCGAGCGCTTGGCCCGCTTCGACGTGAAGGCCATGCGCAAAAAGTTAGAGCTCCAGGCCGCCCACGCCTGCAGCTGCTCTGAGCGAGACACGCTCTGCAAGACGATGTGCGGCACGCTGCTCGGCCCTGGCGCTGTCGACGCCCAAGAGCGAGCGAGCGCGCCCAAGAGCGAGCGCGCCCAAGAGCGACGCCCTGCGCGCCCAGTGAGCGACGCCGAGCTCCCCCAGGCTCAATAAGAGGCGGGCAAGAAGCCACCCGCCGTCATCAGAAAAAGCACGCGCAGGCTGGCTTGATAGTACCACTGGTCGTCCAGCGTCTCGTAGGCCTCCCACTCCGCCACGTAGCCCTCGAATTTTTGCTGGCTGACCGCGACACCGCTCAAGGAGAGCGACCCGAGGAAGGCGCTGTTGCGTTTGTCGGCGAAGCTCTCGTCATCGGCCATCGCCGTGAGGCCACCGCGCGCGTCGATGGTTTGGCTCATGCGCGAGAGGAACGCCCTCGGCTCGTTCGAGCCGGACCACGCGAGGTCGAGCGCGATGCGCCAGGGCGCGCGCACGGCTTCATAGCCAAACTGACCGCGATCGCCGCCCTCTGCCCGACCGTCACCAAAACCCCAGTCGGGGAGCAAGCCCGCCGTCTGATCCTGCATGCCGGCGAGCATCTGATAGGTGTCGGTCGCGAATTGGTTCCAGAAGGCGGCGCGATCGGTCTGCACGGACGCGAAGCGGCGATAGTAGGCCGGTGAAAAGTACGAAGGGTTCACCGTGCCATCGCACCCGCCCCAGGCGTCACCTGGCTTGAGCACGATCTTGCCGTTGCCACAGGTCTGCGTCTCGTGCGTGCCAATGGCCGTGACCAGAGCCAGAGCGTCTCCTGCCAAACCTCCCCAGCGCCCATCGGCCAAGATCAAGGCCATCGCCGCGTCCAGGTCGGCATCGGACGCGCCGTTGCCGTCGATCTGCCCGCCGCACGGCGAGTGCAACCAGTTCATCAGGCCGTTACCGTTGCGGTGCTCGCGGTAGAACTGCCACAGCCCGTCGAATGCCTCTCGATCGCCGATGCCGACCGCGAGCAGCATGCCGTAGGCGATGCCCTCGGATGCGACTTGCTCCGAGCCCGTGTAGTCGTTCTTCAAGACGTATTCGGAGCCGTCGTCACAGCGCTTGAAGAAGCGCGCTTTCCATTCGAGATAAGCGCGGGCCACCTTGGTTTCGGTGATCCGCTGCGACACGGGGGCGTTCCACTGTGTCGCACGCACCAAGCCGTCGAAGCCGCTGAGCTGCGCCTGCTCGGCGGCGCTGAGCGGGGCCTCCGGCACGCCGATGTCTTGGCCCTGTGACGTGTCGAGCTCCGAGGCGTCGACCGCAGGTAGCGTGCTTTCGGCGCCGCTCGGGGCTGGAGGGTTGGCGGCCGCCGGCGCAGCTGCGGGCATCAGATTGCCAGAAGCGCCGGCGAAGGGCGTGACGGGCGCAGTGGCGTTCGAGCTGCTTTGCCCGTCTGGAGCGAGGCAGGCGACCTGGCTCGCCAGACACAGGCTCGCGATGCACACGAGACAGGCAGGTTTGACCGAGGTCACCTCGTCCGCGTTGACTGCATTCGACCTCCGCTCACTGTGCATCGACTGGCTCCACATGATCCTTTGAAGAAGCCGCGCGAGCGGCTCGTTCCAAGTAGATAGCATGCATCCACGCTTGGAATGCCAGCAACGTGTGCTCATCTTTATCGAGCGCTCGCGGGATCGCACCACGGATTTTTTAGATCGCGGTCGCGCGATCACATCGCGGCATCGTCTCTCCAGCGCGCCGACTCGAGCACGGAAAAATCCGCCAGCTCTTCACATACGCGCCCGAGCTTGGCGCGATCTGCACCGCGATAACTTAGATCAGCGAGGGATTCTGCCAGCGGGACGTCGAGTCGCAGCGTAGCCAGCTGTCGATACAAGAGCGCGCTCTGATATTGGCTCTGGAATTCGGACGCGAGCGCTCGTGATCCGCGGATGGCGACCTGCCAGTCTGCGTCGTCCTGAGGGATGGCCTCCAGATGGGCGTAATGAGCCAAGAGCGTCGCCGCGGCTTTTTTACCCCAGCGCGGGATCCCGGGGATGCCGTCCGCGGTGTCGCCCACGAGTGCCAGGTAATCCGGTATGGACGCCGGAGGGACGCCGAACTTCTCTAGCACGCCGGCCTCGGAGTAGACGCGATCGCGCATGCGGTCCCAACACACGACGCGATCTGCGACCACGCATTGCGCGAGATCCTTGTCCGGGCTGCAGATCAGAACCTGCTCGACTTCGGGCTCGCGCGACAGACGAGCCGCTGCCGTAGCGAGCGCGTCGTCTGCCTCGAACTCGACCATGGACCACGTCACCACGCCCAACGCATCGCACATGCGCTCGGCGAGATCGAACTGCCCATACAGATCGGGCTCGATGCCTTCACCCGTCTTGTAGCCAGCGAAGAGCTGGTTTCGGAACGACTCGATGACATGATCGAAAGCGCACGCGACGTGCGTCACTCCGGGCTCGGCGAGGAGGCGCCGGAGAGCACTCATTAACCCCTTCGTTGCGCCCACCTCCTGCCCTCGGTTGCCCTTGGACGAAGGCCACGCGAAGTAGGCGCGAAACAGTTCGTAGGTTCCATCGACGAGATGCACTTTCACGGGTCCGATCCTACTCCGAAACGCCCTGGCACAACCCTGGCCCGTTGGCCGCGCGGCGCGACCTGTTTTGACGAGGCACTAGGCGCCCGCTCGGCGCGCGACTATTCTCCACGATCGAAATGCGCGAGCTTGGTTCTTCCTTACGCCCGAGTCCTCGGTTGATCCTCCGATCGATCCCCCGGTTCATCCCCCCTATCGGGATCGTCAGAGGCGCCTCGAAGGCGCTGCTGCTCTTGGGGTGTGCGCTCGTGCCGAGCTGCACGTTGATCACCGACGTCGATCGCGAGGATATCCCCCAGCCCCCGCAGGTGCTCTTCCCCGAGGACGACGCCGGGACGCCGGATGCCGCCACTCCGGCAGGGCCGGATCCCGAGGCCACTCGCGATGCCGGCGCCGCCGGAGACGCGAGCACCCCGGTCGTTCCAGAGGCTGGCGCCGCGCCGGACGCGGGGGACGCGGGCTCCGACGCCGCGCTCTGAGGGCCTCGCGTGGGATAGCGACGCAGTTTCAGGGGGCTCTACCGAACGCCAGCGCATGCCGCCTGACGCCGGTCAGCGGCCACGAGTAGTCGACCTCCCGCACGACGTGCCAGCCCGGCAGGGTCGGGGGCTCGGCGCGGGCAAGCAGCACCCAGACACGGCCCCGTGAGAGCCGCGCGCCTTCCGCGAGCCACTCGCTCGGACCAAACGTGGCCCGCGACACCGCCACATCGTGCGTCTGTTCCGGCAACGCATCCGAGCGTCGATCGAGCACCAGCGCCGTGCGACTCGACAGCAGCGTGCCGAGCGCGCTGCGCAGAAAGGCCACGCGCTTGGCGCGCGGCTCGACCAAGGTGAGATCGAGCTCCGGCCGCAATAATTGGAGCACCAGCCCCGGGGCACCGGCGCCGCTGCCCACGTCGATCCAACGTTGCCCCCCCGGCTCTGCCTCGAGCCCGGGATCGGCGGCGGCCAGCACCAACGCGTCGGCGAGGTACAGATCCACCAGCTCTCGCGCGTCGCGCGCCGCCGTCAAATCCACGCGGGCGTTCCAGGTCACGACCAGATCGAGCAGCCTCGCGAGCCGCCCGAGAGACGCTTTCCGCGCCGCGGCGCTCGCCCAGAGCGCGCCGAGGTCGAGCCCGCCCGCCGCCAACCCGACGACACACGCCTCGATCAACGGCTGCCAGGCTCCTCCCGGCGGGTGCAACTTGCCGGCCATGATCGGTTGCAGCAGAACCTAGTACCTCGATTCTATTGAATCGAGGGCAATGTAAAGGTAGTGCCGCGAATCAGATCTGGGGCTTGGCAGGTAACTTACGCCGCCCTCGCCCGGAAGTGGCGCGCGTGGCGGAGCGAGCACGGCCTTGGAATCGTCCCCCAGCTCGAATACGCCTCGCCTGTGCCTGCGCCTCCATCCGCGTCCGAGCTCGGCGTCTTGTACCGCGACGACGCGCTCCTGGTGGTGAACAAGCCGTCGGGCTTGGTCGTGCACCGCGGCTGGGCGACGGATAGAGTGACGGCGCTCAGCTTGGCCCGCAGCATCGCGGGCCAGTGGGTGTACCCCGTGCATCGGCTGGATCGCAGCACTAGCGGCGCGCTCGTGTTCGCCCTGAGCGCCGACATTGCGCGGCGAGTCGAGGAGCTGTTTGTCGCGGACCTGATCACGAAGCGGTACGTCGCGCTCGTGCGCGGCATGGCGCCCGAGCATATCGGCATCGACCACCCCATCGCCAAGGCCAAGGACAAGCCCAAGCTACCGGCATTTACGCGGGTGGCGCGGCTCGCCAGCTACTCCGTAGTGGACGACGTGTCGGGCCAGGCGCGCAGCTATTCTTGGCTCGAGGCGTACCCGCTTACTGGCCGCCAGCACCAGATTCGCCGCCATTTGAAGCACATCAGCCACCCCATCATCGGGGACGTCCGGTATGGGAAGGCCGAGCACAATCACCTGTTCCGCCGCCGCTTCGGGCTAGAGCGTATGGCGTTGCACGCGGCAACGATCAGCCTGCCGCACCCGACGCTGGCGACGCCGTTGACGGTGCATGCACCACTCCCGAGTGAGCTGACGCGGCTCTTGGCGGCGCTCGAGCCACCGAGCGCAAGGAGTTTCACCGCGGGATCAGGGGAGTTCAGCAACGGCGAGCCCGAGTAACGACCACCGATCGGCCCACCCCAGGCGACGGGCGGGGCATACCCGGCAGCGCGGCCGCCCTGCCAGGCTTCAGACACCAGGCTTCAGACTTCAGACTTCAGGCTTCAGACTTCAGGCTTCAGGTTTCTCCGCAGGTCACCGAGCCACGCTTCTGAGCACGGTCTGAAGCCTGGAGTCTGGAGCCTGGAGCCTGGAGTCTGGTGCCTGAAGCCTGAAGCCTGGAGCCTGGAGCCTGGAGCCTGAAGCCTGGAGCCTGGAGCCTGAAGCCTGGAGCCTGGAGCCTGAAGCCTGGAGCCTGGAGTCTGGAGTCTGGAGTCTGGAGTCTGGAGTCTGGAGTCTGGAGCCTGGAGTCTGGAGCCTGTTCGAAACCTCGCGGTAGAGCTGGCCGACAAAACGTAGTAGCTGGCGGGCCCCCATGGTGATCGAGATCAGCTCACGCTCCCCGGAGCCCAGAAAAATCAGACGCGCCGTCGAGGCGCTGCGCGCCGGGCAGATCATCGCCTACCCGACCGACACCTGCTACGGCCTGGGTTGCGATGTCTTCAACAAGAAGGCCATCGATCGCCTGTACCAGATCAAGGGCATGCCCAAGTCGCACCCCTTGTCGTTCGTGTGCCGAGATATCGCGAGCATCGCCAAATACGCCATGCTGCATAACTACGAATACAGCATCGTGAAGGACTACCTGCCGGGCCCGTATTGCTTCATCCTGAACGCGACTCGAGAGGTGCCCCGCATCGTGCAGACGTCGCGCAAACAGGTCGGTATCCGCGTGCCCAATCATCCTGTCAGCCTCGCGCTCGTCGAGGAGCTCGGCGGCCCCATCATCAGCAGCACCGCCGCGCGAGCAGATAGCCTTCCCTACGTCGACGCGCGCGAGATCGACCGAGACTTCCCCGGCATCGATCTGGTGCTCGACGGCGGCCCGGGGGGCATCGCCCCGACGACCATCATCGATCTCACCGGGCCGACCCCAAAGATAGTTCGAGAAGGCGCCGGGGACATCACCCCATTTTTGGAGCGCTGAAGCCATTGCCGCTCTGGCGCGTGTGATGTGACGCACCTAAAGAGGAGCACGACCGTGAACAGCCCAGCCCCGAGCCCCGAGAGCCAGACCCAGGACTTCATCGCTTTCATGCTAGCGAGCGGTGTCCTCAAATTTGGCAGCTTCAAGACCAAGAGCGGGCGCACGTCCCCCTATTTCCTGGACGCCGGGCGCTACGGGCGCGGGAGCCAGGCGGAAAAGCTCGGTAGTTTTTACGCCGAGCACCTGCTCGCTCATCTGGGTGGAGACTTCGACGTGCTGTTTGGTCCCGCGTACAAGGGCATCCCGCTGGTGGTCGCCACCGCCATCGCCCTGTCTGAGCGCGGTAAAGACGTGGGCTTCTGCTTCAATCGCAAAGAGGCCAAAGATCACGGCGAGGGCGGCGTGCTGGTCGGGCACCAGCTGCGAGACGGTGACCGGGTGGTCATCGTCGAGGACGTGACCACCGCCGGGACGTCGATCCGCGAGACCGTGCCGCTCTTGCGAGCGGCGGCGAAGGTCGAGCTGGTCGCGCTGATCGTGTCCGTCGATCGCCAGGAGCGCGGCCGCGGGGAGCAGAGCGCACTCGCGGAAATCAGCGCGGAGTATGGCTTCTCAGCCCTCTCGATCGTCAACATCGACCAGATCGTGGAACACCTTCGCCAGCACGAGGTCGATGGCCAGAAGCTCATCACGCCCGAGCTCGAGCTCGCCATCCGCGACTACCGGCGGGCCTACGGCGGCCGCTGAGGGCTAACGAGCCGCGGCAAAGCTGAGCTTCGCGCTCAGCTCGGACTGGACCGGTACGGCCTGGTTGGGCCGATCGTTGGGCGCCACCAGCGCGACGAAGCTGTCCTGCACCTCGGCCGTGTCGGGGTACACCGAGCCCGCGTGCACGCTGAGGGTCGCGTTGCCCTCGCTCTCGAACCGACGCACCTGGTGGGGCGGCATGCCGGCGAGCGGCAGCCCCTGGGTGAGCAGATAACGCCGAGTATTCACGCTGAGCTGGGCCGTGTCCCGCTCAATCCCGGTGACCTTCACCATCCTGTAAACCAAGACCATTGCCCCGCTCACGGTCTCGCGGGATTTCAGCATCCAGAACGCGCCCACGCCGACGGGAGCCGCCGGGTACGGCAGCACCACCGACGCGAGCACCTCGGCGCTGCCCGTGACCAGCGGCTGAAGGTCGGGGTTGTTGCCAGCACGCGAAAAACGCTGGGCCTTGAGCGCGCCCGCCGGCGTGGTGACGGACTCCACCCAGCTGCCGTTGAGCTTGGCGATCTCGGAGCGGGCATTGTCCGGTAGCCGACCCGGTTGATCGGCGGCGGGGCGCGCCCCCGACAAGCCGAAGCGCATGGCGACGCCGCCGACAGGGTTCGACGAGGGGGCCTGCGCGCCCGATCCCGGCTCGTGCGGCGCCGCTTCCGCCGAACCCGCCACCGCGACAGCCGGCGACGCGGGCTCCGTGCCCACCGCCTCCAGCGTCAGCTTGGGTTTGAGGTCGAACTCGATGGTCGGCATCACGCTGCCGCCCGAGCGATAGCTGAGGAGCAGCTTACCCTGGGGCCCTGCGCCGAGCGCGAGGCGTTGCGTGCCCAAGCGCAGCTTCGGGCTCGCCCCGTCTCCGCCGAGCACGAGCAATGCCGCGCTCCCCGGGGGCAGCTCGCGCTCTGCAGCTTCCGGCGTCATAATCCCGTCCGCTGGCGGGGTGACCTGGCCTTCTCCGGCCCCATGGGTGTCCCGCGCGTTCGCCTCCGCGGCAGCCATCGCGCTGGCAATTTTCTGATCGACCGCGGGCTTCTTCTCGGCAGCGACCTCGGCCTGGGTCTCGGCCGCCGGCGGCGCGTCGGCCTGGCATGCACAGAGCGCGGCTAAACAGAGCGCGGCTAAACAGAGCGCAGCTAAACAGAGCGCACCCGAGGCGAGCCCGTGGGCACCGGGCGAGAGCCGACGCCTTCGATCTGTAACGCTCGGGCGTGAGCCCGCCACGCTCGGCAGAGAAGCAAACGCAGTAGTCACTTATTCCGACGTCGGATGGCAGGTGAAGCAGCTGACTTTCGTCGGGGGGCCCTCCCCCTTGTTCAGCAACTCCTGCAAGGACGGAGTCACCTTGGTCATCATGAAGACGGCGATCTTGTCGTCGTAGTCGATGGCGTCGTCATACGGGCGGTTCTTCGGCAAGGCGTACAGGGCCTTGTTGGGCATCGAATAGTCCACCTGCTCCATCTCGCTGCCGTGGCAGTTGCTGCAGTCGAAGCCGACGTTGTCCGGGTCGTAATCGATGAACACCTTACTCATGACCGGGTGCACCTGCGCCGCCATGTAACCAAAACGCTGCTCGACGTTTTTTGCAGCCCAGCTCGTGCCAGGGGCGCCGAGCTGGATACCGGGGGTTTCCGCACCCTTTGGATTGGAGCACGCGAGGACGACGAAACAACCGAGCACGGGGCAGCAACTACGGAGGAAGCTCATGGGGGTCACCGGGGTCAGACTTATAGGGCATTTGCGCGCCCATGTCAGGTGCGGGCTCCGGAGCCGTCAAATCGGGCACGGTTCCGTCGAGGAACTCTTCCGGGACGGAGTCGGTTTGACCGGGCCTGGGTAACAAGCCGGTCTCGGCGTCGACCCGAGCCACCACGATGCCGGCGGGCCGAGGGAACTCTGTACGCGGCCGCCGTTGGTGTGCCGCCGTCATGAAGTCGACGAACGCGGGCAACGCCGCGCGCGTCCCGGATTCCTTGTCACCGAGCGGCAGCCCGTCATCGAAGCCCACCCAGACCGCCACGCTGAGATCGGTGGAGTAGCCCACGAACCAGGCGTCTTTGACGTCGTTGGTCGTGCCGGTCTTGCCGGCCACCGGATGTCCGATGTCGAGGGCTTGCCGCCCGGTGCCGGTCTTGACGACGCTCTCCAGCAAGCTCGTGGTCAAGTACGCCTCCTCTGCCGACATGACTTGGCGGCGCGGCGCGCGCGGCGGCTGTTCGATGAGCGCGCCTCCGGGTGCGCGCACCTCCGCGAGCAGCCTCGTCCCCTCGAAGTAGCCCCCGCTCGCGAAGGTGGCAAAGGCATTGGCCATCTCCAGCGGCGTCACCTCGTAGGAACCGAGCGCGAGCGAGAGATCCGCACCTAGCTTGCTCTCGACGCCGAGCTGGTGTGCAAAATCCACTACGTTGGCCGCGCCGTTCACCCGCAGCAGCTGTTCGGCGGCTTCGTTGTTGCTGACCGCGAGCGCCTTCCTGACGCTGATTCGATACGGCGGCTCTTCCAAAGCGCCGTGGCCCCCATGCTCGAGATTCAGCACGCTGGCGGGGGTGACCTGCCGGGCGTGCAGGGCATAGCTGTACACGAAGGCCTTGAACGAGGACCCGGGTTGACGCCGCGACTGGCGCGCCCGATCGAGCGTCCCCGGCAAGGCCTCGTAGCTCCCGACCAGCGCCACGATGTCGCGGCTCTGCACGTCGACCGCCACCAACGCCCCCTGCGGACCGAGCTCGAGGCGGAGGCGCGGCGGATGATCGGCGTCGGGCGGATCGAGCAGGCGCACGCGCAGCACGGCGCCTACGGCGGTGAACTCGCTTGGCGGAAGATGCTTCGGGTTATAGCGCTCCTCCTCAGCCAGAACGATCTGCGCCGTGACCTCCCCTACCTGCACGTCGATGCGGCCCGTCTTGTCGTCCGTGGCGCGCACCACCCCGACGTAGACCCGATGCGCGCTCGGCTTGCCGGTAAAGGGCTTACCCCACGCCCTGATCGCCTTGCTGTCGTAGGGTGGCCGCAGCGCATGACGCTCGCCGTAGTCGGTGAGGGCCTTGCGCAGCGCGCTGCGCGCCGCGACCTGCAGCTCCGGTTGAATGGTCGTGGTGACGGCGTAGCCGCCCTGATGTTTGCCTGATTTTTGCGCGGACGACAGCGCCTCTTTCGCCACGTCCACGGCCTCGGGGCAGAGGGCGCTCTGCGTGTCGAGCTCGACGGCCAGGTTCAGCGGTGCCTGCAGCAGCTCCTCGAAGAACTGCTGCGTCACGAAGCCCTTGGCGCGCATCTGCTCGAGCACGTAGGTGCGCCGCGCCAGGGCTCGGTCTCGCGAGCGACGCGGCGAGAAGCGTTCGGGTGAAGCCACGAGGCCCGCCAAAAGCGCCGACTCGGCCGCATCGAGCTGGGCGGCGGGTTTGCCGAAATAGTAGCGCGCCGCCTCCTCGATCCCGTACCGCCCATGGCCGAGGTAGATGTGGTTGAGATAGAGCCCGAAGATTTCGTTCTTCGTCAGGTATTGCTCGAGGCGTCGCGACAGGATCGTCTCCCGCACCTTGCGCCGATAGGTGCGCTCCCCGTCGAGCAGCACGTTTTTCACGACTTGTTGGGTGATGGTGCTGCCGCCTTGCACCGTGCGGCCCGCGCGCAAGTTGGCCCACATGGCGCGCAGCACACCGAGATAGTTGAGGCCCTCGTGCTCGTAAAAACGCGCGTCCTCCGCCGCCAGGAACGCGAGCTTGGTGGCGTCGGGGATGTCGGCAAAAGGAATGACGGTGCGGCGCTCGGTGAACACGCTCGACAGCAGCGTCGTGCCATCGGCCGCGAAAATGCGACTGACCTGCGGGGGGTCGTAGCCTGACTTCAAGCGCTCGACGCTCGGCAGCCCCGCCGAGTAGTGCTGCAGGATCGCGAATACCGCGAGCACCGCGCTGGCGGCTCCAAACACGATCAGGAGCGACAGAATAATGGCCGCGCGTTTGAGCCGCCGCCGCCACAACGGCGCGCCCTCGGCCGACGCCAACGGGCTCGAGCGGGGTGCTCCTCTGGGCGCCGAGGCGCTGGGCGACCCGCCACCCGGCGCTGCCGCGACGGCGCCCTCGGTGCGGGGTGATGCTTCAGGGTCGCTGGCAGGCGGGGGCACCTGCGGCGCTTGGGACACCGCGCTACCTCCCGACAAACCTGAGGGCCACGGCCGTCAGCGCAACCCCCACCAACAGAAACACGGCCGCCACGAACGCAAACTGAATCATGCGTCCCTTCGGAGCGAGCGAGCTGTTCGAGAAACGCTCGATGCCGGACGGACGGCTCGGCAGGCGGAGGTCGTACGCCTCTGCGTACGGGCGCAGCGCGTCGGCGAAATCCTTGGCGGATGCGTAACGCTCTTCGCGGCGCTTGGCCAGAGCGCGCTGGATGACCGCGTCCAGGCCAGCGGGGAAGGTCAATTGCGGCACGCGCGAGTCGAGCGGGATGGGCTGCTCGAGCACGTGCTTCTGCAGGTAATCCATCGGCGTCTGCGCCCGAAAGGGCAGCTTCGTCGTGAGCGCCTCGTACAAGATCACTGCCAACGAATAGATGTCGCTGCGGGCGTCGAGCACCTTGCCCTGGGCCTGCTCGGGCGACATGAACTCCGGAGTGCCAAATACCATGCCTTCTTGCGTCAGCTGGATCGAGCCCGGGCGCATCTCCGTTTCGGTGATCTTTGCCAGGCCAAAATCCAGAACTTTGGGGTAATCGACGAGCCCACCGTGCCGGCACAGGAAAATGTTTTCCGGCTTCAGGTCCCGATGCACGATACCTTTCTCATGCGCCTCCTGCAGCGCCCCGCACACCTGGATCAAGATGCCGACGGCTCGCGTCGTCCCGAACGGCCCCTCGCGTTTGACCGCACGGCTCAGGTTCTGCCCCTCGAGGTGCTCCATGACGATGTACAGAGAGTTGTCGCCTTCGAGCTGCCCGTACATGAAAACTTTGACGGTGTTGGGATGAGTCAGCTGGCTCATCGCCCTGGCTTCGCGTCGAAAACGCGAGATCAGATCTTTACGCAGAGCGAGCTGTGGATGGAGAATCTTGATCGCGACGGTGCGCGACATGGCGGGCTGCGCGGCTCGATACACGGACCCCATGCCTCCCGTCCCGATCTTGTCCAGGATTCGGAATTCGCCCCCGAGGATTTCGCGATGAAGAAAGGGGTCCGAGGGCCGCATGCGTTGGCCCTGAATAGCAGAACTCGCCGCCTGCGACGAGAACCCCCCGCTCAGCGACAAAAAGGCCGAGCTCTATGCAGCCCAGCGATTATTTAGAGAGCGGGCTGCTTTCCGGCGCAGGTTTCGTGCATGCATTCTTTACGCGGCGGGGGGGTGTCTCGGAGGGCAGCTTCGCGGCACTGAATGTCTCCCCCGAGGTGGGTGATATTGCCGAGAACGTGGCGGAAAACCGGCGCCGGGTCGCCCGCGTGCTCGAGCTCGACGTGGAACGCCTGTACGTGCCGCGTCAAGTGCATGGCAAAGCCGTTATCGCCCTCGACGCAACGCTTTCCGCGAGCGAGATCGCGGCCACGCCCGCCGACGCCTTGATCGCCAACGGACCGGAGCTCGGGTGCGGCGTGCGCACGGCAGATTGCGTACCTATTCTGCTCGCAGACCTGACGACGCGGCGCGTGGCGGCGGTCCACGCCGGCTGGCGTGGCGTGGTCGACCACATACTGGCTGCGGTGATCGCGCAAATGGCGGCGCAGGGGAGCCGCCCGGAGGCGCTGATCGCTGCCATCGGCCCGCACATCTCGCTCGAGGCTTTCGAGGTAGGTGAGGAGGTCGCAGTCCAACTCGAGGCGGCCAGCCGCGCCGAAGGCGCCGTCGTGCGCTCAAAGGGGCGGAAGCCGCATGCTGCGCTCGCTGCGATCGTGCGTTCACAGCTCGAGGAGGTGGGCCTCTTGCCCGAGCATGTCGAGCAGGTGCCGGGTTGCACCTTCGAGGACGCTGCGTCCTTCTTCTCTTATCGGAGAGACGGGCACGCTAGCGGGCGCATGTTGTCGGCGATTGTGTCGGGTACGGTCGGTGATGGTGGCAGGAAGCGTCGCACTCTGGCGCGGCTCACCGCGGAGCAGCAGCCCTGAAAACCACGCTGGAACACCCGACGACCCCGCCGGGGAACCGCCACTCGGGCGTGCCGCGTCGCACCTGGTTGCGGCGCGTTAATGTGCTAGCCTGTACGTCGTTGGCTGCGCTGGCCTCCACTGATCATGCTTGCGCCGCAGCGGGTCAATGGCAGGCAGGGGCGCGGCTCGGAATGGCCTGGCTCGATGGACCCGAGCTGGGCCCGTCCATGGAGGCGTACCTGCGCCATGGGCTGAGTGATTCCTTCGATCTGGATCTCCAAGTTTTGACCTCAGCCCATCCTTTCCAGCCTGACTCCAAATCGCCACCTCAGGTCGACGCGGTGACGCCCGCGCTACCGTGGGCGCTCGGCGTGAGCTCGGGCCTCGTTTATCGCTGGGACGTGCTGCGCACGATCCCGTACGCCGGCATGAGCGTCGGCGTCTACGAGTGGCACGGCGTGGATGCAGCCTTGAACGGCGCGCAATTTGGCGCGTCTGCGCGGCTGGGAGTAGACTACCTGCTCACGCGGGATGTGGTCTTGAGTGTGCAAGCCAGCGCGCATTGCGTTCTGGCGGACAGCGACGTTCGGTTTCCTTGGCTGCAACTTGCGGTGGGCGCGGGATACGTCTGGGGCTGGTAGTATCGATGTCGAAGGTGAGTGAGCTCCGATGATGAGTGAAGGTGTCAGAAGCGACAGTCCCGCGGGGAGCAGCCCCTCGGGAGGCGACAGCCCGGTTGCCGAGCCCGTCGTGAAGCCGCAGAGCAGGCGGTCGTGGGTGTTGCTCGCTCTCGGTGGCGCCGTGTGCGCGCGCCTTTTCACCGCTGAAACACGTTCGGTCTCGGAGGCCCCCGACCCTCAGCGCTCCGCGCCCTCCGGGGTCTCCGCCGAGCTCGTGTCTCGGAGCCCCGGGGCCGCGAGCCCGCGCGTGTCGGCGCTCGCGGCCTCAGCCAATCAAGCAGGCATCACGCGCGCCGCGCCTCCCGTTGCAGCAGCGCCGCGGGAACCGCGTAAGGCCCCGGGCGGCACGCCCGCGACCAAGCTAGAGCCGAGAGCGTCAGCGAGCGCCGCTTCGAGTCGGAGCGTGGCGGAGCTGGAGCTCGCGGCGCGGCCCGTCGCGCCGGGGAAGACCTGGCAGAACGCCGCGAATACTTCGGACTGGCCCGGAGTGGCGATGTTGATTGATGGGCTTCCAGAAGCGGAACGGTCGCTGCCCGGCACGCGCTACGCGCGGGCCGTCGCGGCGCGAGAGCTCGGGCAATACGACGTCGCCTTGGGCGCGCTCGCCGGGCTCGAGAGCGAGCTGCCGCTCTTGCATGACGAGATCAAATCCGCGCGCGCTCACTGCCAGCTCGAGGTGGGGCCCTTCGAGGAGGCGTATCAGTATTTCACGGAGGAACAGTCACCCGAGAACCTGATCCTGGCAGCGCAGGCCTGCGCCAACGGTGGGGACCTGGCGCTCGCGCAGCAAACGGTCGAGCGCGCTTTTGCCAAGATCAAAAAGCAGGGCAGCGACAGCAAGCGGGGTCGAAGAAACGAGGTCGCTGCCCGGGCGCTCCGGGCGCGCGTCGCCGAAGCGGGGGGCGAGGGCAAGGTCGCCGCGCGCGACTGGTTGTGGCTCGCGACACAAGCGCCGATCGAGGACCTGGGCGCGACCGCGGACGACGCCTATGAACGCCTGAGCGGAACACAATTGAACAGCGTGCAGCGCCTCGAGCGCATGCGCAGCTTCTCGCTCGAAGGGCAGCTCGATCGGACCTTGCGGGAGCAATCTCGGCTCGCGAGCGCACCGGGCCCCGTGACCAATCGCATCGAGGTCGCGAGCGCGCTCGCTTGGGCGTATTACCACTCGCGCAAAGACTACGTGAAGGCGGCAGAGTTGTTCCGCGAGGCCTCGGAGCTGTCGAGCGACACGCGGGTCAAGTACCTGTTCTTCGCGGCGCGCGCGCTGTCGCGTGCCAACCAGGACGACCGCGCCATCGCGCTCTACGAAGAGCTGGCTCAGCGTTACCCCGCGAGCGGTTACACGGAGCAAGCGCAGTATCGTATCGCACAGCTCGAGTACGGGCTGGGGCGCTGGGACAAGGCAGAGGGCGCTTACACGCGCTACTTGGACCGTTACGCCAAAAATGGCGGCGGCCAATACGCGGGCTCGAGTCGCTATGAGCTCGCCATCTCTCGGCTCGGCGCCAAGCAACGCACCGAGGAAGCCGCGCTGACGCTCGGGCAGCTGGCGAAGAAGGAGCGCCGCCCAGAACGCCGCGCCATGCTCACCCACCTGGAGGCCGTGGGGCTCGAGACGACCCAGGATCCCAAGAAGATGCTGGAAGCCATTGCGCGCTATAAGTCGATCATCGACGAACAGCCCCTGTCGTTCGCGGCCATGGCCAGCGCGGCGCGTCTGCGCCACCTCGGCCGCCCCGAGGAGCATCGCGTGCGTCTCAGCTCCGCTCCTTTCGCCACCCTCCTGCCGGAGCAGAACACGCTCTCGATGCAGCTGCCGGCGAAGGCGCGCTTTCTCGCGGACATCGGCCTGCACACCGACGCAGAGCGGGCGCTCTTTGACGAACGTGACGTAGTCCGCCGCCTCGTGGGTCGCGATGGCCGAGCTCTGTGCGAAATGTACGGTGCGCTCGACCGCGGCTATCGCAGCTACTCGCTCGCGCATCGGCTGCTCAGAACGGAAGATCTGGGCAGCCCACCCGTCGCAGGGAACCTCTGGGCTTGGCGCTGCGCCTATCCGGAGCCCTACCGGGACATCGTGAACGCCGTCGAGGCTCGCTACGGGCTGCCGTCATCCTTGGTCCACGCCGTGATGCGGCAAGAGAGTGCCTTCCGGCCCAACGTCGTCTCTCCGGCGGGTGCCATCGGTCTGATGCAGCTCATGCCCAACACGGCGCGCAGGGCGGCGGAAGAGATCACGCAGCAGCCCGGCGCTCCATGGGTGCCCGATCCAAGCCGCCCGACCAACGTGTTGAACAACGTCGAGCTCGGCGGGTTTTACTTGAGCAAGCTGCTGGCCATGTTGGGCGGCCAGCTCCCGGTCGCGGTGGCGGCCTATAACGCCGGGCCTGGACCCGTTTCACGCTGGCTCGAGGGCGGGGAAGATCTGCCCGTCGACGTCTGGGTCGCGCGTATCCCGTTTTCCGAGACCCGCGACTACGTCTCGATCGTCCTCGGTAACTGGCTCGCCTATCGCTACCTCGACAATCCGGATGCGCTGCCGGAGCTCGAGCTGGCGCTGAAACCCGGTACTCGGGAAGCTGCCGACGCCTATTAGGGCGTCGTGCTTTTAGAAAACGCGGACACGTCGAGGGGATGGCCACCGGGCCTTGCCGACCGGCCGTAAGTTGGCTGAATTAGTGGCGCTATGAAGCCACTTTAGACCGCCGTGAGGCTTGCAAGACGCGACGGGCTGTGCCAGGGTCCGCGGCCGGCGTGCAAGGGGAAACTAGCAGTATTCATGAGTAAAGGTGATCTTCTGGAAATGGAGGGTGTCATTCAAGACGCCCTGGGCGGGGGCCAATATACGATCAAAGTCGACCAAGGCGGTGCCATGGTCCGAGCCCAGTTGTCGGGGCGCATGCGTCGGCATCACATCCGAGTTTTGCCGGGCGACAAGGTTCGCGTAGCGGTTTCACCCTACGACTTGAGCCACGGCCTGATCGTGTATCGCGGCCGCTCATAATTTCAGTGTCGCTTCGCTGACGCGCCATGCTTGCGTCGCGTGAGCCCATGCTGGCGGCCGCGGTGGCAGTCAGCCTCGTGGCAGTGAGCTTTGCCGCGCTCCTGGGTTGTACGTGTCAAAGCGAAGAGCCTGGCGACGCGGCTTCAGGCGGTGACCAGCGCCAAGCGCCGAGCTCCCCCGAGAGCAGCCAGGGCCCGCGCGCGCTCTACCTCCCAGACGCCACGGCGGAGCTGTCCAGCCGTGATGGCCTGGACTTGCCAGCACGGGCGCGCCGTTGCCCCGACGACATGGTGGATGTGGCGGGCGAGTTTTGCATCGACCGCTATGAGAGCTACCTCGTCGACCACGACGACGAGCGGCTGCTCTCCCCCTTCTATCATCCGACGCGAGAGCGAACCAAGAGCAGCTACGACTATTGGAAGGCTCCTCACCCCGAGGACATGCCGCTCTTGGGCGCACGCGTCATGCCGGCGCCTGACCTTCCCTTGCCTCCACCGTGGCAACTCAGGGGCAGCTTTCGACCTCGCGCACTCAATCGAGCCGGCATGAGGCCCCAAGGCTTTATGAGCGGCGAAGCGGCGCGCATCGCATGCGAGAACGCGGGCAAGCGGCTGTGCCGCGAAGAGGAGTGGGTCAGGGCCTGCCGCGGCGAGCTCGATACGGCCTTTCCTTACGGCGACAGCTACGAGCCGGGCGTGTGCAACGTCGCGCGCGAGAGCCACCCGGCGGCCATCCTGCACGGCAATGCCTCCACGGGGCACCGCGACCCGCGGCTCAACTTGGTCGAGGACGCTGCGGGACCGCTGTTGCGCTCGACCGGGAGCCTCCCAGGTTGTGCGAGCCACTGGGCGGAGGACGCGATCTACGACCTGGTCGGCAACCTCGATGAGTGGGTCGATGACGAGACGGGGGTCTTCGTGGGCGGGTTCTTCTCGCGCCAGACTGAGGCGGGCTGCGCGGCTCGCATCGGGGCGCATGCGTTCGCCTACTACGACTACAGCCTCGGCCTCCGCTGCTGCAGGTAATTGGTCCCTTATGGACGATGGGGCGACCCCCGAAGATCTCGGCCATCTGCTATGTCGCGCTGCGCTTCCGGTCCTCACCGTAGAAACTACGGTTCCGGGCCGGTTCTCGCGCGACTACGCATCTGGCTCGAGCTTTTCGGGGGTTTGAGGGGGACCAGTTGGAGGGTTGGGTGGGGCGGCTGCGCTTGCGCTCGCGGTTAGGCGGCGGCGGGGGTTCTTTGGGGGCGCCGGCGCTTGCGCTCGCGGTGGGGCGGCGGCGGGGTTCTTTGGGGGCGCCGGCGCTTGTGGTTGCGGTGGGGTTGCGGCGGGGGTTCTTGGGGGCGGCGGCGCTTGCGCTTGCGGTGGGGCGGCGGCGGGGGTTCTTTTGGGGGGGGGCGGCGATCTGGTTTGTTGCCCGCTTGGGGGTGGACGGGGTCTTTTGGGGGGCGTGTTTTTGGGATTGTGGTGGTTACGGGTTGGGGGGGTGGTTTTTTGTTTGGTTGGGTTGGGGGGTTGCTCGACTTCGGCGGAGTCGCGGCTGGCGGGGCGCTGGGTGGGGAGCGGGGTGGAGAGTTTGGACGGGAGCGTGTCGGCGGCACGGGCGGGCTGGGCGAAGGGGACGTCTTTGACGTTCTCGGGCTCGCGGATCGCGGTGCAGGTGTCGGGCGAGGCGCCCCGCGACGGCGCGTACGTGATCACTGCCGAGGACGACGGCAAGCTCGAGCTCGCGATCACCGGGCATGATGGCCACGTCGATAAGACGCAGATGATCATAGAAACTGCCCAGTTGTTGCGCTGGCGTCTGACGCCCGTGCACACGCTGGTTATGCAGCGAGAGTGAGCGCGTTCACCGTCGCCATCACCATCGCCATCGCCATCGCCATCGCCGTCGCCATCACCGTCGCCATCGCCGTCGCCATCGCCGCTGGCGACTAGCGGCTCAGGCGGATTTCGCGCTCGACACGGTAGCCCTCGGCTGAGGCGCCGAGCTCGAGTGTGGCCAGATCGTGGGCCACGCAGCTTTCGACCGCGGGTGCGAGCGGAGGATCGAGCCTGACCTCGAGGATCGAGCCGTTGGGTTGGACCAGCAAGCGCAGGCGCGTCGACGCCTCGATGCTGAGCTCGCCGCGGCCCAGCGTGTGCCGACGAAAGCAGCTCTGAATGCGCTCGGAGACTCGTGTGAGCGCCAATTCGACGCTCTCGGCGCCCGGAGCTGCCGGCGAAGAGCGGGCAGCTCCGGATTTCGAAGCCGACGCAGATCCAGCGTAGCGCAGAGTTCCCCGCCGGTTGCCTACGCCGTGCGGGACTTTCGCCGGCGTAGCGCGCTGGCTCGTGCCCGCCGCGGGTGGCGAAGCGGGAGAGGTTTCGCCTGGCGTGGCCTCGAGCGCCGCTGCTCCTGGCTCGATGGGTGATTCGGCGAGGACCTCCCGTCCCTGTTGCGCGACGCCGGCCAGAAATTCCCCCTGCATGCCGGCTTTGAGCAGGGTGGCCTCGCCGTGCCCGAGCGCGCTGACCCGCACTTCGCCCTCGCTCACGGCCACGCTGGCGCGGTCGCCGTCCAGGCTCACCCCAAAACGCGTCCCGTGCACGGCGACCTCGGTCCCCGCCGCGACGACGACGAAAGAGGCCGGGCGTTGGCTGGGCACGACCGCCGCATCCAACGCCCCGCGTTCGAGCTCGACGCTCAGCCCCTCTGGCGTGGTCGAGAGCACCCGCGCTCGAGAGCCCGGCGCAAGGACCCACGTGGCTCGACCTGCGTGCTCGACAATCACGGCGACGTCCGACGCCACCAGGATTACCCCCGCTTCGAGCAGGGCTCCGTCGCGCGTGCCGACGTTGCCGAGGCCCACGCGCTCAAGGGCGGCTGGGCTCGACGGCGCGTGACTGGAGGTGATTGACCATAAAGCGCCCAGCGTGAGCGCCACTGCAGCGAGCCATCCGACGGCCCGCGGACGTGCCGAAGCGCGCCTTGTCACTAGCTCACCGCGCGCTGCGGCAGCGCGGAACTCGGCATGCACCCGGCGCTGCACACTCTCGAGCGCCAGCGCGGGCGGCTCTTCCGCGCGCGCTTCAGCCAGCATTCTCGAGAGCAGGCCCTCGCGGGGGGGACGAGACATCAGGACACCTCTTTTGTCAAACGCGCACGGGGTGGCGCAGAGCTCGCGAGCTCGCACAACTCGGCCGCGATGCCCGCCAGCTCGGGCTCTTGCTCGAGCCACGCGGCGACCTCGCGCCGGGCATAAAAAAGGCGAGTACGCACCGTCAGCACCGGCGCCACCACGATCTCGCCGATGCGCGCCGGCGTCAGCCCCTCGAGCTCGTGCAAGACGAAGACGACGCGCTTCTTGTCGCTCAGCCGCGCGAGGACCCGATAAAATGCCTGGAGCCTGCGCCGCGCCTCGAAGCTCTCGTGCGCGGAGGGTTCGTTGTCGACAGGGGGCAGCGCCAGCTCTTCAGCCACGAGCCGCGGCCGACGGCTGGCGGCTCTCCGGTGCATGAGCACCACGTTGACGGCCACCCGATACAACCAGGTGGAAAACCGCGCCTCGTCCCTGAACCCGCCGAGGCTACGGATGACTTGCAAGAAGACATCCTGAACCAAGTCCTCGAGGTCGGGCCCTGGCCCCGTGATGCGGTAGACGAGCCGCGCGACGTGCCCGCTATGCCTCTGGAACAGCTGCTCGAACGCGCGTGCATCCCCGTCGCGACAGCGCCGTGCGAGCTCGGCGTCCTCGGCGTCAGCTGGCGCCTTCACGCCGGATGTGCCGCTTGGGCGAGCGCGCGCCGCGAACACACTCGCGCCGTCGCCGTACGAGGCAACTCGGAGCAAGCCGAACCCGAACGCCGGAACGCTTGGCGGAAGACTCGAAGGCTCACAGTGCATCCCTCCTTGAGATGCCCGTCGCCCTGGGTTCTTTCAAACGAACCGAAGCAGGGCGATGGCGGTTCTCGCCGTGCGAGAGCGGCGCCTCTGCAGGCGGCGCCCGCTTCAGAAGACTTTGCGCAGCTCGACCGGCTCGCGCTTCTTCTGCTCTAGCACGCGGTTCAGCGCGCGCAGCAGGCGGGTCTTTTGGGGGCCCGAGAGGGGCTTGCCTGACTGGGCAAGTTGCAATAAGCGCGGCGTCACGGTGCGACCGGAGCGGCGCTTCGCCGGTTCCTTCTTCTCGCCGGCGGCGGCAGGGGCGCTAGCTGCGTCGCCCGCCTTCTTGCTGAGGCGTTTGCTCAGCCGAATCTGCCTGTCCTCGGGCCGGAGCCGCTCGATTTGGCGGGAAGCGGCGAGAATGCGCCGGGGATCGATCTTTTCAGTGCCCAACAACTCGGAGAATCGGCTGCTCATTGGGGCACGCCTAGCGCTGCTCGGCGCCGTTCGCAATGCGTTTCGTCACGGACCGGCTGCACGCCGCCGATCCTCGCGTGGACCTCCAGGGGACGGACGGGCAATATCGGGCCATGGTCCCCGCCTCGACATCCACGCAAACCACCCCGCCCGCCGTCAGCGAGCTCCAAACCCGGATCGCGAGCGCGGCGGCTCACGTGGCGGGTCAACGCTCCGCTCGTCCGAGTATCGGCGTGGTTCTGGGGTCAGGCCTGGGAGCCTGGGCCCAGCGCCTACAAGCGAGCCAGGTCCTCGACTACTCCAGCATTCCCCACATGCCGAGCCCCAGCGTCGCCGGGCACCCGGGTCAGCTCTGGCTCGGCCAGCTCGCGGGGGTGGAGGTCGCCTGCCTGCAAGGCCGCGTCCACGCCTACGAGGGATACCCCACGGAGGCGGTGGTATTTGGCGTTCGCTTGCTCGCGGCGCTGGGCTGCCGCGCCGTCCTGCTCACCAACGCCGCGGGCGGGATCCGCCCCGAGCTGACGCCGGGCTCGCTCATGCTGATCACGGATCACCTCAACCTGACGGGCAGGAACCCCCTCGTGGGCTGGGCTCCCGACGGCCATCCCGCGTTTATCGACATGACGCACGCGTACGACGTGCGCGTCGCCGGAGCGGCTCGCAGCGCGGCAAGCTCGCTCGGGCTATCGCTCGGCGACGGCGTGTACGCGGCGCTGCTCGGCCCGAGCTACGAGACCCCGGCCGAGATCCGCATGTTGCGCGCGCTGGGCGCGGATGCCGTGGGGATGAGCACCGCGCTGGAAGTCATTGCGCTCTGCGAACGCGGGGTGGCAGTGGGCGCCGTCAGCTGTATCACCAACGCCGCCGCTGGGCTGTCTGAGGTCGCGCTCAATCACGATGACGTGCAGCAGACCGCGGCGCGCGCCCGCCAGCACTTCGAGGCGCTGCTGGATGCGTGGGTGGTGGAGGCGCTCGCCGCCTTGGGATGAGCGCTGCTACGGAAACTCCGGTCCTTCCACGCTGCCGCGGATCGTCAGATCCGCCGCGGTCTGGTCGCGGGCCGCTACGGCGGAGGCGCGCGTCAGGATGTCCGGGTTGATCGCGATGTCATTTTCCAGGCCGCTCACCGAGCCATGGCAGTTGGCGCACACCCCGTTGAACAGCGTGCGCGGGAATGACTGCCGCGCCAGCTCGCCCGGGTAAAACTGCATGGCTTCGCGCTGGTGGTGCAGGGTCGGCGCGGCGTCGCCCTGGAGTTGCACGCGAAGCGCCAGGTTGAACGGGACGCCGCCGGGCAGGCGCACCTTGGCGGAGCCGTCGCTCCCGTCGGGCAGCACCGAACCCAGGCTGCGGCGCCGCGCGTAGAGCGGCCCGATCTCGTCATGGGTCACGAAGTTGCGACCGCTCTCGAAATCCACCACGCCGGGCTCCGGCGGCAGTTGCTCCCAGAACTCCACCTGGCCAAAGTCGTCCGGCAGAGGCCGGCCGCTGCGGGTGTTTTGGAACAAGAGGCTCGAGAGCAGCGGTAGATCGAGGTAGGTGACCTCCGAGAACGCGCGCTGTGCGGGGTCCACCCGGGTCGCGCCGTTGGACTCGTCGAGCCGCGAACGAAAAACAGGCCGGGCGCCGCGCGCGTACACCGCGACCGGCCACAGCAGGTCGTCAGCGTCTCGACTGAGCTGACGCCTCTCGCCCGTCAGCGGGTCGATCACGAGCAGCGCGAAACTGCCGCCGAGGCTGCGTAGGTTGGTCGCATCCGGGGCATAGCTGACCAGCACGCGCCCATTGGGCAGCGCCGACGGGCTCAGATACGCGCCCGACGTGGCATCGAGCTCGCCCGTCGCCGCAGCGTCGGGCCGATGGATGGAATGCTGATAGAAATTCTCGTTGGGCCAGTCGATGGCCGCGGGGTCTTGCAGATAGTCTTCGCTACGAGCGCTCTGCTGATCGATGCCGAGGCTGCGGTTGATGATGGCCAGCGCGCCCGCGCCGCGGGCAGCGCCCCGCGTGCCGACGATGGCGGCGAGGTTGCGATCGGAGAGCTCGACGACCTCCGTGAACTGGTTGAAGCCCACGCTCGAGCGCTGACCAAACAACGGATGGTAGTCACCGCCGTCGAGGTTCATGCGCCGCCCGGCGATCTGATAGAACCCGGGCCCGCGCTTCTCTACCGAAAAGATCAGGCGCCCATCCAACATGAAGGACGGGGCGAGCTCCTGATCCAGGAGGAAGGTGAGCTGCCGGATCTCGCCGCCTTCGCTCACGTACAAGTTGGCGTTCTGGCGGCTCGGATCGGCGGGCGAGCGCTGCGGGCCGCTGTAGTCGAAAGCGCTCGTGTTCATCACGTTGCCGCGCGTCGACAGGAACACGATGCGCCCGTCGGGGCTGAAGCTGGGGTCGAAGTTGTGGATCAATTGCCCGTTGTCGGCGAGGGCGCGGTCGCTCTCGTCCACTGGCGGCGCGTCGATCGCGGCATCCACCGCACAGGCGCCGGCAGAGCTGACGTAGACGCGCCAGGGCGAGTCCGCGGCGGTGCGCGCTGCGAAGGCGATCTGCGTCCCGTCCCAAGAGACGCTCGGACGGCGCACGTCTACAGCGCCACCGAGGCCACAAGCCGTGAGCAGGCTCTCGGGCGTGCCGGCGAGCGCGGGCCAACCGCCGGCGTCGAGCACCGCCGAGACGCGCAGAAGATCTGCGCCCGGCGCGAAGCGCTCGAAGTCTAGCGCGCTCGCCGGACCGGAGCCCAGCGGCGATTTGACGTAAACGATCTGGGTCATACCGGGATCGCTCGGCATACGCTCGGTCCGCTCGCGCGCGATCCAGGCGGCGATCACGCAGTAGGGGTTCTGCTCATCGAGCGGCCCCGTGACGGCGGCCTGTAGATCGCATTCGGTCACGTCGCCCGCATCGGCGAACAGCGACCCTCCCCGGTGCACGATGCCCCCGCGGGTGAAGGGCGGCAGGTTCTTGCGGATGATGCGGCTGGCGTTGGGATCCTCGGACTCGAGAGAGATCTGCTCGAGCGACAGCTCGTAGTTCCGTCGCGTCGCTGGCAACCCGAAGTGCCCGGCGCTGCCGCCCCGCAAGCGGTAGTCGTGCCCCTGCGCCGGCGAGTGACAACCGAGCTGCATGCAGCCCTTCTTCACCAGCATGGGTTGTACGCGCTCCGCGAACAGCTCAAAGCCCGCGTCGTCGGGCACCAGGTTCGGTCCGCCCTTCTCTTCGGCCCAGCCGAGCAGAGCTTGGTAGTCCGGATCTCGAGCGCTAGCGAACACCGTCCCGCCCTCGTGGAAGGTGCCGCCTTCGGCCGGGTCGAGCGCGCGCCTCAGGATCTCGCTCGTGCGGGGGCTCTGCGAGATGTAGTCGCCGACCACGAAGTGGTTCCAGCGCGTTTGCTCGGCCGTAGCGCCGCAAGTGAGGTACATCGAGTTACCCGGCGAGCCGTGGCAATTGCCCGCGGCGCAACGCTGCCCGACCACCGGGTTCACCGACGCGGCGAAGGTCCCGAAATCCGGGCTATCCGGATCCCTATCGGGGTCGAACGCGGGGTCGCTGCCGAGCTGCTCGCTACACGGGGTGAGTGTTTGCTCGTCGGCCTGGGCAACGCTGTTGTTCTCGGTCGCGCCACGCGAGATCCAGCGCTGAAGCTCGGTGAAGGACACACTGGTGACGTCGAGCAGCCGACCCCCGGCGTGCGCGATGTCGGTCGTCACATACACCGGAGCGTCATCCTTCCAGGTGGTCACGCCGAGCTGAAACGGAGGCAGCGCCTTGAGCAGCAGGTCGGCGGTCGCGTACGGGCCGTAGGGGAGCAGCAAGTCGCGTCGTTTGGCGAGCGCGTCATACGACTCGAAGCTCAGATTGCCGAAAGCGTTTCCGCGATCGTCCTGCAGCAGGTGGCAAGCCGAGCCGCTCGGGCTGGTAGCGCACCCCCCCCTCAGGATGGGGTCCACCTTGCGCTCGTAAAAAGTGCTCGTCGGATCCGGAGCCTGCCGATCACAACCCGTAAAGAGCAACAGCGACAACGAGCGAGCAACGCTCGCCGCCCCTCGCGTTCGGGCGCGAAGCTTCAAAAGACCAGTAGACTTCATAGTACTGTGTTCTCACTAGGGATACGGCAGACTCGCCCCTTTCGCATAATCCCAGCCCGGCCTCGATCAGCTCAGCATTCATCGCCTCGCATCACTCGTACCCCCGACAAGCTCGAGCCAGATGCGTAGTCGGACGAGAACCGGACCGGAACCGTAGTTTCTACGGTGAGGACCGGAAGCGCAGGCCGACATAGCAGATGGCTCGCGCGGGGTGCGGGGTGACCCCGCGGTAGAGGCGTCGGGGGCGGCCTCGTTTCTCGAAACGGAGCAATTAAAGGCGACGCAGCGCTATGGCGGCTGCGTCGCGCACGAACCGATCTCGATCAGTGTCGTAGGCAGCCTGCACCGCGGGGCGAGCCGCTGGGTCACCGATCTCGCCCAGCGCGGCCGCGGCCGCCGCCCGCACGCTCGGCGCGGCTTCGTTATCAGGCGAGAGCTTGGCGATGATCGCCACCACGGCGTCGAGGGCGCGGAACGCGCCGAGCGCTTCGATGGCGCGCGTGCGCACCGCCGATGACGCATCGTCGATGCGCGCGACCACTTGGTCGACGTCTCGGAACACGTTGACCCGGGTGCTGGCGCGAAGGGCGGCAAGCCGCACCTGCTCGTCCGGATCCGACAGCGCCACCGCCAGCTCCGCGTTGGGCCCGACCGTATTCAGCCGCTCGAGCGCCCGCACCGCGCCGAGGCGCACCAACGGCGAGGGATCGGCGACGCTGGCCAGCGCGACGTGCCGATTGCCGGCGGCGGACAGGAACTCGCCGAGGGCCTCGGCCGCGTAGGCGCGCCGTTTCTCCGACACGTTCGGGTCGCTCAGCGCTGCCACGAGCTTCGAGTACACCTGACCCGGGCCAAACACCCCAAAGATGCGGCGCCGCAGCCACCAGGCGCTGATTTCCCGAGTCTTCGCGTCGTCGTCGAAGAGCAACTCCGAGACGACGGGGATGCAATCGAGGCACTCGACTTTTTCGCCGTGCTCGAGCGCGCGCCAGATCTCCGTGGGCGCGAAGCCGCCTTGCGCCACCCGCATCAGTCGATCGGGAGTCGTCACGGCCTCGAGCGAGGCGCGATCGATGTCCGCATAGGCGATGGCGCGGCCGGCGTGAGCTCGCAAGTCCGCGCTCAGGTCCGGCGCCTCGGACTCCTGAGCTTGGCCCAAAGGCGCGAGTAAGAGGGCGCTGAGCAAGCTGGCGAGAGCGGTCTGAAAGAGGGAGCGATGTTGCATGCGTCGGTGTTTCATGGTGGACTGCGCTTTCATTACCGAGGCGACATGGGTTCGAAGCCGGTGTTCTTGCGTGAATAGAACTGCCCGCCGAGGTCGATGGCCCGAATCAGCTTTACGCGGTCTTCGCGGGTCAACGTCACCCCGACGTTCTCCGGGTGGAGCGAGCGCGTGCCACCCTGGATGCTCGGGTTGCTGAAGGGCACGCCGAGCGGCCACGCCGTACGGGTCTCATCGCTACTGGCGACGATATTGAGCTTCTCGATCAGCGCGCTGTTACGAGCGTCGCTTGGCCGCGCCCAGACGGGAGGGGCCGTGCCCTGGCTGAGCTCCGCGCCCATCGACATTTCCATCTCCAACGCCGCCGGGTAGAACAGGGAGACATAGGACGCCGGCCAGGTCTCCATCTCCCGATCATAGGTGACGGTGATGGGCCGATCGCTCAGATCGAGACGCGGGATGGCGTACGCTGTGACTGCGCCGGTCGCCTCGTCCGTCATGGAGATCGTATAAGCCTCCTGCGGCCCGCTGCCGTTCGTGGTCTCGTTGTGACAGCTCGAACACTTGGCGGTGAGCAGCGTCTGGATCTCGCTCGCCTCGTTGCCGGGTGTGGCGTTATCCCACGGGTATTCGGTCCGCTCCGAGATCGGCTGAGTAAAGCTTTGCGGGTTGGCCGCGGCCAGCGGCAGCGCGCCCAACGCGGGGTTGAAGGTCTCGGTGCGCCGCTCGTGGCAGCCGCCGCACACGCGAGATTCACCCGGCATGCCCTGGATCCAGGTCGTCTGGTTCCGAATCATCAGATCGAACTCGTCGATGGGTTGCAAATGCACGGGCACATAGGGCGGGATGTTGGCGAGCCAGGAGCCATCTTCCCTCACCTCGGCTTCCCCGAGCAGCGCCGCCCCTTCGGCCATGGTCAGGCCAAACATCGTGACACCCGGCGCGCCTTCGGAGGAGAAGCCCTCGATGATGCGCACGCGCACCGCCGAGCGCAGCGCCTCGTCCATGCTCGCGCCCTGAAACTGCGCGCCTGATACGGTGTTCTGGTGCAAGCTAAAGAGCGAGGTCTGCTTGATGTCGATCGAGCCCAGGGTAGCCGGCAGCGAGGCGTCGTCCGAGGTCTGCGCAGAGCTCAGGATGGGCGGCTCGGCACGCGCCAACACGGGGCGGCCATCGAGCTCCCAGGAGTCCTCGTAGTTGACGACGAGCTCGTTGGTTCGGCTCTGCGCGTTGTAGACGTACAGGCCGAAATCCGGCGGGCTGCTCGAAAGCTCGTCGAGGTCGTTGACGAAGCCGCGCGCCCAGCTCACGAGCAAGCGCCCGTCGGGCAGGACGTACGGAGCGCGATAGCGCCCGACGTTGCTCGGGGACGGCGACTCGTCGAGCGGCACCCCCGGCGTGAGCACTTCGTACTTCGGTTTCTCCTTGTCGAGCACGCTGGGGTCGGCCTCGGAGCGCACGTCCACGCGCATCAAGGCGCCCGCCTGGATCGTGCTCTCACGGCTGGTGGCGATGCCCACGAAGACGTTCTGATCCGCTGTCTCCTGCATCTGTACGAGCGAGTTCCAGAATTTGTCGTGCTGCCCCGCCACAGCGACCATCTTCGTGCAGTCAGGGTTGGCGGCGAACACCTTCAAGTCATTGACGTTCTCCAGGTGCTCCCAGCGCGAGTAGCCGATTTTGCCGCTCTGCATGCTAAACAGACCGACGGTGTGCGACAGGTTCTGGGAGCAGACCTTGCGATCGGCGTCCCCGCCGTCGGCGCTGATCGTCGCCAGCTGCGTGACGTCCCGGCCGTGATTGTACTCGTCCGCGCGCGTCCCCATCTCGGTGTAGGCTTGATTGGTGACGAACGCGATCTTGCCGCCAGCCACCCAGATAGGCCCGAGGTCGTCGCGATCACCGAAGGTGAGCTGGCGGACGCCGTAGTCACCCTCACCCGGCTCCAGGTTGGCGGTGTAGATGTGATAATGTCGATCGTCACCACCGCGCCGCATGCTGAAGGTGATCTGCTTGGCGTCGAAGCTCAGATCGAGCCCCACCACGTCGGCCAGCGCATACTCTTGTCCCGCCAGCAGGTTCTGCGTCGCGCCGGTCCGCAGCTGCCGCAGCTCGATACGCGCGCCCGGCACGTAGCGGCGGTAGTCCATCACTTGGCCCATGCCCTCCGTGACCAGGACCTGGACGTTACCTTCGGCGTCGGTCGTCGTGTGCTGGCGCACGACGTACACAATCTCCTGATATGCGGTGCCGGTGGCGGAGCCCGGCGTCTCGCTCTCGCTGCCCGAACAAGCCGTGCCGAGGGGCAGCGCAGCCGTGAGCAAAAGCGGTAGTAGGTGAAGGCAGGTGCGCGGTCTCTGAACGTTCATGTCGTGTCCTGTTGTTGGCGCCGCCCCGTGGCATGCCGAAGCGCGCGACGAGCGAGTGCTGAGCCACGAGAATGCACGCGCTGCGCCACCCACCTCGCGCGTGTGCTTCCCGAGAGATGCGTGGCGGGCCCTTGGCGCGCCCCCCCAAAACGTCAGGGCGCGGCGGGGGCGAAAGCCCCCAAAAATCGGCTCTGGGAGCGGGACCTACTCGCCGCTACAATGGCCGCGTGAACGACTTGAAATGGGACGACAGCGGCCTGATCCCGGCCGTGGCGCAGGATCGCCTGACGGGGCAGGTGCGCATGCTGGCCTGGATGAACCGAGAAGCGCTCGCCGCGACGCTCGATTCGGGCTTCGCGACGTTCTACAGTCGCTCGCGCGCTGCGCTCTGGCGCAAGGGGGAGACCAGCGGCCACCTGCTTCGCGTTCACGAGGTGTTGGCCGATTGTGACGGCGACACCCTGCTCTTGCTGGTCGATCCCGACGGCCCGAGCTGCCACACCGGCCGAGCGACGTGCTTCTTTCGCAAGCTGGAAGCGGCGTCTGCGCCGCCGGTGGGGGTCGCCGAGGACGCTGGGCCTTTTCTACTCTACCTGGAAGAAGAATTGCGGAAACGTGCGTCGAGCACTGCCGAGCGCAGCTACACGAGGTCGTTGCTCGACGGCGGTATCCCCAAGATCAGCGCGAAAATTACCGAAGAGGCCGCGGAAGTAAACGCCGCGTTGGCGGAGGAGAGCGACGCGCGCGTGGCCAGCGAGGCGGCGGACCTTCTGTATCACCTCATGGTCGGGCTCAGGGCTCGCGGCGTCGAGTGGCGCCAGGTTATCGAAGTTTTGGCGTCTCGGGCAGGCCAGAGCGGCCTCGCTGAGAAGGCGAGCCGAAAGCGCTGATGGGGCTCGGCGCGAAAGCGCGTCGGGCCACAAAGACCTGTTGCCAGGGGATGCTGTGGCCGTACTGTTTCAGTTAAGACTGCCCCCTAGACCGATGCAGTTTCTCTAAGGGTCGTGCATGCAGCTTTCAATGCCCAAAGTCCTGATCTTCGAGTCCGATTTAATATTTGCCAGCGAGCTTCGGACAGGGCTCGAGCAGCACGCTTGTTCGGTGACCGTCGTGGGTGACGCCACCGAGGGCCTGCAGGTGGCCGCCAGCGACCGACCGGATCTGGTGTTGCTCACGGTGGAGCTGCCGCGCATCAACGGTTTTTCGGTGTGCAACAAGCTCAAGCGGGACCCGGGGTTGAAGAGCGTGCCCTTGATCATTATGAGCAGCGACTCGAACGAAGACACGTTCAGTCAACACCGCCGGCTCAAACACTCGCGCGCGGAAGACTACGTGCACAAGCCGGTCAGCTTTGCCGAGCTCTTGCCGCGGATCCGCAATCTGGTCTCGTTGCCCGATGCAACGGAGTCCTCCGACGAGGTGGTGCGCATCGACGAGGAGCCGGCGAAAGTGGACTCCTACCTCGAGATCGACGACGACCTCGAGGAGCTCGATTCCGAGGACACGGAGCTCGACGGAGAGTTCGACGCGGAGCTCTCGGAGGTGGAGTCAGCCCCCGCGGAAGAAAGCGTGGATGAGGAGGTCGATCAGTTCACGGAGCAAGCCTTCGACGCCTTGCTCGAGGAGGACCTGCTGGGCGCACAGAGCGACGAGGACCCCGATACCAAGGTGGACGCGACGCGCAGCCTGTTTCCCGCGGCCCCCACGCCCGTGCCGCCGACCTCCGTCACACCCATCTCGCTCGCGTCAGAGCCAGCGCCGGCTCGCGCGCCGCAGTCGGCCCGTTCGCGCCCGGCCCGATCGATGGTCCCCGACCTGAGGCTCTCCGAGAGCCAGGCCCTGGCGGCCATCGACCCGGTGATGATGGCCGAGAAGGACCAGTCGATCGCCGAGCTGCAAGGTCTGCTCGACCAGGCCAATGGTGAGGTGGAGCGCCAAAAGGCGGAGGCGTTGCGCTTCAGTCGAGAGGCCGAGCAGTCCCGGCGCGAGCTGGAGGCGGCCCGCGCCGAAGCCTTGCGCGTCGAAGCGGCCCGCAGCGAGCCACCCCGCGAGCCAGCGCGCAGCGAAGGCTCAAATCAAGGCACCGCACAGGATTTTCTGACGCTGCGCGAGACGGTGAACAAGAAAGACAAGGAAATCCTCGAGCTGCACGGCCAAGCCAGCCAAAAGTCGAAAGAGCTGCTGGCGATCCGGGACACCTTGCTCGGTTACGAGCGCGAGAAGACCGACGCCATCGACCGAGCGCTGGCTGCGGAGCGCGAGCTGCACGAGCTGACGCGTCAGCACAACGCCGCCAAGGCCGACAAGGAACAAGCGGCCAAGCGCGCCGATGATTTCAAGCGCCGCTCTGACAAGCTCGCCACCGAGGCTCAGGAGAAAGACCAAGCGCTCGCGCTGCTCCGCCAGCAGCTCGAGGCGGCCGAAGAACGTGGCCGCAGCACGCTCGCTGACGCGATCCAAAAGGGTGAAGAACGGCTCGCAGCCGCCGAAGAGGCCCGCGTCGCAGAGGCGGAACGAACCCAGGCTCGGCTCGCCGACGCAGAGGAGGCACGCCAGAAAGACGCGGCGCTCGCCGAAGAGCGGTTGGCCGCGGCCGACCAGACCCACCGCGCCGCTCTAGACGAGGCCCGGCGCGACGCGGAAGGGCAGCTCGCCGCCGCTGAAGAGAGCCACCGCCAGGCTCTCGCCGACGCCCGGCAGCAGGCGGACGCAGCCCTCGCCGCCGCCGAGCAAAACAAGCGCGCAGCGCTGGCCGAAGCCGCCGAGCACGCAGACGCACGGCTCACTCGTGCAGTCGACGCCACGCGCTCCGACGCGGAGCGCCGGCTCGCGGACGCGTTGGAGCATGAACGCGCGAGCTCCGAGCGCACCAAGATCGCAGCGCTCGAGCAGCAAGAAGCCCGGCTCAAGACGGAGTACGAGCAAGCGTTCGCGACGCTCGCCGACGAGAAAGCCACCGCCTACGCGGCGCTCGTGCTCGATCGGGACGCAGCCATTGATCGCGCAGAACACGAGATCGCCGCGGCGCGGGCCGCCGCTCGCGACGTACAGAAGAGCATGGATGCGAGCGAGCGCCAGCTCGAGGTCTCTCGCGAGGCCCTGTCGGCGACTCGCTCCGAGCTCGAGCACGAGCGCGCGCAGCTAGAAGCGACTCGCTCCGATCTGTCCGCCATCGTAGCGAAATTCGAGACCACGCGTCGAGAGCTCGGCGTGTCTCAAACGGATCTGGCGACGCTCGGCACAGAGTTCGACGGGCTGGAGCGCCAGTTCGCGGCCACTCGCGCCGAGCTGGCGGCCACGCGCACGGATCTCGCATCGACGCTCAGTGATCTCGGCGCGGCCCGCGGGCGCGTGGAACGTATCGAGGGCGAGCTCAACGAGACCACCGCCGAGCTCTCGGCCGCGCGCGCCGATCTCGACCAGCTGCAACAGGACTATGCTCGTGTCCACGCCACGGCGAGCGCCGCCATGGTCAAGTGGGAGCAGGACCGAGACGCCATCCACAAGGGCCGCGAAGCGCTGCAAGCCGCGCTCGAGCAGCTCACGCAAATCGAAGGCCGCACCCTCAACTAGTTCATCGGTCCGTTTTCGAAAACGGGACCACCCCCGAAGATCTCGGCCATCTGCTATGTCGCTCTGCGCTTCCGGTCCTCACCGTAGAAACTACGGTTCCGGTCCGGTTCTCGCGCGACTACGCAGCTGACTCGAGCTTTTCGGGGGTTCGAGTGACGCTTTATGATGAATGATTAGTAGAGGCTCAGCGAGGCTCAGTTGAGGGTGCGCCCCTTGATTTGGCCGAGATCGTCGGGGGTCGTCCCATTTTCTAGAGGTCCCCTTAAGCGATATCCAGGGCGCGGCGGACGCTTTCTAGGAGGGCACTGCTCGTGAAGGGCTTGCCGAGGAACTCGGCGCCGAGCTCGACGGAGCCGGGTTTGACCGTGGCGACGCGCGGATACCCGGAGAGGTATAATAGCCGAGTGGTCGGGCGCTGGCGTCGGAGCTCCACTCCGAGCTCGATGCCCCCCATCCCGGGCATGGTGACGTCGCTCACCACGAGGTCGATCGAGGCTCCCAGGCGGTCCGCGACCTCTAGGGCCTCCACGCCGTTCGTAGCCACTAGCACCCGGTAGCCGGCGCGTTCCAGGATGCGGCGCGTGACCATGCAGACCGCCACGTCGTCTTCGACGACCAGGATCGTTTCGCGCCCGCCCCGAGCCGGTGGGCGGCCGGGAGCCAACGCGGGGGAGGCCTCAGATGCGCTGATCGGCAGGTAGATCTTGACGCTCGTCCCTTGGCCTACCCCCGAGTCGATGCTGATGCGCCCGCCTGCCTGCCGTATGATGCCGTAGCACACCGACAGGCCCAGGCCCGAGCCACTGCCTGGCGGCTTGGTGGTAAAGAATGGCTCAAACACCTGGGACAGCACCTCGTTGGTCATCCCCGAGCCAGTGTCGGAGACGCTGATGCGCGCGTATGCGCCCGGTGGCAAGTCGGGCACGCCGCTGCCGCCCTCCCGATCCAGATTGAGGCGTGCCGCGGCGATGCTGAGCCGCCCTCCTTCACCCATGGCGTCCCGCGCGTTGATGGCCAGGTTAATCAGCACCTGGGACAGCTGAGATGCGTCGATCAGCACGCAGAGCGGCTCGCTTTGGGGGTCGCCGATCACCTGGATGTCGGCCCCCACCAAGCGCTCGATCATGCGCTCCGTCTCGCGCATCACGCTGCGCACGTCGGTCGTCGTGGGCTTCACCACCTGGCGGCGCGAAAACGCGAGCAGATCGCTCGTGAGGGATGCGCCGCGCGCGACCGCCTGTTGGATCAGGTCGATGTCCTCGGTCTCGATCGAGCGCGCGCTGAGCTCTGCTGAAAGCAACGCCGCCGCGCCGGTGACGACGGACAGGATGTTGTTGAAATCGTGCGCCACGCCGCCGCACAAGCGGCCCACGGCCGAGAGCTTCTGCGCCTGAACGAGCTGAGCCTCGAGGTGCCTCTCCAGCGTGACGTCCCGCCAGACGATGCGCAGACGCTCACGACCGTCGTGACCGCGGACGCGGCTCGCGCCCGTGCTGACCGTGACGTGACCGCCCGTGGCCTTATCGAGACGCGCCTCCGGGCCCTCGTGCGGGGCCCCGACCGCGAGCTCGCGCAGCGAACGCTCGACGAGGTCGCGGCAGTCCTCCGAACACAGATCCAGCACCGAGCGCCCGATGATCTGCGGCTTGGGCAGGCCGAGGGCGGCGGCCAGCGTCTGATTGCAATTCTCTATGGTCAGGCTCTGCCCATCGAGCGAGCAGAAGAGCGCAGGCGCGTTCTCGTAGGCGTCCAGCTCATCTTGGAGGAGCTCTTCCGCGCGCTGCCGGCCCTTGCGCTCGTGCGCGAGCTCGTCCGCCAGCATGTTCAGCGCGGCCACCACCGCGTCGATCGGGTCGCCCCGTTCGGAGACGAGCAGGCGCGCCTCGAGGTTACCCGACGCGATCTGCACGGCAAGCTCGACCGTCTCGTCCAGGCGTTGCTCGAACGTGCGTTCGCCCTTCCCCACTACGCGGGCTCCCGTAGCCAGGCCCTGGCTCGCGCTTCGTCGTTGAAAATCCTGGTGGGGTACTCCGGCGTCGTGACGCGCAGGAAGAAGTTGCCGAGCACGCGCGTGAGCGGGTTATCCACGAGGATCGCCATGCGCAGGGTGATCGCGCTCACCTCCGGGCCTGCGGCGACCTGGCGCGACCCGCGGTCAGCGGCGATCAGGCCGCGCACGTCGGCCAAAACAGGCCGCTTCTCCCCGCGCGCGGCGCGGACGTGCTCGCGCGCGACGGCGGCCGCCTGAGCTTCGCTCAAGCGGCATTCGGAATGAAAGCGCAACACCACGGTGCCGTCCAACTCGCTGAAAACGTCGGCGCTGGACTGGTGAACTCCGTCGACATCGCCATGCGTCATGCGCAACTTCGAATCCTCTAGCATGGCCGGAACAGGTGCGGCCGCAGAGGTCCTTTCCCGTCTCCTCACTACCATACGCTCCACGCCTCCGGAGGCTCCAAGCCTAAAAGAACGACACGTCGTCGATCCAGAAGTCGAAGGCGTCGAGCGCCGGCGCCTCGAATTGAAGAAGCAAGAGCTGATCGGGGCCGACCGCCGCTCCGCCCGGGTAGTCGCGCACGAGGCTGGTCCAGGGTATCGAGTACTCGGTCCAGGCGTCAGTCAACGACAGCTCGCTGGCGTAAAAGACCCCGCACTGACTCGCGGGCTCGACGCAGGTGGCGCAGGGGTGGCCGAGCGCGAGGTTCGCTTGCATGACGATGAAGCGTAAGCGGTTGTTGCCTCGCGCCCAGAATTTGATCCCCTGATGCACGGACGCGTCGTAGCGGGCTGAGTCTTTACGCAGATCGAAGCTGAGGTCGGCACCCCACTCGGTGAAGCCGCTGCCCGACACATGCATCGCCTTGCCGCTGCCATTGACCCCTCCGCTCTCGGGCAGCAGAGGCTCGCCAACCAGGAGCGTGCCCGTGCCGTCGCCCGAGACGTGCCAGCCGCCGTCGCGGCCATCGTTGGGCAAGAGCAGGGCGTCCCCGTCTTCAAAGTCATCAATTCCCGGGCGGATGCCGCTCGCTCGGAGGCCCTGACAGGCCGGCACGGCTCCGACCGGGGCGGGCATAAAAGCCGCGCGCTCGGGCCCTACCCTCGCCAATAGGCTCGTGCTGTTCGAGCTGACCGCGGCGAGTAAGGCCTTGGCGCTCTCAATGCGCGCCACCTGATCCACGGAGGCCAGGGGGTCCGCGAGGCTGCGATCCAGCATCCGCGTCGCTTCGTCCAATGCGGCGAAGCTCTGACCATCCCGCAGGTTGACGAGCGTGGAGAGAGCTCCGACGAGAGAGGGGCGCAACACCGCGTCGAGGCCTGGTTTCGGCATGACCCACACCGTCGCCACATCACACGAGACGTTCAGCGCTGCCTCCGCCTGGCAGCTCCCGACGCAGCCCGGCTCCGCTGGGCAGGGGCTCGGGCCAAGCCGCCCGTCACAGCTCGGCGACGTAAGTGCTCCGGCGCATTCGCCCAGGCATCGGGCTCCGTCGCCGCAGACGGGTGCGGGCAGGTTCGGGTCGGCGTCGCAGCGCCCCTCACACGTCCCGGTGCAGCGGCCCTGGCAGAGTCCCAGACACGTACCCTCGCAAGGACCCTCGCAAAATCCATCCGGCGACGTCGCGCATGCGCCCTGGCACTGGCCGAGACAGCTGCCCTCACATTGACCCTCGCAGCTCCCGGCACAACCCCCGACGCACGCGCTCGGCGCAGCCACGTCGGAGAGGCAGACGCGCGACTCGCATGTGTCTGTGCAGATCCCGCTCGTGCCGCTCGCCACGCAGCGTTGCTCGAGCGTTCCCGGGTCGCAGCTCGGGTCGCAGCCAGCCTCACACTGCAGTTGCCGCACGTGGTCGACCGAACAGCGGCTCGGTCGATGATGCCAGGTGAGGGGCGCCAGGGGCTCTATTGCCACGCGCGCCGCTTCGCAAATCGCATCCAGGTCCGCCGGAGTCGGCTCCGCTTTGGGGCTGAGTTGCGCGAGCGCGCCACAGGCGCCGCCGAGCTCCGACGCGAGCCGCGCGGCGACCTCCTCGAGCTCGCCAATGAGCGCAGGATCGAGGGCCACGGGGCTCGGAACGCCGGGGTTTAGGTCGGATCCGGGAGCGCTGCCCACGAGCGTCCAGGGGCCGCAGGTCGGCGTGCCCGGGGCCTTCGACTGGCACTCCGTGCTGGTCAATACTCGCGCGCCCCCCGCTCGTACGCGCTCGCAGACGGCGCTCGGCAAGCGCACCGAACCGCCAGCTTCAGGGGCGAACCAACCGGTGAGCTCCGAGCGGTCGAGCGGGATCAGGCACTCGCTCGCGCTGCAGTGTCCGTCGCCGCCGGGCGGCAGCGCCACCGCAACGTTCAAGTCGTCGGAGGCCACGCTCGCGAGGCGGCAGCTCTCCAGATCGAGAGCGGGCTGCTCGGTCACTGAAAAGCACTCGAGCGTGTCGAAGCAGCTGCCTCCGCCGGTCGCGTCGCCCCCGCCGAACACTTCCTCGATTTGGTAGTCGGGCAAGCTCGCTTCGTCGACGGCCTCGGGTTGGCAGGCGCCGGAAACGCAGGTGTACCCCTCTTCGCAGTCCGAGCGGTACAGCTGTCCGTCCTGCCGCACCTGTCCGTCACACAGCCACTGAATGGGCATCGACAAGAGTGCCGTGCGCTGCCGCGGCACCTTGAGCGCCGCCTCGCGCACGACCCGGGCGCGGCTACCCTGGCGGGCGATCACGCGTACGCGCACAAATTGTCCCGGCTCGCTGCCTTCGATGATCGAAAACGTGCCGGGCAGGAACTGCCCCTCGAGCTCTGGAAAGAGATTGACCTGGGTTGATTGCATCGGGCCCCGCTCGGGCTGCACGATGATATCGACGCGGCTCACGTCCTTGTCGATGTACATGTCGGTGCTGATGGCCAACATGAGGCTGCCGCGCGCCGCGCTGTCCGGGCTGCAGCCGCCCATGGCCCACGCGAGCACCAGCGCGAGACCCGACGCGTTCGCGACCTTCACAGCTCGAACCCTCCCCACGTCCCGAGCTCTGGTGGGCGGGGCTCATCGCTCGGCCTGAGCAGCAGGTAGGCGCCGACGCCAGCGCCCGCGACGACGGCACCCCCCACCACCCACCACCACGCCTTTGCGCCCGCCTCTGGCTGGGCCAGGAGCTGCGGCGCCTCAGCCTGGAGGTTGACGTGTAACGAGCTCGTCGCATCGTCCTTGATCACCACTTCGGTCTCGTGTGCCCGTTTACCGGGGGCGCTCACGTGCACGCTGTGCGCTCCGGACGGCAGCTGGCCCGCCCACGTCGCAGTCGCCACGACGTGGCCATCGACGCTGATCACGGCGCTGGGCTCCGACACGATGCGTAGCGTGCCCGCGTGCAGCTCGGGCTTTAGGCTAATGCGGAGCGACATACGTTTACCCCCCCCGAGGTCGATGTCGGCCTGCTGCGGGACGAACCCGGCTTTCTGCACCAACAGCTTGCGCTTGCCCATGTCGACGCGCAGCGGCCGCTCGAGCGGGCTCCGCCCCACCTCGACGCCATCGAGGTACAGCTGGGCGCCCTCGGGCTCTACTACCAGCTCGAGCTCATTGACGAAGGCTTGCACGGTGAGGAGCAGCTCTCCCGTGGCCTCGCGCTCGTCTGCGCGGATCACGTCCTTACCTTCGGCGAGGTAGCGCTCGAGCAGGCTGATCACGTTGGCGTAGTGGCGCAGCTCCTTTTCGCAGGCGGCCATGTTCCAGAGCAAGCGCGCGTCTTTGGAGGCCAGATAGGCGGCTTGTAACTTGGTGAAGGCGCCCGCGTAGTCGCCGTCCTCGTACAAAATCCGGGCTGCCGCGTAGTCGGCGCGCGCCATACCCCGCAGCGAATCGGCCAACGCTGGCACCGGCGCGGCGGGCGCTTCGGGCCCGTTCTGGGCGGCGGCTGGAGGCGAGACGACGAGGCTCGAGGCGCCGAGCAGTGTCCAGAAGAGTAGGCCACGCCAACCCTGACAGCGATCGAGGGCCCGACGCGGGGCTAGGCCGGAGCTGCGCCCAGGCCGCTGGTAGCAATGGGACGCCGGATCGAGAACGAATGGGAATGGCACGCCGAACTGGACGGCTCACTTGAACTCGATACTTAGAGGCTTGGCCCGAGCGCGGGGCGCGGTCGGGGTTGGCGCGGCGCGGCTCGGCTCGGGCGCTGGACGTGCCTTCGGCGAGGTCGCCTCTCGCAGCTTGGCCGCAGCGCTCTTGGGACCTGCACGCGCCGCGCGCAGAACGCCCGCTGGCGAGCGCGAGGCCTCTCGGGTGCTCGGCGGGCCGCTCGGCAGCGCAGGTGGGTCGGAGGCCACGGCAGCTCGCGGGACGAGGCGCCCGGGCGCCGTTCCTGCGGTGTGATTTAGTGGGTCCGGTGCGCCGTCGGGCTGGGCCGCGCTCGCCTGTGGCGCTCGAGCTGCATTCGCTTCGTGCTGCGTGCCGAGCGGCGCTCGGCTGCTCTGTCGCAGCAACGCGAACGCGAGCAGACCCGCCGCCACCACACCGCACACGGCGGCCGCCCACGCCCAACGCGGACGAGCGTGCAACGGGACGACCGGCGGCTCTCCCTCCCACGCCGTGTTCGTGCCTAGCGGTAGCGCGGCCTCTATCGACCCGATGGAGGGTAAAGTGCCGGCCTGGGGCGGGTGCAGCAGAGGCCCCGGCAGATCCACACCGGCAGCGACCTCGACGCGCGTGGCGCCGAGCGCCGGCGGGGGCGCGGGAGCCAGCAAGATGGCGGGCGCGGGCCCACTCATGCTCTGCGCCAGGCGCCCCCGCAGCCCGAGCGTACGATCCGAAGCGAACGGCGCGAGCGCCACAGCCAGCGCCGCCACGGAAGAGAAGCGCTCCTCCGGCGCCTTGGCCAGGCAGCGCTGCACGATCGACGCCAGCGCCTTCGGCACCTCGGGCCTCAGCGCACACAGCGAGGGCGCGGGCTCCGTCATCACCTTGAGCAGCACCTCGGGAAACGCGGACCCGGAAAACGGCAACTCGCCCGAGATGAGCTCGTGCAAGATGACACCGAGCGACCAGACGTCCGTGCGCCTATCTACGTCCTTGCTCGAGCGCATCTGCTCGGGCGACATGTACAGGGGCGACCCCATCATGGCCTGGGTGTGGGTCAAGCTGAGCACAACCGCTTCGGCGGTGCTCACCTTGGAGATGCCGAAGTCGAGCACCTTGATGATCGGAGAGCCGTCGGGCCGCTGAGTGAGGAACAGATTGGCGGGTTTCAGATCGCGATGCACGATGCCCGACCGATGCGCGACGTTCATCGCCTCGCAGCTCTGGATCACGTAGTCGACGGCGTCCTCGACCGGCACGCGGCCACGCTCGAGCCGCTGCGAGAGATCTTCGCCCTCCAGGTACTCCATGACCATGTATGGGGACCCCGACGGCAAGCGACCCACATCGAGCACGCGCACCACGTGCTCGCTCTTGATCTTCACCGCCGCGCGCGCCTCGCGCAGAAAGCGCTCGGACAGCTCCGAGTTTTCGGCGGCCTCGTCGAGCAGGAACTTGATCGCGACTTTTTCCCGTAGCTCGATGTGCTCGGCCAGCACGACCACCCCCATGCCCCCGCTGCCGAGGACGCTCTCCACCCGGTATTTTTCAGCGAGAATGTCCCCGGGCTGGATCCCGGAAGGGGCAGTGGCGCTGGGCGTTCGGACCGTCGACATGAGGGGCTGGGAATGCTCCCCGATCGCTCGGGCGAGACTCTCTGCAACGGCGCGAGCCGGACGCGCCGTAATGTACCCGGCTCACGCACATGGGTGCCACGGAGGCGGCACGTTGCCGCTCCAGGGCGGGCGCCTCGGTGTGGGCAGTGACCTTCTCGCCGAGCCGCCCACCTACCCCTCGAGGCTGGCCGAGCAGACAACGGCCGTCGCCGATTGACGCCGTTTGGCCCTCGCGGCGCCGGGCAGCGCCGGGCGCTAGCGCTGCTCGGCTCTCGCCGTTCGCCGAGCACGGCGGCAGCCCGAGTTGCTCGAGCCAGGGTGAGCGCATGGCAACGAGTTTGCGGCGCGGACTACAAGCTGCTAGTGTTGCGTCCCGGAAGTAGCAATCGTCACGCCGCCAGGACTCTACCAGTGTAGGTCCACTCGAACGGGTGGCCAATGACGTTGTTCCAGTGATTGGTGAAGGCAAGGATGGCGCGCTCGAGGGCCTTCAGGCTGTCGAACGAGGCATAGCGCAAGGCGCTGCGCGTCAGGATGCCGAACCAAATCTCGACTTGATTGAGCCAGCTACCGTGTTTTGGTGTGAAGACGAACTCGACCCGCGGATGGGAGCCGAGCCAAGCGCGGGCTTCCGCCCCGGTCCTGGTGCTAATGTTGTCCGTGATGATCACGAGTCGACCGCGACGATAGAAGCGGACGAGATGATCGAGGAAGGCCAGTACGAAGGGCGTGCTGCGGTCGGGGGTCATCCACGCCACGACGTGTCCCGTCTTGATGTTGAATGCGGCGAAGAGATTGCGAGTTCCGCAGCGTTCGTACTCGAACTCCAGGCGTGCGGGCTTGCCCTTTCGCAAGGGCCGATCGGGCTGCAGTCGACGCAAGGCCTGGATCCCCGGCTTCTCGTCGAGACTCAGGACTGTGGCGTTTGCTGGAGGGCTCACGTACAGGCGGCAGATTTTGGCCGCTTTCTGGTCGAAATCGGGGTCAGTGGGGTTGAGCCAGTAACGCAAGCGATGGGGTTTGAGCGCCATCGACCTCAGGAATCGGCTCACCGAGGTACGACTGATCTTCCAGCCGTAGCGAAGATCCAGGAAGTCTCGAAGCGCTCGAACCGACCAACGGTGTCGAGGGATCCCGAACTTCTCGGGCGACTGGACGACGAGCGTGGCCAGCTTCTGCCAAACCTGGGGCTCGATCTCAGCAGGGCGCCCCGCCTTCGGTCGATCGCTGAGCCCGTCGAAGCCATGAGCCAGGTATCGCTTCAGCCAGCGACGCACGACCTGAGAATCCACCCCCAACGCGCGCGCAATCTCATCGATACCATTGCCTTTATGCGACAGCAGCACGATCCGTGCGCGCATCACTTTCCAGTGCGCCGGGCTGCGACGTCGAACAAGCGCTTCCAGGCGGCGGCGTGGTTTCGCTTGGAGTCGAACCCGATACTTGGTTACTCTTTTTTGCATCCGTGCTTCTCCCGCTGTTTCGTCGAGCGCCAACTCGATTCCGCGGGTGAACGCACGGGTGCGTTCAAATATTTCCATGCCTGAAAACGAAGCGATCCTTACTTCTGGGACGCAACACTAGCCGACGCGGATGCTTCGCCATCGGTTCGCCGAAGTCCGTCACGGCTGGTCATGTCAGCTCATCGGCAGCGCCATGCTCCTCGCGTGCAGCGCCTGCGGGTCGGGCACGAACAGCGCTCCGGCGGCCGAGGCGCGCGCGCGTGCGCCCCTCCCGTCGGACATCGTGGCCCAATCGGCGCTGCCGCTGTATGGGCTCGCAGGCGAAGAAAAGCTGCTCGAGCCGGCGCTCTGGGAGCGCATGGCCGCCTCGCGGGTGATCTGCTTGGGCGAACAGCACGATAGCCCGCAGCATCACTACGCACAGCGCCGCGCGCTCGAAGAGCTGGCCACCCGCAGCGCAGCCGAACAGCGCGCGCTCGCGGTGGGCTTCGAGATGTTTCAGCGTCCCTACCAGGCGGCGCTCACCGGCTTCGTGGCAGGCGCGGTGCCCGAAGAGCAGTTCTTGATCGACAGCGACTACCGTGAACGTTGGGGTTTCGACTTCGCGTTGTACCGCCCCCTGCTCCAGACGGCGCGCGAGTTCAGCCTGGAGGCGCTGGCGTTGAACGCGCCCAAAGAGGTCACGAGGAAAATCGGCCGCGGCGGGCTCACGGGGCTGGATGCGTCAGAGCGCAGCGAATTGCCCGAGCTGAACCTGACCGACCCCGACCACAAAGCCTACTTCAGCGCCGCCATGGGAAATCACCCCATGCCCGAGGGCGGCCCCAAGCTGGAGGACATGTACGCGGCACAGGTCGTGTGGGATGAAACCATGGCCGACACGGCGGCGCGTTGGCTGTCGAGCGCCGGGGCGAGCTCGCAGCTGATCGTGTTCGCCGGCGCCGGGCACTGCCACAAGAGCGCCATCCCGGCGCGCATTTCCAGGCGCCTCAACGTGCCGGTGTTGAGCGTGACCCCGGTGCTCCGGACGCAGCTCGAGGCGTTCGACGATCGCGCGCGTTACGACTTGTTGCTGGTGCTCGAAGACTGAGCCGCGGCGCCCGATCTTTCAGAGGCCAACGCGGGGTAAGCCGCCAGCGACGAGCAGCTCCGCCCGCTCGCGTTCGAGCCCCGACCACGCGCGGGGCTCGAACACCCTCGCCCCGGAGTTACTGGACGCGCAGCAGCGAGATACGCTGATGCTGCGCGCGCAGGGCCTCGGACATGGTCGTGCTGCTCGAGAGCGCATACTCCAGGCGGTACGTGCGAACACCCGCGGGCAAGGTCACCACTGCGGAGCCAGAGAAGGGGAACAGATCGCCCAGGGAAAAGAAATCCGGGTCGTCCGGGATGTTGCCGTTCGTGCCATTTTCCACGCCCAGGCCGTGGCGCATGAAGCCGAGCGTGTTAGTGCCCGTGACGTCCCTCAGCCGCGCATAGAAGTTGGCGCCACCGCCCGCTGTGGTCCGCATCACTTCGGAGCTCCACGTGAGCAGGTAGGTGCCGGCGTCGGCAGTGACGGTCAACGTGGCCGGCACGAGCGTCGGCCTGAAGGTGCCGCTGATGGTAGAGCCCACGATCCCCTGATCGAGCTCCACGTCGGCATGGAAAACATCCACGATTCCGGGTGGGCCTTCAGGGCCTTCAGGGCCTTCAGGGCCTTCGGGACCTGCTGCGCCCGGCGTACCCGGGTCACCCTTAGGACCGCTGGCGCCCGCGAGCCCGGGGGCGCCTTCGGGGCCCGCGGGACCGGCAGCGCCATCCGCCCCGGGGTCGCCCTTGGGACCCATCGGACCCATCGGACCCATCGCACCCGCGACGCCCGCGGGGCCTTCAGGGCCCGCTGCACCGACAGCGCCAATGGCTCCCGGCTCACCCTGGGGACCTACCGCGCCGACAGCTCCCTCTGGGCCTCGGGCACCTGGAGCACCATTTGCACCCGCGGGGCCCTGGGAGCCCTGCGCACCTTGGGGACCCATCGGACCCATCGGGCCCATCGGGCCCATCGGGCCCATGGCACCGGGCAGGCCCATGGCACCGGGCGGGCCTCCGGGCCCTTCAGGCCCCGTCGCACCCACGGGACCCGGGGCCCCAGCTACGCCCGGCGTCCCCGCTGGACCTTGAGCCCCCGCCGGGCCGCGCGCCCCTGCCGGGCCTTGTGGACCTGCAGGACCTTGCGGACCGGGGGTGCCCCCACAATGGCCGCCCCAACACGAGCTATGCGCTTGCGTGGCTTGCCCCAGCGGCTCCTCTTCCATCAGTGTTTCACCCTCACAACCCAGGGGAAACAACGCCAGACCCAGCAACAGACTCTTTAGATGTACCACTCGCATCGACTTCTCCGAACACACGACAGGGATGAATCTCGCCGCTCGGGGTCAAGCGGGCCCCCTAAGCAACCGGCACTCTAACGTCCTCGACGCTCACAGAGCGAGCGATCGAGTCACTCCCACTTCCGCCTCGAGCTCGCTTCGAGGACGCGGGGGGAGAGTGCGTGAGTGCGTTTAGAAAAGATGCTCGATGTCTTTAACTGATCAAGCTTTGCGGGAATAATCCAGCCTGAGTTAAGTGAGTTTTTATCTGGTGTGTGGAGCACGCCCGCACATCGAAACGCACTTCGTTCTCGATACGTTTGTTAACGTCGAACGTTCAGGGCCGACTAGCGCTCATCAGGGTGAGATGTCGCAATTCAGCCGCGAACGTTAGCGAGGGTTGTTGCAGCCGAGTAACACCCACACCTGGCGCGCGTTAACGCGGGGGATGGGTAGCGCGAGCTGCGTTGGCGTGTGGACGCTTCGCCAACATTAACGGAGCCCCCGGTTATGCGATCCCACCTTGAACCGTATCCGCGCGACGTCTTCCAACGCAGCCTGAAACACGCTGCGCTGCGCCATACGCCCGGCGCTATATGCCGACGCTGCGCGATCGGCCGAGCTTTACCAGGACATCCGGCGGCGGCGCCTCCGGCTGCACCGTGACGTGACGAATCCCATGTGCGGCTTCCACGCGTTGGCAGACACGCTGACTCACCTCGACGCCGTGGCAGCGTGGAGCGAGCACCACGTGCACCGTGACCGCGTCGAAGCCATCGGAGATGCGCCAGGCGTGCAAGTCGTGTAACGAGGCCACGCCCTCGGTCTCGGCGATCGTCTTGGCTAGCGCCGACGTATCGAGCTCGGCAGGCGCCGACTCGAGCAGCACCAAGCTGGTCTCGCGCAAGATCCGCCAGCCGCTGTGCGCCACGAGCAGCGTAATCAGCAGGGACAGCAGCGTATCGGCTCGATACTGCTGCCAGAACACCACCGCCACGCCCGCGGCGACCGCGCCGAGCGAGCCCATCAGATCAGCGATGACATGCGCCAACGCGGCTCGCACGTTCACGCTCTGATGCTGCGAACGGCTGAGCACCCAGGCCACCAGGCAATTGACCACCAAGCCCGCCACGGCGGTCTCGATCAAGCCCTCTTGGCGCAGCACGCGTGGCTCCCACCAACGGCTCAAGGCTTCCACGCCGATCCAGACGCTGATCAGCGCCAGCGCGATGCCGTTGAGGAAGGCCGCCAAGACCTCTGCGCGCCGAAAGCCGAAGGTGGCGCGCGGGGTGTGAGCGCGCGACGCGAAGTTCTGCGCGAGCAGCGCAAAAGCCAGCGCTCCGGTGTCGCTCAGCATGTGTCCCGCGTCGGCGAGCAATGCGAGTGAACCCGTGTACCAGCCCACCCCCGCCTCCACCAACATGAAACCGGCCGTAAGGACGAGGCTAAAGCGCAGCGCGCTACGCGGCGTCAGGCCCGGCTTGCCGTGGGCATGGCCGTGACCGTGGTGCGGGTGTTGATGGTGATGTGCGTGGGGCATGCCGGGCGGATAGACTCCGGGCCAGGACGACCAGAGCCTGTCGAGGTCTCGTTCTTGCTATAGGCCTTCTTGATATAGGCCGAGCGGAGCTGGAGAGTAAACATGATGACGAATGCAGAGCGGGTTCATGCGGAGTTTGGGCAGAGCCTCTGGTACGACAACCTGGAGCGAGGGCTATTGCGTTCCGGGGCGTTTCAGGCGCTGCTGGACGCCGGAGTGCGCGGCTGCACCAGCAACCCCACGATCTTTGAGAAGGCCATTCGCAGCTCGACGGAGTACGAGCCCGCGTTGCGCCGACTCGTGAAGGCCGACGAGGGCGTCGAAGCGATTTACTACGACCTGGTGGTGGCCGACATTCAACAGGTGGCAGACCTGCTGCGGCCCATCTACGACCACTCCGAGCGTCGTGACGGCTACATCAGCGTCGAGGTTCAGCCGAAGCACGCCGCCGATCAGCAGGCCACGGTGGCCGAGGCGCTGCAGCTCGTGGCGCGTATCCAGCGGCCAAACCTCATGATCAAGGTGCCCGCCACGGAGCCCGGTCTGGGCGCGATCCGCAGCCTCATCGGCAAGGGCATTTCCGTAAACGTCACGCTGATCTTCGGTGTCGACCAGTACCGGCAAGTGGCCAACGCCTATCTGGAAGGGCTCGAGCAGGCGCAGCGCGCGAAAATCGATCTGTCCGGGGTGGCGTCCGTGGCGAGCTTTTTCGTGAGCCGCCTGGATACGGCGATCGATGCGACGCTGCGCGGCCGCATCGAAAAAGCCACGGGGCCCGAGCAGGCGAGCCTTCGCGGGCTGCTCGGCAAGGCGGCCATCGCAAACGCTAAACAGGCCTACGCCGCCTACACTGAGATTTTCTCGAGCGCTCGGTTCAAGGGGTTGATCGGTGCCCAACCGCAGCGCGTGCTCTGGGCTTCGACGGGCACCAAAGATCCCGCGTACCCCGATACCCTTTACGTGGACGAGCTGATCGGTCCCGGCACCGTCAACACCCTGCCCCCGGCGACTCTGGCCGCGTTTCAGGATCACGGCACGCCAAGCCGCAGCGTGGACCGCGACCTCGCGGCCGCGGACCAGGTGATCCTCGACCTCGAAAAAGTCGGCATCAGCGTGCCCGCCGAGTGCGAACGGCAACTCGCGGCCGGCGTGGCGTCATTTGCGGGCTCGCTCGACAACCTGTTTCAGTTGCTCGGGGAGCGGCGCGCTGCTCTGCTCGCCAGCCCTGCTGCCCAGACGAGCGCGTCGCAGTGAACGCTACGGTATTCAGGCGGGAACTTTCGGCCGCTCAAAAAACCGGAAGAAAGGCCTGGCGAGAGCCGATCGCTGGCATCAAAGATCAGCTGATGGCCTGCACCACACACTCGTCACGCAGCACCAGGGCGTCCTCATGGTGCGGGGCAGCCCTCGCCTGGGCGGTGCTGGCCATGGGGGCTTGTCAGACCCAACCGGCGCCGGAGGTTCACGGTGAGCCGCGGCCAGCCGCCCCCAGCAGCGGCGCAGAGGCGCGGCCCGCGGCCGCCAGCGCCCCGCTCGAGCAGGCGCGAGTCCAGGCCGCCAAGTACGAGGAGGGCAGCGCCGAGGGCGCGCACGCCGCAGGCGCAGCCGCCGCGCACGCGCGGGGTGAGGCCAAGCCTGCAGCAACGGTCGCCGGCACTCAAACAGCAGGCGCAGAAGCAGCCGGTACTCAAACAGCAGGCGCAGAAGCAGCCGGCGCAGAAGCAGCCGGCGCAGAAACCCCCGGCGCCAAGCCCACCCAGGGCGCGGTCGTGAGCGAAGAGCCGTTCTCCGTGTGGCTGCAAGCTCAGTCCCCGGTCGTCGCCGGTGGAGCGGCACAGGTCGACGCCGTGCTCGTCGCCAAGGCGCCGTACCACTGCAACGCCGAGTATCCGCACAAGTTCAAGCTCAACGCGCCGCCCGCCGGGCTCACCTATCCGGCGGAGGTCGTCAAAGGTATGGTGGTCACGCCCGAGCGCGGCGTCTTGCGTATCCCCGTGCAGGCCCAGAGCGCCGGCCCTGCAACGGTCTCGGGCACGTTGTCCTTCTCGGTGTGCACGGACGAGCGCTGCCTCGTCGAGAAGCGCGACCTCACCCTCAACCTGGTCGTGAACTAGTGCCTCGCCGCAAATTCGTGCCGGGTTCCGCCCGTGCCCCAGCCAGTGATGGCCCGAGCGACCCCTCGCATGCCTCATTCCGTGCTCGGCACTTCCTCTACATTGGAAGAAACCCAGCGCGGACTTCGGGCTTCCCCTACTAGGCGTCGAGGTCCCATGTTGTGCCGAGTCACGCTGCTACGGCATGGGCATGCAGAGGAGGGCCCCGACGACTACGCTCGCGCCTTGAGCCAGGTGGGGCGGGCGGCAGCGATCCAGGCGGGCAAAGCGCTGGGGCGAGCGGGTTGGGTGCCGGAACACCTGCTGTCGAGCCCGGCGCCGCGCGCGCTTGCGACAGCGACGTTGGTGGCAGAGGCCTGCGGCTATCGAGGCTCCATCCATGCGGACCCGGCGTTGTACTTAGCCGCAGACCCGCTGTACCTCGCGGCGCTCAGGAGCTCGCCCGAAGGCGTGCGGAGCGTGTTGCTGGTGGCGCACAACCCAGGGCTGACCAGCCTCGCGCGGGAGCTCTGCGGCTACACCTCCGAGCTCGCCCCCGCGGAGTACGTGAGCGCCTCGTTCGAGCTCGAGCGCTGGTCGGAGCTCGGCTGAGCCTCAGCGCACGGTGATGCTGCGGCCGAGCAGGGTCGACGCCCCACCTCCCGAGTGCCCAATGGATACCGACACGCGATCGAGATCGAGCGTGCGCCCGGCGGGTGGCTCGGGCAACGGGAAGTCACACGCGATGTCGCTCTGCAACACCACGTCCCCGGCGGTCGCGGGAAATACGACGTCATACAGCGATGACCGGCAGATCGGGAAGCGCAAGCCGCCGGTGCGGCGGCAAGCTACTCCGAGACGTTGGCGGCCCGCAGGCAGCCGGAGGGCGCGCTCCGCGCGAGCTCCCAGCATTCACTCGAAACCGTGGCTGTGCAACGCTGCTGATTGCTCCTGTCGCCGCTTTGCAGGCGTCTGCCAAAACCTGCTAAGAGGCAGACACGAGGCCCCGCGTGCTCCTGCTCGACAACCCCATTCAAAATTATGCCTGGGGCTCACGCACGAGCCTCGCCAAGCTCCTCGGGCGGCCGCCGTCGGCTCAGCCTGAAGCAGAGTTATGGATTGGTGCGCATCCCAAAGCGCCATCCCTGCTGGAGGACGGGCGCAGCTTGCTCGCTGCCATTGTCTCGGATCCCGATCGGATGTTGGGCTCGGCGGTGCACGAGCGGTTTGGAGCGCAGCTGCCGTTCCTCTTGAAGGTGCTCGCGGTCGATTCACCGCTATCGCTACAAGCGCATCCCAATCTCGAGCAAGCAGCACGGGGCTTCGCGCGGGAGGAGCTCGCGGGTGTGCCGCTCGGCGCCCCCGAGCGAACCTACAAGGACGAAAATCATAAGCCGGAGCTCTTGTGCGCGTTGACTCCGTTCGAGGCGCTTTCGGGTTTTCGCCCCCCGGCCGAAGCCGCCGCCTTGTTCGAAGGTTTGGGGGTCACGAGCACCGACGTCGCCGCGCAGTTGCGCCAGCGCGGCCCTGAGCCGCATCGAGCCGCCTTTGCAACGCTCATGAGCCTTAGCGGTGAGGCCCGCGCCAAGGTGACGAGTGACGTGCTGTCGCGCTGCGAGCGAGCTCGCGCGGGCGTCGCGGGGCCTTTCGCGGCGTCGATCAATTGGGCGTGCAAGCTCGCCGCGCAATACCCCGGCGACATTGGAGCTGTCGCATCGCTGTTGCTCAATCACCTGGCGCTCGCGCCGCTCGAGGCCGTCTATCTAGAAGCGGGTCGGTTGCACGCCTACCTGAGCGGGACCGGCGTCGAGATCATGGCCAACTCCGATAACGTGCTGCGCGGCGGGCTCACGCCCAAGCACGTGGACGTGCCGGAGTTGCTCAGGGTGCTGGTCTTCGACAGCCCGCAAGTGCTGCCCACTCCCACCCACGTCAGCCCGGCAGGGGAGATCACGTATCTGACTCCGGCTCCAGAGTTTCGCCTGTCGCGCATCGATCTCCCGCGTGCCGGTAGCGGCGAGGGGCAGGGTCGCTTTGCCGCGAGCGTGAGCGGGCCGGAGATTTTGCTCTGTGTCGAGGGGCAGGTCGGCGTCGAGCTCAGCTCGGGGCCCGTAGCGCTCGGGGCGGGGCGCCTGGTGCCCCACGCGGGCCTTGCGCTCGGGAGCGCCACCCGCCGCGTGCTCGGGCCTGGTAAGGCCTGCTTTCTGCCCGCGAGCGCGGGCGCTTATGAGCTCGAGGGCAAGGGCCGCATTTTCAGGGCGACGCTGGGGTAGCGCCGCGGGCAGGTTCGAGGCCCACTTGTTCGGCGAGCCCTTGCGTCAGCTGGTTCGAGAGCAGCAAGCGCTGGCTGAGCGCGAGCTGAGCATGTGCCAGAGCCACCAGGGCCGCCCGCGTCTTCGGCCCGGCGACGCCGTCGATTCTCCCGAGATAGTGACCCAGATCACGCAGCCTGGTTTGCAAGCGCGCGATCTGCGCAGGGCTGAGCTCGGAGAGCTGCAGCAGCTCCGTGCCACGCCCGAACACGCGTTGCACCTCACTCGGGTCGACGGAGCCATTGGCGCTGGCGCTCGTCGGCGCGTTCGGAGCCGGCGCCGAGTCTACCGCCGCGCTCCGTCGCGCAGGGGCACGCGGCCGCGCAGGCGGCGGATGGATCGCTTCTGGAATACGCGCCTCCGTTTCGTCGACCACGCCGTCATTGGGGCCCGGGTATCGTTCGATCTCGGTCTCCAGCTGGCGCGTCTCGTTCGCCTCCGGGGTCGGTGCCGGGACGGTCTGTTGTGCCTGCGCCGAGGCAGGCCAGAACCAGAGCACCAACGGCGCGGCCAGCGCTGCGCAGATCCTAAAGTTTTTCATATGCCTCTCCTTGGCTCAGGACATGGGTGCCTCAACTCGGCTGCAACGCGCATGCCACGGTCCGTAGCGAGTTTGTGAAGCTGGCTCCCGGCGTTTCGAGGCGTGCGTCAGCCAACGTGCCCCGCTGAGGCGCCTTTCCTGCCGACCTCTCAGGCGGCCGGATCGCGCCTGAGCCGCCGATCAATCACGAAGGGACCGAAGGGTAAGAGCGCGGCGATGAAAATCACTGCCGAGTACCCGAGCGACCAGCGCGCTCGTATTTTCGCGCGCAGCAGCGCCAGCATCAGCGCCACGAACAAGGCGCCGTGGGCCCAGCCCACGACTTTCACAGCGAACGGGATACCTGCCAGGTACTTCAGCGGCATGGCGACCCCGAGCAACACGAGAAACGAGATACCCTCCGCGATGGCGATAGCACGCAGCTGCCGCACGGCTCTCGAGGCCACGGCTCGCTCGGCGGTCGAAGCCTCCGTCATGAAAGCGCCTGCCCCCTGACACCGCCACGCTCGCGTCGCATTTGAGGCGGAGACTACTCATCCACATGCAGCGAAGCCATGGGTAATTTAGCGGCCCGCGCAGCGTGGACCGCGAGGCGAGCGGCGCGGGTGGCCCTCGCTGCAACACCGAACGGCTGCAACACCGAACGGCGTCGATGTGAGCAGAGGGCGACGATTGGCTCCCGCCTTGCGGCTGCCTCTGCTCGAGCTACATTTATTCGACGAGCGTCTGCCAGGCAGCGGTCACGCGCCAGGCGCGCTGCACATCGAGGCGGCTCGTTCCGCAAAGTATGTCTACGTCACATCATCCCGCTCCCCTCTCGACTCGGCTGCCACCGCCCTCTATGGAACTGGGCGAAGACGACGAGGTGGGCTGGGGGGAGGAATCTGCCGTCTTCGAGCTACCCGGAGCGCGGCTAGAGCAGCCGCCTGCTCTAGCCGCGGAGAGCCCTTCTCCCCCGCTGCCGGAAGACCTGGGGCAGCTTTTTAACGCGCATCGCCCCTATGTCGCGAGGATCGGGCGCAGGATCCTCGGTGCAGGCAGCGAAGTGGACGACCTGATCCAGGACGTTTTCTTGGCCACGGTGCGCGGGGCTGACAAGATCAAGGACCCTAGGCGGCTGCGCGCCTGGCTCGGTACGGTCACGACGCGGATGGCGAAGCGGCGCAGATTTCGCCGCGCGGCACAACCCATCTCGGGCGAGGACGTCCACGATCTGGTCGACCTAGCGAGCGAAGAAGGGCCCGGTCCCGAATCGACCGCTGATCTCTCGGGCAACGTCCGAAAACTGCTGAGCCTGCCGGACGAGCTCCGCACGCCCTGGCTGCTCAAGCACCTGGAGGGCCGCACGCTCGAAGACGTCGCCAAGCAATGCGATTGCTCATTGTCGACCGCCGCGCGGCGCATTCAGTTGGCGAGCGGTAAAATCAAGCGCAAGCGCTGAGCGGCGCGGCCCTCGTCACGCGCGCCGCCGGAGAAGTCAGGTCCCCTGGGGTCGCCCGGGGGTCTACAGCGAGGCCCCAAATGTGCGTTCAGACGTGCGCAGGGGGGGGAAGCGCGAAGGGCACTCTCTCCTACTCGACCGTTCGCTGAGAGAGGAGAAGTCGATGCTCGTGAGCTGGACCTTTGGCAGGAAGCTGGGCGCTGGTTTCGGCCTGGCAGGCCTCATCCTATTGCTGATCGCGTTCTCGGGCTACCGGAGCACACAAGAGCTGATCGAGAACGAGCGCTGGGTCGACCACACGCATGAAGTACGTCGCCAGCTCGCCTACCTGCTGACGCTGCTGGTCGATGCCGAGACCGGTGAACGCGGCTACATTATCACGGGCAAAGAGGAGTTCCTCGAACCCTACGCGGCCGCGCGCCGCGAGATACCAAAGGTGCTCACCGTGATTGCAAGCCTGACCGCTGACAATCAAAGCCAACAGCGGAGGCTCACGGACGCAGGTCCGATGCTGCAGGCCAAGCTCGACTGGCTGGACCAAGCGATCTCGCTGCGCAAAGACCATGGCTTCGAGGCGTCCGCGGTCTCGATGGCTTCAAACCAAGCCAAAGAGCTCATGGATAAGCTGCGGACGACGGTCGCGGAGATGGATGGGGAGGAACTGACGCTGCTCGACCGGCGCACACGGGTCGCCGAAGGCAGCGCCGGCACCACCAAGGCGGTGATCTTTTGGGGCAGCCTGCTCGGTCTGTCACTGATCGCCGGAGTCGGCACGTTCCTCGCGCGCTCGTTATCCCGACAGGTCGCCGGCGCGGTGAACCACATTCAGACGTCCTCTGCCGAGCTGCAGGCAGCTGCGGGTCAACAGGCGACCGGCGCTCGAGAGCAGTCGACAGCCATGGGCGAGATCGCGACGACCATGAGCGAGCTCTTGGCCACCTCACGCCAGATCGCCGAGAGCGCGCAGCGCGTGGCGCAGATCTCCGAGCGCACGGCGGCGGCGGCTCGGTCCGGCGACACCACCGTGGAAAAGGGCAACGAATCGGTCGCCTTTATCCGCCACCACGTCGGACTGATCACGCGTCACATGCTCGAGCTCGGCAGGAAGTCCCAAGAGATCGGCATCGTGCTCGACATCGTGTCGGAGCTCGCCGAGCAGACGAACATCCTCGCCATCAATGCCACTATCGAGGCGGTGGGGGCGGGTGAGTCAGGGCTGCGCTTTTCGGTGGTGGCCGACGAGATCCGCAAGCTATCAGATCGGGTGTCCGGCTCTACCAAGGAAATACGAGCCTTGATCGAGGAGGTGCGCAGCGCCGTCAGCACCACCATCGTCACCACCGAGACGGGCTCGAGAGCGATAGAAGCGGGCTCCAAACAATTTTCCGAGGTGGCGTTCGCCTTCAATCAGATCACGCTGGAGGTGACCACCACCACGGATGCGGCCAAGGAAATAGAGCTGTCGACCAAGCAGCAGTCCACCGCCGTCGAGCAAGTGAACATCGCCATGAGCAACGTCGCCCAAGTCACCAAAGAGACGCAAGTGAGCACCGCGCAGACGGAGCGCACGGCGACGGAGCTGGCCGGCCTCTCGCGGCAGTTGCTGCGCATCGTGCAACCCAACCAGAGCGCCACGGCCTAGTACTCGATATCGCCATCAGCGCCGACCCAGGCCGAGATACGCCGTCGTCGAGAGCTCTCGTGGCTCCTTGATCTGCTCCCGGAGATAAGCCTTGGCGAGCTCCCCCTGGCGCGCCCACTCAGCCGCCCCCAGCCGGCTCTTCAGCAGCACCAGCGGCGCGCTGGCGCGCGTGGTGACCTCCCAATACGCCTCTGCGCTCTCGACCCGTACGCTGTGCGTATACGGCACGACGCGCACGTCCTTGAAACCGACGGCCGTGAGCTCGCGCGTAAATACCTCCGGGTTCTCGAGGCTCAGCCAATTGGTCTGCGGCGCCGCGCGACTGGGATCGGCGGCGCGGAGTGCGCCGAACATCACGGTCATGAGTGGCGATTGATCGACGGGAGCCCAGCTGGACACGACCGCGACGCCGCCGGGGCGAAGCACACGGAAGAGCTCGGCGAAGCCCTGGTTGCGATCGGGAAAAAACATGAGCCCGAACATGGAGAACGCCGCGTCGAAGCTCGAGTCCTCGAAGGGCAGCGCTTGCCCGTCCGCGGCGCGCGCAAACACGTTCTCGACGCCCGCTGCGCGGCGCGCCTGCTCCAGTTGCTCGAGCATCGCGGGTGAAAAGTCGACCGCGTCCACCCTCGCGACCTGAGGAGCCAGCGCAAGCGCCAGCACCCCGGGCCCCGTCGCCACGTCGAGCACGTGCGCGCTCGTGGCGAGTCCCGCCAGAGCAATAGCGTCTCGAGAGAACGGCAACATCACAGACGCCGCCTCCGCGGCGTAACCCTCGGAGACGAGATCCCACGGCTGCGCGACGGACAGGGGACCAGGTGCGGGATGAGCGGGCGCATTCATGAGATGACCTCCTCGAGGTGCTGCGGTGGAGCGAGCGTGTTTGCCGTCCTAGCGTAGCGCGGAAGAGTGAGCCAGCCCCGGCGGCCCACGGCGGCACAAGACGGCATAGGCCAGCGCCGCGGCCCCGATCGACAGCCCCGCCGCGAGCATGAACACCGACGCTCCACCCTGGCTCGCATAGAGTGGTCCCCAGGTGATCATGCCGAGCACGCCGCCCACGGCGTTCGCCGCCATGAACGCGCCTTGCGCGCTGCCGAGCGTGCGCGCGTCCGAGGAGCGGCGCACGTACTCGAGCGAAGACAGCCAGACCAGCCCAAAGGAGACGGCGTGTAGCGGCTGCAACCCAAACGCGAGGTCCGTCGACGAGAGCCCCGACATGAGCAGCCAGCGGAGCCCACCTCCGGCATAGGCGAGCGAGAGCAGCAGCTCCGGGCGCACGTTGCGGAGCGCGGAGCCCGCGGCCGCGAGCAGCGCGATCTCCGCCACGACGGCTGTCCCATACAGCAAGCCGATGGTCTTGCCCGAGGCCCCGAGGTCACGAAAAAACAACGCGCCGCAGAGGTCGTAGCCCGAGTGGCTCGCGGCAAAGATCGCCGAGCAGACCAGGAACACCACGAACTGAGGCCGCTCTAGCGCGCGCTTCGCCTCGTTGAGCCCGCGCGACGGCAAGGCGCTCGAGGCGCGAGGCAACGGCAGGCTCGCGGCGAAGGCCGCCGCCAGAGCCACGGCGACCATGCCCGGCAGCCAGCGCCACGACTCCGGCGGGCACCAACGCCCGAAGGCGCTGGCGGCGAGCAGAAAGCCGAGCGAGCCCCAGGCGCGCCGCTGGCCATAGTTACCTCCGTGCTCCAGCGCGATGCGATCGACCAACAAGATCATCGGCGAGCGGCAGGCTCCGTACACGACCATCGCGGCAAATACGACGCCAAACGCGCGCGACGAACCCATGAGCTCGGCCACGCACAAACCCGCCATCGCCGAGCAAGACAGCGCACAGGCCGCGCTGAGCAGGTTGCCGCGCGCACCGCGCGCGTCCGAAAGCACGCCCACCAGGGGCGGACCGAAGAAGCTCATCGCCGGCGAGAGCGCGGCGATCACACCCATCGCGACCCCGGTGAAGCCGTGCGCCTCGAGCCACAGCGGGAAGTAGGGCGCGTGCAGACCGAGCGCCCCAAACGACACGAAATAAAACACGCTGATGGTTCCTGCTCGCCTCGGCATCGGCGCAGTGCCGCTCGGGATCGACATGCGGCGGCGGCATGCGCGACGCGCGAGGGCACGTCAAGCACTCGCCTCGGCCAGCTATCCGACCCCCTGTGTCCCACGAGCCCTGAGCCGCTGCTGCCGCCGCGCGAAACCAGAGCGGCGAGCCCCCGCTCACTCGCTCCCGTCGAGGGCGGAGCCACGCGCCGCGCTTGATTTTCGGCTAAGTACGCGCCAAAGCTTTGCGCCTAATGGCCCCCTTCAGGCTCAGAGGAACGTTCACCGCCCTGGTCACGCCATTCGCGCAGGCGGACGGCAGCATCGATTTTCCCGCGTACGAGCGGCTGCTCGAAGCGCAGATCAAGAGCAAGATCGACGGCCTCGTGCCCTGCGGCACCACGGGAGAAAGCCCCACATTGGACGAAGGGGAGAAGTTCGAGATCGTGCAGCGCACGGTGCGGGTCGCTGCCGGTCGCGCACAGGTGTTGGCGGGCATCGGGTCGAACGACACGCGCAAGGCCATCGCGCAAGCGAAAGCAGCGGTCGAGGCGGGCGCGAACGCCGTGATGTTGGTCATGCCGCCCTACAGCCGCCCCTCGCAAGCGGCCCTGTGTGACTACGTCGAGCAAGTGGCGAGCTCAGTGAGCTGCCCGCTGGTGGTGTATAACGTGCCGAGCCGCACCGCCGTCTCGATCGACGTGGACACGTTGATCGAGGCCGCCAACCGCTGCCCCAACGTGGTCGGGCTGAAGGACGCGAGCGGCAACGTGACGTACTGTCAGAGCCTGCTCTCGCGCGTGGGCAACCGACTGAGCGTGCTGAGTGGTGATGACGCGCTGACCTTGCCGATGATGGCGGTCGGCGCGCTCGGCGTCATCAGCGTGACCTCCAACGTGCTGCCCGCTGCGGTGGGCCGCGTGGTGCAGCTCGCGCTCGAGGGGCGCTTCGATGTGGCCATGAAAGAGCACCATCGCCTGCTCGCCGTGCACGACGCGATGTTTTGCGCTCCCAGCCCGGGCCCTGTCAAAGCCGCGCTCGCCCACCGAGGTCTGATTCAAACAGCCGTCAGGCCCCCCCTCGACCTGCCGACGCCCGGGCAGAGAGCACGGCTGATCGCGGCGCTCGAGATCTTCGAGTCGTGATGCCGCTCAAGCTCTGCGTGTGTGGGGCCACCGGTCGCATGGGCCGCGCCGTGATCCGGCTGTGTCAGGACGCGGGCGACTTCGAGCTCGTGGGGGCCTGCGCAGGCCCTGGCGATGCTGGGCTGGGTGAAGACGCGGGTAGCCTGGCGGGCGCGCGCAGCGCCGGCGTCAGCATCACCGATGACATGGCCGCGTCCCTGCTCGGTGCAGAGGTCGTCATCGACTTCTCGCTGCCTGTCGCGCTCGGCGAGCTGTGTCGGCTGGCGGCGCGGCAAGGCGTGGCCCTCGTCAGCGGCACCACCGGCGTCGAGGACCAATCGGTGCTCGACGAAGCCGCGCGCAAGATCCCGGTGCTCTGGGCACCCAACATGAGCCTCGGCATCGCGGTGCTGAGTGAGCTCGTCGCCGAGGCCGCGCGCCGGCTCGGCCCCGACTTCGACGTCGAGATCACCGAGGTCCACCACCGCGCCAAGGTCGACGCCCCGAGCGGCACGGCAGTGCGCCTCGCCGACGCCATCCGCGAAGTGCGGCCTCTCCGCCCCGTGGCAGGTCGTCAGGGCATCGTCGGCGCGCGCAAGAGCGACGAGCTCGGCATCTTCGCGCTGCGCGGCGGCGACGTCATCGGTGACCACACGGTGCACCTGCTCGGCGCGGGTGAGCGCCTGGAGCTCACCCACCGCGCCACCCATCGCGATCTGTTCGCTCACGGCGCGATCCGAGCGGCGCGCTGGCTAGCGCAGCGGAGCGCGGGGCGATATGCGCTGAAGGACGTCCTGAACGCGAGCTGAGCCCGCGGCGCCCGGCATCGAGGCGCCTCGTTCACGAAAACAGCCGAAGGACAAAACTCCGCCCGCACGGCCCCGAGTAGCGCATTTCGGCCGCAAAGCGGGCGTTAATTGCCACATCTGACGGGCTGCACTACCCTGCGGGACCCACGCGCCGGGGAAATGGAGAGAAAGTGAGCCATGCAAGTTCGAGCTGCCGTCGCCATTGAAGCGGGCAAACCGCTCAGCGTCGAGATGATCGAGGTCGGGGGTCCGAAGGCGGGCGAGGTGCTCGTCGAATTGAAGGCCACCGGCATCTGTCATACGGACGAGTACACGCTCTCCGGCAAAGACCCCGAGGGTCTGTTCCCGAGCATCCTCGGCCACGAAGGCGCGGGCATCGTCGTGGAGGTCGGCCCCGGCGTGACGTCGCTCGCCGTGGGCGATCACGTCATCCCCCTGTACGTGCCCGAGTGCCGCCAGTGTGAGTACTGCCTCAACCCCAAGACCAACCTGTGCCAGGCGATCCGCGTCACGCAGGGCAAGGGCCTCATGCCGGACGGGACGAGCCGCTTCTCGCTGCGCTCGAAGCCGTTGTTCCACTACATGGGCACCTCCACCTTCGCCAACTTCACGGTCGTGCCGGAGATCGCCCTGGCGAAGATCCGTAAGGACGCGCCCTTCGACAAGGTCTGCTACATCGGCTGTGGCGTCACCACCGGCCTGGGCGCCGTGATCAACACGGCCAAGGTCGAGCCCGGCGCCAACGTCGTGGTGTTTGGTCTGGGCGGCATCGGTTTGAACGTGATCCAGGGGGCGCGCCTGGTGGGCGCGAGCAAGATCATCGGCGTCGACGTCAACCCGGGGCGCAAGGCCATGGCCGAAAAATTCGGCATGACGCACTTCGTAAACCCGAAGGAGATCGGCGGGGACCTGGTGCCGTACCTGGTGAGCCTGACGAACGGCGGTGCCGACTACAGCTTCGTGTGCGTGGGTGACGTCACGTTGATGCGGCAAGCGCTGGAGTGCTGCCACAAGGGCTGGGGCGTCTCCGTGATCATCGGCGTGGCGCCCGCCGGCGCAGAAATCAGCACCCGCCCCTTCCAGCTCGTCACGGGCCGGGTGTGGAAGGGCACCGCCTTCGGCGGCGCCGCGGGGCGCACCGACGTGCCGAAGATTGTCGATTGGTACATGGACGGCAAGATCAACATCGACGACTTGATCACCCACACTCTGCCGCTCGAGCGCATCAACGAAGGCTTCGACCTGATGCACGCCGGCAAGTCGATCCGCACCGTCGTGACCTTCTGAATGTCCCCGGGGACTAGGATAGCAGCATGCGAGCCAACGTATTAGCGACCGTCGAGAGCCACCGCTGTTTTGGTGGCACTCAGAGCGTGTATTTGCACAACTCGGAGACCACGCGCTCGCCGATGCGGGTCGGCGTATTCCAACCCGAGGGCGAAGGCCCTTTCCCCGTGCTGTATTTCCTGTCCGGGCTGACGTGTACGGAGCAAAACTTCATCACCAAGAGCCACGTGCAGCGCTACGCGGCGGAGGTCGGCATGATGGTCGTGGCTCCGGACACCAGCCCCCGGGAGATCGACATCCCCGGGGCGGACGAGTCCTACGATTTCGGGACTGGGGCGAGCTTCTACGTGGACGCCACGCAGCACCCTTGGGCCGCCCACTACCGCATGTACAGCTACGTGACGCACGAGCTGCCCAAATGGATCGCGTCGCAGCTGCCCGCTGACATCCACCGCCAGGGCATCTGCGGCCACTCCATGGGCGGCCACGGCGCGCTCATGGTCGGCATCAAGAACCCGGATATCTTTCGCTCCGTGTCAGCGTTCTCTCCGATCTGCGCCCCGACGCAGTGCCCGTGGGGCCAGAAGGCCTTCCACGGCTATCTCGGCGACGACGCTCTCGCCTGGGCTCAGTACGACAGCGTGGAGTTGATCAAGGCACGCGGCTACGCCCGCGAGCTCCTGATCGATCTGGGCTCGGACGACCCCTTCGTGGTGCAACAGCTCAAGCCGGAGCTGCTCACAGCGGCGTGCCGGCAGCGCAACGTCCGGCTCAGCCTGCGCTGGCAAAGCGGCTACGACCACAGCTACTACTTCATTGCGTCGTTCATCAAAGATCACATTCGCTTCCACGCGGATCGGCTTCGATGAATCGGTATGTCGGATGCGGCCACCCCCCGACGATCTCGGCCATCTGCTATGTCGCTCTGCGCTTCCGGTCCTCACCGTAGCAACTGCTCTTGGCTCTCGGTGGCCTGGCGTTCACTTTAGGAGCCAGTAGGCGCTTTGGGTGCGGGCGGCTTCGGCGATTTGGGCGGCGTGGCGGGGGTTGGGGGGCTCGAAGCGCTGGACGGGGAGCGGCTCCGAGAGCGCGCCGAGCGTGTGCCGCACCGACTCCCGCAAGCCCAGCAGATCATAGCCGCCCTCCAGCATGAACCCGACGCGGTGGCCCGGCCCTTTTGCCGCGACCTCGACCAAGCGTCGCGTCATCCACGCGTAACCCGAGCCGTCGAGCTGCATGCCTCCCAGGGGGTCGCGCTGGTGAGCGTCGTAACCTGCGCTGACCAGCGTCAGGTCGGGAGCAAATTGCTCGATGATGGGCAGTATCACGCGCTCGAAGGCGGCCGCGTACACCGCATTGTCGGCGCCGGCGGAGAGCGGCAGGTTCACGGTGTAGCCCTGGCCGAGGCCAAAGCCCACGTCACCGACCGCGCCAGTGCCGGGGTACTGCGGGCTTTGATGCAGAGAGATGTACAGCACCTCGGGGCTGCTCTCGAAGATCTCCTGCGTACCGTTACCGTGGTGCACGTCCCAGTCCACGATCACGACCCTCTTTGCCCCGCGGGCGAGGGCGTGCCGAGCCGCGACGGCCACGTGATTTATCATGCAAAAGCCCATGCTCTGGGCGGGCCTCGCGTGATGCCCCGGAGGCCGCATCAGACCGAAGCCGAAATCTGCTGTGCCGTCGAGCAACGCGTCGGTGAGGGCCAGCGCAGCGCCGGTCGCGCGGCGTGCGGCTGCAAAGGACCGCGGGCTGTAGAACGTATCTGCGTCGAGGTGCCCGGCCTTGCCGCTGATCTGCTCCAGGCTGGTGACATACGCGGCGGCGTGCACGAGCTCGAGCTCGTCGAGGCTCGCGTCCCTCGGCTCGAGGCGGCGCGCCCCTCCCGCGATGGGGGCGTCGAGGACTCCCTGCCGGGCCGCGACGAGGCGCTCGGGACGCTCCGGGTGCCCTGGAGGCGAGACGTGCTCATCAAACAGCGCGTCATCCGCCAGACACAGCAAAGGCTCTGCCACTGGGCTCTTCATGTCGCCTCGACACGCAACGCAGGGATCCGGAAGAACTCTGCGCCCGGCGCGCGCAGCAGAGTCGGCGCGTTCTTCGGGGTCTTGCCCAGCGCCTCGATGGCCTCTGTGTCGGCGTAAATGCCAGGGCCCCAACCGCTGGCTTGCTCATCGCTTTGCGCGAGCGCCGCAGCAAACAAGGCGCGCCGAAGCGGCTCGCTCGGCCGCGAGACGCGCGCGACACGCGCCCTTTCGCCCGTCACCGACAGCGCTACGCCGTCGACCTCGTCGACCCAGCGGCTGCCGTGCGACAACACGGCGACGTTGACGAACCCCTCCGCGAGCAGGCGACCCGCGGCCGTGCGAAACTGGCTGAGGAGCTGCGGCCGGTCGTCGTCATCCCGAAACTCCACATACACGGCGTGACCGAAGCAGACGACGTGCCGATCGCCGGGCAGCTCCATCTGCTCTGCGATCCCCAGAGCGTGGCGCTCGAAAGCTTCGAAACGACGGACGAAGGCGCCGCGGTCGTCCGAGCCATATTCATCGTCTTCGACCTCGTAGTAGGAGAACAGGATCCCAAAAGCGTCCTCGTCGATCATGTCCCTTTTTCCTATTCGATCGCAGCCTAGTACAGGAAACCGAAGGACGACGCCTTGTGAGCGCGCCTCGCAAGCGCACACCGGACCGCGGACCAGTGGCGCCGACCGGGTCAATGGCCCGCGGATGCGTCACGAGGTGACCCGCAGAGCGCTCGCGACAGGGCTCGATCGGAGGCGAATCGAGCCCGATGTAGTCGAAAGTGCGGCGCCCCGAAGCGAGCCAATGCTTGGACTATGAGCCACTCGCTGAGCGCCGGGCTTCCAAATTCCATCGCGTCGACGGATTCGTTGCACTAGGGTCGCCCGGTCCATGAACGTCGGTCGTGTTTCTCCTAGTTTGGCGCTGGCGGCGTACGCCGAAGCGTGGATTTCCGGGGCCAAAGTCATCGTCTTTGGAGATGCCCTCTCACCGCTACCGGAGCGGCTGATCGAGCGCGGCGCGCGCCACGTCCAGGTCTACGATCGAGATCCCGCGCGCGTGGCGGAAGCCACTGCAGCGGCGCACGGCAAGCAGATCTCTTACGCTCCGCTCGACCAAGCAGGTTCGACGCTCCGGGACGGGGTCTTCGACTTCGGCATCATCGAGGACCTGGCCGCAGCCGACGCTGAGCCCAATCTACTGTTGGCGCCTCTCGGCCGTGCGCTATCGCGGCGCGGTATCGCGCTCATCGCTGCTCGAAACCCGGACGTCGCTGAGCGCCTGATCACGCCTGCCGTAAATGCCGAGGCACCGATCGGCTACTACGATTTCTTCGATGCCGTGAGCCAGCACTTCGAGGAAGTGCACATGCTCGGCCAGACCCCATTCGTGGGTTATGCGATCGCCGACTTTAGCGCGTCCGATACGAGTGACGTGCGTATCGACACGGCGCTCCTGCCCAGCGGCGCAGAAGAGCCGGAGTGGTTTCTGGCGCTCGCGAGCGCCCTGCCGGTCACTCCCGACGCGTTTTCGGTGATCCAGATCCCGCTCGCGGATCTGGAGCTCACGAGAGCGGCCGAGCCGCTCGACACGAAGCAGAGAGAGCAGTCCGAGGGCAGGATCGTCGAGCTGGAGTCCGCGCTCGCAAAGCTCACGTCGCAGCAGTCGCGAGAGCGCTCGAGCGAACACGAGCGGCAGCTGCAGGCACTGCAAACGGAGCTGAAAAAGCGCGAGGAGTGGCTGATCGCCCTCGAAGCCCGTGCGGCCACGGCAGACCAACGCGCAGACGAAATGCAGTCGGAGCTCGATCAGCTGAATGCCGCCAGCCTCAAAGCCAAGCAGCAGGTCATCCGGCTCGAGCAGCGGATCGCCGAAGAGCAGCGCAGCAAGAATCAGCTCGAAAAGCAGCTCGACGAGGCCACTCGCGCGCCGAAGCTGGAGCAGGACAGGCTCCGCCTGGAGCTCGACAAAGCCAAGCCCGAGCAGGACAGGCTCCGGCAGGCGCTCGACAAAGCCAAGCCCGAGCACGACAGGCTCCGGCAAGAGCTCGACAAAACCAAGCCCGAGCACGACAGGCTCCGGCTGGAGCTCGACAAAGCCAAGCCGGAGCTGGACAGGCTCAAGCAGGAGCTCGACAAAGCCAGGCCGGAGCTGGACAGGCTCCGGCTGGAGCTCGACAAAGCCAAGCCGGAGCTGGACAGGCTCAAGCCCGAGCTCGACAAGCTCAAGCGGAACGCCGACCACGAGGCTCGGCGCGCCAGCGAGCTCGAAGCCCAGGCGCGCGTGCTCAGCCAGCGCGTGGAGCAGCTCGGCGCAGCGCTCGCGCAGAGCGAACGGCAGGTCCGTGAGCAAAGCCAGACGCTGGACGAAGAGGCCCGCAAAGAGCTACTCGAGGTCGAGGGCTTGCTGAAGGATCGTGCCTCGGAAATTACGCGCCTGACAGCCGCGCTGCACGAGACGGAGCGTTTCGGGCGGCAATTGATCGCCGAGCTCACCGAGCTCAAAGCGCGCGATGGCGTAGCGAGCCTTCCCCCAGATCTCGAAGCTCTGGCGCGCCGAAACGCGCAGCTGGAAGCCGATCTCGAGGCTGCTCGTTGGACCATTTCCAGTCTCGAGGCAAATGTCGGGGAGGAACCGACAAGCCCCCCCGCAGTAGCGATGAAGCGCCACGACGAACCCGCGCGACCGTTGAACATACCGGGCGTGGATTGATGCGCGGCCTGGTTGACAGCTTTGGATTCGGACTTAGCTTGAAGCGGCCCGTTCCGGCCGACGAGCATCCCTAATGAGCGCCAAGCGAGACTACTACGAAATTCTTGGGGTGGCCCAGGATGTGAACGACGAGGACATCAAACGCGCGTATCGGAAGGCCGCGTTGAAGTACCACCCGGACCGTAATCAGGGTGATAAGGACGCCGAGCTCAAGTTCAAGGAGGCGACCGAAGCGTACTCCGTGCTGTGCGACAAGGAGAAGCGGGCGACCTACGACCGCTTTGGCCACGCCGGTCTGCAAGGCGGAGCGGACTACTCGGGTGTCGGTGTTGGTGACATCTTCAGCCAGTTTCAGGACATCTTCGCCGACTTTTTCGGCGATCAGGGCGGCCGCAGGGGCAGGCGGCAGGCGCGCGGCGCCGACGTCCGGGTGGACGCTCGCATCACGCTGCGAGACTCGATGCTGGGAGTGAAGCACGAGGTCACCGTGGAGGGTCTAGCCCCTTGCGAAGGCTGCAAAGGCTCGGGCGCGGCGCCGGGGAGCAGTCCCGAAGCGTGTCGAACCTGCGGCGGCCAGGGTCAGGTCGCTACCCAGCGCGGCTTCATCATGTTCAGCAGCACGTGCCCGAATTGCCGTGGCCAGGGCCACGTCATCGCCACGCCGTGCCAGACCTGTTCGGGGCGCGGCGCGACGGAGCGGCAGCGTAAAGTCATCGTGACCTTTCCCGCCGGCATCGACGGCGGCCAGCGTTTGCGCGTGCCCGGGCAAGGTATGCCGGGTCCCGACGGATCACCGAACGGCGACCTGTACGTGGACGTGGAGATCGAAGCCCACGCCGATTTCGAGCGCGACGGCGCCGACCTGGTGACACGAGAGAACATCTCCTTCGTCGAGGCCTCCATGGGCACCGAGTTCGACGTGGTCCTGCCAGACGGCACGGAAGTGCCCGTCGAGATCCCGAGCGGCACGCAGCCGGGCACCGTGATCACCGCCCGCGGGCACGGCCTGCAACGCATCGGCCGCCGCGGTCGCGGCGACCTGCACGTGGTCGTCAACGTCCACGTCCCGAAGAAGCTCAGCCGCAAGGCGCGGAAGCTCTTCGAAGAGCTCGAAGAAGAGCTCGCCCCGCCCATGTCCCGCCGCGGCACCGGCTGAGCCGGGTCCGCAGCTGTTGCCCGGTAAAGCGACCAAGCTCTAAGCGACCCACCTCTCGATGCGAGGCGGGACCGCATCGAAGCGCGATGAGCGCCGAATCATCAGCGGAGGTCTCCTCCCTGACGCCGCTCAGCCCGCTGCCTTCGGCTCGGCCTTGGCGCGCGGCCAAGCAACCACTGCTTGCTGTACCGGGGCGTCTCGAACGTCGACGGGCTGACACGAGACCGGGGATGCGCCCGCGTGGGCCCGTACGCGATATTGCAGAGCGGGGTCTTCGAGCTTGCCCTGGATCACGACCGTACACAGGCTGTACCGACCTGGATTGACGTCGGGGAGGGTGACTGGCCGCCCTTGCAAGGACAGCGCAACCCAGCTCTTGCCGGGGCTCTGCGCCGAGACGAGCGCCTCCAGCTCGGCCAGGGTGGATGCTCGAACGTCGCCCGAAACGAAGTGCATCTGAGCGAGCGGAGTGCCCTGCGCGTCCTCGCTGGACAAGCTCAACGTGACTTCAGGGCCGCCCGTCGATGCATCGATAGCGACCGGGTCTGTCATAGCGCCGACATCGACCGACACGCGATGTGCCAGCTGCAACGTGGGTGAAAGCCGGAGCCCGGCGGTCAGCACATGCGGGCCCTCCGAGAGCCGGTCGAACTGGAACCTGCCGTCGGCTCGAGTGGCCACGGCAAGCCGCACCGTGCTGCTCCCGCCTGGCGCCGCCACCACCGCCGCCCCGTACACGGGCTTGCCACCGCGCGTGACGATGCCGCTCAAGGTGCCGGCAGGCCTCAGCTCGAGGAGCAGCGGCACCATGCCGGGCCCCACCTGCACGGCGAGCGGAGTGGAACGCCCGAGATCGGGGTGTTCAGCCATCACCATCGAAACTCCCGGTTCAAGCCCGGGGAAGGTGAAATGCCCTGCGTCATCGGTCGACACCCCGGCGGCAACTGCTTTGGGACCCTGCCCATCACCGGTCAACTGCGGACCCGCATTCACCCGCGCCCCGGCCACGGGTACGCCATCGGCGCTCTGCACCACCCCCGACACGCCAAAGCCTCGCTCGAGGATGATGCGCCCGAGATCGAGATCCTGACCCGCCTGCACGCCCGGCAGCTCAACTTCGTGAGGAAGGAGGCCCGGTGATGCAATGCTGACCACGTGATTTCCCGGTGGCACGTCTTCCAGCACGAAGGCGCCGCCGTTCCCTCGAAACGACGCCGGCGGCGCCAGACTCAGCGCCACGATCACGACATCCGGCGGAGAACCATCGTAGAGCTCCACCGTGCCGTGCAGTCGCGCCATGGCGTCCACGACCACTTGCACCTCCGTATCACCGGTTTCCGCGACCACCGACGAGCCCATCCAGAAATTCATCGTCTGCACCGCGTGGGTCGTCGAAGCCCGCACGCGATAGTGTCCGGGCAGGAGCCCCGAGAGCTGGAATTGGCCGAGATCGTCGCTCACGTCGGCCGCGTATTGCCCGATGCGCGAGTCTCCGAGCGACACGCGCCGTTCGCCATCCTCCGGGACAGCCGCCACCTGTGCGCCAGGTAGCGGCTCCCCTCGGCTCGAGACGACTACGCCTCGGATCACGCCCGCCGTTTCGAGCAGCAACGTGACATCCGCCTCGCCCTCGGCCAAATCGACGACCACGGCCGGAGCCACCGCGCCTTCCAAGCGCGCCTCGACCCAGAGCTCTGTCCTGGGCAGACCCTTGACGGTGAACAGACCGTGGTCATCCGCCTGCACGCTCCGCCGCACGCCCACACGCGCCGCCGCCCCGGCGGCGCGCACACTGACGGTGCTCCAGGCCGCTGGAGAGCCGGACGCCTCGAACACTTGACCCGTGAGGTGAGCCCCCGCTCCCATGATCACTGAGATGGGTCCCACTTCGCGCCCGTCCCCGCCCACCTCGAAGCTCGCGCTCGAGCTTGGACCAAACTCGGGGTGAACGGCGTTAACCCAAAACGTACCGCTCGGCAAAGCGGCGATGCGCCAGCTACCCTCTGCGTCGCTCTCGACGGCCAGCCCCGCACGCAACGTGTCCGGACTGAGCGCGTTCGGTACGACGGCTTGCACGACGGCACCTGCAACGCCACGGCCCGCGCTGTCGACCACTCTACCGAAGACCGCGCTACCCGGCGAAAGCTGTAACAACACTGGGCGCGTCCCGCTCCCTCGGTCTTCGAACACTGGCACGCGCGTCGGGGCGAACCCTTCGTGGGACGCGTTGACCACATGCCGCCCACGCGGCAAGCCGGTGAGCGTGAGCTTGCCTTCGGCGTTAGTCGTGCCGATGAGACTGGGCTGCCCTTCCACCGTGACTGTGGCGTTTGGCAAGGGGCGGCGCTCGGTCGCATGCAACACGGTAACCTCGAAGGCCGCGGCAGCTCGAAGCAGGAGATCGACCTCCGGGGTCTCACGATCGAGCAATAGTTGCCGCGTCGTCGCACGGCCGTCCTCGGTGCGAGCGCTGAGCTGATAACTGCGTCCGAGCAGGCCCTCAAAGCGGAAAGCGCCGTCGCTCGACGTCAACTGGCTGCGGAGCGGCACGCTATCCACGCTGACGCTTGCTCCCGCTACGGGTCTGGCCTCTTCGTCGATGACGCGGCCGAGCAAACGCAAAACCCCCATGGGCTCATCCGCCTCGAGCCACGCGCCGCCCGCCGGTGCCTCGTCGCGCCGTGGTGTGGCAGCTGATCGCTGCGCAGACGATGGCGCGCGCATCGATCCGCGAGCAATCGTCGGCGCGTGTTTGGATGTTGGCCAAGCCAACCACAGCGCCGCGGCCACCAGCGCCAAGACCATCAGAACCGACAGCGGCTTATGCACGAAGACCTCCCGTTCATTTAGAACCGCACGCGCGCTGCGGCGGCTGGACTGCGGCGACGGTGTTCAGTTCCAGAACACGGTCGCCATCACTGCAATCAACGACACCAGCACCTGTCCGGCGCCACGCAATAGACGCTGCTGAATCAAACACACCGGCAGCACGAGCGCCGACGCCACGGCGACAGTGGCGAGCCAATTCCAGCGGCCCCAACCGAGCAGCGCCGCCATCGCCAGCACCAACACCAGCGCCACACCACCCACGGCACCGATCAAGCGCAGCCGGTAACCTGATCCGAACGGAGCCAAGCGCAGGCGCCCCGGTGTCTCCCACTCCGCGCCGAGGAGCTGGCCGAGCGGCACCATCACGGCAAAGACCAGCGCCAAGCCCAGCACCGCGGGCAGCGCCTCCGGGCGCCACGCCGCAATCAGCACGGGTGCAACGGGTGCGAGCAGCATGCGCACGGCCAGTGTACGCCACAACTCCCTACCCCAACCCGGCGATCCCCAGCGGGGCTCGCGGGCACGGGGCACCCAGCGAGTGGGTCCGGAAAGCCGCTCGAAGAAGCCGCTCGCCACGCGCGGCCAAACTATCGGCAACAGGAACACCGAGCCGATGAGCAGCGCAAGCGTAACCGAGCGGGGCGCCTCCGCTCGCACCACCGGCTTGAACGCAAGCAGCAAGCCCAAGGGCAAGAGCGCGCCCCACAACCGCAAGGCCGCCGCGGCACGGGCTCGACCGAGGCGCCCCACGAGCGCGGACGCTGCGGCCACGGCAAACGCGAGGCCCCACGCCAGAATGACGAAGGCCGACGCCGCCATTGCCAGAGCCGTGAGCGGCGCGCGGCGTACGACGATCAGGGCAAAGGGCAAGAGCAACGACGTGATCGGCAGGCAGCCGGCAACGAGAGCGGGGGCCAGCAGCAGCCACACGGCGCGAGTCGATCCTAGCGGTGACACCGCCACGAGCTCGAGTTTACGAGGAGCGTCGACCAACCGAGAAAACGAGAGCGCCGCGAGCCCGGACGCGAGCATCAGGTTGAGCGCGAGAAAGCCAGTCAAGACGCCGAGATCGACTGCACGCTCGCTCGGTAACGGAATGAACAAAGCCAGGCCACAAAAAACGAGCTCGGCGAGCGCCCAGAACGCGACGAGCGAGCGCCGGACCCAGCGCCGTGGAATCAGCTCCCGAAGCGCGTTCCTCGCCTCCCATGCTCCAAGCTCGATCCAATTCATACCCACCTCAGATCGCAGTCCCGGAGCTCCGCGCGGCTCGCTCCCGCTCGAGAAACACCTGTGCCGTGCCGCCCTCGGTTCGCAGCTCCGAGCGAGTCAGGTCGCGCTCGATACGACCACGCTGCAGCAGCGCCAAACGGTCGACGATAGCGTCGAGAGCTTCCGGTTGGTGGCTGCTCACCAACACCGCCCGGCCCGCCGCCGCCTTTTGACGTAAGAGATCGCGTAGCCAGAGCGCCGACTTCATGTCGAGGCCGTTGAAGGGCTCATCCAGAACGATCACCTCTGGCTCGTGCAGGAGGGCGCAACCGATGGCGAGCCGCTGCCGCATGCCTCGCGAGTACTCTTCCACCAGGCGATGACGATCCGACCACAACTCGGTGGCCTCCAGCCAGGCTTCGCTCCGCGCCTTGGCTTGCGCCGCCGGCACACTCCACAGCAGCGCGAAGCGGTTCATGTTTTCGAGGGCGCTGAGCTTTGGATAGAGCCAGGGCTCGTCGGGCACCCAACCCAGGCGTTGACTCGCCCGGCGCCGCTCCCGCGTGACCGAGAGCCCTAGAACGCAGACCTCGCCGATGCGCGGCTGGAGTAGCCCGATCATCAGCCGGAACAGCGTCGTCTTGCCGGCGCCGTTGATACCCAGGAGGCCCACGACCTCTCCGCACTCGACCGTAAGCGACATGCCCGATAACACGTCCATGTCGCCCGAATAGCGGAAGGAGAGATTCAGAACCTCGATGGCTGGCTTGCGAGTCACCGCGGCACTCTGCCGCGAAATCGCGCGAGGCTCCACTCCTGCCTGGAGAGCGGCCGCTCGGGCAGTAGGCGGCAAACCCCTCTCCAGCCCGCAGAGACACGAGCCCACCCAGCGCGGCCCAGACGCCGCAAGGCAGCATACTCTGGGTCCGTGATGAGGAACAATTCGAGGCCTATCATGGCCATAGAAAAACAAATCAGCCCCATGAACAGCGCGATGCCGACGTGCATGCCGATGCCCACTATGAGCCAGAGGGGCTTGAGGCGCGTCACCACGGCCACGGGAAACCAGATCTGGAAAAAGACGGTCGAGTACGTCGCTACAGCCGTGAACGTGGGATTTTTGAAGAACGCACGAAAGTGGGGGTTCGAGAACCACTCGACTTGACTGATGGTGTACAGGGCGGTCCCATTGCTCCAGCGCTCCCCGGTGAGCTTGAGCACACCGGAGGTCAAGTAGACCACCCCAATCTGTAGACCGATCGCCAAGATGGCGATGTTGTGAAACCAGACGGCGAGCGACTGGTTGCGAGCGTCGCGCCCGGCCGGCAATGCAAAGACCATGTACGTGAGCACCAGACGAGCCACGTTGTCCCCGCCGTCGCCCAGCTCGGGCAATCGCGACTCGAAGAAGCGAAAGGCGACCAAGCTCCCCAATGCGGCGAGCCGCGTATGGTAGCCGAGAATTAGGCACACTGCGCCCGCCGCCAGCAGGGACAACATGGCCTGCACTCCGAGCTCGCTCTGATAGAGCCGGTCCATCCATGACGCCAGCCGCGCGTCCAGGAAAGCACTGGTCGAGCCCTGACCGATACCGTGCGGCCCCCACAAGAACGGCGCAAACCGGAACTCTGTGCTGACCCGAAACAAGAGCATGAAGCCAAGCGCAGTTTGTAGGGCGCGTAGCCCCTGCCTCTGATGCGGCTCCACCGAGAGCCAGGTGTAGGACTGCCGGATGCGTGACATCATGTGTTGCCTCCTCGATAAAGACCCGGCAGTGCCAGCTCGCCGTCGATCTTGAAAATGCCGATCTGATAGTCCTGTGGCTCGGCCGGCGCTGTGCCGCGCTTGGACCAAGGCAGCGCCTGACGCTCGCGATAGCGCACGGCCACTGCCGCCAGAGCCCGCTCCGGATAACTCTCGCGGCAGAAAGCCGACGCCACTTTGCGAATCATCGCCGCGGCGTGCTCGCGCTGCTGCGGCAACGCCTTCTCAGCCTGCGTGCAAGCCAACGTGTCGCCCTTCTTGCAGGCCTGAAAGAACGGCACCAGCTCCTGGCCCCCAGCGACGTAGCGGCGCAGGGAGTTCTGTAAAGGACGCACCAGGCGTTCGTACGCTGACAGCGGGCTCGCGTGCGCGCGAGAGAAGTGTGCCGAAGACACATCGCGCCAGTCTGCTGGCCCGATCTCGACAGCTGCCCCCGAGCTCAGCGCCAGCTCGTCCTCCGTCAGACACTTGAGCAGCAAGGATTGGGTGCTATCGACGGGGTTAGGAGCAAACAAGCTCCAGTTTTGAGGGAAATAGACGCCAATCGTCAGGTCTGCAACGTGGCCAACTTGCAACTTGATCGGGTTGGCTGGAAAAACGAACAACAGGGTCGCGCCAAAGTGCAACATGAGACCCATCAGGGTGATGCTGCGTACCGCGAACGAGGCAAACCAGACGAGACGCTTGTACATATGATGATCTCCAGGGAAACAGAGGGTGACTCCCGCATGGGCGGCCACCCTCCGTTCACATGCTGTCAGTCAATCAGCGTGAGCGGGCGACCCGCGACCGAGGGCAAGTCCCCGAAGGCCGCGTCCCAAGCTTGCCCCGCAGCGTAGGTAGCGGCACCCGCGACCGCACCCGCGGCCGCTCCAGCAGCGGCACCGGCCGCGCCGCAAGCCGCAGCACCGCCCACGGCGCCCCCGACGGCGCACGTCACCACCTCTTGCCCAAAGTCCGTCCAGGTCCACGACTCGTCGTAGATGGGGATGATCTCCAGGCTACGGGGGTTTCTCGAAATCACGGTCTGCGCTGAAACCTGAGTGGTCACTGGCACGAGCGCCAACGTACCGAGGATTGCCAAAATTTTTATGCTTTGCATGTTGTTCTCCAACGTTTCGATGGTGATGGCGATATCGATCGAGCGAGGTTGCCGTGACATCCATCAGCACGAGCGCCTCAAAGAAGTGGTCGGCGTTCGCTCGACTCCGATGACCTAGCTTGGCTAACTTTCATCCATGAGCGTTTCTTCACGCGCCAAACCGCTGCTATTTCACCGCGAATGCTCGCGACGAGACAGTCGCGAGGAAGCGAAACTGGCTCGGCGTAGTGCGCGCGAGGCGGCTGAACTGGCGCGAGAAGTTCTGAGATGTGGAGAAGCCAACTGCCACAGCGATACACGTCACCGAAGCCTCGGAGCTCGCCAACATATGCTGCGCTCGGCGCAGGCGTGCCAAGCTGAGCTCGTTGCGAAACGTCGTTTGAGCCTCGCGCAGTCGGCGCTGCAACGTACGGGTCGATACACCGAGGTGACGCGCAGCTTTACCGAGTGTGGTAAGTCCGATGACGTCTGCGTCGAGTGCCGCGCGGAGCGTATCCAATGACGCACAACCAGGTTGACCGACAAACGTCGGATTTGGAGCGGCGTTGGCTTGCTGAAGGTGTACAGGCCCCGTCAGGCTTGGCTCGGTCATTTCTGCGCATCGGCAGCCCACCGTTTCAGTTGCTAATTGCTTTCCCGCTATTCACATCGCGAGAGTCGTCAGCGCGGCGAACTCATGGCGCTGTGCTCCGTGCGCGTATCGGTGAGAGATTGTTTGTACACACGCCGATGCAGCCGCGCGCGCCCTGGCGTGGTGGAGCAGGACAAGGGTTGAAACAGCATACCTGCGCCTGGGATGACGCGCAGGGTACGGGCCGGCTCGTTAACACCCGCTCGCGCCATGCTGTTGCGCATGACGAAATTGTTGGCCGGCTAGATCGTGTCCGACCGAAAACGAGCGATTTTCGAGAGACGCATTCGACACCCATCCGGTGTCGGTCCGCTTGAATGTGAGTCGCAAGCCCGTGGGCAGCGAAAGCGCACACAGACCATTGTGGAGGGCGGTTTGATGTCGAAGGTCGCGAGAGATTGCGCGTGCTGTTGCGCTCGTACCAAGCGCGACCGCGTGGGTCAGAGCGGGCGTGTGAGGGTGTTGGGCGTCGGAGCGCCCGTATGCCTGATTTTTCGTCGAGGCTGCCGCCACTCACGGACGGGTCGAAGACGAGCGTGCTGGTGAGCCATCACGCGGCGCCGGGGGGGGTTCTATGTCTGCCCCTCCGTCGGGTGCCAGAAGCTTTGGCCCTATTAGAGGCAGGCCATCTTGAGGCGGCGGATGCCGCCTTCGTCGATCCAGAAGGGCTGCTTACAGTCGACCTTGGCGGCGGTCTTTACGGCGGCCGCTGCGGGCTTGGCCCGCCGCGGCACCGGCGCGCGACGGGTGACCTTCTTCGGTGCAGCCGCCGCTGCTTGGACCCGCTCCTTGGACGGCTGCGCCAGGGCCTCGCTGACGCGAGCCGCTGCTCTTTCCTCCGACGTGACGTCGTCAGGATCGCGCGCGGCGCCCTGGGCTGTAACCTCGCTCTCGAGCGACCCCTTGAGCTCGACCTGCGGCACTCCGAGGGGCGGTGGGGGGTCGGCGAGCTGCGAGACCTGGCTGACCGCGCGCCCGCTAGCGGGCTCGGTCTCGCCCACCAAGCGGTTCGAGGCGACGGCTGCCCCGCCCTGATCGCTCGAGACATTCACGACGGGAGCGCTGCGCTCCTCGGGTAACAACGCGCTGGTGCGCACCCGCGGGGAGGACTGAACGCCGATGGCGGTGACCACGACCAACCCCGAAAAGACAGCCGCCGCAGCCAGGAGGGTGAGCAGCCTTCGGTTTCGGCGTGGCGGCAGGTCAACCACGCTGGCCGTACCCGCGGCGCGCACCGGAGCCTGCAGCCGCGCAGGCGCACCAAAGCTCAGGTCCTCCGCCATCGTGACGGCCGAGTCTGGCTCGTCGGTGTAGGCGCCCTCCGGAAGCGGCTCAATCGCGCTTTCGGCTGACGACGCAATACCGGCGAACGCCGTGGGCTCTGGCTCCTCGGTCAGGTCCACACAGCGTGCGTCGGCCACGGTTTTGGTCGGCTCCCCTTCGAGATCCTCGACCTCGGAAGGGAATGCCGAGTGACCATCCGTGGCGACGCGAGCGGCTTCGCGCTCGGCCCAGGATTGAATGCGCTGGAACGTATCCGAATCGGTGATGGATCCGTACCCAGGCGTGCCGGTGCCCTGCGCGTCAAACGAGAAGTCACTCGTCCCGAGCCGCTCGATCTCTTGCAAGAGGCGCTCGCGCTTCGCCAAGATGTCGCCGGCTACGGACTCGAGCCAGAGCCCTACCTCGCTCTCGGGAGCAAGCTCGATGATCTTCTCGACATCGATGGCCAGCTCTTCGGCGGTTTGGTAGCGCAGGTCGGGGTCCTTGCTGAGTGCGCGCAAGACCACCTGGTCGACCTCGGGGCTCAACCCAGGAACCCACTGGCTCGGCGGCGGCACCTCGTCGCGCAGGATCTTGCGCAGCACCTCGCTCGCGTCCTCACCCACGAACAGGCGGCGACGCGTCAGGGCTTCCCACAAGACCACGCCGCACGCGAACACGTCGGCGCGCCGATCAACGGGCAACCCCTGCAGCTGCTCGGGGCTCATGTAGCTGAGCTTGCCCTTCATCTGCCCATCGCGCGTGATCTGGATGCGGGCGCTGGCCTTGGCGACGCCGAAGTCGAGCACTTTGACCAGCCCCGCGACGTCGATCATGACGTTCTGCGGAGAGATGTCTCGATGAACGACGTTCAGCAGCTCACCGCTTTCGTCCCTCGCCTCGTGGGCGGCATGAAGCCCGCGCAACATCCCCGAAGCGATGCGGCCGACGACACCGATCGAAGGCTCGAGATTTTTGCGACGCGCGGCTCGAAGCAGCTTCGAAAAGCACTCACCGCGAATGTACTCCATGACCAGGAGCAGCTCCTGGCCCATGGTCAAGATATCCAACGTTTCAACGACGTTCGGGTGCTTGATACGCGCAGCCAGGCGAGCTTCGTCGATGAACATCGCGACGAACTCGGGATCTTTGCAGAACTGTGGATGCAGACGTTTGACCGCGACAGTGCGCGCTGAACCGCCGACTTCGAGAACTCGACCGAGGTGCACGGTCGCCATGCCCCCGGCGGCCAACCTGCCGTAAAGAGCGTAGCGCCCCACCACGTGCGACGGCTTGGTGAATTCGAGATGGGATTCAGCCATTTGGCCTCGGGACGATAGCACGACCCAGGAGACAATCTCGCGGCACGGAAATTTGGCGCCGAGCTGCACCCACCCCGGCGTGGACGACCCCAGGTGTACGGCTTTGTGCGCTAGTAGCTATCTTCTCGAACGAATTGAGAAATGGCCAACACGATGGCGCGCTGCGTCGGCTAGCGCTGCCCTCATTCGAGCTTGGGCAATGCCAAGCTCCGACACGCTGCAACCATGTTCTGGACGGCGGATTTCGAAAACCCCTGCACCTCCGCGCCGCTGCCGCTCGGGCTTGGCAAGGCTCCCGAGCTAGCGCACGCGAAGCGCTGGCGCTCAGTTTCGTCCCACTCTGGAACGAGCTCTCGTAGCACGACGAGGGCGTGACCTGACCCGGACGCGAACACGAGCAATTCCTGCTCGTCAATGACACGCCGCCCAGACACCACAGAGGCCATGAGCTCGCTCATGGCTGGCGCTCTAGACGTGATCTCCAGCGCGAACTCCGGACCTGCCTCCACCCTGAAGCCGTTGCCAACCGGCGTGACGCGGGCTCCAGCAGGCGCTCGCAGCGTTTCACTCCCTTCACCGCGTAGCTCGACGGGTACGTAGCTGCTGGGCAGCTCGAAGCTAAAGCGCACGGGCTCAGACGCCAACCCAGGAGCTTGCTCGGCGCTCGCCTTCTGCCCTGAACCCTTGCAGCCGAACGAGATGCCGATGGCAGCGAGCCCACACGCCACTGACACCCTAGTGAGAGACCAGCGCCTCGACGCACCAGGCCACCTGCGCGCGGCTGGGGCCGAGCAGACGCCTCGAAGAGCAAACCCGCGCCATGGATGTAGAAGCCGCCGCGCCATCAGAGCTGGGTAGCGACGATGCCGCGTGACCGCAAGAGGTCCACGATGCCGCCTTCACCAACCAGATGGCCGGCGCCGACCACGACGAAGTAACGTCCAGCCCGCTTCGCCATCTCGAGCAAGTGGTGCGTCATGCTCCGGTTCCGCTCCACGAACAGCTGCTTGAAGAGGTCGGGGTAGTGCTCACGCATCGGAGCCACGAGTAGCTGATTGAGCTGCTCCGCGTCGCCGGCGCTCCACGCGCGAAACGCCTCATCCAGGTCACGGCCGTAGGTGTCGATCTCCTGCAACGTCTGGTACAGGAGCTGCTCCTCCGCTTCCGGTGCCAAGCCCGTGAACAGCGCGAGCTGCCCCTCTACGGTCTCCAGCGCCTCGATGCGTTTTTGCCCGGCGGCGCTGCGACGGAAATGCTCGTCGATGCCGTTCTCGGCAGAGAAGCCTTCGCGCTCCAGCGCCTGGGTGGTGAGCGCCAACGCCACGAACCAGGGCCGAAAGCCGCGCAGGCCGAACAGGCTCCCTCCGCGCCGGGCCTGCGTCTTCACGAGCAGGTCCCAGGTCTCGGGTTTGACGATGTCCACCAGGTGCTTGCCTGGCGCCAGCCGACCGAGCTCGAGCATCCGTTGCGCGGCGCCGAGCTGAGCGGCCTCGTCCAGCGCAAGCTCGAGCACCAGCACGTCGCTCGCAGCAAAGGCGCCTTCGATACGGGGGTCGAGCGGATATAAGTCCGGCCGGGCCACGTGCACGGAACCCAAGAAGCACACGGTCGACGCGCCCACTTCGGCGCGCCACGCGAACACCGGGCTGCTCGAGGCCTCGCTGACCGGAGCAGCCGGAGCTAACGCGCGTGGCGGAGCGGCCTTGGGCTCGCACGCGACGACCGCCAGGGCGGCTAAAAGCCCGAGCAGGCCCCGCCGGAGTGCTCGGCGAATGACTAGTGCGAGAGTTCTGACGGCGTCATTCCTCTCCGGGTTCTTCCTCTAGCTCTGCCGGTTTCGTGTCGGAGGCCTTGGCAGTCTCCGTGACTTGAAACTTCGTCGCGTCGGCGGTGGCCCAATCCGAGGACCAGGAGCTGATGCTGTAGATCTGGTCCGAGCCGTTGGTCATGGCCCAGCGGTTCGTACCGTCTGCCACGCTGCCGACCTTGAGCACGTGCACGCCGGTGCCGCCCTTGAGCTCGATCGTGACGCTCGCCTCGGGAGCGCTCAAGCCAACGTCGGCGGGCTGTTTGCCGTCGCCGAAGTCCATGGCGCTGAGCGCCTTGTAGGCACGGAGCAGGTCATCCACCTTGGACGCCTGAAACTTCTCGATCGGTTTTGCGCTGGCGACGGCCTTGCCGTGTTTGCCCGTCCAGCCCTCGCCCGCCTTGTCGAACAGGAACACGCCGTTCTTGTTCTGGATCTCCACCTTCACGACTTCCTTGTCGTCGAACTTGAGCATGCTCTTGTCGCGCCAACCCTTGGCGTCCCGTTCATAGAGCCACTTGGAGAAGCCCTTGACCGCGTACACGCCGTCTTGCTTGCCGAGGCGGGTCATTTGCCCGCGCGAGCCGTTCTCGCCGAAATACACGTCGAACACGCTCTCCTCACCCTTGAAGAACGTGGCGTGCAGCGCCTTCTCGTCGCTTACGCCCCAGCGCTCGTATTCGTCCTTGTTCGACGCGATCGACTCGGAGAGCGAGAGCTTGCTCAGGTTTTCGAGCAGCGACTTGACGTTGCTCGCGTTCGCCTTGGCCTTGGCCGGCTTGTCCAAGGACCAGGCGTCCTCACCGGTCTTCACCAAGACGATCTCCTCCGCGGCCGCGCCATCTTTCCCCGCTGGCTTCATCAACACCACGCGGTCGATGGCCTTGGCGGTCTCTTCCGAGATCTCGATCTTGGGCAGGCTGGCGGATTGCCCTTCGAGGCTGTGCGCCTGCGTGTCTTTGTGCTCGCCCTGGCGTTGAACGAAGAGCAGCCCTCCGAGCACCGCCAGCACGCCGACGGCCACGTAGAGTTTCTTTTGCTGATCCATAGTCGTCTCAGGTCCTGAAAAGTGCGGTCTTTCGGCCTTACGCCGAGGCGCTCAGCTTGTATTGGTCTTTACGCGACTGACGGCGGCGCCAACGCAGCACGCCGAAGCCCGCCACGATCAAAGGTAAGCCCAGCGTGAGCGTCCACTGCACGGAGAACTGCTGACGCTTGCGCGCCTGCCGGTACTCCTCGTCCTTCTTGCGCAGCGCCTCTTCGTCATCGTCGGCGCCAACTTTGGGGGGGTCGATGTCCGAGTAGGTCAAGTTGGAGAAGCCGATGATCTTGGCGCTCGCCGCGAGCAGGTCAGTGTCACCGCTGATCCAGTCGAGCGTGTTCTTGAGCGACAGGATGGTGTTGGTCAAATAGCTCTGCGCATACGGCGAGGCGAACATGAGCAGCTCCTGATCGCCACCCACGTTACCGAACATGGCGAACTGGCCGCCGAGCTCAGGGCCGTTGCCCGCGTAGGCGAACGGATTGGTCAAGAACTGGCTCGCTGACACCACCATCACTCGCGACGCCGTGGGCGCCTGAGCGTTGGCCTCGATACCCTGCTTGTCCCCGTCCGGGAAGGCGCTCTTCAGCTTGCCCTCGGCCGCCGCGGCGATCACGCGCTGCGCGTAGGGCGGCTTGGGCGTCCATTGACGGCGGATCTTCATATCGACCGTGTCGCCCTCGACCACGGTCGCGTTCTCGGTGGTCCGCGCCAGGACCTTGAGGCTGACCTCTTCGGGCTGCTTGTCGCGCAGGAGCTCGAGCGACGAGGGAAACGGGAACGCCATTTCCTCGATGCGGAAGAAGGACGGAAAGCCGATGTCGAGGAGCTTCTTGTCCTCCGCGAAGCGCTCGTCTGCGACGACGTGGACGATGCCTGGATGACGGATCCACACCGCGCCACCTGCCGTCATGGCGGGGACGCGGAACTGCGCCCCGTAGTCGAACACGGCGTCCTTCTTCATGCCGATTCCATACCCGGACAGCAGCTTGTCGAGCCCGTGCAGGTCGAGCGTGGCGTTCATGCTAGCGTCGTTCGCCTTGATGGAAACGGCGGAAGCGAAGACAGCGAGCGCCTTGTTGCCCTGCATCAAGAACTGGTCGATGCGGCGCAGCTCCCGATCCGAATACGCCTTACCGGGTTGCGTGATGATGAGCCCATCCAGGCTCTTGTCGATCTCGGAGGCGCCGTCCTCCAGGTTCACGTCCACGAGCTCGTAGAACGGGAAGGCCTGCGACAGCACGGACTTGAAGCTCGGACCGTTGCCCCCGCCGCCCTGGCGAGGCAAGAGGTTCGTATCGGTGAGCTTCAGCTCGTCCTTCTCGGTGATCACCCCGATCTTGTGCTTGATCGAGTCAGCCTTGTCCCGAAGCTCCCGGATCTTGTTGGAGATCCAGAACTCGAGCCCGACGCTATTTTGTGGGCTGAGCTGCGGGATGACCTCTTTTTCGCTGCCGTACTTGAGCACCAGGCCCAAGTAGCCCTGGGCGATCGCGATCTGCTCGCCGCCGCCCTCGCCTGGGTCACCCATGGCCATCGGCTGCAGACCGGCTTCTTCCGCTTGTTTGCGTAGCTCGTCCGTCTCCGGCTCGATCAAGGTGTACTTGAACTTGCCGGCCCCCGCGCCTTCATAGCTCTTGAGCAGGTCCGTCAGCTCCTGAACGAAGACCTTGAGCTTAGGCAGCTTGGTGTTGACGTAAGCGTCGACCGAGATGGGACCCTTGAGGCTCTGCACGAGACTGCCGCTGCCCTTCGACAACGTGTAACGCTCGTTCTTGGTCGTATCCACGCGCTTGTACGCGCCTGCGCTCAGCACGTTGACGACGACGATGATGGCCAGGACGACGGCGAGGTAGAGACCGGTCTGGGCGGCCGCCTTACGGCGATGCTCTTTAGTTGCCATGACTCGTTACGCCCATTTCCTGCGCTCGAGCGCGCGAAAAGCAAACACCAACGCCAGCACGGTGACGCTCACGAAGTAGACGATGTCGCGGGTATCCACGAGACCTCTGATGAAACCTTGAAGGCGGCTATTGAAGCTCACGTAGCCCATCAAGTTCGCCACCCCCTGGCTCATCTCCTGGCCGACGTAGTCCGTCAGCGCGCCCAGGATCCAGAGCACCACGAGCACGAAGAAGGTGACGAAAAACGCCACCGCCTGGCTGCGCACGAGTGAGCTGATCAAGAGCCCGATCGCCACTGACGCTGCGCTGAAGAGCACGAGCCCCAGGATGGCGCTACGCACCGGGCCCCAATCCAGGTTACCGAGGTGCCAGGGCGAGTAGAACATCATGATCGGGTAGATCAAGAGCGCCACGAGCAGCGTGAGCACCAGGCCGAGGGCGCCCAGATACTTCCCGATGATCACGTCGCTGTCCTTGACCGGCAACGTGATCAGCATCTCGAGGGTGCCGCTGCGCCGCTCTTCAGCCACGAGCGCCATCGTCACCACCGGGACGACGAGCGCGCTCAGGCCGGGCCCGACATACACGAACAGGTCAGTCAGGCTGGCTTTGTCCACCTTCCAGAAGCTGGCCCCCACGGTATCCGTAAAAAAAATCAGCCCCAGCCCAAAATAGCTGAGACATATCACCACGTACGCCAACGGGGAGTCGAAGTAGGAACGAAACTCCCGCTTGGCAATGATCAACATCGGAGACACGCCTGATTACTCCTTCACTTCGCCGTCGGAAGCGTCCTCGTCCGAGTCACGCCAGCCGCTGCCACGGTCGAGCCGCTCGTCGACGCGGGTCAAATCTCTAAACACGCTGTCCAAGCTCTGCGCGTCGCGCCGCAGCTCGAGCATTATCCAGCCCTTCGCCACCGCCAGCTTGAAAATCTCGGGACGCAGGTCAGCCTCTTTGGCGCCGGCGATCTCGAAGCGGTGCAAGCCCTCTTCGGTCGGGCTCTCCGTCACGCGCTTGGCGCCCGATATGGCCGCCAACGCATCGCGCGCCGCCTGCTTGGTCGGGGCGGCGGTACCGTTGCTCGCCGATGAGAACCCCACGAAATACCGAACCGAGCCCGCCCGCGAGCGGATGTCGTCGAGGTTACCGTCCGCCACGACGCGGCCTTTGCTCACGATGATGGCGCGTGCGCAGGCCTGCTCGACCTCCGCCAGGTTGTGGGTGGAGAGCAGGATCGTCCTGTCCTTGCCGATTTCCTGAATATACCTGATGACCTCGGCCTTCTCGTTGGGGTCGAGATCGGACGTGGGCTCGTCCAGGATCAGGATCGGCGGATCGTGCATCAACGCCTGACCGAGGCCGACGCGCTGCCGATAGCCGTGCGACAGGTTACCGATGTCCTTGCCCAGGACCTGGGCGAGCCCGCACACCTCCACGACCCGCTTCAGCCGGGTCCGAAACGTGGAGTTGTCCAGACCCCGAACCTGCGAGGTAAACTCCAGGTACTCCCAGACGTTCATCTCGGGATAGAGCGGCGCGCGCTGCGGCAGGTAACCGATTTTCCTTCGCACCTCGAGCGGATCATCGAACACGTCAAACCCGTGCACCGTCGCGGAGCCCGAGCTCGGCGAGATGAAGCAGGTGAGGATGCGCATCGTCGTGGACTTGCCCGCGCCGTTCGGCCCCAAAAAGCCGACGACCTCGCCCTTGCGAACCTCGAAATCTACCTGCTCGAGGGCGCGCACGTCGCCGAAGCGCTTGGTGAGCCCGCTGGTGCGGATCATCACGTCAGACATGCTGTTTCTCCGGTCTGCCTTGGTCTGTCATAGTACTTCTGTCATCGGTGAGTCTGCGAGGCGCCCGGACCTCGAGTGGCCGGCCCCCGGCGGGAGTGGCGGCTCCAATGAGCGAAACGGGCGGCATCCTAGCCTCGGTCGTTCGCCTGTCAATAACTAGGCATCCCAACAAATATTCCCAGATCAGTTAGACAATTCCGGAGCCGTCCCACACGCGGCGACAAGTCCAAATGAAGCTGGAAAAAGGCGAGAGGCGGCAAGCGCCAGCGAGTGAGCCCGAGGCGGCCGGGGGTCGCCCGGGCAATTTGTGGGCTGACGCGCGTGCCATCCCCAAAGCGCCGGTCCCGGTCCCGCCCAAGCCATGTCTGAGCTGTGCTCCCCCCGATACGATGCAGTCGGCTCTGCTCGGTGGCGTCGCCCCGGGCAGCGGCGGAGGCACCGCTGGGCAACGGCGAACTGCTCGAGGTGCCTCGCATTCGGGCGCGACTTCCCTGGCCGATAGCGTCATCTAGGCTCGACCCAGGCGGCAAGGAGCCTTGACCGGAACCCAGGGCTCGAATCGACACTGAGGTTTCGAAAACCGTAACGGCGCCGCGCGCGGCGATGGGCGTGCTGCTCGACGACCGCCACGTGCGGCTCGACGTTTGTGCGCCGTGAGCTCGAACGCTGGCTGCTGCTATGAGGCGGGATACCGGGCTTGCAACCAGCTGGCCTCCGCCGGTGTGCTAGACTCTCATTGCAATGCCACCCGTCGAGCTCGGCCCGGAACTCGAGCTGCTGCTGGCGGCCTATCGCCGGGAGCTGGAGCAGCGCTTTGGTGAGCGCCTGCTATCGCTGCGCCTCTTCGGCTCTCGAGCTCGGGGCGACGCGAGCGAGGACTCGGATGCCGATGTAGCCATCGTAATCCGCGACTTGAGCGAGGTGGAATGCGATTGGGCGGTGCGCCGAGCGTTTGAAGTGTGGCAAGAGCACGAGTTTCGTGGCCCGGTGCTGGCGCCCGTCGTCTGGTCGGAGTCGCAGCATCGGGATCGGCTTGCTGCGGAGCGCCGCATTGCACTCGACATTGCGCGCGAGGGCGTGGCGCGGTGACCGGAGAGAATCGCATCGACAATGCTCGCGCCGAGGCCGCGCTCGGAGACGACGCGTTGCGCGCGGCCGAAGCCCTTCTGGCGCTCGGCTTGGCGAACGATGCGGTCAGTCGCGCGTACTACGCAGCATTCCACTACGCCCGGGCGTTGCTGTTGCTGGAGGGTCTGGAGCCCAAGACCCATCGTGGTTTCTGGACAGTGCCGGAAGGCGTGCTCGACCAGTTGCTCACGGAGGGCAGCTGGCAGAGTTGCCGCTGATGGTCACGAACGCCGGTGCCGGGAAACGCTGATCTCCGACCCGAGCGCCCGTGGGGTGGGAAGAAATCGTCTAGCGATCTGGGTCGGCTCCGCTTCGCTAAAGCAACGCAATCCGGCTCATGCGAAGCAGCGCACGACCTTCCAGGTCGCGCCAGAGCCACGCTGGGAGCATCAACGCGGTCGCGGAGAGCTTCTTTGCCACTCTGCGCGCGGAGCTCGTCGACCACGCGCGGTGTGTGCCATCCATGACGCCGCAGCCGTCTCCATCGGCTACTTTTTACAACATCGAGCGAAGGCACTCGTTCCTCGGCTACCTCAACCCAATCGAATTCGAATTGCGTTCCGGTTCTGTTCGACGAGTGGCATCGTCAACCTGTCCACGGGATCGAGGGATCTTCACGCGCACCCCCACCCCCCCTGCGTCACGATGGTTGTCACATGCCCGTCTCCACGCGTCCAGGCCCCCGTTGGTGGACGAGTTATTAGTTAGGTAGCAAGTCAGCTGGCGAAATGCCCGAGGGCGGCAGGCTCACGCCGCCGTTTACCGAGCCATTGTAGGCGCTCGTTACGGCCTTCATTGCCGCTGAGAAGTTATTGAGGATGAGTTGTGGGGGCGTGACGCCGGGGGTGGGAGAACAAGACAAGCCCTGCTTCATGACGCCGCTGGTGAAGTGGCCCCAACCCATGCTGTGCCCGATCTCATGCAGCGCGACATTGCGCCCGAAGGCTTGCCGTAGCGCGGGGGTGTTAAGGTTCCCCACCACGCCGCAGTTCTTTGCCGTTGAGACGAGGAGCTGCGGGTTGAGCCGGATCTTGACCCGGCTGCACTGGAGTAGCTTCCTCACGATGCCCGGCGCGTCGTCGATTTGCGTATGCTGGGTGCCGGATGCGCAGTTAACAATTAGGTCCGTTTCTGCCAAGGCGCCAGCGACGACAGTTGGCGTGCAGTCGATGATCAGCGTCGGGTTCGCGTTGTCTTGCGTATACGTAAAGCCAGTGCCCGTGCGTGCCGCAATGATGGCGGCACCCGTCATGCCCGACAGGATGTCCTGCATTATTGGGATGTCCCCGGGGGGCAGGATGGTGCCGTTCCGGTCCTTCAAGCAGGTGGTGCTTAGGCCGTCGAAGCGATACCGGACCTGCTTAAACTCCGGAAAAATGCAATCGTGAGACGTGGTCGCATTACCGCATGCCACACGTCCACCGCCTGGTTCGATGCCAAAGTACTGACCCGAAACCCAGCGCTGCTCGAGCTTGCCAAGATCATGCCCTAGCGATTCGCCACTGTCGTCGTCCGAGAAGGCTGGATCGTCCACCACGGCGTACCCCTCGTCGATCATGACCTCCTGTGTTGCGTAGCCGTCTTCGCTCCATGTCTCATCGGATTGCGCGCTGCAACTCAGCGCGCCGGCAACGAGGCTCAAACACAAGTGCCGGGTGGAGAACGTAGCCAGCTTCATGTAACGGATCCTTCCCTGGGTGCGGTTAGCATGATCAGTATCCTCCCGGAATGGAGCCTGTCAACCCGTGCGCCCGCGTATGCGGTGCACCAGTAAGGTGAGACGACATGTACTAAAGAACATATCTGGCGGCTGGAAAGAGTACGAGCAGCAGCTCGTCGTTGACGCTGAGTATCTCGAATGGGGCGCGAACGTAGGCGCCGTCGCTTTTGCGCATCCGCTCACCGCCGTTGATCACCCTGAATGGGCCTGCCCCACCACATGTCGACCCGGCCCCGGATGGCCGCAAAGTCCGTCTCGCGCAGTTCTCGAATACTGGGGTTCATGGTTCCTCGA
>JAYTOL010000195.1:0-2185 GCA_043747815.1 Deltaproteobacteria bacterium
GGGATTCGAACCCGCGGCAAGGTTTCCCCTGCGCCCGCTTTCTAGATGCCCCAACTCGCGTGCTCGGCGCTGCGCGCCTGCGCCGCGGTCTTCCCCAAAGGCGTGCTCACGCGCGCCCCACGTTGGGTCGCGACAAGCTGCTGCGTCCGGGTTGGGGCACGCGCTGCGCGCGCCAGGGGAAGACGACGCTGCCTCACTCCGGAGCGCCGGTTGAGGGCTGCACCTGCTGCACCCGCCGGCTCTTCGATCCGCGATGGCGCGACCTCCGTGAGCCCGGAGTGCGCCCGGGCTCACGGAGGTGGTATGCGTCAATCGTCAAAGTACTCTCGAGCTCACCAGGCACTCGTCGTCCAGCACGCCAGCGCCATGCGCGCCGCGCTCACGCCTTCGGAGCAGGCGCTCTGGGCCTTGCTTCGCGGCGGGCAGCTCGGGGTTTGGTTTCGGCGGCAGGTGCCGCTCGGGCGGTTTATCGGCGATTTCGTAGCGGCCTCGGCGCGGTTGGTTATCGAGGTCGATGGCGGGTACCACGCTCGGCGGCGCGCGGCCGATGCGCGCCGCGATCGTGCGCTGGCGCGCATCGGCTATCGGGTGCTGCGTCTAGAGGCGGCGCTGGTCTTACAGCGTCCGTGCGAGGCTTCCGCGCTCATTCGCGACGCGCTCGCTCAGGCGCGCTGAGCTGATACTCGAGAGGACGTCACCTACGGATCGGCCCGTCTGTGGCCACTCGCGGTTGCGTGTACGGCCCACGAACGCCAAGAACTGCTGCCGAACAGGCTCGCCGGCAGTTCTGTCGCGTACTGGTTGGTTTCGAGCACAGCAACAGCCCGCGACGAACAAGGTCACCAGCAGTGCCGCGCTGAGCGCTCCCACCAGGAACAAGGCCGCGCCGCTGGCCGTTGCCAACGGCTCAACAACATGAAATCCAAAGCGATCTGGGTCGGCTCTTCTTCGATAGGCAACGCAATCCGGGATTATGCGGAATATGCGAAGCACCTCGCTACCTTCTAGGATCTAGGTCGCGCCAGAACCAGCCTTCGAGATTAAATATGAAGAAAGCCGACGCCTTCTTTTACACATTACTCGCGACATTTGCGGCGGCGCTGGTGTGGCTGATCCCGTGCATCTTCATGTTCACGCCGGAAGCCCAAGCCGAAGCGGGTGGTTTGGCATTCAAGATCTTCTTCTTTCACGTGCCGGTTGCTTTTGCCACCTATCTGATGGGCGCTGCGTGCTTCCTCGCCAGCGCAGTGTACCTGGTTCGCCCGACGGAAGGCGCTAACGCATGGGCGCGGGCGGGTTCGGAGTGCGCGGCGTTTTTTGGCACGCTGGTGCTCTGCAGTGGACCGCTCTGGGCCAAGAAGGCGTGGGGTACGTATTGGGTTTGGGACCCCCAACTCATTACGTTGTTGCTCAGCGTGCTCATCTACTACGCAATATGGTTGCTCAGGACCTTTGCGGGAGACGGAGCAGCCGAGCGCCGCTTCGCGGCGGCGTTGGGCGTCATGGGCGCGGTCAATCTGCCGATCATCCACTACTCCGTTCAAAAGTGGGGAGGCAACCACCCAACGGTGAATCGCACGGGTGGCGGCGGTATCGACGACTCGATGAAGCTGGCTTTCTTCCTGGGCGTCATCACCCTGACGTTCATTTTCGCACCGCTCTTGCTCTGGCTGAGAAGCCGTGTTGCTCTGCTGCACTCCCAGGTCGAACACCTCTGGCAAGACGCGCTGGCGCGCGGGCTCGCCGACGACGCGAGGGAGCTCGAGCCCATGGCAGAGCCGATGCCAGAGCACACGAAGTGACTCACCTAGGCATGCAGGTCGTGAGGCGCGCTCCTGGATGTCGACCGTCTCGATCAGCATGGCCAACGCCTCGGCCTCTACGTCCCCAACTACGGATTGACGCTCACCTCCCCCTTCCGCGCGGAGCGCGCTGCGCGCGAGCACGGATTTGGGCTGTGGATTGATCTCATCTTTCAGGCGAATTACGCGCCAATTCGAAACCCAGCTTGATGAGGAGTAACTTTTCGAAGCCAGCTCCGAGAGTAATCCAGCCGGGGGGGCCATTGTTACTGATGTGCCCGCCCATCTTGGCAAGGAGCTCTAGCGCCTCGGCCATGGTCCTTGGCGTTCGTGTCTGAGATGGCTGTGCTTTCGCGATGAGGACCAGATCAGTGTGATCAAAG
>JAYTOL010000196.1:0-56159 GCA_043747815.1 Deltaproteobacteria bacterium
CGGGAGCGGGACGCTGACCGCTTGCGTTTGTTTGACATCGCCGGGCGCTAGCCGGCGCCCACCCGACCGTGAAGGACGTGGTCTGCGGAACGGGTACGCGTCTCCGGCGCCACGAACGCTCGGCGTGGCTACGCGCTTACCGGTGACACAGCTCAGCGCGAGAGCTACAGAGGGGCCGTCGCCGAGCTCACGGACGCTGGGCGGCGCCTGCGCGAGCTCACGACCGATAACCCTCGGCAGCAACGCCGGCTAGATGGGTTGGAGGAACTACTCAGAAAGAACATCGCTCGACAGAGCGCGGCTCTCGAATACCGGCTCGCCCGCGGCCTGCAGCTCGACTGGGAGGCCGCCGAGACCCGACGTGGGACGCAGGCGTATCAGGTGATTCGGGAGAAGCTGAACGAGATCGGAGCCGAGGAGCGAGCCCTCTTGAGGGAGCGCGAACAACGCACAGCGGACAGCATCAAGCGCCAGAAGGTCGTCGAGGTCGTCGGCGCCAGCGGGAGCCTGGCCTTGATCATCATCGTCCTGACCCGTATGCGCCGCGAGATCCAGCGCCGGGAGCGCTCCGAACAGGCATTCAAAGGCCTGAATGAAGCTCTCGATCGCCGCGTCGAAGCACGCACGAGAGAGCTCAGGGCTGCCAATGACGAGCTAGAGTCCTTCAGTTATGCGGTCGTCCACGAGCTGCGAGCGCCGCTGCGGGGGATGGCGGGCTTCGCCGAGCTACTACTCGACGAGAGTGCCTCGCTCGACCCGGACGCCCGGGAATGCCTGCTCGAGATCAAGCAGAACGCGCTCAGGATGGCGCTGCTCATCGACGCGCTGGTCGCGATGTCGCGCATCACGCGCAGCGAGCTCTTGCGGAGCAGCGTCGACTTCGCCGCGCTGGCCCGTGCCGTAGCGAAGCAGAGCTTTGAGAACGAAGCGCGCATGGCGCCCGTGCTCGCCGTGCAAGAGGACCTGCGCATGGACGCCGATTGTCCCCTGGCTCGGACGCTGGTCAATATTCTGCTGAACAACTCCTTCAAGTTCACGAGCAAGCAGGCGACCGCTCACATCGAGGTGGGCGCCTCTGAAGTCGACGGCGAGCGGGTCGTGTTCGTGCGCGACAACGGCGCTGGATTTGACATGGACCACGCCGACAAGCTGTTCGCTCCCTTCGGTCGGCTGCACACAGTGGCAGAATTTCCTGGCATCGGGATTGGGCTCGCCACGGCACAACGCATCGTGCATCGCCACGGTGGGCGCATTTGGGCCGAAGGCCACGTGGGCGGGGGCGCGACCTTCTACTTTACCCTGAGCCCGAAAGCGGGAGCGGAGAACCTATGAGCAAATTCCTATTGTTGGTCGAAGACAACCCCAGCGATGAGAAACTGACGCTGCGCGCCTTGAAGAAGTCCGGCGTGCCCATAGAAGTCTCCGTCGTTCGCGACGGCGCCGAGGCCCTCGACTTCCTGTTCGCGGCGGGCGCCTACGCGCAGCGTGACGCGAACGAGCTCCCCGCCGTGGTCATGCTCGACCTGCACCTGCCACGCATCGACGGCCTGGAGGTGCTGCGGAGAGTACGCGCCAACGAGCGCACCCGATGCCTGCCCGTGGTGATCCTCACGGCGTCCAAGGAAAGTGAGGATATCGCGCGCGGCTACGCTCTGGGAGCCAATGCGTATGTGCGCAAGCCGGTCGATTTCAACGAGTTCATCGTGGCGGCGCGCACGCTCGGAGTATTCTGGATGCTCTTGAACGAGCCGATTCCGCCCAACGCCGAGTGCCCCGGCCAGCACGGCTGACGGTGCCCAATTGAGCAGTCACGCTCAGCACACGCAGTTTCGGCCCGAATGCTTGGCCTGGTAGAGCCGCTCGTCGGCACGACGCAGAGCATCCGCACCGGTGACGTCTTCGGGTCGGAGGTCCGTCACACCCGCCGATAGCGTGACCTGCGGCAGATCGGGAGCGCGATGGCTCTCCACGCGCGTCCGGATCCTGTTGGCCAGTATGAGCGCCCCTGCGGCATCGGTCGCCGAGAGCAACAACAAGAACTCCTCCCCGCCCCAGCGCGCTACCACATCGGTAGCACGCACGCTGTCGATGAGAATCTTTGCTACCTGCTGGAGCACACGGTCGCCGATGGCGTGGCCGCCGGCGTCATTGACCTGCTTGAATCGATCGATGTCGAGGAGCACAAAGCTCAAGCTCGAGCCCGTGCGACGGGCGCGGCCCAGTTCCCGGTGCATGGCCTCTTCGGCCCCGCGTCGATTGCTGGCGCCCGTTAGCGCGTCCGTCATCGCCAGGCGCGCGATTTGACCCGCATATTCGACTTCCGGCGTGATGTCGCGATAGATGTCGAGCGTTCCGGCGCCCTCCGGGAGCAGCACCGGCACCGTCGTCTGCCGGAACACGCGACGTGGGGCCTGCAGCTCGAAATCCCGGCAACCCTCACCCGAGTGGGGGACGGCGAGGGCGTCCAGATTGCCGCTGTGGCCCGCGCGAGACCAGGGGAACTTGTCGCGGGGCTCGGCGATAGTGAGCGACGTGGCGACGCCGGACATGCGTGCCAACATCTCGTTGGAGTAGACGACGCTGCCGCGAGCGTCGCTGAGAAGAACACCGGAGTCGATGGTCGCGAGAATGGCCGTCAAGTATGAGCGTGAGCGCTCGGACTCGGATTGCAGGTCCACGATGCGTTTGGCCGTGCGTAAGCGCGCGCCGAGTTGCTCGAGGTCGACCGGTTTACTGATAAAGTCATCAGCTCCAGCAGCCAGGCCCGCCACCACGTCTTCGGTCTGGGAACGAGCGGTCACGAGGATCACATACACGTAACGCGCCAGCTCGCTGCTGCGCAGCCGCTCACACAGCTCGATGCCGCTCAGGTTCGGCATGTTCCAGTCGAGCACCGCAATCTGTGGCCCGTTGATGTCGCGCAATGACTGCCAGGCCTGGTCTCCGTCTTGGACCAGCTCTGCCTCAAATCCAAAGCGTTCCAAAGTCCTCTTCAACACGAGCCTTGCGGTGGCCTCGTCGTCCGCGACGAGGACCTTCATGGCGCGAGCGCCCGTGCTCCGAGGTCCGCCGCCAGCGCGGAGAGCAACGGCGAGAGCTCTGACCAGAGCTCGGCGCTCCGCTGCCCGTCCGGCTGCCCACCGCTCGCCTCCAATTGGCGCGCCAGGTCTGCCGCCGGAAGTGCCGCGATTTCGAGCAGCGCGCCGCGCAGCCGATGGGCAGCCGCTGTCAGAGCTGGCGCGTCCCGGGCCTCGATCGCGTCGCTCACGCGCGCGCGGAGCTCGGGTAGGTTCCTCGACAACTCCTCGAGCACCTCGGCGAGCAGACTGTCGTCCCCACCGAAACGGCGCAGCATCAGCGACACGTCGAACGTGCGGCTCGCCGAGTGCCAGGGTGGTGGAGGATGGAGCGACACGCTAGACGCATTAGCGGACCTGGTGCGCGCCGCTTAAGCCCCCCGGTTTACCCACTTGCTCGTACACGGCTGCGCATCGAGTGCTCTTCATCCTTTGAACGATGCAGCTCCTCGACTGCTTATACGAGCTGGCTCGAGCGCCGTCAGGGGTGCGGGGGGACAGAGCCGAAATGGCACACGGCGTGCGAGCGCAACGCATTGAACGCTAAGCAGACGCAAACCGCCCGGCGCCTGGCGCTGACAGGCCGGGTCCTGCTCCTATCCTGCGCCTACTTTGGCGCGGCGCGCCTGGGCTTGCTGCTCGCCAGCGTGCACGGCAGCGTCTCGCCGGTCTGGCCCGCCACGGGCCTGGCGATCTGGGCTCTGTCCGTGCGAGGTGCGCCGGCCTGGCCGGCTGTGGCGCTCGGCGCGCTCGCCGCGAACCTGAGCACCGGCTCGTCCGTGTTGGTGGCGTGTGCCATCGCCCTCGGCAACACGCTCGAGGCCAGCGTCGGAGCACGCCTGCTCGCCGCCTGCGAGGGGCAGCGCGGGCGGCTGGGGGCTGCGACCGAGGCCGTCGGGATACTCCTCGCCGCGCTGGTCGCACCGCTGGCGAGCGCCAGCATCGGTGTTGCCGCCCTGGATGCAACGGGCGCGATCCCGAGCGAGCTCGCTGCCCAGCTCTGGGTGACCTGGTGGGTCGGGGACGCGCTCGGAGCCTTGCTGATCACGCCGTTGCTCTCGGCCGTGGCCGCCAGCCTACCCCGACGAATGAGCCCTTCGCCGGGCAGTGTCGCCCGGACAGCCGTGGTGGCCGCGCTCGCGCTGGGCGTCAGCTGGTTGGTCTTCTATCGTCCCGGCGGCGGAGGTTTTCTGCTTGCGGTGTTTCCCGTCCTGCTGCTGGCGGCGTCCTGGTTCGACGCCCCCGGCGTTCGGCTCGTCGCGCTGGTGGTGTCGAGCAGCAGCATCCTGGCGGCGTTTCTAGGTGCAGGCCCGTTTACCGGCGGCACTCTCAATCAAGACCTGTTGCGGCTACAGATATTTCTCACGTCGGTCGCGATGGCAGCGCTGGTCTTGCCCGTCTTCAGGCGTGGGGGCAACCTGCCCTTACCGATTCTGGTCCTGCTCTTCGGTTGGACGTTGAGCGCATGGCTGTTCTCCTCGCTGCACCAGAACCGTCTGGAGCATGACGACCGGCATCTAAAATCCGTGGTCCAACACGCGACGGCCGAAATTCGTGCGGCCTTCGACATGCACGAGGACGCCCTGCGGGCGGCGGTTGGGCTCTTCAATGCGAGCCAGGCCGTGAAGCGCAATGAATGGCGCTCGTACGTCCGGGCTCTGAAGTTGGCGGAGCGCTACCCGGCATTCCGCAGCGTCGGCGTGGTCACGCTCGTTCATGACTCGAACCTGGCAGACTTCGTCGCACGCACCCGGGCTGACGGCGGCGCGGACTTCCAGGTGCGCTATGGGCAAGCGCCCGACCTGGCGTCGGTCGGCGGCTCGCGCGCCGCCGACCACTATCTGATGACCTTTCTGGAGCCCGTCCCCCCCGAGCCTCGGCTCCTCGGATTGGACCTGGCAGGCGACGCGCTGGCCAGAGCTGCGCTCGAGGGCGCGCGTGACGCGGGGCAAGCGCGCCTGACGCACTCCAAGACCCTGACCGGACCCGATGGCGAACGGCGCGAGCCGCTCCTCGTGTTTCCGGTATACGCCAACGGCGCGCCGGATCGGACGCTCGCCGAGCGACGCGCCAATGTCGCTTTCTGGATCTGCGCGCCTGTTGCGCTGGAGAGCTTGATCCGTAGCGCGATCGACCGATCGCTCGGCGGCATGCAAGGTGAGGTCTTCGAGGGAGAGACAACCGACGCGAGCCGCCGCTTGTACATGTCCGCTCCGGGCACAGCCCTAGGCGCGTCCGCCGAGCTCGTCACTCACCTCGAGCTCGCCGGACAGAGCCTGACCTTCGCCTGGCGTAAGGGCCCTCAATTTGTAGCCTCCGACCTGACCGCGCCCTTGTCCGCGGCGACCGGCTCCACCTTGGTGACGCTGCTGCTCGCGGGGCTGGTGATGAACCTCAGTACGTTGGGCAAGCGCGCTAGTGCGCTGGCCGCGGCACGCACCGCACAGCTCGCCGAAGCGCTGCGCATGCAGAGCGCCGTCCTCGACGGCACTCGGCTCAGCATCATCGCCACGGAGCCGGACGGTACCATCCGGGAGTTCAATGCGGGCGCAGAGAGCATGACCGGCTACCTGCGCGACGAGCTGGTGGGTAAACAGACCCCCGCCGTCCTGCATGATCTCGGCGAGGTGGCGGCGCGAGCAGCCGCCCTGACGGTCGAGCTCCAGCGGCCGATCGCGCCTGGATTCGAGGCCTTTGTGGCGCGGACCCTGGGCGGCCAGGTCGACGAGGGCGAGTGGACCTATGTGAAGAAGGATGGCTCGCGCATCCCGGTACAGCTGAGTGTCACTGCGTTGCGCGACGAGCAGAACCAGGTCACGGGCTACGTCGGCATCGCGCGCGACCTCACCGAGTCCAAACAGGCCGCTCGCGCTCTGTCCGAGAGCGAACAGCGGACGCGGCTCTTCGCCGAGCACGCGCCAGCGGCGGTGGCCATGTTCGATCGCGAGATGCGCTACCTGGTCGTCAGCCGCCGCTGGCTGCAAGACTACGGCCTGGAAGGACGCCACATCATCGGGCTCTGCCACTACGAGGTCTTCCCCGAGGTTCCGGAGCACTGGAGGGCGATCCATCGTCGCTGCCTCGCCGGGGAGACGCAAACCAATGACGCCGACGCTTTTGAACGCGCGGACGGCCATCGGCAGTGGCTGAGCTGGCGGGTTCAGCCCTGGTACACCGTGCCCGGTGAGCTCGGCGGCATCGTCATGTTCACCGCGGACATCACGCGGCAGGTGCAGGCCAGCCAGGCTCTGGCGTCCAGCGAGCAACGTGTGCGGCTCGCGACCACGGCCGCCGAGGTCGGCATCTGGGATTGGGACACGGATCAGAAGGAGATCCTCTGGGACGCACAGATGTTTCGCCTGTATGGCCTCGAGCCAAGTCCCGATGGGCGCGTCGCATACGCGACCTGGCGTGACGCCGTTCTTGCCGAGGACATTGCCGCGCAAGAGCTGGCGCTGCAGGATGCGCTATCGCGCCGCGCATCGAGCTCGCGCGAATTCCGAATCCGGCGCTACAACGACGGGGCCGTGCGCTACCTGCAGTCGGTCGAGACCGTCTCGGAGTCGAGCGTGGGTGGGGCGCCGCACGTGGTGGGGGTCAACCGCGACGTCACCAGCCTCAAGCTCGCACAAGATGCGCTGCGCGAGAGCGAAGAGCGCTGGAAGTTCGCTCTCGAGGGCAGCGGCCACGGCGTCTGGGATTGGAACATGGAGACCGGAGACGTTTTTTATTCCCGACAGTGGCGTGCCCTCTTCGGCTACGATGAGCTAGAGGCCATCTCCGCGGACGCGCAAGCGCGCGTTCACCCGGACGACCTCGTGGGCGTGCTGAATTTGCTCGAAAGGCACCGCGTGAGCGCGCCAGCGGAGCCGTATGAGCACGAGTACCGAATGAAGGGAAAAGACGGCGCTTACCGCTGGATTTCATCCCGCGGCAAGGTCGTTGGGCGTGACGCGAGCGGGCGTCCCTGCCGCATGCTCGGCACCCACACCGACGTCACCCAGCGCAAGCAGCTCGAACAGACCCTCGCCGAAGCACGCGACCAGGCGCTCGAGGCATCACGGTTAAAGTCCGAGTTCTTGGCCAACATGAGCCACGAGATCCGCACCCCGATGAACGGCGTGATCGGGATGCTGGACCTGCTCCTCGACACCGAGCTGACGCCGACGCAACATGAAATGGCGCTGGTCGTGCAAGTTAGCGCCGACACGCTGCTCGTCATCATCAACGACATCCTCGATCTCTCAAAGATCGAGGCCGGCAAGCTGAGCGTCACCCGGGACGCGTTCGACCCGAGCGAGCTGTTCGAACAGGCGCTCTTGCCGCTCGCCCCGAACGCCCGAAAGAAGGGCCTGGAGCTATGTTGCGACCTGGGCCAGACAGCGCTGCCGTGGTTGTATGGTGACGCGCTTCGGATCCGTCAAGTTTTCACCAACTTCGTGGGCAATGCGCTCAAGTTCACGGCATCCGGAGAGGTCAGCGTGCACGTGCGGGCGCTCGAGGAAACCGAAACGGAGCTGTCGCTTCGCGTCCAAGTCGTCGATACAGGCATCGGCATTCGCAGCGAGGTTCAAAAGCTCCTCTTCCATCCCTTCGTGCAGGCCGACGGCAGCACCACGCGGCACTTCGGCGGCACAGGGCTCGGCCTCGCCATCTCTCGCCGCCTGGTCGAGCTGATGGGCGGAAAAATCGGCTTCGAAAGCAGCTTTGGCCACGGCTCGACCTTCTGGTTCGAGCTGCCGCTGTCTAAGGTCGGCGGCCGCCGAGTGGAGGCGCTGCCCGTCTTGCCGACAACGCTCAGGCTGCTCGCCGTGGACGCCAACGCGACGAACCGACAAATCATCGCGGCGCAGCTCAGCAGTTGGGGCGCCCAGGTAGATGCCGTCGAGACGGGCAGCGCGGCCCTGGAGCGCTTGCACGCTCAGGCTCGCGCCGGCCTACCCTATCAGGCCGCGCTGCTCGATGGTCAGCTCTTCGATATGGACGGGGTGGAGCTGGCACGTCGGATCCGTGGCAACCCCCTGATCAGCCAGACACCCCTGTTGCTCCTCTCTTCTGAGCACGGAACGGCGGCCCTCGGTCAAACGGGCGTGAGCTATTTTGACGCCATCCTGCAGAAGCCGGTGCGAAAAGGCGAGCTCCACGCCAGCCTGACCCGAGCGCTCGCAGAGCAGCACGCGCCCAGGGATTCGGCGACCCGCAAACAAGCGTCAAAGGTCGCGTCCCGGAGCCTGCACGTCTTGCTGGCCGAAGACAACCGCACCAATCAGTTGGTGGGGCGGCGCTTGCTCGAGAAGCTGGGCCACAGCGTCAAGGTCGCGAGCGACGGGGCCGAGGCGCTGGCGATGCTCGCCTGCGAGCACTACGACGCCGTGCTCATGGATTGCCAGATGCCCGATATGGATGGCTACATGGCAACGCGACAGATCCGCGAGGGGCAAGTGCCAGGCTTGGATCCGCGCCTGCCCATCATCGCGCTTACCGCTTATGCGATGCCGAGCGATCGGGAGAGATGCCTCGCCGCCGGCATGGACGACTACGTCAGCAAGCCGGTCAGCCTCGAGGAGCTGTCCGCGACGCTGGAGCGCTGTGGGCTCCTTTGCCTGCCCATGGATCAGGTCTAAAGCCTTCCCGTGCTTCAAGCAGGCGCCGGCGGGCGAGTGCGGCGCTCCGGCGCCGTGCGCTGGTGGCCCACAGGCGCAAGGCGATGGCGGATGGTTTTGGCGCGCTGCTCGGCTTTCGCGGCGGCCTCTGCCTGGTCGAGCCGCCGCAGCACACCCGCATACTGCTCGAGGAAACCCGCCAGTGCCAGGTGCATTGGGCCAAAGGCCCGCTCGCCAACGACGACCGCCCGTTCGTAGAGCGCCTCGGCGTCGGCGTAACGCCCGAGATGGGCGTACAGCTCGCCCAGGTTGCCCAGGCTGAACGCCACATCGCGGTGGTCGGGGGGCAGGGTGGCTTGGCGGATTTGAAGCGCCCTCTCGAAGAGCGCTTCGACGTCGTGATCGCCCGTCTCCGAGCGCACGATCGCGAGGTTTGTCAAGCCGCGCGCCAGGTCGGGGTGGGTGGGGCCGAGCACCTGCTCGCGGATCGCTACCGAACGCCGCAAGAGCGCCAGGGCCACGGGGTAGCGTTGCATCCGAAAGTGCAGCCAGCCCATGTTGTCTAGGTTGGTCGCGACGATGGGGTGCGACTTACCCATCCAGCGTTCCAGGATGCTCTGAGCGCGTTGCCCGCACTCGATGGCTTCTGCGAAGCGCTCCCGATGCTCGTAGAGCAGGCCGAGGTTCATCAGGGTCAGGCCCACCAGGTGGTCTTCCTTGCCGAGCGCCTGCTCGCGCATGGCGATCGATCTGAGGTACAGGGCCTCCGCTTCGTCAAAGCGCGCTTGCGCGTCGTAGACGGTCGCGAGGTTGTTCCAGATCTCGGCGAGCTCGAGGCACTCGGGACCGAGCGTCGCCTCGAGAATGTGCAGGGCGCGGCCGTAGCTTTGCTCGGCGTCGCTCAGCTCGTGCTGTTGGAAGTAGAGCCAGCCTCGACGCGCCAGGGCTCGAGCCAACGGCAGGCGGTCATCGGGTAGGCTCTGCTCGGCGGCTTCGAGCGCGCGCTCGAGCAGGCTTTCCGCCGCGGAGTATCGACCGCACGCCCCGAGGTAGAACCCGGCATGCGAGAGCAGGGTGATGCCCTCGCGAGGGGCGTGCTCGAGAAAGCTCGCGGCGGCTTGGACCTGGGGGACGAGCCCATCTGCGTTCACCCAGTGGGTGTAGAGGGCCTCGGGCGTCGGGAACGCGCGCAAGAGACCGCAGAGGACGCTCGCCATCAGGCGCTGGCAACGCTGGGGACCGAGCTCGGCGCGCAGAACGTCTTGCACCAGGCGATGGATATTGTAGGTGCGCGCGGCGACGTCGCGCCGGATCAGGGAATAGCGGGAGAGCGGCTCCAGGACCTCGTTCAGCCCCACGCCGGGTCGCTTTTGGAGCGCCGCCGACAGGTGCTCGCCGAAGTCCTCCGCGCCGGCCGTGATGAGCTCGAGGGGGATGTTGTCGGGGTGGAGCAGGGCGCTCAGGTACAGGAGCTCGGCGGAGGCCTTCTTCTTCTCGACCGCTCGAAAGTTCATGCGCCAGGTGGTGGCCACCGAGCCCTGATAAGCACCCTGCACTGGACCCGCATTTTCCAATAACGCCAGGCGCTCCTGCCGATAGCTGCGCAGGTACTCGTCAAAGCGGGTCTCGGTGGCGAGCACGTAGGCGCCGGCCTGCTCGAGCGCGAGTGGCAAGCCGCCGAGCTCACTGACGATCTCGGTCGCCGCTTGGACCTCGCTCTCGCTACAGCCGCTGCGTTTGGTGCGCTCGAGCAAGAACGCCAGGGCTTCTGCGGCGCTCATTTCCAAGAGTTGAATGGGAGCCGCCACCGAGGCAGCATCGAGCAGGCGCAGCCGGGACGTCAGCAGCACGTGGCCTCTGCCGATTCGCGGGAGAAAACGCGCTAGCAGCGCCGGGTCCTCGACGTTGTCGAGGACGAGCAGCCAGCGCGCGTTGGTCTGCATCCAGCGCGTGACGGCCTCGACCATTCGGCTCTGGTCGCGGTCGGGAAGCTCGGGCAGCCCGAGCGCTTCGGCGATGCGCGAGTAACCGAGCACGAGCGCGGACTCCGTGTCCGCGGCCGACCATAGAACGGCGTCATAACTCGCGCGATTCACGTAGGCATACTCGGCGGCGACCTGAGATTTGCCGACGCCCCCGAGCCCGTACACAGCCTGGATGTCTAGCCCCGCTCCGCTCGAGAAGCGTTCGCGCAGGGCCTCGAGCACCTCCGCGCGCCCCCTGAAGAAGTGATTGCGACCGAGGGCGACGAGCCAGACCATCGCGTCTGGCCGGCTCGGTGTGGGCCGGAGCGCTGGCGCTTGGCCGCGCAAGCGCCGGCTGAGCGCGGCGAAACCGTCCTCGGTATCCGGATTGAAGTGGCTCGCGTTCTGGAGCGGCTTCGGGATATGGGCGAAAACGCTGCCCGCAAGCAAGATGGGAACGAAGCGAGTGTTGAGCGTGCCCGCCTCATACAGATACTGATAGATGAGGTTCCCCTCCCAGCGAACGCCCAGGCCCAGGCCCGCTGCTTCATCGCCCATGACGCGACGGTAGTACGTCTCCGTGCAGATCGAGAGCACGAAGTCGGCGTCCCGCATCTGCTTGTCCATCCAGCGCGGCCAGCCCTCCGGGGGCGACGCCACGTATTGATCGAAGATGCAATGAAAGCCCTCGGCGCCGAGGCGCTCCGCCAGCGCGCGCACGCGGCTCGCGTGCTCTGGCGAATCGTGACTGTAGCTGATGAACAGCGACGTGGACGCCCGCTCGCTCACGCGAACCGCCGTGCGCGGACCCTCAGCACCGAGAGGGAGTCCCGATAGAACCGGTAGCTCCGCTCGGGGGAGACAGAGCTGAGGGGCCAGGTGTAGTCGTGTGAGGGGGCGCGCTTGATGTCTTGACCCCAACCGTGCGCGCTCACGTGGATGCGCCCGCCGGGGCCCTCGGCGTCCCAGTAGGACGCGAAGAAGTAGGGCTCATCGTGTTCGTAGAGTGCCCATTCTTCGGCGACCCGGTCGAGCAGCGCGGGGGTGAGGGCGTCCCTGGCCATGCGGCTCTCTCGCAGCACGTCGCGCGCATCTCGCCCGCCGCCGTCCAGTTTCTCGAGGGTCTCCGCCCCGAGGAAGAAGACTTCCACGCGGGCTTTTCTCCTTCCGCCAGAGTTGCTCGCGAGATACTTGCCGAAGAGATCCGGCAAGCCCTCGTTCGTGGCGCCTACGAAGCTCACGCGGCGCACCCTCTGAAAGAGGCCAGGCGGCGGCAACTTGAGGCCGTCGCGCTCCTCGTCGAGCAGCGGGGCGACCGCGTCGCGCAGCGTGGTCTCGCGGTAGCGATCTTCCGAGAAGGGGACGGCGGTGTGCCCTCGGCTCGGTTGCGACGCGATCGCAAACAGCTGCTCGCCGACGGCCTCGGCGCTCACGCCATGCACGTTGACGGCCAGGCACGCAGCGGCGGGGAACAGCCGCAACGGCAGGTCCTTCAAGCCGGGGCCGATGCCACGGGCGAGCGCTGCCGCGCCGAGCTCGACCGCGCGATCATCCCGAGCCACGGCAGGCGCGAGATCAGCCAGACTGGCCCCGCCGAGCGGACCGAGCGGAGCTTCGAACAGGGCACGAGCCACGAGCGGGACTTGCTGGCCGAAGCGGTCAGAGACGGCTTTGGACTCGGGCCCACCCTCGCCAGACCCGAGCGAGCCCCGGCTCGGGCCGAGCACGTGCGCGAGGAGGCTGCTCGAGAGTGCGACCCGCAGCGACGGGTAAGGGTGGGTGCGGCTGGCGAGCGCGACGTCGTCGCCCAAGGCCGCTGCCCAGCCCGCCATCTCGAAGCCGTAGGCGCGGCCGGCGAGCAGCGTACCCAACGCGTCAGCCACGACCTCCTCCAGCCATTCGAGCCAAGTGTCGATCAGCTGCGGCGGCGTTTGGGCGGCTTCGAGCCTGGCCTCGAGCTCGGGCCGAAGCGCGTGTGTCAAGCCGAGATCGGCGTCGATGTTGTGACCGATCTCGTGGTGGATCAGGCACAAGCTGGCGACCGCGGAGATCGGGTACCGTGGCATGAGCACCAAAGGAAACGGCAACCGTGCTGCTGTGCCCGGCATGAACCCCAGAGCCTTGGCGGCGGAGCCTCGCACGAACGTGACCGGGCTCGCCATGGGCTCGAGCAGCACTGCAGGCTCAGGCCAACGCTCGGCGGGCTTGGCGCCGAGCGACCAGGCTGCCTGCATGACGTACTGGTAGCCTTCGCTCGCGGCGTACGACGCGAGCAGGAGGACACGCGCGTTCTCCAGTGTGTGCTGAGCTCGCAGCTCGAACGCGAGGCGCAGCAGTTGCTCCACGCGAACCGCGGCGCGCATCCGCTCGGGCAGGGTGGGAGCGGCCTGGGCCGCCTCGAGGATCAGCCTGGCGTGAACGGCGAGGACCCGGAGGTGCGGCACGAAGGCGGCCTCGGGCTGCGCGTGGAGCTGCGCCGTGAGCGCATCGACCTCCCGCTTCGAGCTGGCCAGGCGCGCGCCAAACTGGGCATCGACGCTCACGGGCCGCTCTCTGTGGTGACCCGCACCCGCACCTCCAACATGATGGATATGCTTTGCTCCACGGCGCTCGACGCCGCACGGGCAGGCGCGCTGACGGCGACCTGGGACGGGTCGCGTGGCGGCGCGGGGGGTGGGCGGGGCATGGAGGAGCGGCGCAAGCTGCTGCGCAGCCGCGCGCTGGCATGACTCGGCACGAGGACGGACGTGGGAAGGGCGTCGAACGCGCGGGCCCCTTCTGTGAGCGCGGAAGCCTGCCACGCCTGCCGGAGCTCCGGGTCTAAGGTGAGATGAAACGCGAGCTCGGAGGCGCTGGCGTCGTCGAGCACGACCCCGCGTGCGGCTCGGCTCCCGACCAAGGACTCGAGCAGCGCGGCTTTCGCGCTCCTCCCGAGCGGCACGGCCTCTAGAGGGTCGGTGGCGAGCGGCTGCGTTACGAGCGCCAGACAATCGAGGACCCCGGCGCCGAAGCCGTCCGGGATGGAGCTGCCGTCCGCCGTCTGCGCGAGCGCCTTGCGAAAGAGCGAGGCGGCTTGCGTGGGGCGGCTCGCTAGCGCCTGCTGATGCGCCGTCAGCCAGAGCACTGCCGCGCCCGCCACGCACGCCGTCGCGAAAGACGTGCCGCTGGCGGGTCGAGCCGCGGCGGTCGAGCCGTCCCAGCAGGCCACCCAGACACGATGACCTGGAGCGGAGATGTCCACGGCCTGACCGTGGGAAGAGCCGCTCCACGGCGTGCCGTCGGGCCCGAGCGCGGCACAGGCCACGACCGTGGGGTAGACCGCCGGCGCAACGACGAAGCCCACGTTGTTGCCCGCTGCCGCCACGACGATCACACCGCGGCTTTCGGCGAGCTCTAGCGCCCGCTCGAGCCGGCGCCCTCCGATCCCTCCGACGCTCATCGAGATGACGCGGCAACCCGCGTCCACCGCGAATTCGATGGCGCGGGCCAGGCGCCGCTGCCACGCGAACATGATGACCGTGCGTGTGACGCGCAGCGGAACGATCTGGGCGTTGAGGGCCACGCCCACCAGATCCGCGGCAGCTCCGCCATTCAGCCGCTGGACGCTGATACCCGGGCGCGCTGCGATCACGCTGGCGGTCGCGGTGCCATGACCGGGTTGAAGGAGCAGGCCCGCGTCGAGCGGATCTCTCGCGTCGTCGTCCTCGTCGATGAGGTCGCGGCCGCCGGCGATGGGCCCCAGCTCGCTCCAGATGTCGGGGTGCTCGGTGTAGCCCGTGTCCGGATGGCCCACGCGCAGCGCGCCCCCCGCTAGAAGCGCGTGATCTTGCAGCCACTCCCTAGCCTCGGCGGCGTGGATCTTCTCGAGATGCCAGGTCACGTCCTCGGGTGCAGGCGGACCGGAGCCCGCGCCGAACACCGCTTCATCGAGCGCGGCGTGGGGCTGTGCCTCGATCAGTGGCAAGCGCTCCGAATCGCGAAACGCCGGCTCGACGCGCCCGTTCGGCAAGAGCGCCGCCAAGGCGTGCGCGGCCTGCCAGGCCTCGACGGGCGGCAGCTCGAGCGTCTCGGGGAGGAGCTCGAGGCCGAAACGCCCGGGACGGATCGGATCCGCCACGACGGGCCCGCGTTCCCACGCCTCGCTGTCGGACGCCGCCTGAGGGCGGATGCGCTGCAGGGCGGCCCACGCCTGCTCGGACGCCTCTGCCGCGCTGCCGGCGTCGAGCTCGACGAACAGCGCCTCGAGCGCCAGGTCGCCATAGTCGGGGACGATCAATTGGGCCTCCCCACTCGGATTTCTATGTCGATGGGGATCGTGAACGCCGGTGCTGCGCCGAGCGCAGGCGCGCGCCGCGCGGTGCTATCGGGGGCGGGCTCGCGCGGCAGCGTCGGCGCGGCGACGTCAGGCGGGGGAGACTCGACGGCGTCCCAGGCCGCTTGCCACGGATTGGGAACCTCCGCGGAGCCTGCGCTGAAGCTCACACCCGCGTCCCGCACCCTGCCGTCTCGCGCCAGCTCGAAGCTCGGCACGGCGTAGTTGTTCTCTGCGTACTCGCCCGCGAAATGCAGCGCGACGACGTTGCCCGTAGCTGGGTCGATGACCGCCGAGCCGGAGTTGCCCCCCAAGGTGGAAGAGTCGTGCGTAAAGACCTCGAACATGCCGTCCGCTGTCGTGTACTGGGCTTGCCCACGCGCATAGCCGGGCTGCAAGCGCTTGACGCCGAATTGCCCATCGAAGACCTCATACTGAAGATCGAGCGGATTGCGCTCGTCCTCGAAGGGATAGCCAATCACCACCACGCGGCGGCCCTTGTGATCGTCTGGATGAACGGGCGAGAGCGAGAGGGGAGGCGTCTCCAGGTCCGCGACGCGCAGCAGCGCCATGTCCCAGTAGGGGTGGATGAAGACGATCTCGGCCACCGCGTGCAGGTCACGCCGCTGGCTGCCGTGCTCCCTCAGGAAATCGATGGCTGAGCCGCGCCCGTCGATGAAGCGGACGCGCGTACCGGAACCTTGCCCAAAGATACGCGCGACGTGACGGTTCGTCATCAGCAGACCCGGGCCCACCACGAACCCCGTGCCCGCGAAGGGTGGGCTGTCGGCGCCGCTCAGCTCCAGGCGCCCCACCGAGGCGATGGCGGTTTCGATCTTCTTTCGAAACAGCGGCTCGTCGAGCTCCGCCCACGGCTCGGGTGGACGCGCGAAGCTGCCGTTGTTGATGAGCAGCGGCGGGCGCTCGGTCGGCAAGATGATGGCCTCGTAGAGCCTGACGTCATCGGGCAGCAGCGGCTCGTTTCGAAGCAGACGTTGGTGGATGTCGAAAACGCGCTCGCGATCCCGCTCCGACTTGGCGAACGGCGAGGTCTGGAGCAGCGTCTCCAGACGCGCCGGCGGAAATGCGCTCTCAAACCCTCCCGCCTGGCCTTGGGCTCCGCCGAGTGAGGTGACGAACGACTTGAGACGCTTTTGACGCTCCATGCTGGCTCCCTTTTCAACCTGCGATTTGATCGAGACGGGTGATGAGACGCGCGCTCTCGGCCGGCGCCTCGTCGCTCGCGTCGAGCGTGTCGGAGCTCCGGACGATCGAGGCGAAGCGTATGTCGGTCAGCTGCTCGATCCTCGAGACGCGGACCTGGTAGGTGGCGAAGTCGCCCGCGTCGAAGACGCCTTCGAACTTGTCGCGCTGCTCTTTGACCAACTTGGACTGGCTGAGCAGGAAGGCCCATGCACCGAGCGCCGTGGGCGCGCCCTTGCGCTTGGCGATCACGATCTTCCAGTACTGGCGCGGGATCTTCACCCGGCTGATGACGGGATCGTTTTCTGCCAGCACGGGGCCTGCAAAAATGCTGAGCCGGAGCTCTTCGTCCTCTGACTTTTTCGTGATGTGGTTCTCCAACAGACCCCACAGCCCGCGCTGGGACGATTGGTTGTATTTGGGGTGCTGCGGGGTGCAGTTCGTATAGTGAAAGCTGTCGTAGTTCGCGTACGCCGCTTCGCCCTCGTTCTTTCCCCAGTAGGCGTCCTCGCGCCGCACGATGTGGCCGCGATCGAACTCGGTCGGGCCGTACAGCTCGCGGCTCGTCACCTGGTGGCCGCTCGGGATGCGCGGGTCGAGGATCCATTGGTCTCGACCGAGCGCCTTGCGCGACTGGGTCCCGAGCAGGTCGGGATGGCGGGTCGTATTGAGGGCCGCGAAGAACAGCAGCCGCCGCTTCTTGTTCATGGCGATTGAAAAATGGTGATAGCGGAGCAGGTAGTCGCCCTCGGCGGCGTCGTCCGGAATGGAAGCGAGCGCCTGCGCGCCTTCCGTCAAGGTCGGCAGCGGCACGGGCTTGCCGAGGAAGCTCGGGCGGTAGCCCTCCCGCTCCGCGTAGTCCTCGTCGATCGGGATGGCTTCGTCAGCCGCCGCCCTGCCTAACGCAGGCCGGCTTGCGCTAGGAGCGAACCCCGCGCCCCCGTTCGGCGCTGTGGGCGCGCCCACCCGCACCACGATCTCGATCGGAATCCGAATCACCTGCTCACCCATGTTTTCCTTTTCATTGGGAGGACGCACCGCCAGCGCGCTGGTCCTGAAATCTTCTCGTGAACGCACGCTCCCTGCTGGAGTGACGTACGCCGGGCTGACTTGTCGCGCCTTGCTCTGGCGATCCCGTTCTTGGAGGACCGCGTGCGCCACTCCTGATGGTTAGCCGGGCCGGGAGGCTAGCTGGGGGCGTACGACTCGGAGATGATCGTTGCGCGCGGCGCAGCCCCCCGCTTCGTGTTCCGAGAGCGGGCGGCCGCGGCGTAAGCTGCCGCGGCGTCGTCGAGCCCATGGGGCTCGGGACGAGCTCTGTCCGCGGCGCCGGAGGCTCCTCGGAGCGGACCGGCGGCTTTCGGCGCGCCAAGGCCGTCTTGGACTTCGCTTTCTTCGGCATGCTGGGTAGCGCGAAGAATTACTCGAACCAAGCCGCTGCGCGGCTGCGAACGCCGGGCAGTAGGGAAGGGGATGCCTGTCGAACGAACTCAGGCCGCGTCGCGGCCGAGGCGGACCTTTCGTGTGCCTTCGGGCTTCCCTTGAGCTCGGAGTCTGTCGAGGGTGGCGCTCTCGCCGCGCAATGTATCCAGCACGATAGCCGCAATCGTGCTGCGCGTAACAACGTCGGGAGCGTGCTTGCCGGTCTCCCAGTGCGATATCGTCTCCGGACTGACGTCGAGCCAGGTCGCCAGATCGGCCGCACGAATGCCCACCGCCTTGCGCATGAATTTGAGTTCCTCAGGTGTGCGAACACCATGCTCCGCGAGCCATTTGGCAGCTGCCTCCTCGAAGGAGCCGAGGTCGGCTGCATCGTAGTACCGTTCGCCACATGCAGCGCAAGACCAGCCCTGGACGAACCCTTCGAACGTGCGCTCGCCCACATCGCGCGTGACGGGCTGCTCGCCCGCCGCTAGTTTTTCCTCCCCGCATTTCGTGCAACGATTCATGTAACCGCCATTCTCATCAAAAGACAGTGACGACGAGGATGCCCTCTTCCAAGACGACCACGCATGTCAGCTCGTCACCGTCATAGTCGGGCCGGCCACCTTCCACTTCGCTCCATCGGCGTGGCAAGTCTGCGCGCTCGTCAGTGCCGCTCGAACATCTCTGAGCAGCACATTGCGTTGCCGCATTCGTTGATAGGCGTGCTGTGTGATTATAATGCGACCACCGCTCGCATGTTGGCGAACTGCTGCTAGAGCCTCCGCCGAAGTCACGCAACGACAATAGCGCGACTTGAAGTAACTTCAAGTCGCATTCCAAAGCGGCCGGTGGACTACCGCCCTGATTAGAAGGCCGATTCCGGCCGCTGCGTTTTCGTCGAAACAGCTCGGCCTCGGGATGTGGCGCTGCTGGCTCCGCGAGAGTGGCGACACCTTGCCAAAGCGCTTGATCGGGCGGAAGAGCGCGCCCTCGGAGAGCAGCGACAAGTCGATCCAGTCGCGCACCGCTCGCACCGGGCAGGTGTGCGGGCGGCCGCCGTACGGAATGCCCACCTGGTGCCCCAGGCCCTCCTGGTCCGTTTTGGATCGCCGAACGGTGATTTCGAGCCCGTCGTCGCCGAAGCTCAGGTCGCCGACGTCGAGCGCGACGAGCTCGGAGCGCCGGCAGCCACTCGCGAACCCCACGCAGAGCAGGGCGCGGTCGCGGACGTCGCCCGGGTCGTCACGTCGCATCGGTTCGACGAGCACGCGGAGCGTATCGACCAGGACCGGGTCCTTTTGATTCGGAGCGACCCCGAGGGTGCGGCGGATGCCCTGGAGGACCTCGGTCACCTCGGGCGCCTTGCGCGGGGAGGGTAAGCCGTGCAGCTTGTGCGCCTGGCTGATGGCGACCAGGGCCCGCTCGATGGTCGCGACCTTCTTCTCGGCGACCGCCAATGACGTTAGGTAGAGGCCGACGGAGCCGGGCAGGGCGGGCATGGACGGCAAGCCCTGCTCGCCGCACCACGCCGAGAAGGTCACGAAATCGTTCGTGTAGGCGCGCTAGGTGTTCTCGGCGCGGGAGGCTCCAGCGTACGCCGCAGCGGCGTCGGCGAGCTCGCCGCGGTCGGGCGGCGCGACCTTCGCAGGGGTGCGGCGCGCTTTCGAGGCGGGGCGGCGGGCGAGGGCTGCGGTGTTCTTCGGGCGCTTCGCCATGGGGTAACGAGAAGAATTACTTATCTCTACCTGGGCTGACAAGTTTCCGTCGCCAGACAGCGTCTTCTACGACAAGACGATGCGGCGGGCGTCACAAAATCGCGTGGCGCTCGGGCGAGCTTCCAGACGAACAACCCGGCATTGCTGGAGCTGGCTGTGGCACAGCGTGCCGCATGCACCTCTGCAGCAAACGCCAAAGCGAGACAACCCGCGTTTTGAGGCCGTAGGGCAGGAGGGGATACGTCTCGGCTGAGTCAGCTGGCTCGTCGTCTACCCTTGGGCGGTACAGCGCGGTTGGCGCTGAGACGCTCGCGCGTAAGACGCAGGGTATGGCCAGCATGTTCAAGCTGATTCGCCGGGTCGGCTTTTGCTGCGATGTGCAATGGACACTTCATCGAGCGAGCTGCGCTAGACACTTGTCGACCAGACGAGCACTTCGTGGTGAACGGTAACCTTGACGCTGTCTATCGGGAGCGGCTACCTCCCCCCCGGCGCCGAAACAAACCGCACCAGGAAGTCGTCGGGGCGGCGCTTGGCCGGTCGAGCCCATTCAGTGAACGCGGCACGGTGGGCGAGCTCCAGCGCGTGCTGGTCGTCGCGCGCCAGGCATAGCCATCCACCGCGCGTTGGGGCAACGCCTCGAGGCAGGCGCGTGGCGGTTAAGTGACCACTCTCGAACTGTGTCAAATCGAAGCTGTACATGGCCAGAGCCTGTGACGCCGCCACGTCGGCTTCGGGCTGCGTCGCGCTGTTTAACCTCGATCGTAGCTGCCGAACCAGCCCGGCGGCGAGGGGCGCCGCAGCTTCCAGACGGGCATTAAAGCTAGCCGCCGTTTGCGCGAATTCAAAACAACCGAAGGCCGCAGCGAACCGCTCAGCCTGGCCGCTGAGCGAACCCTGCCACGGCAGGACGGTAACGAGCTTGAACTGCCGTCGTTTAGCCAGCATGCTGTCAAGCACGGCGGCCATGGCAACCATATCGTAGCTGGCTAGGGCGCTCGAGTCCGCGAAGTATCGAACTGCCTCGAGATTCGTAATTCGGATCATGAACGCTGCCGTGAACTGTGCGGCCAGGTCGGCACAGACGCTGCCCTCGAACCGCGCATACATGACGCAGTGGTCCACCCAGCCGAGGACGACAGAGCCGTGGCCGTTCGTGAGATGGTCAAAATCACCCAGTGGATCGGCAGGAAACATGTTGCTAGGGTTTACGGCTCTCGACGCTGCTGGGTTAAAGCGTACGGACTCTCGCTCCGCCGCCGCTCGTGGTAGTCCGGCCGCCGGGGCGCACCAGAGAAGCTGCGCGACAGTTCAAACAAGGCCCCTGACGGCCCCGGAATCGTCAACGTTCGGGTCGTGGGGATCCCGTTTGCCGCGGCCTAGCCTCCAGCCAGACCGCCGTGCGCAACCACGCGAAGTCGCTAGCGCTCTACTGCGCCAGAGCAAGGGTTACGCCATTCGCTGCAACTCTTTGTGCATCCCGCAGCAATTCTGACGCCGATGTGGGCTTCGGTGGCGTCGGACGAGTCGCTATCTTACAGGCTGCCGCGCCACTGCCGGCGTAGTCGAGCCCTACGGATTCAGAGCCTGACCACCCGATTTCTGCCAGTTCGCTTGGCGGCGTAAAGCGCCTCGTCGGCGCGCGCCGCGAGCGCACCAAGCAGCGCCGCGCTGCCACCCTGGGCCGACGCGACGCCAAGACTTACGGTCACCTTCAGCATCTTGCCCTCGTGCACTGTCTCGCTCGCTTCGAAGGCGCGGCGGATACGCTCTGCGACAATCGTGGCGCCGAGCGCATTCGTGTTCGCCAGCACGAGTGTAAATTCCTCGCCGCCGTAGCGCGCCGCGACGTCGCTCTTGCGGCACTGTGCGTTGAGCACCTTGCCCACCGTGCCGAGCACTGCGTCGCCCGCTGCATGCCCATGGTCGTCGTTAAGCCGTTTGAAATGGTCCACGTCCAGCGCGACGAGGCTCAGCCAAGTGCCCTCGCGGCTGGCGCGCGACGTGGCCCGCATGAGCGCGTCCTCGAGAGCGCGTCGATTCGGAAGTCCGGTAAGGGCGTCGGTGAAGGCGAGCGTCGCCATGGCCTCGTTCGCCCTGCGGAGATTTTCAGTGAGCACGTCCTTGTCTGCCAGCAGTTCGCTCAGCTTCCGGATCACACATTCGTACTGCCCATTGATGTCGCACAGCAGCCGCCCAGCGTCGGAGCGCAATGCATCGAGATCGCGCAGCTCGCCGACGTCGCTTCCGAGGGCGTTGGCCAATTCCGCGACGTGGGCGGGCACCGACTGCAGGATTCTCACCACGCTTGCGGTATCGAGGCCGATGGCCTGGGCGTGAGCGATGACCGTGGCGTGGGCACGATCCACGTCAGGGCTCTCGAATACTGCGGCCACGTGCTCCCCGAGCCACGCAATCTCGGCCAGAGCTCCCTCTGGCATGTTATCTGCGTGATGGCTCTCGATGGCACCCACCGTCTCCTGGGGGAGGAAGTATTTTTGGGCGAGGGCGCTCCCGAGCACCGGGTGTGGTGCGACTCCTTCGGCTCGCTCGCGCAAAACCCGGTGATGCGGCGGGGTGGCAGCAATAGCCAAGGCCAGGTCGCGATCTGAATGCGCGCGACAAAGTAGTCCGCTGTCCAAAAACAAGCCGGTGGCGAAGCAGGCGTCGAGATCCTGGTAAGCCAGCTCTGCAGCAACGAGCCGGCAAGCCACGGCGCGCCGCAACGAATTCGCCATGAGAACGCCGCACGACTCGTGCGCTGGGCATAGACCCGACACGATCAGGCTGAGCGCAACGGTTCGCAGGCCACGTATACCCAGCAGTGCGGCGGCCTGATTGATGTCGGTGACCTTATGCGAGCGAGTAAACGCCGGACTATTGACGAGGGCCATGAGTTTCAGTGCAAACGCAGCGTCGGCAAGCGCCATCTTTGCTAGCGCCGCAACAGTGACGTCAGCTTTTAGCGCCTCCTGGGCGATGCGAGCAGCAGCTGCGGACATGACGTGATCGCCGTTGGGTCTACGATGGCCGTCCACATGCCGCGGGTGTTGGCTATTTTGACCTCGGGGATTGGGTTGGGGTACGCTCATAGGCCGTTCAGTTGGGTCGAGAGGGCCCCCTGCAACTCATACGGCACGACCCCCCATTTCCTTTGGCTCGTTGCACAATTCAGCAACTCACACTCTGGAGCGAATTCATGATGCTGAGCGCCGGGCGCTTCAAGTCAGCAATGAACCCACGTGCCTGTGTCCGCGACAAACGCTCCGAAGCTCGAATGGTCCGCGCAACGCCTTCTGCTGTACCATCCCGACCGGCTGCCTCCAAAACTCGCGGTTCGAGGTACCTGCCTGTGCAGCGAAAGAGCAATTCCCCAGTACAGATCACGTGTGCTTTATAGAGCGCTCGTGATTCGGGCATGCATTGCGTCAGTCGCGGCGATCTAGGGCGGTCAACCGGGCCACTTCCCTCAGCAGTTGCCCTGACTCGAGAGGTTTGGTCACGTGCGCTTGGAAGCCGCTTTGGAGAGCCCGCTTCCTATCCTCCAGGCGGGCGAAGGCGGTCAATGCGATCGCCGGCGTCTGAATCCCGCGCTTCCTGAGCTCGGCGACCAGTTCGTACCCGTCGCTGCCCGGCATTCCGACGTCACTGACGATGATGTCGAAGCGATCCTCGCAGAGAAGCGTAAGCGCCGTGCCCGCAGAAGTCGCCGTGCCGACGCGCGCGCCGCACTGCGCCAGGAGGTCGCGAATGAGGAGAAGTGTGTCGGGATCGTCGTCGACCACCAGCGCGCGGATGCCCTCGAGCGTCGACGGGTCGTCGGCGATCGATTCCATGACGGACGGCCCCGGCTCTGGCGGACCAACCTCCCGCAAAGCGGGGATAACCTTAAAAACGGCAGCTCGATGACGAATGTCGAGCCGTGTCCCGGGCCATCACTTCGCGCGCAGATCGAGCCGCCGTGGAGTTCAGTGAACTGCTTGACGATGGCTAGCCCGAGCCCGAGGCCCCCATGTCGGCGCGCAGTTGACGAATCGCCCTGCCGGAACCGATCAAACACATGCGGCAGAAATTCGGGCCTAATTCCCGCGCCGTTGTCAGTCACTCGAAGCTGCACGGTCTGTTCAGTCCGCGCGAGCGCGACCTCGATACAGCCACCGCGAGGTGTGAACTTCACCGCATTCGATAGTAGATTCCACAGCATTTGCTGGAGCCTCGCCGGGTCCCCATAGATGGGCTGGTCTAGGACTCCGACCACCTTTTCGATGCGCAGCTCCTTGGCCGCCGCCGCCGGGAGGACGGCTTCGATGGACGCGTCGATGATCACCAGTAGATCGACCGCCTGAATGTCGAGTCGCATCGTGCCGGCAACGATCCGACTGATGTCGAGGAGATCGGTAATGAGTTGAATTTGAGCATGACCATTTCGCTCGATGACGTCCGCAGCAGCGCAAATGCGCTCGCGGTTCGAGGGATCCTTCCTCAGGATTTGAGCCCAGCCCATGATTGCCGTGAGCGGCGTTCGGAGCTCATGTGAAAGAGTCGCGAGAAACTCGTCCTTCAGGCGAGCCTCGCGCTCGACCTGGGCTCGAGCCGCGCTCTCTGCTGCCAAGAGCGTCTCTTTCTGACGCTCGCTCTGCCTTCGTTCGATCCAGTCGGCAGCCTGACGCGCGAGGATGTCGAAAAGGCGAAGCTCGCGCTCTTCTGGAGCGTGCTTCTTCCGCCAGTGGGTGGAGATCATTCCGAGCATCGAGCCGCTACGCGAGACGAGCGGAGTGCTCTGAACTGCAAAAATCCCCACATCTCTGTATGCTTTCGCGTCGAACGTACCCGGCTGCAGGGCGAAATCGTCGATGTCCGGCACGACGACCCTGCTACCTCCGCGCAGCGCGGCAGCGCAGCTGGTAGCCGACCCCGAACCCACCCACTCCCAGGATGCTGCAGCCTCGCGCGTGAAGCCTCGGTGTGCGAGAAGGTGCAACGCCTCTCCAGCTTCATTCCGATGAAGCGTATGAATGCTCGCGAAGTCGGCTCTCATGATGCGAGCCGCTGCGTCGAGAAGCTTGTCATAGAACTGCGGCGAGCCTTCGGCGCCGACGAGCTCCGTGCTTACTTCTTGCAGCGTGCGCGTGTCGTCGAGCTCTAGCTCGAGCTGCTTCGTGCTGGCCATTGCCGCCTCTTCGGCCAGTTTTCGGGTCGAAATGTCCTCGAAGAATACGGCCAGATTTCCATCGGGCATGGGATAAGCCTTGTTCGAGTACCACCGCTTCTTGACCGGATTGTACGCCTCGAATTCCGTTCTCCGCCGCTCCGATGCTGCGCGATGGAGCTCCGAGTCGGCGCCGGTGCCGATGGCTTCGGGAAACACTGCCCACGCGACTTTGCCGATGAGCTCCTCTCGGGGACTTCCTAATAGGCGCTCGGCCTCGACGTTCACGTACACGTAGCGCCATTGGGGGTCGACAGCGACAAAAGCATCCGTAATGTTTTCTAGAATTTCACTCACTCGCCGATCGCTTGCCCTCCGATCGCGTTCAGCTTGTACTTGTGCATTTGCGTGCTTGTCCACCACCGTCGCTCCGAACCAGAGCAACAACCCCAATGCGATGACCTCGGCGATCGTTCGTACCGCGCTGCTGAAGGCGGCATCCACTCGAAGCTCAGACATGCGCACGCCCACGAGTCCGAGCAACAGAGGCAACAGCAGGAGCAAAGGCAGCAGGCGGCGCGCGAGGACTGCCCCCGCCGTCGAACTCGAAAGGAGCCGCATCGGGCCGCTCTCGCGAATCGCCAGAATTAGCGCGATCGATGCCGCCAGAATGCACGTCGCTGTCTGAAGTGCGATGACGGTGAATCGCGGTAGGCTGTAGAGCGCGCTCGAGCCATAGAGGTAGCCGATGAGGCTGAGCCCGGCAATGCAAGCGGTAACGAGCGCCAGGCCCCCCGCAGCGCGCCTCAGGCGAGGCTCTCCGTAGGCGGCGCCAATGATTGCGAGACCGAGTAGTGTCCAGGAGGTCGCTCCAGGGGGTCCCATGCGGCCCGGCGACAACACCCCTACGCGCCCCCACGTGCGATCGAACATCAGCGGGGTGTCGATTCCGAAGCTGAGCCCGGTAACGTACTGGAGAACAACGGTGGCGCCGATCATCAGAACGAACGAACCGAAGGTGAGCGCTGCACGACGGTAGCCGAATTGAAGAAGCAGTAGCGCGCCGCCCGTCAGCGTCACCGCCACGCAAGCGTTCGGCTGGATGGAGATGCCATTGTCATCCCAATCGGTGAGCCTGCGGATATCGAATACCCAGCCGAGCAGAGACACGACGCCCGCGATCACGAGGTAAAGCGCAAGCACCTCGATCTTGAACGAGCGGCGGACAACCACCGGCGCACTGCTCCTGGATAAGTCCGCCAAGGGTATTTCCTCTCGCGAACCGTAACAGAGCCATGCCTAGAAAGCACTGCTTGGCGCAGCGGAGTCGCGCAATCAAGCGCCCTCCGGGACTGGGCTGGATCCGATCAGGTTCCGTACACCCGGATGGGCCGGTGGTCTCCGAGACTACGTACAGTCGCGCTCCGTGTTCACGCATAGCGCTCCGTCGAGCGACAGGCCGCCAGCTCAGTCTGGGCGCCCGGGGACCGCTACGACGCAAGGGCAAGGCGCGGTCGATTGGTTCGCGTCGGTGAGGCGGGCGAGCCGGCATGAAGCCAGGCGTTGGCCAACGTTTTGTCGCCGATCTCGCAGGGCAGCGACCGTTGGCGGTCAGCTCTCGTTCGGCGGGCGCTTCAGATCCCGTCCGTGGGCTGCCGCGTCAGGTGAACCTTGCCGGCGAGGCGTGGGCTCACCCATACTTTGTTGTTCTTGTCCACGATCACGACGCCGACGCCAGGGCTCGCTTCGGCGAGCTCGAGCCCGCGTTCAGGCCCGAGAATGAAGACTGCATCGTCGATGGCATCGGCGGTGATTGCGTCATCGGCCCACACGGTCACGCTGCGACAAGCCGTGGCGGGATACCCCGTGTGCGGGTCGATGATGTGGTGGTAGCGATGCTCCCCCACCACGTACGAGCGCGCGTAGTCGCCCGCGGTCGAGAAGGCGTGGTCCGTGAGCTCGATAGTTGCAAAGAACACGCCGCCAGCTGCGCGCGGATCTTGAATACCGCTGACCCACGGCGACCCGTCGGGCTTTCTGCCGGCGCCGTACAGGTCTCCGCCCGCTTGCACCAGAAAGGCTTGGATGCCGCGCTTTTTCAAGACGTCGGCAGCGCGGTCGACGATGTACCCCTTGGCGATCCCGCCCAGCCCGAGCTTTTGACCCTTGGGGATGCGCACCCTCTGCGCTGGGGCGTCGAGCTCGACCCTGCGATAGTCGACAAAGCGGCGGCGCTGCTCGATTTCAGCCTTTGACGGGACCCTCGGCTCCGCGTCGGCGGCGCTGCCAAACTTCCACACCTCGCTCATGGCTTGGAACGTGATGTCAAAGGCGCCCTGCGAGGCTCTGCCGGCCTCCAGCCCGCGGGCGATCACGGCGAACGCCTCCGGACCAACCGTCACCCACTGATCGGGGCTCAGGTTGATCTTGCCGACATCGCTGTCACCTCGCCACTCGCTGAGCAGGCCCTCCAGGCGCTTGATCTCGCCGAGCGCCTGCGACATCGCGTCCCGGACCTGAGCGGTATCGACTCGGTCGTTGGTGTACGCGATGAAGTGCACGTTGGTCCCCATGGCTTCATCCTGGAGATCGACCTCGTAGGGCCCGCTGCCGCTGCTGCCGCCGTTGCTCGCGGGGGCCTCGGGCGCGCCGAGCTCCGGCCGCGAGCGCGCCGACGGCGGCGCTTGCGTTGGCGCCGTGGACGCCGTGGGGTCGTTGCGCGCGGCATCGCGCGGCTCCGGCCGTTTTTCCGCCGCGGGGCGGCTGCAGGCGCCGAGCAAGCAGGGCAAGGCGACGAGCGCCATATCGCGCAGGAGATGGCGCCGGTGACTGAAGAGCAACGCTAGCTTTCGCATGCCGTTTGAATGTCTGCCAGGCTCCAAGCATAGGGAGGAGCGGCCTGTCACGCCATCAGCACGTCCCTACTGACCGGGGCGCGCTGCTCCGAACTGGACCTACGGGGAGATTGGGGAGCGATTCAGCTGGGACACATCAATCCAGTGCGAGGACAAAGCGCGGCAGCAATGCCTGATTTTCGTCCGTCAGTGCACCTGTTACCCTGATGCGATCGCTATCGACCGGACGTCCTCAGATTTCCACGGCGCTGCTCCTCGTGAGCTGCATCAGCGCGCTGCTCGGGTGCTCTTCCCAATACGAGCCGGAAGGCCAATTTTGGACCAACGCGGCACCGGGACGCTTTGGCGTGGGCTCGGGGGAAGGCGATGCGGGTGCGAAGGACCCGAGGAGAGGCGCCGAGGGCGTCACCGGGGCTTCTAGCGACGGAGACGGGCTCGACGAGGGGCCCCGCACCAACATCCCGCTCGACGAGGGCTCGGGCACCAGCAGCTCAGCCAGCGGGGTGAACGTCGGTAGAGGTGGAGCTGGTGGTGGTAGCTCGATGACCGGTGGGAGCCCGGCTGCGGGGGGGAGCCCGGGCGCCGGTGGGAGCCCGGCTACCGGCGGGAGCCCAGCCGTCGGCGGTGCCAACACTCAGACTTGCTTGCTCGACGTGTCGGTGACGACGACCGCGCCTGGAGGCAAATACAGACCGCGCAACGTCGGCGCCATTTGGATCGCGGACTCCTCCGGCAGGTTCGTCAAGTCGCTCGACGTGTGGGGAAACAGGCGCCTCTCCCACGTCACCGCCTGGAACGCTGCCACCAAGACCGCGGGCGCTGCGGGGAACAAGGTGGACGCCGTTACATCCGCTACGTTGTCGACGCACCGCGCGCACAACGTGACGTGGGACTGCCAAGACTATAAGGGCGAGGTGATGCCCGACGACACGTACCGCGTCTACTTCGAGGTCACCGACTCGAACGAGTCCGGGCCTAATCACTTCGAAACCTTCGCCAAGGGCCCGGCGGCGGCCAGCGTGCAAGGCAGCGCGGCGAACTTCAACGGCATCAGCTTGACGTTCACTCCATGACGGTGCGCCGCTTCCTCGGTGGCATCTCGGCGTTGGTCCTGCTCGCCACCGCTACCGGTTGCGCGAGACTCAAACCGTACGAACGCGGGAAGCTGGCGCACCCCACGATGATACTGGGCGATCTGTCGCGAGCAGGGCCTGCGCACGTTTACGCGATTCACGAAGGCGCGGTGGGTGGTGATTCGGGTGCTAAAGGTGGATGCGGCTGTAACTAAGTGGTCACCCAGGGTCTCCGTTCTGTGCTTCGTCATTTCAGTGCTCATCCTATTCTGCACGTGGGTCCCTCGCTCGGCAGCCGCGGCTCCAGCAGGCCAAGCCTCCGCAGCGGAAGACGAAGCAGCGGAAGACGAAGCAACGGAAGACGAAGCAACGGAAGACGAAGCCAAAGCCGACAAGGCCTCCGAAGCCAAAGCCAGGAGGGCCGCAGCGATAGCCAAGAAGGCCGAAGCCAAAGCCAAGAGGTCGGCTGAAGCCAAAGCCAAGAGGGCCGCAGCGACAGCCAAGAAGGCTGAAGCCAAAGCTAAGAGGGCCGAGGCGATAGCGCGGAGGGCTGCCGAAGCCAAAGCCAAGAGGGCCGCAGCGACAGCCAAGAAGGCTGAAGCCAGAGCCAAGAGGGCGGCCGAAGCCAAAGCCAAAAAGAGCTCCGCAGCCCGGCCCGCGGCGGACCAGGACACAGGCTTAGACGCGGTCTATCTGGAGGAGGAAGTCAGCGCGGAACCCGTGCCGCCGGCAGCCGAACCTGCTGCTGCGGTCGAGAGCCCGCCCTCGCCTGTCGAGCCGCCATCGCCTGTCGAGCCGCCATCGACGCTCGCGCCAGCGCCGAAGGTCGAGCCGCCGTCGCCGGCTCGAGGCGGCCCCACGGCACATGTCTCCGCAGAAACGTCGGGGTACTTGGACACCGATCACGTGGGCGTGCTGAGCCCTACCGTCGCGGCCCAGCTCGCGGACGAGGTCGCCGGTTGGTCGGTGAATGGACACTACCTGGTCGACGTCGTGAGCGCTGCCTCCGTGGATATCGTGTCCACCGCCTCCCCTCATTGGACCGAGATACGCCACGTCGGTGGCGCGTCGGGCAGCATGGTCGTCGATCCGGTCACGGTGGGCGCGTCGGTGGTGGTCTCTAGAGAGCCCGACTACTTGTCCGTCACCGCGGGGACGACGTTGAGCATCGATCTGCTCGAAAAAAACCTGACCCCGTATTTGGCGTTCTCGTGGGAGCAGGACTCGATCGGCCGCACCGACCTGCCTGACGAGTATTGGAGATCCAAGCACGTGACCAATCTGCAGCTGGGCCTGACTGCAGTGCTCAGCCGCTCGACCATTGGCAGCGTCCAGTGGGACGGCAGCTTCGAGCGCGGTTACCTGGCGAAGCCCTATCGCTATGTGCCGCTGTTTGCCCCCGGACAGGGGCCATCTATACGGGCGGGTGCCAGCATCGACGAAGTCAATCTACGCCGTCTGAGCCAGCGGCCCGACGAGCAGGTGCCCAACGCCCGAGACCGCTACGCCGTCAGCGGTCATCTCGCGCACCGTGCCGGCGATTCGACGTTACGCCTCGATGAACGCCTGTATGCCGACGATTGGGGGCTGCTCGCGGCAACGAGCGAGCTTCGCTACATCATGGACGTCAGCCGGAGGCTCGAATTGTGGCCTCATGTGCGCCACCACATCCAAGGTGCAGTGACGTTCTGGCAACGAGCCTACGAGGCCATCCCAGGGCCCGATGGCAGCCTGGGGGTGCCCGTGTATCGCGCCGGGGATCGCGAGCTCGGCCCGTTGCAAACGTTCATCGTCGGCGCCGGTTCCCGTATCAAGCTTGCCGAAGCCCCGGGCACCCAGTGGGACCTCGTGGTCGAGATCGACGTGGGGCTCACTCGCTTCACCGATGCGCTCTACATCAGCGAGCGCCGGATGGGCTACTCGACGCTCGCGATCGAGACGGAGTTCTGAGCCATGCAACTCCGTCAAACCCGCAACGCTCCGGAGGACCTAGCTTTTGCCAGCGAGCTCGAGCAGCTGTGCTTCGATCCTTTGCAGGTCGGAGCGCTCGAAGCCGGCATTCATTTGCCGAACCACGCCCTCGCGATCGATGACGTAGGAGGTGGGCATCTTTGGCGGCTTGAACCGGTCGGCGGTCTTCTGCTCCGGGTCATGACCGAGGGTGAGCGACCAATCGCTCTTGAGCGCCAAGAACTGCTCAGCGTCCGCCCGGTTCTCGTCGATGGACAGCCCGACGATCTCGATGCCTTTGCCCTTCAAGCGCACCGCCATGTCGTCCAGCAGCGGCAGCTCCTCTTTACAGGGAGCGCACCAGGACGCCCAGAAGTCCAAGAGCACGACCTTGCCCCGGAGCGAGCTCAGGCTGATGGTGCCCGTACCGCGCAGCGCCGCAAATTCGGTGTCGGGCGCCGACTGACCGACGAACGAAGCGGCGCCATCCCCCGAGTTGGCCGCAGGTTGACCCGCGCCACCACAGGCCGCAGCCGATGCCAGAGCGGCTGCCACGAGCGCCGTGCGTACGCTCAACAGAAGGCCACCCGCGTCGAGGCCACTCAGAACTTTGATACTCATGTGCTATCGTCCTTTCTCATTCGCCAGTCGATCGCAACCCGCAGCCGCAAGGCGGTGCCGCGATGATGTTAGGTAGCATACCTAGGCTGGCAGCTCGCAAAGTTCTTGGTGCAGCGTTGCTCAGCGCTCCTCTCGTGGGCTGCTTTGATCCAGCCCAGGACGGTGTCGTCGATTCGCTCGGACCGGAAGCAGCCGGCGTGCCGCCGGGCCCATTGCACCGCCCAGGGCAGCCGTGCGTGCTTTGCCACAGTGAAGCAGGCGACGCTCCGCCGTTTTCTATGGCTGGCACGGTTTACGTCGACGCCGATTCACTGACGCCCATCGACGACGTCACGGTGACCTTCATCGATGTGTTTGGGCAGACGTTTTCAACGACCACGAACTGCGCGGGCAGCTTCTTCCTGCGACCTAGCGACTACTCGTGGGAGGGCCCGATCTGGGTCAGCTTGCAGCGCGACGAAGTGCTTCGCGAGATGGAGACGCCGATTTTCCGCGATGGCTCGTGCACCGGCTGCCATGACGATCCGGTGGGGCCGGCTTCGGCGGGTCATGTCTTTCTGATCGACGACCCGCTGGTCGAGGAAGCGCCGGTCAGTCGATGCCCATAAAAATCAAAGTTGCAGGCTGGAGCCGCGTGGGCTTCACGCTCCTGCTCTTGGGTTGTGGGCCCAGTCTGGCTGAGCAGACACGCGAGCAGGGCGCTCTGCTCGTGGCCCCCTCCCAAGAGGACTTCCCCGAAGTCGCCGACGCGCTTCAGCTGAGCTGCGCGACGCTCGACTGCCACGGCCAAGTGGGCAGAAACCTGCGCATCTACGGCTTTGGCGGGCTCAGGCTCTCGGACATCGATAGCCCTGGTGGCGATCCGACCACCGACCTCGAGTACCTGGCGTCCTACGACTCGCTCGTGGGTCTCGAGCCCGAAGCGCTCTCGCGCGTCGTCACACTCCAGGCGGATCCCAATCAATTGTCATTGGTGCGCAAGACGCGAGGCATCGAGCACCACAAGGGCGGTCAGCGAGCGCTCACGGGGGACGCCCTCGACCGCTGCCTCGTGCTTTGGCTGACAGGCAGATTCGATCCCGAGCCGTGCGTCCAGGTCGCTGACGCCTCTCACCCGGAGATCGAATGACGCCCGACGTTTCGCTGGCGCGTTCGAGCCGTTGAACCCTGACGACGACAGTCATTTGAAGGAGCCAAATTCATGCCCAAAACACCGCCCAGAATGTACCGGATCCCGCGCCCCCTCGCGCTTGCCCTGTGGCTGGGCGCTTCGGGGGTGGCAGCGGCGAGCGCCCCCGCCGCTAGCACGGTCGACGCCGACACCTACCGGGCGGAGATGAGCGCGGCGGGCCCGTACAAAATTGGGGCCGGCAGCGTCAGGGTGTCGCTGACCGCCAAGCAGCAGTTTCATATCAATGGCGAGTATCCGTATCGCTTCAAGGCGTCGCCGCCAGCCGAGGGAGTGTCCTATCCCAAACCGGTTCTGGAACGCGCGGACGGGCAGTTCGCGGAGAAGACCGCGGTCTTCAACCTGCCGTTCGTCGCCAGCCACGCCGGCCAGTTCGCCGTCGGTGGCGTGCTGAACCTGAGCGTCTGCAGCGCGAGCAGCTGCATCGTGCACAAGGCACCGTTGAACGTCACCGTCACGGTTCAATAGCGCAGCGCTCGGGCGGCTCAGCTGTCAGTGAAAGGCGAACTCGTTCAGCGCGCTCTTGAGCTGTTCGGCCTCGAGCGCGCCCGTGTGCCGCCACACGGTCTTGCCTGCCGGCGAGACCAGGAACGTGAAGGGCAGCGACTCGTCCCAGCCGAGCGCGGCGTCGACGACGTCAGTGGCAGCGTCGCTCGGCACGCGCAGCGCCGCATCCGCGGGCACACCCAGCTGCTTCATGTAGCGACGTGCCTCCTCCAGCTTCTCGTCACTCTCGACGGCGACGACGCGGAAGGCGCCACCGCGCGCCACGAGCTCGGCCCCTTGCTGCACCAGAAAACCCTCGAGCTCCTCCCGACACGGAGCGCACCAGGTGGCCCATAAGTTGACGAGCGACCACTTGCCGTCGACCACCGCTACCCCGGGCTGGCCCTGCTCGAGGCGAGTCGCCTCGAAGTGCAGCAGAGGGCTCGGCAGCTCTGCGCTCATGGCGGCCAGCGCCGTGCTCGGCGCGGCGAGGGGCGCGGCGGCTAGAGCGGCCTTGCCGGCTGCCAGTGACTCCTCCAGAAAGCGCCGGAACTCCTCGATGTCGTTGGTCGAGCTCGGAAAGACCCCGTAGCTCTTGCCGCTCGCGTCCTCCACCGAGTAGAGGGGCAACGCCGCGGTGGAGAAGCGCCGAACCTGGTCATCACGATTGGCGTCGTGCTCTGGATTGCCGCCGTCGGTATACAGCTCCACTCGTACCAGCTGCCGCAAGAGCGGCGCGATGCGCGGATCGGTGAGCACGCCGCCCTCCATGTAGCGGCAGTTAGTGCACGTGTAGCCGGTGTAGTTGACGAACACGAGCTTGTGTTCCCGCGCGGCGACGGCGCGGCCCTCGGCGAGGGAGGAGACCCAGCCGAGCCCTGCCGGCGCGGCCCCTTCAGCGTTCGCTGCGCTGACCGCCAGGGGCGGCAGCCAGCCATCTAACCAACCCCCGAAGGGCCGCTCCCTGACCAGGCCCACACCCAGGTGCAAGGACAGCGCAAACATCACGATCGAGGCCAGCATCTGCGGCACGCCCGTGGGGGCGTGCGCGGCTTGCTCGTCGCCGTCACCCAGCCGTAGCTTGCCGAGCAGGAACAGCCCGCACATAAAGAACAACGGCACCCAGAGCGCGAGCACCAGCTGCCGGCTCACGATGCCCCAGGACCATACGAGGTCCGCGTTCGAGAGGAACTTGGTGGCCGCGGCGAGCTCGAAGAAGCCGAGCGTCACGCGCGTCGCCGTGAGCCAGCCGCCGGCGCGGCCCCGCAGGCGCTTGGCAGCTTGCGGGAACAGCGCGAGCAAGAAGAAAGGTAGAGCAAAAGCCGACGCGAAGGCCAGCATGCCCACGGTGGGCCAGAACCACTCGCCGTTGGCCGCGGCGACCAGCACCAGGCCGACGAACGCGACGGTGCAGGTGAAGAAGACGGTAGTCGACGTCACCGCCGCGATGGCCACGGTGACGTAGTCTCCGACGCCTCCGGGCTTACGCACGCCCGTGCCTTCCGCGGCCGCGCCGAAGCTCGACTCGAGCCGATTCGAGGCGCTGACCAGGAAGCTCGGCGCCGAGATCTCGAACAGGCCGAGCAGGTTGAGTGAGAAGAAGACCAGCACGACCGCCAGGATCACGTTGAACAGCGGATGGGCGGCAAAGCGCTGCACGCCGGTCACGCCGAACACGACCGAGAGCAGCACGCCCAAGAGCGTGAATGCGGCCACCATGGTCGTGGCGTAGACGAAGGCGAGCCGGGCGCTCCTGCCGAAGCTCTCGTGCGAGTATTTCGAGAAGAACGAGATGGTGAGCGGGATGGCCGGGAAGACGCACGGCGTCGCCAAGGCGCCGAGCCCGAACACGAACGCCAGCGCCAGCGCCATGAAGGCCAGCACTCCGCGCTCCTTGGCGTGAGCGAGGTCGGCCTGCACGCCACCACTTTGCGGGGCGGACAGCGCGGGGCCGGCGGGCCCTGCTGGCGCGAGCGAGCCCAGCGAGAGCTCCGCAAATCGCGGCGCGGGCGCAGGGCTGCCCTGAGCCGCTGCGAGCAGTTGCCCCGTGACGGCCACATCCAGGCGCTGCGGCAGGCACTGCAGATCGGTGCAGATCTGCGCGTCGAGATGCAAGACGGACGCGGCCGTCGAGAGCACCTGCACGGGGCGCTCGAACTGCACCTCGGCGTGCTCGTAGAGCATCAGCTCACGGCCAAAACCGCGGCTGAAACGTCGCTCGGGCGCCTCCCCGTACCAGCTGCCCACGAGCTCGAGACCTGCGCCGTCCTTTAGCGACAGCCGCAGCGGCAGGGGGCCTGGCCCCGGATCCATGCTCCACAGGTGCCAGCCGCTCGGGACCTGCACCGCCACGCGCAGCAGACCGCGGTCGCCCACGCCGAGCGGGCTCGGCTCGAACGAGGCGCGCACCGACAGCGCAGGATCCTTGCCCACCGCCGCGGCGGCCCAGCCGCCCGAGCCCAGAGCCATCAAAACCACGACGAGAACGAGCAGACGTTGCACGGTGGAGAGGATGCCGCGCTGCGGTTCAGACCGCAAGCGCGCAGCGGATATCGGCCAGCACGCGGTGAGCCAAACCACTTTCATTCTCGTTCGTCGGTAAAGATCGGCGCAGATGGACATTGGCGGCTAGTTTGGCGTGATCCGTGTCGCGTCCTCGAGCAACGCCGCGTACCTGTAGCCGACGCCCAGGTCCTGATCGACGCGCAGCTGGCCCTCGATCTCGACGGTCTCTCCGACTTGGAATTCTCCGGTCGTCGCGATCGTGAGGTCGTCGTCTTCTCGCTCGCGGGAGCCGCTGCCGTCCCGCAGGTGCAGGTACGTTTTGCCGAGGATGCCGTCGGTGAGCTTGACCACGGTGCCGCGGACTCGGACCCGCCGCTCGCTGAGCGCCGCGCGCTCGGAGAAGACCTCCGCGACGCTGCGGCCATTGGCGGCGGTCGAGCGCGGCACGGCCTGGACGCTCGACGCCAGCGCGTGATCGCGAAGGTTTGCGTGGGCGTGTACGGCGTCGGGCAGGGCTTCGGTCTCCGGCTCGTCACCTTGCTCGCGGGGGCACATCCCCGTAGCGCTCGCTTCGCCGAGATGCAGGCCCGCGTGGGGATCGTCGCTGCCATACAGGCCCGCGCGGGGGTCGTCGCCGGCGTGGGCCTCGTTGAGCGCAGCAGCGCTCTCGCCTGGCACGTCCCAGTCGCCGGTGAGCCACGGCGGGTCCATGTGGAGTGGCGCGGCCTGAGGCTCGGCGGCAGCTGGCCAGAGCCGCAGCAGATCCCACGGAGTTTCGCGCGCCGCGGCGAGCGCGGCAGACGTGACGAGCATGAGCGGAAGGACATACTTCATGGCATTTCTCCTTGTATTCGAGCTTTAAAAGCGAGGCCGATACGCGGCGCCCACGTGGAACATGAGCACGTCGATGTCGCGTCCGGTGAGCAGCTCCGCCGAGCCGCTCAGATCGAGCACGGCGCTCGGCGCCCACCAGAGCCGAGTACCGATGCCGTGCTCGATGAAAGCGTCGCTGTCGGCGCGGTAGCGGCTCGCGCTCGGGCGATAGTAGATGGACACGTCGGCCATGTCGTCCAGCAAGGGCGTGCCCGACGCGAGGCTCAACGCGGCGCTCTCGACGAGCGAGCCTCGGGACGCGCTCGCGCCAGCGTCCAGATACAGCTTGCCGACGAGCTCGCGGCGGCGAAAGTTTAGAAACGCGGTGGTCTGCTCGGCCAGGGCGCGCCGCGTGGTGGTGAAGGTGGTGCCAGCGTCCAGGGTCCAGAGCGTGGCCTCCCAAGCGGCGTTCAGCGCCAGCGCGTAGCGCTCTGTGCTGCCTACGCAGGGCTCGGCGTCGAGAGCGCCGGGGACGGCGCGTTCGCTGCAGAAGTAACCACGCGGTAGGAACGAGGCGAGCCACAGCGAGCGCTCGGGCCGTCGCATGTCGAACGCGGCGCCCAGACGCAGCGAGCCGAGCTTCACCGAGGCGTCGGCCCCTGCGGCGCTGAGCTCCGTGGTGGCTGCAGCCCAGGGGTTGTCGGCGCCAAAGAAGGACAGCTCGGCGCGCGCGCCCAAGCGACCGAGCTCCGGGTACGCCTCGACGCTGCCGGTGACGCGCCGCTCGTCGAGCGCTCCGAGGAAGCGCGAGCCTTGGAACGTGAGGCTGGCGCGGGGACGCGAGAGTGCGTCGTCGTCCTGCCAGCCGATCTCGGCGCCGAAACGCGAAGCGTCCGCGGCGAAGCTGCCGTCGAGCGGATCGGGCACCGCCCCGCCAAAGGCACCGAGCGACCAATCCTCGGCGAGCGCCGTCGAGACGCGTGCACCATCCAGCATGCCCAGCGTGCGTGAAGCGTAACGCAGCCGCCCCACCGCCCCTTGCACCACCTCACCCCGGTAGCCGAGCTCGAGCTGCCGTACGTTGATGACCGGGCGCGAGGCGTTTTCAGGCCGCTGGTCGAGATCCTGGGCGTGCCAGAGCTCGGCAAATCCGTCCGCGTCCAGGCTCACGGGCAAGCCCGAGAGCTGGGCGTGCAAGAGGGCTCGAAGCCGCGTGCGCCCAATGCCGGAGGCAGGACCTGACAGCGGCTCGATGCGCTGGTAGTCCAGCATGAAGGCAGCGCGGTTGCGCCGCGCCTCCGTCATCACGCCGAGGGGCACGAAGCGTGGCGTCTGCGTCTCGGTGGGTAGGCGGGGCGGGCGCCACTCTTCTGCGAACGCCTGAAGTGGGCGCGGCACGCCGCGCGTCTTGAAGGTCTTCTCCTCGGAGGGGCGCACCGTCACGCTGCCGCGCTGGCCGCGCGCCAGCCTCTGCGCGCCGAGCCCGATCACGAGGTTCTTCTCGTTGATGCTCAGCACCGGGTAGCGCCGCCCGCCGATCCGGACCAGATCGCCGACCCGCACGTGCGCGCCAGCGCCGGCTGACAGATATGCGCGCCCGCCCGCGACTTCAACGACCTCCACTTCGAGCAGTTGCTCGTCCGCGCTGCCCTTGGGTACTCGCCGCTCGGCTCGCTCTTGGGCTGCCGCGCGGGCGGCTGCGCTCGGGACCGCAGCTCGTCGGCGCTCGGCCCGTTGCTTCGGTGCGGCATGAGCCGTCGCCAGCTGCAGCCCGAGCCATAAGGTCAGGGCCGTGCAACACGCCCTCCGCGCGGCCACGGGCCACGGCGGGCGGAGGTGGCAGAACCGCTCGCCTCGCCTCATCGGACGCTGCCTCCCGGATGACAGACGAGACACGCCGCTCCGAACGCGGCCACGTCGCGGTGTTGCTCGCGTAGCTTGAACTCAGCGTGTGCGTGGCAGCCGTTGCAGCGCACGGCGCGGGGCGTTGCTGGCGAAAGATGGCAGCTCGAGCAGTCCGCGCCGCGGTGCGGGCCGTGGGACAGCGGGAAGAGGCGGTCGTGGGCGCGCGCCGAGGTGAGCGCGAGGCCGATGCTGACGAGGCCGGTGTCTACGAACACGGGCAACCACCCCGTTGCACGGTGACATTGCGCGCAGTCTCGCGAGAACGGCGGCTGCTCCGGATCACCCGGCACGCCGACGTGGAGGGGGTGGATGTCGGGGCGGCGATAGTCGTCGGCATGGCAGGCGAAACAATCCGCGGCGCTCGCCGTCCAGGCGCGGTCAGCCGTGCGCTGGTGACAGTCTCGGCACTCGACGAGCGCGTGCATGCCGGTGAGCGGCAGGCGGGTCTGGCGATGACGGGCAAAGGCCTCGGTCTGGTACCAGGTGGCCGCCGAGTGGCAGTTGTCGCAGGACGCGCCGAGCTCTCCAAGATGCGCGTCTGCGTGGCAGCCCGAGCATTGCCGCGTGATCTGCTGGTCGGAGCGGTGGCAGCCGGCGCAGGGCACGGTCACGTGGCGTTGGGTCAGAGGGAAGCCGGTGCGCGAGTGGTCGAAGCCGCTCTGGCCCGAGGCGGCGCCGACGGTCTTCCAGCTGGCTGGCGTGTGGCAAGCGCTGCAGTCGAGGCCCTCCGTGACCGAGCCCCGGTGCGCTGGAAGAGGCTTTGGCGCGGCCACCCCGAGCCCCGGAGCGGCGAAGCCGAGCGCGGCGGCCACGCCGAGCGTGAGCGCGAAGAACCAGCGCGAGCGCGTGAGCCCGGTCATGGCTCCACCTCGACGTGCGGGTTCTTGTGGCAGTCCTTGCAGTCGTCATAGGGGAGCCGCCAGAGGGCCGTCGTCTCGCCGCTCTGGAGCTGCGTGGGCAGGTGGCAGGCCAGGCACTTGACCTTCTCGTGTTTGCCCTCGAGCACGTAGCCGGTGCTCTCCTCGTGGTCGAAATCAGGGAGCTTGAAGCTCTTCGTGTCGTGGCACACGAGGCATTCCTTCTGCGGCTCCGTCAGGCGGAACTGCCCGAGGTGGATGTCCTCGTGGCAGCCTTCACACTCGCGCGGCGCGTCCCGGTAACTCACGCCGGAGCCGGCGCGCTTGTCCGCTTCGCTTGGTGTATGACATTGATCGCAGCGCACTTTGACGTGCGCTCCCGTGAGCGGCCAGGTGTCGTGAGCGATGTTCGGGATGTCCCAGGCGAGCGCGTTGTGGCACGCGCCGCAGCCGCCTGCCGTCATTTCCTTTCTGAACTGCGTGCCGTGCGGGTTTTCGTGGCAATCCGCGCAGGCCTGCTTGGGCAGCTGCCATTCGACCCGAGGCGCTTTACCCGTATGACAGGACCCACACGGGGCCGCCTCGTGACCGCCGTCGAGGGCGAAGCGCGTGCTCGCGTGCAGCGCCACGCCAAACAGCGTTGGCGCAAATCCGTCTAGCGTGTGGCAGGCCTCACAAGCACCGGCGTTGCGATCCGCAAATTGGCCCTTGTGCACGTCGCGGTGGCAGTCGCTGCAGCTATCGAAGTCGAGCTGCCGAAACCGCTTGGCCGCCGGCAGCTTCGGGGAGTGGCAGCTGTCACAGGGCGTCGCTTGGTGTTTGCCCTCGAGGGCGTATGGCGTCTTGTCGTGGACCCGGCGCCCGAGCGCGTCGGGCAGCCCGAGCCAGCGGATACTGGCGTGGCAGTCGGCGCAGTCGTTGCCGAACTTGGCTTCATGCACGGGCTTGTGGCACGCCACGCAGAGCTTGCCGCGTGAGGGGCTCACCAGGTTGCCGCGGTCGTGGCAGGTCTTGCATTGCACCTTGGCATGCCCGGCTTGGATGTTCAGACCGGGGTGCGCCGAACGCTGCATGTCGATCGTCTTCCAGCTCGCCTCCACGTGGCAGCCCGCGCAATCGGCGCCGAGCCGCCCTGTGTGCGGATCTTTGTGGCAATCGGCGCAGCTCGCGAACGACAGTGGCTGATACTTGGGCGGTTCGCCATGGCATTTGGCACACGCGACCTGCTCGTGCTTGCCCTCGAGCTTGAAGCGCGCCAGATCGTGATCGAAGGGGTCGAGGTCCAGATTTTTCCACGAGACGTCGTCATGGCACTCCTGGCAAGTGGTGCCGAATCGCCCCTGATGCTTGTCCTCGTGGCAGGAGACACATTGGGTGGACAGGCCGATGTAGGTCGGGTGATTGCGCGTGTTCTTGCCCGTGTGGCACTTGCCGCAATCCAACGGCCTGTGGCCGCCTTCGAGCTTCCAGCCCGCCTCGTCGTGGTCGAAGGTCTTGGGCTCCCAGCGCGTGAGTTGGTGGTCACGGCCGCGATGGTCGACGTGGCAGGTCCCGCAGGGTTGTCCCAAGAACTTGCGACCGTGCAGGCCGGTCTTGTTCTTTACCGTGCGTCCGACGTCCTCGTGACACGCCATGCACTTGTCGTCGGCGACCCGATCTCCCGCCGAATGGCAATCGCTGCAGTGGTCGTCGCCCTCCAACTCTGCGTGCCCTTTGGCCAGCTCCCCGGGAGAAAAAAATTGAGCCGAACCGGGCCGCACCCAAGACAAGACCAGGACCAACAGCACGCCAAACAAAGCCGCCGAAACCCCGCGCCCCGACCGAAGACCAAGCCCTAACAAGAGCCCCTCCCAACGTCCTGAACGGGTAAGAAGGACTCAACGCGCGAGAAAGAGGCCCGTGGAAAGACCGTGACCATCGGAGCGTCGTGCAAGCCGCCGCGAGGGCAAGGCGGAGTGAGAACCGGACCGGAGCGTACGCAGGTACGCGAGGACCGGAAGCGGAGCGACAACGCAGCCATCGCGGCGGATCGCACGACGTCCTGATTGCGCAGGATAGACCTCATCAATCAGAGAAGATCCAGACGAAGCCGTAGTACCAGGCTACGCTGATATGCATGGTGACCAAGAGCACCATCAGCAGCGCTGCAAACCGGTGCACGCCGCGCCAGGATTTGAGCATCGCGCCTGCGGCCGCGGCGCGCACCTCGGCCGAGTAAATCTGTGCGCATTCCGCCAGCGGTTTGGCCATGAGCTGCACCTCGGGGCCGAAATGTTGGGCATATTGCGCGACCGTCTGCCGGATGACCGCGCGGCGCTGGCGCAGCTCGCGTTGCCAGCTGGGCAACCTCCCGAGGACGTGGAGCAGCGACGCGCGCGCCGGAGGCGCGGTGGGGCTGATCATGGCGACTCGCTGCTCGAGGATTTGACCCATGCCCGGGCCGATCGCGTTCAACGCGCTCAGCATGAGCCGGAGGCGCCCCAGATTTGGTTTTGGTGAAAGCGAGAACAAATAGCGGCCGAGCAAGCCGGTGACGATCACCACCAGCAGGCTGCCGACAGTGACCATGGCGACACCGCTACGGACCTGAAACGCCGAGTGAAACAGCACGAGCATCCCGCCAAACAGGCCGGTGAACACGTGCACGTCGAGCCAGGCGCGGAGCGAACCCACGCTCAGCCGCGCGAAGCGCCGCCGCACCAAGTACAGCAGATTCGTCAGGATCAGCGCGGTGCCCGCGATGCCGTAGCCATGCCCCAGGTTGCTCCCGGGCCCCAGGGTGCGAAAGTCGACGTGGTCGACGCGCTCGCCCACGCTGAGCCGGTAAAACTCCCAGCCGCGAAACAGCAGGGCGCCGCTGCCGCTCACGAACAAAATGAATAGAAGCAGGTGGAGGCGCCGCGATCCCCGCGCGGCGGCCGCCGGAATGTCGCTCACGTCGGCGATGGGAAAGCTGGTGTCCACCATTGTCGTTGGACTTAAGTGCCCGCGGCCACATCGGAGCAGGCACTGCGCGTCGACTTTTGTTCGCGCGTCCGACGAAACCCCACGTCAGGACGCCCCCTTGCAGCAAATCGATACGGGTCTGCCTGCTTTCTTCCAGCTGCGGGACTGTAGCTGCCAGCGGCGGAGTGTAGCGATGAAACAGAATCTTCGTTGGGGCTACTGGGCGACGACAATGGGCATGGGGGTAGGGGTGGGCTGGGCGATTCAATGCCAAACGCCTTCGTCACACGTCCAGGTGAAGATGGGAGAGGACTGCGCGTCCTGCCATCAAAGCGATTTCCAAAGTGCTTCTCAGCCCTTGCACATCGGCGTCATCTCGACGAACTGCGGCGAATGCCATAGCAACGAGAGGTGGGCGCCTGCGCGGGGCAGCAACCACTCCTGGCTCCTCGATGGTGCTCACGCCGACGCCGCCTGTAATACCTGCCACCTCGGCGAACCCGCCATATACGAGGGCACGCCCACCGCGTGCCTCGACTGCCATCGCGACGAGCGAGATAAAGTGGTCGAGCCGTCGCACGCAGACTTTTCGGACGCCTGCGGGACCTGCCACGGCAACTCGGCCTGGCAGCCCGCCGTGTTCGAGCACGAGTGGCCGCTCGAAGGCGCGCACGTCACCACCACCTGCGCGAGCTGCCACACGGGCACGCCGCCCGTGTACGACGGCACGCCGGAGCAGTGCATCGGTTGCCATCAGGACGATCGCAATACCGTGACCCAGCCCTCTCACGACGGCTTTGCGGAGGATTGCAGCAGCTGTCACACGGCCACCGCCTGGCAACCCGCCAACTTCCCGGAGCATGAGTGGCCGCTCGAGGGCGCGCACGCCAGCACCACCTGCGCGAGCTGCCACACGGGCACCCCGCCCGTGTACGACGGGACCCCTACGGCCTGCATCTCGTGTCACCAGCAGGACCGCGCCGCGGTGACGGAGCCTCCGCACGACGGTTTCTCGGACGATTGCCAGAGCTGTCACGGCACCGCCTCTTGGGATTCGGCGAGCTTCGAGCACACGACCTTCGCGCTCACCGGCGCACACCAAACGGCCGAGTGCGCGAGCTGCCATACGGGCAGCCCCGCCGTGTTCGCTGGCACGGCCCGCGAGTGCGTCGGCTGCCACCAGCAGGACTTCGACACGAGCCCCTTCCCGGGCCACTCTGCCTTCGCGACCACCTGCCAGGACTGCCACACGACCGGCGCCTGGCGACCCGCGTCCGGCGGCAACCACCCGCAAGCGCGCTTCAGCATCACGGGCGACCACAACTACGCGTGCGGCGAGTGCCATAACGCGGCGCTCGGTCCAAACGGTGCGGGAAACGCCGACTGCGTGGGTTGCCACGAGGGTGAGCACACGCTGGCGCGCATGGACGGCGAGCATAACGGCATCGGCAACTACCCCCGCGGCGCTAACCGCGCGCCGAAGTTCTGCCTGCAGTGCCACGCGGATGGGAGCGAGTAGGTGGGCAGCGCGGAAGGTGCGCTCAGTCGCCGTCCTCACAGTACACACGAGATAACGAGAGGGAAGCCCATGCATCGCCTGCAGAGATTGACACGCTGGCACGAGCGCGCGTTGGCCCTGGCGCTGACAGGAAGCCTGGCGGCGGCCTGTTCGGCGGGGGGAGGCACAACTGAAACGGCTCCGCCGCCTGCGCCAAGCGACGGCGTCAGCCGCACTGCCAACGGTCAGATCATCCTGGACCCGGTGGCTGCGGCTCAGCCGCTCAGCGCCGGTAACGGTGCTGAGCTCGCACCCGATGTGTCGGCCGCCCTTCCCGCGCCCGCTGAGGCTCGAGGGGCACCGGTGCTCTCGCTCGATCCGCGCGCCGACGCTGGCGCCAATCCCGGGAGCGTTCCAGACGCTGAGTCAGCGCCGGCTCCGGTCGAACCGCCCAGCGCCGAGCCTGCCGCTCCGCCCGAGGAGGCGGAAGAAGAAGAGGACGACTGACGCTCACAGAGCGATCAGGCGGTCGCGTAGCGATCAGGGGACCAGGTAGACGATAGGCATGACCAGCACGCTAATCTTCTCGGGAGTGCTCTTGCTCGCCGGGTTCTTATACGTTTGGTGGGAGCGGCACGATCGGAAGAAGGAGCACGTCGCGTCGCGGGTCGCCGAGGACATCAAGGCGATGGGCGACGTCGTCGCGGCGAGCCTCAACCCGAGCATCGACCTCGACGTTTGCATCGGATCCGGCGCGTGCGTCGCCGCGTGCCCGGAGAAGATTGTGATCGCGCTCGTGCGCGGTCAAGCGGCGCTGGTCAATCCGCTGGGGTGCATAGGCCACGGCGCCTGTGCCACGGCGTGTCCCGTGAGCGCGATTCAGCTCGTGTTTGGCACCAAGACGCGAGGCATCGAGCTGCCCCAAGTCGACGCCAACTTTCAGACCAATCGGCCCGGCGTGTACATCGCCGGCGAGCTCGGCGGCATGGGGTTGATCCGAAACGCTGCCATTCAGGGCCGTCAGGCTGCTGACCACATCATCACGGGCAGCTCGGAGCGCGGGCCGCGACGGGGTGCAAATGGAGCGCTCGACGTGTTGGTGGTCGGTGCCGGTCCGGCGGGTATCTGCGCCACGTTGCGACTGATGCAGGCGGGTCTGAACGTCTTGTTGGTCGATCGCGAGGGCTTCGGCGGCACGATCCTCCACTACCCACGCGGCAAGGTCGTGATGTCGGGGGCGTTGGACGTGCCCATCTTCGGCAAAATTCCCGGACGTCGGCTGAGCAAAGAGGAGCTCTTGGCGGTCTGGCAAGCGGTTTGGGAGAAGACCCAGCCGCCCTTCGTCACGGGGGAATTGGTTACCCGTATCGACCGGAGAGAGGACGACATGTGGGCCGTGGTGTCTGACCGCGGCGTGCGCTACGCTGCCAACGTCGTCCTGGCGCTCGGGGGGCGCGGGTCACCCGCGAAGCTCGGAGTTCCCGGCGAGGAACAAAGCAAGGTGATGTATCGGCTGCTCGAGCCCAAGGAGTTCAAGCACCAGCACGTGCTCGTCGTAGGCGGCGGGAACAGCGCCGTGGAGAGCGCCGTCGCTCTGGCGGACGACGGCGAGTGCGCCTCGGTCTCGGTCAGCTACCGCAAGCAGGAGTTCGCTCGCTGCCGCGCCGAAAACCGGCGGCGCGTGGAGCAACATATCGCGAGCGACGCCGTGCGGGTGTACTTTAACACAGAGGTGAGCTCCATCGCCGAGCACAGCATCATCTTGCGCGACGCGCGCGGAAAGCTCGGAGAGCTGCCCAACCACTCCGCCATCGTCCAGATCGGCGGCACGCCGCCCGCGCGCCTGCTCGAGAGCCTCGGCATCACGATCACGACGAAGTACGGGGAGCGCTGACGGGGCAGGGGGTCTCATGATAAAACGCGGGCGACCCCCGAAGCCCACTGCGCCTACTGCGCTACCGCGACGCAACTGTACGTCGCGGGGTCGCACGCGCTGCCGGCGGCGCAGTCGGCAGTGTCCCGGCATTGGACGCATTTGCCGGAGAGTATGTCGCAGGCGAGCCCGGTGCTGCAGTGGGAGTCCACTCGGCATTGGACGCAGCCGGTCCCGTCGAAGGCGCAGTAGCTCTCGGCGCACTCGTCGTCCTCGTCGCACGCGATGCAGACCCCGCGCCGCTCGTCGCAGCCGTGCGCCTCGGGTGCGCACTCGTCTTCCTCGACACAGCTCTGTAGGCAGCGGTGCGTCGTCGGGTCGCACGTGTTGCCCGCGGTGCAGTCTCGAGCGACCAGGCACTTGACGCAACGATGCAGCTGCGGCTCACAGCGTTGCCCTGCGCCGCCGGAGCAATCTTCGTCCACTACGCACTCGAAACAGCGCCCTGTCACGATATCGCAATGCAAGGACGACAGACCGCAATCGTCATCCGAGCCGCAGCGGCTCGGCAAGCCCGTGAGCGCGGCGTCTGCTCGGTCTTGAATGACCGGGACGTCAAAGTAGAACGTTTCGTCGCAGCCTGCTACTACACCGCTCCCGACGCAGACCGAGAGCGGCGCCGCTGCCCAGGCGAGCGTGAGCCGCCCGAGGCGCCGAGGTACTGAGCTCAAGGGTCCTCCACGAGCCGTTCTGCCTCCACCCGGGCGAACCCGTTCGGGAAGCGTTCGAGATAGCGTTCCGCCTCGCGCCGCGCTCGCACGACGTCATGGGTCGAGAGCAGGCGGATCCGCTCCACTAGCGCGTTCTCCACGAGCGGGCTCTTGGGGTAGCGGTGGAGCAACGTGGCGTAAGCGCGCAGCGCGGCCGACGTATCACCCCGCTGTCTTGCGCGCATGGCCTGTTCAAACAGGTCATTTTGCGCGGCGATCGCGCGTGTAGCGGGACGACCCGGCTTGGGCCTTGGGGCCCCCGCGGCGCGTGGCAGCGGGTCAACCACTGCAGGCGCTTCGGGCAGCGCCGCGCTCGGACTGGGCGTCGAATCGGCTGCTCGATCGTCGCGCACGCAGCTCGGTGGCCAGTGCTGCCCGGCTCCAATCCGAGCCAAACTATTTCCTTCGCGCACCTCGACAACGCCTTCTTGCACTTCGAGCCGCGAGCGAACCCCGCCGCCGCAAGCTTCTGGCGCCGGCATGACCTGGAGGCGAAACGAGGTGCCTCGAACCTCGACCTGCGTATCGGGTGTATCGACGACGAAGCGCTGGGCGGGGGCGAGCCTGGCGACGCTCGCGTGCAGGACGCCGCGCGCGAGCGTGAAGCGCTGCAGGTCCTCTAGATTTTGCAAGGTGAGCGTCGACTCGCTATCGAGCTCGAGCCGCGTCCCCGTGGACAGCTCCAGTCGAGCGCCACCGCCGGAGGCCGTGGTGATGCGCCCGCCGACGCGCAGCGCGACGTCTGGACCGAGGGGCACCTCGCCCGTCGAATCGAAAAACAGCGCGCCGCCTCCGACCGGCGAGCCCCTGACCGAGACCAGCTGAGCCACAGCGCGCGGGGCGTGCTGGGGAGCTCTGAATGCACCGCTCACGAGCCACACCATCACGGACGCTGCCGCGACCAGAACCGCTCCGAAAGCTCGCCGCCGCCCGGCGCGACGCCGCCGCTGCGCGCCGAGGGCGCGGTCGATGGTAGCGAGGCCTCGCTCCCGGGCCGTATCTGGCGCCACATACGCCGGCTGAGCACGACGGAGAACGCGCGCAGCCAGCACGGCGTAACGCGGAACGCTCACGGCACGTCCTCGCACAGATCCTCCAGAAACCGGCAGAGCCCTGGATCGACGCGAATACGATCGTGAATCTCCCGGCGCCCACGCACCAACCGACTCTGCGCTGCGCTGACGGTCGTATCCATGATTTGACTGACCTCCTCCAGACCGTAGCCGTAGACATCGTGCAACAGAAACGTCCAGGTGCGCTTCTGATCCATGTGACCGAGGTGAGCTCGAATGCGCTCGACGGCTTGGCGTGAAGCGAACGGCGTCGGCGGGGCGTAAGAACCGTGCAGCGATTCGTCGGGCGCGGTCGGGGCGAAGAAGCGGCGTTCCAGGCGCCGGCGCCGAATCTGGCGATACGCGACCCGCGCGCAGACAATGGACAGCCAAGCGTCGAGCGGACACTCGCCCCGAAACCTGCCGATGCTGTCAACCAGCTCGTACAGCGCCGCCTGAGCGACGTCCTCGTAGTCGGGATCGCGAGCACCGAGCAGGCGCGACAAGGTGCGGTCGAGGATGGGCCGCGCCCGTTCATAGAAAGCCAGCGACGCCGTGGGCTCACGCCGCTCGAGGCCAGCGATCAAGCTGGCATCGCTGGCCGCGGGAGCCAGACGACCTGGAGGGCTTGGCTCCGGGGCTGAAGCTACCAGGCGCAGGTGGTGAACGGTTCGGGTCAAGGGCTTACACTCACAGAGTGCCCTCGGCCTGGAGAAATCAGGCAGCGGGGCCCGCGCCCCGTCAAATCAGGCAAGGGAGGCTCAGAAATTGGTACGGAAACCGGCCTCGGCCACGCCGCGCAGATAGGGGACGACGGCGACTTCTTCGCCGTGGGTGTACACGTGCGTCCGCCCGAGCATGGCTTCGACGCCTGCGCTGGCGTAGACCGTGGCCAGGCTCGAAAATCGGTAGCCCAGCGTGGCCAGGGCGTCACCGCCCGCGAACCACCGGTGAAAACGTACCCGTTGCGTGTCGTCGCTCGATAGGTGTGCCACTTCCAGCCAGGCGCCGAGCAGGTCGGCGCGCAGCCCGATCTCCCACCGGCTGGCGTCGGGCAGCAGGCTCAAGCTGATCCCCAGGCCCGCCACCGCCCTTCGGACGTTGGCCTGTGCAGCCGGGATCTCTCCGGCTCGGCCGGCGACAGAAACCCGCAGCCACAGCGGCTCCGACAGGACGAAGCGAATGGCCGCCGAGGCGCCGAGCTCAGCTGTGGCGCCGCTGAACCCGCTGGCGGCGATGCCGGAGAACTCCAGCGAGCGGCCGCGCACCTCGGACCAGGCCGCGGGCAGCGCAGACGCCGCATCGAAAGGCTCCGAGCTGGGGTCTGGCTCGCGAGTGGACGCGGCAGCTGGTAGGAGGGCGTGCTCCGGAGGAGCGTGAGGCGCGGCTTCGGCTACCGCTTCTCTCCGCGCGGGCGCCTCGGTGAACATCGACGCCACCGAAAACCCCAGCAAACGACCACGCTCGGAGTCGGGATCGCTGTGGCTAAAGAGGATCGTCCGGTCGATCCAACGCGCCTGATCCTTGACGTAGCAGTGTAACAGCACACGATCGCGCGCTGGGCTCCAGCGGAGCTCGACGACGCCGTCGGCCGCGCCCGCGCGCTCGATGGCGTCGGTATCCGGCAGCGTGTCGGCGGCGGCCTCGATGTGCAGGGCCGCGCTGGGGCCGAGCACCTCCAGAGCCGCCTCTCGAAACGACTGCGTCGTCGGCTCCATGGGATCCGGCGACATGATGAAGACTACGAGCGCGGCGTGCAGCAGCATCGGCAAACGAATCTACCGCGAAACAGGCCGCGTGCCGAAGGCATCGACCCAAAACGGTTTGAAGTATGTATCTTTCTGTCGCCGGCGGCTCCCCGCGGGCCCCCCGCCGGAGTGAGGAGCGCGCGACTTTTTCTGGCGCTCGTGGCGAGGGGGAAGCAAAGCCTGCGCCTCGGGGTGCAGCTGGCGCAGACCGTGCGCGGGCGTGACCCTCTCCCTAGCGCGCTTGCCTTCAAGGCGATGTGGCACGTGACATGCAGCCTGCTACCGAGGATGCGAGATATGACGCGAGGGCACACACGGTGCGCCGGTGGACTGCAGGCGGCGCTGAGCATCGCGTTCGCTCTGTTCGGCGCGGGTTGTGCGGGCACGGGGGCGAGCCCACCGCCCACGGCGCCAGGCGACGCCCCACCGCCTAGCGTCGCTCAGCCGTCGCAGAGCCAGGCCGAGCCGGCAGCGCCGAGCGCGACCGCCGCGCGCTTCGATGCGCCCGAACGAGGCCGAGGTGGGACGCAGCGGGGCGGCGTCGAGTTGCTGGAGTTCCTCGGTATCGGGCGCGGCGAGCGCGTGGCGGGGCTGGGCGGGGGCTCCCGTCAATTCATCCAGCTCATGGCGGACGCGGTGGGTCCGGCAGGCGTCGTGTTTTGCCAGACCGATCCACGCACCTTGACTGCGCTGCCGAGTGACCACGGGCAATCCGCCAAACCCACGGGGCCGCTGCCGGCCAACATCGTCGTGATGCAGACCTCGAGCGATGTGCCGTTCAGCGGGGCAGCTCAGCAACTGAACCTGGTCACACTGCTCTTCGCGTATCACGACTTCTTCGCGCGCGGCACCGCTAGGCAGAAGCTCAACGGCGCCGTGTTCCGCGCGCTCGCCCCGGGCGGCTATTACGTCATCGCCGACCATGCCGCGCCCTCGGGCTCGGGGCTGTCGGCCGCGCAACGGCTGAACAGCAGCGACGAAGGGGTCGTGCGCACCGAGGTGGAAGCCGCCGGTTTCATGTTCGTAGAAGCCGCGGAGCTGCTCTCGTCGAGCGCGGCTCGGCCTGAGGCGTCGTTGGCTGGCGGCCACGGCAGCCAGTACCTGCTCAAGTTTCAAAAACCTCGGTGAGGTGTGTCATGGCTCGTAACGAGGAAAATGCTTGGACGAGGCGTTCGCCTGGCGGCCCCCGCCGGCCCCTGAAATCCAGCGCGTGCGCCGCTGCTCTGGGCCTGCTCGCCGCCTGCGCGCCATCGGGCTCGGCGCAGGGCCCCGCCGACGTGCGGCCGGCGCCCATCTACCGGTTCGAGGGTGACGTGCAGCTGCGCAACGGCGCGGCGTTTCACTATCTGGCCATCCTGGTCCGTGATCCGGGCGCGCCCGGTGGCTACCTCGGTACGATCGACATTCCGAAGCAGGCGCTGGCCGGCGCCGCGCTAGAGGCCGTGGCGTTCGAGCCCGGCGCGGGCGTCGAGTTCGCGCTGAATGCCGCCGGTCACCCCCGCTGGAGCGGCGCCTATGATACGGACGGCACGCTCGTGTGTGAGTTTCGCCAGTCCGACGTGCGCCTCCCCTGCTCCATGCGCGAGGTGAAAGACGTGCGCCCCGGTCGGGCGGAGCCTCCCCAGCGCGAACAGACGCCCTTGCCGCCGTTCCCGTACACGAGCGAGGAAGCTCGATACGTCAACCCCACTCTGCACGTGCAGCTCTCCGGGACGCTGACGCTGCCCGCGGGGGCAGGCCCGCATCCAGCGCTGATCGTGATCGGCGATCGCGGCATGCAGGACCGCGACTGCTCCTTCGCGGGTCATCGGCCCTGGCTCGTGCTCGCTGACTACCTGGCGCGGGCGGGCATCGCCGTGTTGCGCGTGGACCCGCGCGGCGCCGGCGGCGGCGTGCCCAGCACTCGCGGCTTCGATGGGGTCGCTCTGGAGAGCGACGTCGAGTCCGGGCTCGCGCTCCTGCGAAACCGCCCGGAGGTCGACGCGCATCGGCTCGGTCTGCTCGCCCACGGCTATGCTGGGTCCGTCGCCATCGGCCTGTCGAACCGACCCGGTGTCGCGTTCATCGTCCTTCTGGCACCGCCCGCGCTGCCGGGCCGCGAGCTGCTCGCGCGTCAGCATGAGCTGGCCGTGCTCGACGCAGGCGCTTCGCCGTTGGAAGCTGCGAGCGTCCGCGAGGACGTGGGGGCCGCCATCGCGATCATCGAGTCCGATTCAGATCCGGCGCACGTGCGCGAGCGCCTGACGACGTTCTCTGAAAGCCTGATCGCTCGCAACCGACCGAAGCCCCCGTCGTTGACGCTCAATCAGATGCTCTCGCTCGCCGAGGCGCCCGGATTTCGCGAGCTCGCCCGTCACGATCCTGTGCCCTTGTTGCGCGCGCTGCGAGACCCGGTGCTCGTGCTCGTGCCCGGGCTCGATCGCGAAGTCGACCCCGCCGACAACCTGCCTGTGCTCCGCGCCGCGCTCGCGCAGAACCCGGACGCGCGCATCGAGACGCTGCCGCGGCTCAATCACGGATTTCAGAGCGCTGAAGCGGTCACGCCCACGGACCCCGAGCGGCTTTCGGAGACCTTCGCTCCTGCAGCGCTCGAGCGCATCGCGACGTGGATCCGGCAAGTCTCGAGCCGCTAAGAGCCACCTCTTTCTCTCGGGGAGGGGGCGACCCGGATTTTGTCGAGCTGGCTCGTCTCGTTCAGCCCACCCCCCTGAGCACGTCGAGCTGGCTCGCGTTGTTCAGCCCCCCACCCCTGAACACGTCGAGCTGGCTCGGCCAGGGTGGCTCGTCGTCATCACGCTATCTGGGGTAGCGCAGCGCAAGCGAAGTTTACGTCAGGCACGCGTTGATCAACGAGCGCGTCAGGCACATCAGTGCACGCGCCACATTCAACTCTGCCAGCAGCCACTGTCGCATGCCCGGGGTGTAGCACCGAGCCCTCGGTGCCCGCACGCGTTCCGGCGACCTTACCTCCGAATCAAAGGCCAGACCGACGACGATCTCGCGAAGCTCGGCTGATTCTGCGTCGACGCGCTGACACTTCCGCGCATCGCCAGATCCGACGGGAACACGACACCCCGCAAGTCTCCATCGAATTGAGATGGCGCCGCTGATGAATCACGAGGCGCCGCATCCAACCGGCGTACGCCTCCCGCGTCCTCGCGCGGTAGTGGCGGAGAACCAGCGCCTCGCTCACCTCTCGAGGAGTAAGCCCTCGGGTGCCGTGTCTTCCAATGCCGCACCACAGATGCGCAGGCACGAAACGTACCGTCTCAAGAGCAGCCGAGCAGGCCCTTCGAGTAGCGCCCGGTGCAGTCTTTCCGCCAAGCGAAACCTGGCGGGCGCCACGCGCTCGCTGGTCAACGGGCGCGGCCAAGTCCTCAGCGCCGCGCCTCTCTCCTCCGCTGAAAGACCGCGAGACGCACAGCTTGCGGGCCGTGTTGCGAACTAAATACTTCCCGACTGTCGGCCTCTGCGAGGTTGCGCCGGAAAATCCGGGGAAATGCAGATCGGCAAACGCCCGGTGCGCAAGGAGCGCTTGCTGGGCTCTGGTGGAGTGGCGAGCGGGGGTAATCTGGCGGCGCGAATGGCGGCGGGGGATGCGGTCTAATGGAGAGTTATGCGCACGCACACAGCAAGCCGATCCGCGCCACGGCCCGCTTCAAGCCAAGCGGTCTCGCAGCAACCACCGTTCGGCGGCCCGCAGGATGCGGGCGTGACTTGCCCAAAGTCGGTGCGAGAGGCGGTCCATTTCTGTGTGCTTGCGCTTGGGCGCCCGGCGCCGCTGGACATTCGGGCTGTTTGCGCTACCTTCGCTGGGGAGGTCATCTTGGTGCACCCCATTCGATCTATAGTGAGCATCGATCCGGATATCCTTGCAGGTACGCCGTGCTTTGCCGGCACGCGCGTTCCGGTGCAGACGCTCATCGACTACCTAAAGTCTGGTGATCGCGTGGACGATTTTCTGATCGATTTTCCAACTGTCCAGCGCGAACAGGTAGCGGCAATGCTCGATGCCGCGGGTGAGGCCGTGGCGCAGTATGCGCGTTCTGCTTGATGAGTGCCTGCCACGTGGACTGAAGAGGCACCTTTCACCTCACGATTCCACCACAGTTCCTGAGGCCGGCTGGGCTGGTAAGAAGAACGGTGATCTTCTTCGCGCAGCCGCGGGTAAGATAGATGTCTTTGTCACCATTGACGCGAACCTCGCGTACCAGCAGGGCATGCAGGGCTTGCCTTTTGCCGTGATCGTCCTGAGCGCTCGAACCAATCGGCTTGTCGACTTGCTACCGTTGGTTCCAAGCATTCTCGCCGCGCTCGGGTCGGCACGACCAGGCGACCTGCTGCGGGTCGGCGGGTGACGCCAACTGTCGAGAGCTCGGAGACGATCAATGGGCATAGGATCGAGCATGCATCGCAACGGCGCTTGGAGCGGTCAGCTTGAGCGTGTTCGACGTTGGCACAATCGCTTAATGGCCGCGGCTCGGGGGGAGACGTACCTGGAGTCCGACCTCAACGATTTCGCTTTCGCGTTTTTCCAGAACTGCCTCCACCTTCGCGACTGGGTGCAGCAGACTTCCTCGATTCCGAGAAGCGACTTGGATGTGCTGTTTGCTCGCGTCGAAATGAAGGTCTGTCGGGATCTTGCGAATGGCACCAAGCACCTGAACATCACTCGTCCGAGCGTCGACGCGGAGTTCTCGATCGTGAGGGAGTACGATCCGCAAGCGCGGTATCGGTATCGTCCGGTTGTTTTCGCAGGTGATGAAAGGCACGATCTTCTGGATCTTGCATGTCGATGCCTTGAGGCGTGGGAAAGCTTCCTGAGGCCACATTCCGGAGATGTGAGGGAGGCTATCCCGCCATTCATGCGCGGTGGCGGCGCATAACTCAAAATTGCAGCTGACAATCGCCCTTCCTCGCTGCGCTCGGGCGGGCGCTTGCAGCTGAACGCGAAGCCGTTCGGCAGACTCAACACCGCCGTTGGGCCCCGACCAGGTACGCCAGACGGAGATAGACACCCCCGCGCGCGTCTGACAAGACCCAGCGTAGCGGTCGCCGTCGCGCTCGTCCTGCGGGGAAAAACGCGAGGGTCCATGCCTTTCGGCGCGGTGGTCGGGTGGTCGAGGTCGTGTTAGACTGAGCGGGTGCCATCCGAACGCGCCACCAACCGAATCGTCACCGGGAAGGTATTTCGCGCCGGCGAAGCACCAGCGGAAGATGACTGGTCAGGAACATCCATTGGTGAGCGCATTGATGCGGTGTGGGAGTTGACGCGGCAGTGCCTCGAGTGGACCCGAACGGGGACCGATGAACCAAGACTTCAGAGATCTGTTGGCCGGGTTCAACGCTCGCGGAGTTGAGTACCTTGTGGTCGGGGCTCACGCCTTGGCGGCACACGGTCACGTTCGAGCGACCAAGGATTTGGATGTCTGGGTTCGACCGGATGCCGCCAATGCTGCTCGCGTGTTTGAAGCTCTTGCCGAGTTTGGAGCGCCGCTCCACTACTTGACCGAATCAGACCTAGCCGCTGCCGGCACGATTTTTCAGATCGGCGTGGCACCGATCCGCATTGACGTCATCACGTCCATTGATGGAGTCATCTTTGCGGACGCTTGGCTGCACGAATACACGCGCCGTTCGCGGACCAAGTTGTGCCGATTCTTTCGCGAGAGGATCTGATCCGAAACAAGCGCGCCGCCGGTCGTGAGCAAGACCTGCTCGACGTGAAGTGGTTGGAGCGTCACCCTCCCAAGTAGCGACACGGCCGACGGCGTGAGCTGACGTGACTTTCCCTACTACAAGCTACAAGCCTCGCTGCCGAACGGAGTAGCGTTTTCGCGGTGGCGGAGCGCAAGCGCACGCAGTGAGCGGCGCGGAGACCGGCGCGAAGACGTGTGTTGAACAAACCCTAGGGGGGCGGTGGCGAGCAGGGAGATTGCGTTTTCTACACTGCCCGACTCGCGCAGGACGGAGTGCGGAAACGGGCGCGGGGTGCGCCGGGGCGGTGGTGGCCGCGGGCTGAGACGAGAGGGCAACGGGGCAACGGGACGGAGCCTGGGTGGATGCGTTGCGCGCGCGCTGAAGCCGGTGAAGCGAGCGCAGTGGCTGCGCGGACGCAGCGCTGCCTGGGCACGCGGGGAGTCGAATGGGGGAGAGAGCGAGTCGGGTCAAGGGAGCGGGACTCCCAGGGGTGCCGGCGGTGGGCCGCGTGCGAGCGGGTCGCGATGCGAAACGACTGTAGAGGCGGCGACGAAGGCGGCGCACTGATCGGCGGAGAGGCGTCGGACGCGGCGAAGCGCGGGCTGGAGGCAGTGTGGGCATCGCAGGGGCTGGGGGCGCGGCTCGGCGTGCTCGTGGATGGGCGCCGGAGTGGGCGGGGCGAGCAGGAGCTGAAGACGGCGCAGGGTAGTGCGCTCGGCGGGGTGCAACAGACCGAAGGCGCGGACGCGGTGCAAGCCGCGCAGGGGGACATGCTGGAGGAAGCGGCGCAGAAACTCGTGGGCGGGCAAGGTCATGTCCTTGCGGATGCCGTCACGGCTGTCTCGGTAGGTGAAGGTGACGGAGCGAGCGTCGCCGGCGGTGATGGCCTTGTCGCTGAGAGCAGTGCGATGGACGTAGCGAGCGAGGTAGTCGAGCACGGCGGTAGGGCGAGCGACGGGTTTGGCGAAGACGACCCAGCGCTTGTCCCACGGGATCGGAGGCAGCCGGAGGGCGGGCACGGCCCGGCGTGCGAGGTGGAGGAAGCGGCCGCGGAAACGCTCGGCCAGTGCGGCCTCGGGCACGAGGAAGGGCTGATTGCGATGGGGCGGAACGAGCCAGGTCCGACCATCGGGAGCGAGGCCGCCCGCGGGCACGAGCAGGTGGACGTGAGGGTGCCACTCGAGAGTGCGAGTCCAGGTGTGGAGGACGGCGAGCGCGCCGACGTGAGCGCCGAGCCAGTGCGGGTCGGCACACAATGCGGCGAGCGAGTCGAACGCGGCGCGGAAGAGGGCGCCGAGCAGAGCGCGCTGATGCTCGCGCACGGGGCGGCGCAACTCCGCCGGGAGCGTGAAGACGACATGGAAGTACGGAACGGGCAAGAGCAGCTCGCGTTGGCGCTCCACCCACTGGCGGGTGGCATCGTGGCCGCAACGAGGGCAAGCGCGGTGGTGGCAGGAATGAAAGAGTACGTGCTCGCGTCCGCACACGGTGCACACGGCGAGGTGGCCACCGAGCGCAGCGGTGCGACAGCGTGAGATGGCCGACAGAGCGCGGACGATGACGTCGGCGAGCCCGAGCATCGAGGGGCGTGGCTAGAGGTCGACCATCAGGCGATCGAGGACGTCTTGAAGCCGCTCGACGCCAGGCTGGGTGACGTGCATGTAGATCTCGGTGGTGCGCAGGGACTTGTGACCGAGGATGGCCTGGATGGTGCGAAGCGAGATGCCCGCTTCGAGCAAGTGCGTTGCGTAGCTGTGCCTGTTATGCGGAGCTCGGCATAATGTCTCAGGGTGTGGATCGAGGCATGCTTTTCGACGCCGAGCTCGGCGTGAGCGGCGGTGAAGGTCTTCTGCAGCGTGGTCTCGTGCAA
>JAYTOL010000197.1:0-231100 GCA_043747815.1 Deltaproteobacteria bacterium
GCGCCACGGGTACCTGGCATCGCCCATCGACGGGCAGATGGAAAGCGAGAATTATTTATGGAGCAATCCAGAGGACTTGCGAGAGCCCTGAACGGTTACCGCCGACAGTTTGATGACAACGCGCTGCTCTCGATGGCTCGCCACGTCCTCGGCGAGGGTCGAGAGGACGGACGCTCGAGCTACCCAATAGCGCTCACCGTTTGCAGCGCTTGTGGCGCAGGCCAGCAGCAAGCGGGCGGCGAGCTCGTCCCCGTCGGCACGGAGATCGTCGCGATGGCCCATTGCGATGGGCAGCACCTCGGCCATATCCCCCCCGCTGGCCGCCAACGAGAACGCACCGCGAGCCCACGTGCCTACGGAGGCAGCCCCGCGCGCGAGCATTCCGCCGCGGGATGACCACGGCGGGGATGGCCCTACGGACCATCTGCGCCGAGACGCTGGCGCCCACGCGGGCGCGCGTAAGGAGGGCGCGGAGGCGCGTGCCATTGAGACTGCCCCAAGCGCTGGCGTTCCCCCAGAGGACGCTCCCGTGGCCGCTCCCGCCACCCAAACGATCCCGCCGGCCCTGCGCCGGGCCGTGCTCGTTCGCGATCAGCACCGCTGCCAAGTGCCGGGCTGCAAAAACGCGGCGTATCTCGATTTGCACCACTTGAGCTGCGTTCCGAGGGCGGTCGCGACATTCCAGGAAAAATCATTACCGTCTGTGGCGGCCAGCATCGAGCGGTCCATCGTGGATCGCTCCTGATCGAAAGGACGCGACGGGTGGAGTTCGCTTCAGCCATGGCGATGGCACCGCGTACGGTCAGGTGCTCGAGCCGCTGGCGCTCGACGTCCAGGCTAGGCTCTTCTCAGGTCTCCGTCGGGAGCACGCACTCGCCCGGACGACTCCGTCCAGGCTCGAGACGGGGCGGTACAGCGCCGCCGCGTACTCATCGTCTACCTATCGTGACCAGAGCGGCACTGCCCGGGATGTGCAGCCCTGCTCGTGCCAGTGGCGTGCGTCGGTGTCCCGGTGCTATTCCCATCCACGGACTGGATGTGGCTCGGTTAGCATTCCTGAGGCGTCCAGTGAGCGGTCCAGGCGAAGTCGTAGAGATGACCCTTCGGGTCGGGCTTGGTACGATCGCCTTGGCGAGTCCGCGAGCGACGAAAACGGTGACCGTGTTGTTGACGTGATTTGTCGGCATCACCGCGCATGGTCCCACGGCGTCCTCGCAGCTGGGCGGGCGTTCGCCTAGGCGGCGTCGCCGCTGCCTCGTTCCGGCAGCCCGTGTAGAGTCCTGCGACGTCGAGATCGATTCCTGTGTCGACCGCACAAACGAATGAAGGCCGCTCCTCTGGCGAGGGCGGCCTCCATGTCCGCAATGGATGAATCTACGTCAAGGGTTGACGACCGCGGTGAACTCGTCGACGCGAAGTCCCGCCCCACCGCTCCAGATCTCGAAGCCTGCGAAGACGTCCGTGAGGAACATTTGGTTGGTCAAACCTAGGTTACGACTGACGGCGTCCGTGATGAACCTATCCAAGTCGAAGGAAAAGTTGCGGATCGTTTGTGGCGCTACGTAGCTGAGGACCGGCAAGTTCGCATCGGGACCCCCACCGCCTCGCGGACCGACCCACAAGTCCCACGTACCCGGAACGCCCGCGACCGTGATACCGGTTCGACCGTTGGGGTTGCCAATCGGCACTCTCCCGCCCGGCTTGTGCGTCCACACCATGAGGAATGCGGCCTGCGCCGTTTGGTATTCACCTTGCGGCGGGTTGGGAGCAAACCACACGTCGTACGTGGCGTTGTTATCACCCAACGGCCCGCTATGGTTGAACGTCGTCGGCAGGCTGTTGATTGCGCTGACCTGGATGGGCAAGGGGTTGTCGCCGGCCGTCGTTGCACCATTGACGCCCGTCTGGGCTCCGTGCGCACCGATGTAGATTGAGGGGAACGTCTGTACGTCGCCGCCGGGGCCAGCGCTCTGCTGGAGAATCTCGAAGCTGTTACCCGCGTAGCGAATCTGCTGCGTGCCATCCCTCGAGTTCACGCCCCAGGCATTGTTGTTGACGATATAGTCTCGGCCGTCTTTCCCCACGACCTTTTGTTTCGCCGCTTCGCCGGACATGGTGCCCGTCAGCAAGCCTGCGGGCAGGCTTCCACTCGTTGGCGCATCGGCAGGCCCTGTGCCATCGGCAAAGCCAGCAACGCAGACGTTATAGGGGACAGGATCTATGTCGTCACCCGGAACCGTGAGGACGACGGCCGAGATGGGTTGACGCTGGTACGCCACGCTCGTGGCGAACGCGGGATCCGCAGGTAACAGCCAACACCGGGTCCTGAATTGCTCGTAAGGGATAAACTCCGGTCCCTGCACTTCGGTGAGATCGGCACACCAGCGTTGGTTCTCGTCCGTCTCCCCGGCGGGGCTCTGGAGTTGGATCCTCAGGGTCCCTGCCGTCTTGGTGTAATTGACCGCAACACCGGTTCCCGTTGGAACGGTAGTCAAGACCGGCGCCTCCTGCCCGACGACGTCGCCGAAAGGAGCCTGATTGATGTTGAACCCGAGGGACGCGACCCCCTCATATGCTGGCGGGATGTTATCCGGAGCGACTGAGCCCGAAAGACAGAAAGGGCTGCCTGGTGGCAGGGCAGCAAAATCCAAAACGGACCGTGTCGTCGCCGGATCGGAATACGTCCACGTGTAACCGCGCCAAGTTTTGAAATCGAAGTAGCTTCCGGGAATTACCTGCGGCGCCTGATCCGCCACCGCTACCGCTGCCGCTCCCGCCGCCCCGCCCGCTGCGTTCGCGCTGCCGCCCTGACCGGCAACGAATCCGGCTCCCGCTTGCCCCTCGTTGCCCGCACCGCCGCCTGGCGTTACGCCCGTCGATCCCGCGGCCGCGCCGACGACTCCCGGGGTGCCGGCACTGCCGTTGCCTGCGCCGCCCTGGCCGCTCGAGCCGAACGGATTGACGTTGTTGTTGGGATTGTCGTTGTCACCTTCGGCGGGTGAAGAGCACGCGGCTGCGCTGACCAGCGCCACCAAGCCGGTGGCAGAGAGGGTAAACTGATTGAATTTGCGCATTGGGGCGGGCCTCCGAAAATGAATTGACTGCCGGTCGTGCGGCTGTCGGCAACGTAGGGGAAATTAAAGGCAGAGTACGACTCCGGCAACCAAAATTCCGCTGCGATTGACGGGATCGCGGTTCGTTACCATGAGCGATCGCGGCGAATGTGCTCCATTCAGCACACATTCCGGTCCAGCGTGAATATTCGATGGATGAGTCGACGCGCTGCTCGCGCATCACGTTAGCGCTCTGCAGCTCCGCGCACGCAGCTTCTCAACCCGCGCGGCGCACGACGACCTTGACGATCTTCGGCGGATCGGTGGCGCGGTCGCCGACGGTCGGAGTGCTGGACAGCTTTTCCATCACGTCATCGGGTCCGCATTTTCCGAAGATGGTGTAGCCACCGTCGAGGTGGGGTGCGCTCCCGTCCATGACGAAAAACTGCGAGCCGTTTGTATTGGGGCCGCGGTTGGCCATGCACAGCAAGCCGCGTTGGTCGTGGTGAGCGTCTTCCCAGATCTCGTCGGGGACCTCGTAGCCAGGGCCCCCGCTACCGTCTCGGTTCGGGTCGCCACCCTGGATCATGAAGCCTTTGACCACTCGGTGAAACACCAGGCCGTCGTACAGGGGCTGCTTGACCCATTTGTCGGCCTTCTTCCAGGGCCGCGTGCCGCGCGCGAGGCCGACGAAGTTCGCGACGGTGAGCGGAGCCTTGTCAGGCCACAGCTCGCACTCTAGCTTCCCAAGCGACGTCTGGATGTCCGCGTACAGTTGCTTGCCGTCGCCGGATAGCCCTTTCAGGGCGTCGTCCATGCCGAACTTGCCGTTCACGGGGTCACCGGCAGCGGGTTTGACTTCGGCAACGGGCTTGGCCGCCACCTTGCGGAACTCGGGCTCACGCAACGGGGGGCGGGGCTTCGTCGCCTTCTCGGAAGCAGCTGCGCTCGCCCCGCCTTGGGCCGCGCTCGTTGGCTTAGCAGCATTCGTCGTCTTGGTCGGTTCTGGCTCCGGAACCTTCCCTGTTTCACACGCCATCAGCCCGATGCCGGCGAGCAGCAGTACGCTGGGCGTGATGACTGAACGTTGGCGTTGCAACCGCGTTAATAGCGTCCGAGGGTTTTGATGCGCCATGGGTTCGAGATCTGTGTCGATCCCGGCGGTCGAGTCAAGTTTCGAACTCCACCTTTTGGCCGGGTTCCACCCCGTGCTGACGCGCCCAGCCCGCATTGAGCTCGAGCACGTGTTGGGCGGGACAGGGCACGCCGCGGGGGAGGGTATTGAGCGTCGGCACCTGCTCCAGGATGCCGACGATGGTGCCGTCGGCAGCGATGAAGAGCATGTCGAGCGGGATGCAGGTGTTGAGCATCCAGAAAGATCGCGGCTCCTCGCGGTTCCACGAAAAGAGCATGCCCGCGTCGGCGCCGAGCTCCGTGCGGTACATCAAGCCGCGAGTTCGGGCGTCGTCGTCGACGGCTCGCTCTACGCTGACGGTCGGGGCGGCAGGGGCCTCCGCGAAGCGCACGCGCCCGATGGCAAGGGCGAGAGGTGCGGCCGGATCTGGAGGACAATTCGCTGCGGCAGGTGCTACCGGCGGCGGTGGTTCGACCCGGCGCACCACGCAGCGGTCCGGTGCGGTGCGCGTCGCGGCGGCAGGGTCGACGCCGCGTCCCGATGCGGTGCCCGAGCTGGCTTCCGCCACCTTCGGCAAGGTGGTCGAGCTCGTGTTCTCGATCGGGTCGTGGCGTGGGCCTGCCAGCTCACAGCTCGCAGCGCCCAAGAGCCCCAGCGTCCACGGGACGAAGAATACGGTCGCCGTGCGCAGGTGCCGACGGGATCGGGCAATTGCGTGCTCCACGGCCGGGCTCGTACCACGTTTTTGCCTCCGGCCTTCAAATGTTTGAGGGCTGGCGCGGCGACCCGATGACGGTATGCTCCGGCAGATGCGCCGCGCAGGTCTCGCCATTGCATGTTGGGCCGTGGCGCTCGGCTGCGGAGGCAAGGCGGAGCTGGACGTGGGTCGGCGTGGCTCTTCGGTTCCGACACCTCCGCCGGTGGCGCGCCCCGACGCTGGGTCGACGGAGCCCAATCCCCGGCCCGAGCCAGGTCCGGATCGAGGAGAGCCTGAGCCCCCCCCGTTTGAGGACCCCGGCTGCCCGCCGGTGAGCACCCTCCCCGACATCGAGGATTGCGACCCCCTGGCGGTTCCTTCTGGGTGCCCGCTCGGCGAGTCCTGTTTTCCGTTTGTGAGCTACCCGACGGGCCCGTGTGAGGTCGAACGCTTTGGCACCGTGTGCGGGCTCGCGGGCACGGGCACCCAGGGCGACTCCTGTATCAGTGAACCGTGCGCCGGCGATCACATCTGTGTGAGCACGGGACGCGGCACTCAATGCGTTCGGCTGTGCGGCTTTGCCTCGGGCGCGCCGAACGTCTGCTCCCCCGGGCTCTTGTGCCTGCCGATCGATATCGAGGGTTTTGGCGGATGTCTGTGACGGAGCACGCCAGCGAGTGAAGCACCGCTCGTACAGACCACCGCTCGCTCGCACCCGCAGGCTTTCCGTGCCGACGTGCGGGTGGTTGATCATTGCCTGTGGCAGCCGAGCGGAGCCACAGCTCGTCACCTTGCCGGACACGTTGGACGTGAGTGGTCCTCGCGTCGAGTGCCTCGTCGACGAAGACTGTGAGACGAGCGATCTGTGCGCGCCGCTGCATTGTCAGTCGAGCGTCTGTGTGGCTGAGCTCGTCGAGTGCAGGGACGACGACCCGTGCACTGAAGACGGATGCAACTCTGCGACGGGTCGCTGCGTGTTTGAGCCCGTCACCGTGGACGAGGATGGCGATGGCTCTCGCCGCCCATTGCCGGGCTTCCTGCCTGGTGATCCTGCTGCCTGCGGAGACGACTGTAACGACTCGAGCGCGCGCGCATCGCCCCTCGGTGTCGAGCGCTGTGACGGGCTCGACAACGACTGCGACGGCGTCGTTGACAACGGGGCGTTGTTTGCGCCTAGCGAGGCCCAGGCCCTGCTCTTGTCGGGGGCGGGGGATCAAGGAACCCCGGGGGGGCTTACCTTCAGCGATGCAGCAGGCTCTTATGGGGCGGTCTTCACCCAGCGAATCGGCGCGTCACAGAATACCTTCACGAGCATTCAGCCGCATCAGGGTGCCGCCGGCGGCCCCATCAAAGTGGCTGAGGTAAACAGCGACACATTTGCCGGCCCCGTCGTGGGGCGAGGCTCCGTGTTTGCAACCGCCTGGGAAGACCGGCGTGACCAAGACTACGAGATCTATTTCAATCGCCTCAATACGCGCGGGGAAAAGCTCGGCCCTGATCTTCGGGTCAGCACGGCGCCGGGGTTTTCGTTGCGTCCAACGCTGCTCGAGCTCGAGACCGCCCGTTCGCAAGCGTACCGCCTGGCGTGGGAAGACGAGCGCGAGGGCGGAGGGGGTCGCATCTACGGACAGCTGATCGACGGAGATGGAAATAAGGTCGGCGACAACGTCGCGCTCACCCCGCTCGGCCTCGACCCGAGCTCTCCGGCGCTCGCACTCGGCACCGCGAGGATTGGGTTGCTCTACAATCAGGCTGAGCTCGAAGGCCGAGGGCTCGGCTTCCGTAGCCTCGATTTCGATCTGGCCAACCCCACGGACAGCGTGCGCTTGAGCGCGCGCAATCCCGACGCGGCGTCTATCGTCGCCAACGCCGGACGCTTCGTCGTCGCGTGGCACGTCGTCGAGAGCAATTCGCGCCCGGGAGCGCAGATTTGGGGCAGCGTGATCAGCGAGACCGGGGAGGAGTTGGTCGCCGCTAAAGGTTTGACGGAGCCCGCCGAATTCGCCCGCTATCACAGCCTCGTGCCGCTCGGGGATCGGCTCATCCTGCTGTGGTCCGAATGGAGAGAGGGCCGTTTCGAAATCTACGCTCGAGAGCTCACTCCGGACCTCGATCCGCTCGGCGCCGCGCGCCTGGTGACGCCTTCCAGCGCCGAAGCGTATGCGCCGCTCGCGGCGTTCGGTCCTCAGGGGGAGATCGGTGTCATGTTCACCGGACGCCTGGATTCCTCGCCCAAGCCGCACGTGTTTTTCACGAGCCTCTCCTGCGAAGCAGGCGCGGACCTGAGCTTACCGCGCTAACCGTTCGGCGAGAGCGTGCGTCAGAAGCCGTGCGAGTAGCCGGCTTGCAGAGATACCGTCAGTCCCGATGACGGAAACAAGAGGACGCCTTTGAGCTCGGCGGTGATACCGCCGTGATCGCTCAACGGGTACATGGCGCCGCCCCCGAGTGAAGCGAACGTCGTGCCCGTCTTCTTCCAGACCGTCACCCGGGAGAGCGCGACTTGCCCCTGCGCATTCAGGTCCACCACTTGCGTAGTGACGGAGCTGTCCACCTGCGCAAACCCACCCCCGAGCGTTGCGTACGGCCGGATCTTGCCTATCTCCAGAGGCCAAAACCAATAGCTGCCGCGCACCTCCGCGTGAATCGGGATGAAGCCAGGCCCGTTGGGCTCCGCGGGCCCGCCGCCGATGGCGTAGCCGACCCGCGCGCCCGCGCTGATGTTCGGAAACAGGATGCGATCGTAACCGATCAAGAGCCGCGTGGTTGCCGGTCGGAAACCGCCGGCCACCTCGCCCGCATCACCAGCGGTGCCGTCGATGTTCGGATCACGGAACTCATCGCCCGCTCGATAGCAGGAGAGCTCTTGGGGCCGATCGATCCCGCATACCCCGCTCTCCCCGGAGAACATGAGGAAGTCTTGTTGTAGGCTCGCTGACACCCAATTGGTGATCCCCAGGTCCGTCGCGGCCTCTTCCTCTTCTCGAGCCTCCGTCGGGGGCGGTGGAGCTTCGCAACCCGGAAAATCCGGCGGGCAGTCGGCGGAAGCGTCTTCATCCATGGATCCGGCGGCTTCAGCAGATTCAGTAGCGGCCGGCTTTGCCTTGGTCCTCGGCTTTTGCGCCAGCTCGGGCTTGGGTGCCGGTGCTTCTTCTTCCTTCGGCGTTTTGGCGGCCTCTTCTTTTGCCTCACCAAAGACACGGACCAGATCGGGCGTCGTGAGGTCTGCGTCGAGTGCTATCCCCCGGTCGAGGCGGAGCGCCTTGACCAGCAGCTTCCGCCCATCATCGGGCCGCTTCATCCCCGTGATGTAGATGACCGCGAGGTCCCGATACACCTGCGCCAGCACCGTGGGTGAGCACGACCCCTGCTCGCAGAGCCGGATCGCCTCCAATAGCTTCTTCTCCCCCGCAGAGAAGTCGAGCTGCAGATAGTCGGTGAAGATCGCCTGATCGGCGAGCTCCTGAGCTTCAGCATCCTGCGAGGCAGCGGAGGCCAGCCCAGTGCACAGAGCACCGGCCAGACCAATGCCGACAATTATCAACGGGGGAAACGAACGCACTGCTGAGCAACCTCGAGCCTTCTGCTTAGCAGAACCCTCATTACCGCTGCAAACTAGCACCCTGGTAGGATCGCTGACCAGTCCATCTCGTATTTGCTCCGGCTGTACCAGTTGAGTGCCGCTTCAAGCCACCGAGGCACTCTCGAGCCCAGCTGGCGCGTCGCGTCAGCTATTCGGCTGCGCGCGATCCTAAGGATCGCACGGTGTCCCATCAGCGTATCGCGCGCTGGTCGCAAACCCTCAGGTTCAAACTGCGCCACTAGCGTTCGCGCACGACACACGGCTGATTTGTCCTCGCTCGCTGCAAATCAGCTGACTATACTCTCGCAACGAGACGGCCTCGCGCGAACGGGAGCTCCCGATTCAGCCTGAAGTCAGCCGTTTTCTACCGCGTGTCACTTCCTTGCCAAAGGCGATCACCCAGCACGCGCGTGGTTCGAGTACGAAAGGCAACGAAGCAATGAACATCACGAGCAGGTTTACTCTTCTGGCAGGCGCGGCGGGTCTCTTAATGGCGGGCTGTTCTGCCCCAGCAGACGACGACGGCGGCAACAGCGGGCCGCCACCCCCACCGAGCAGCGCACCACCGTTCGCCGCCGCGGGCGGGCAGGGCGGCGCAGGTCAAGGGCTCCCCGCGGCGCAAGGCGGCGCCAGTAGCACGCCCGCCGGCGCGGGCACGGGCGGAGCGGCCACGGCGCCCGTGGGTGCGGGAGGCTCGGCGATCGCTGCGGGCGGTGCCGCGGGGACCGGTGGTGCGCCCGGAGGCAATGTTATCCCGATCGGCACGGGTTTGGTCATCACGCCTGATGCAACGGGTTGGGTTGCGGGATCCACCAATCAATTTGGTATCCAGGGATCGTTCTATTCGTTTAGCGACATGACCGCCGGTGGGGCGACGACGATGACCGCTCCCACATACACGGGAGGCCGGGTTTGCGTCTCCGGTGTCGCCGGCCAGGTTCAGATGGAAAACTATACCGTATACTGGGGCGGCGGCATTGGTTTGAACCTTGCCCAACCGATTGTCCCGGGCGCGATGGCGTCTGACGCCCAACCTTGGCAGCGTGGGTCGGTGACGGGATTTTCTTTTAACGTTACGGGCTCAGATATCCCCACGGGTTTGGCCTTTCGCTTCAAGACCGTCTTCTACGAAGGAGTTGCAGTCAACGACACCCATTGTTTTGGCATGACGCCAGGCGCTGGTGGGCTAGTCAGTGTCAGGTTCGACCAAGTAGTCGCTGCGTGCTACACGCCTCCAGGTGGGGTTGCGGTACCGCCGACGGCGCCACTCCGCGAGATCCAGTGGCAGGTGGCGACGAACACGCTAGCGGATGAGCCTTTCAACTTCTGCATTGAGAACCTGACGCCCGTTACGGCCCCTTAACTTAGCGCTAAGGCACTCGACCTCGGTCGCGGTGGCTCCTCGGCAACGAGAGCTGCCGCTTTCGTTGCGGCAGTGGAGAGGAGCGCTACCACGTGGTTACACTATCAAGCTCGTGGCTAGTCACTTTTTGCGTGATGCTCTAGCGGCAACCGTTAGGGCTAACTCCGCCGTTCACATTTCCGCACTGATTGGGAAGGAAGGAAGGCACGCTGCAAGAAGTGAACCCTGCCATCGTGCCACACGGGGGCACCGTCCCTGATGACCAGACAGTGAATGAGGGTTGGCAGTCTGCCAATGCCACTCTATTGCATGATCCTCCAGCTCTGAAAATTCCGCTGAATCTTTCAGTGGCGGCTTGAAAAAAGCCTTCTGCGTCACCGTCGCAATTGTAGTCGAAACTCCGGCACGCATTGGCGACCGATTGAAACACGTTCTGATCCGGATTCGTCAACGCATCCGAATCACAACAATCATCGCTCGACACGACATAGCCCGCGGGCGGAAGCGACGCCGCCGTCCCACACGTGCGTAGCACCTGACCCGGATCCCCATGCAAATCTCCGTCGGCGTCTCTGAACCACGTATTGCAGCGCCCGCTCGCGCACTGGTTCGCGCGGTCGCATGTTTCCCCCGTCCGCAGCAAACAAGCTCCCCCGACGAGGGTCGTGTTCTCGGGGCAGGCGCAGGTGCCGTTATTGCTGCACACGCGGCCGGCGGCGGCGCAGTCGAATTCGCAGCAGCGGCCGTTCTGGCAGCTGCTGCCGCTGGCTGCGCATTGGGAGGCCCGGCTGCAGCCGGTGCTGCCGAGGCCGATCAGGTTGCTGCAGAGGCCGGTGTTGGTGTTGCAACCGTTGCCGCAGGTGGTGGTCACGAAGGCGTTGTTGACGCAGCTGCGTGAGTTGTTCCCTTGGCAGCTCGGCGGGCCGCCTTCGCACTGGACGCAGCCCTGGCCGTTGGCGCGGCAGATCTGGCCGTTGCAGGCGCCGCTACAGCAGACCTGGCCGCCAGCTTGGGTGCCTTCGCAGGCGTTGGAGCGGCAATCGCCGTCGCCGCCGCAGCTCTGGCCGTCGACGCTGCGGCATTCACCGCGGATGAAGACCTCGTTGGGGCTGGCGCACACGCAGGCGCCGTCCGTGCCGCACACGCGACCGGATGCGGCGCAGTTCGGCGTGCAACAGCGATTGGTGCTGGTGACGTCGGCGGCGCAGAGGTTGGAGGCGCACTGGTTACTGGCGTTGCAGGTCTGGCCGTTGCCGAGCAGGCCGTTGCACACGCCGTTCGCCGCGTTGCAGCCATTGCCGCAGGGGGTGCGAACGAGGGCGTTGTCGTCACAGCGTTCGGAGACGTTGCCCGCACATTCCGAGCCCGCGCCTTCGCATTGGACGCATTCGGAGCCGTCGCTCGCGCAGAAGGAGCCAGCGCAGGCGTTGGCGCAGCAGACGCTCGGGCCCGCGACGGTCGGCGCGCACGACCCGGTCGCGCAATCGGCGCCGTTCGCGCAGATCTCGCCCACGACGAGCCGACAGGCTCCATTGGCGTCCTGACGGTTGGCCGCACACACGCACGCGCCATCCGTACCGCAGACACGACCCGATGCAGCGCAGCTCGGATCACAGCAGCGATTCGTGCCGGTGACGTCGGTCGTGCAAAGGCCGCTGGAGCACTGCTCGGAGAGGTCGCAACCGGCGCCTGATGGGCGGAGCTCACTGCACGCGCCGGTCGAGTCGTCGCACCCGTTGCCGCAGGTCGCCACGCTCGCAACGTCCATGGTGCAGCGCCGCGACAGCCTCGCATCCTGGCACGCTGCGCTCGTGCCTTCACATTGCACGCACCGCGAGCCGTCGCTGGCACACACGGCCCCGTCGGCGGAGCACCCGAGCGCGCAGCACACCCGCGTGCCCGCTTGGGTTGCTTCGCACGCCCCCGAGCCGCATTCGTCCGCGGCGGTGCACGCGGCGCCCACGGCCAGCTCACAGCCGTCCGGGCCGCAAGCGCACTCGGCGCCGGAACGCAGCTCCTCAAAGCCGCAGTCGACGTCGCTGCGGCAAGCTCCAAATCCCCGGCACAGGTTGACGCTCAGGTCATCCACGTAGTCCCGGCACAGGTTGTCGCTCGGGCAATCGACGCTCGGGCAACGTGCATCGTCTCGCGGAGTCTGATCGCATCGCCCCGTGGCGCCGCAGGTTCTGCACAAGCCCGCGCAGCCCGCATCGCAACAGATGGCGCTCCCGCCGCCGCCGACCACGCAGTTGCCCTGGCCGCATTCGGCGTCCCCGGCGCATGGCTCTCCCAGCCTTGTCTTGCCGGGCACGACGCATTCGCCGAGGCCATCGCATTGACCCGTGGCCTGTTCGCACGGTGTGCCGGCGACGACGTTCTGCGCCGTGCATTCCGCGACGGCGCGGCACAAGCCGGCGGCTGCGCAGTTGGCGCTGGTGGCGCTCGAGCCGTAGGTCCTGCATTCGGTGGCTTCCGGACAGCTGACGCTGCAGGCGGGGTCATTGGGCGTGACGCTGCACTCGCCTTCCTGCCCCGGAGCATCGCAGCGCGTGCACACCGTGTCGCAAGACGTTCGGCAGCAAACGCCGTCCACGCAGGTGCCGGAATCGCACTGGCTGGCCTCGACGCACCTCGCGCCCGGGGGGAGAGCACGACTCGGGTCGAGCGGAAGCTGGGCCTCGAGCTCACCCTCGGCGCCCGGTGTAGAGGCGCTACTGCCGTTCGCTGCTGCGTCCTGCGGGAGCGCATCTTCTGTGCGGCCTTGTTCCGGCCTCAGCCCCTCAACCTCGTGAAAATCACGTTTTTTACCGGCACAACCGGCAACGAATGTGAGCAGCGCCAACCCAAATATCAAGCTTCGAAAGGTCTGCATAGCCATCCTGCGTTTCGCGTACGCCCGCACCCCGGGACGGTGTGCGATGTTATCGTCCGCCCCTCTCCAAAGCCAAGGCAGGACGCGCTATGTCGGTCACTTCGGCCCCCCGGTTGCGGCGCGATACATAGGCAATTTGTTCGAGCGTGGCGCACGCATGTCGATGGGTGGCGAGGCGCAGCATCGCGTGTCATGGAGGCTTTATGTCGCGAATATCGAGGCCACCGAGCTTCTGGCACGAGGACACGAGCCCCGCCGCTTGGCTCGCGGGTAGCCTGGCGCCGTGGGGAGAGAACGTCGGGTCAATCGTGCCGCGCGGGTTTGCCGCGTACGCACGCGTCCTGCACCCGTTGGGTAGCGGCGACTCTCCGGAGCTCACGCTGACGCGCTGGGCAGACATCGCGCGCAGCAACGGTCGGGTGCCTCACCCCGGAATGCAGTTTCACAACATCATCCGCCCACGAGGTTCGCCGAGCGCCTCGCCCGATCACATGCCCGCGCCGGGAGCGCTTCCCGTTCATGAACGAGCGCTGCTGGTCGAGCTCCTGGGCCGCGACACGACCAGCATCGGGCAGTGCTGGTTTTGCCTCTGGGAGGGGTGGGGTACGCTCGATGATCGAGGCGTCGCGGCCCGTGTCGAGCTGCCGCACCGCAGGTACCTTCTGTATAGCGGCGAGGTCGCCGCGGCGTTGGCGGTGCCGCCGCAGACCGCCAGCGGGGGCGGGGTGGCGTTCTCGTGTTGGGCCGGACCGGGAGAGCCCGCTCCAGCCCCCTTGAGCCGTGAACGTAAGGAGCAACTGCTCGCGGCGAACTGGGGCTTTGGTCCGGCGCTCTGGTGGCCTGAGGATCGGTCCTGGGTGGTCGCTACCGACATCGATCTTGGCTGGACGTACGTCGGAGCGGACGAGCGCGCGATCGAACGCCTGCTCGCGCACCCTGAGCTCGAGGCGTGGCCGGCGAGCCTGAGCGACCCTTTCTCTTCGGATAGCGACGCGCTGAACGCGCGGCTCGACGCGGGTTAAAGGCGGCGCTCGCGACCCCTAAGGGTCGGAGCTCATGCGGGTGATCGTGGGGTGGACCCCGGAGTTAGTGGATCGAACCGCTCTCTGTCCGGCAGCTGGAGCTGCAGCCGTCGTTGCTCGTGCGATTACCGTCGTCGCAGGTCTCGCTGCCCTGAATCAGGCCGTCCCCGCAGCGTGCACCGAGGCGGCAACCGGCGGCGCATTCGCCATAGCCGCCGTCGTTGGCGCTGTCGTCGCACTGCTCGCCCGCGGTGGTTTGAACGACGCCGTCCCCGCAGCGTGGACCGAGCACACAGCCGGACTGGCATTCGCCGTAGCCGCCGTCGTTGATGACGCTGTCACACTGCTCGCCCGCGGTGGTTTGAACTACGCCGTCCCCGCAGCGCGGACCGAGCTGGCAGGTGGATTGGCATTGTCCGTACGCTCCGGTGTTTTGCCCGTCGTCGCACTGCTCGCTCGCGGGCGCCTGCGCCTGCGTCTGCCCGTCGCCGCAGCGCGGACCGAGCAAGCAGCCCGGGGCGCAGGTGCCGTAGGTCCCGTCGTTCTGGCCGTCGTCGCACTCCTCGCCAGAGAGGGCCTGCCGGGTTCCGTCGCCGCAACGCGGGCCGAGTTGACACGTGCTGGTGCAAGAGCCGTAGCTGCCATCGTTGACGCCGTCGTCGCAAGTCTCGTCATTGGCCGCGTCTACCTGCCCATCCCCGCAGCGGCTGGGCAGCTTGCAGCCTCGCGCGCAGCCGGACTCGCCGTAGCCGGTCCGGTTGGTGCCGTTGTCACAATCCTCGCCGTCAGAGGCCTGCCTGATGCCGTCCCCGCAGTGGGGTCCGCGCTCGCAGGTGATGGGGGTACAGGAGCCGTAGCTGCCGTCGTTGACGCCATCGTCGCAACGCTCGTCTGGAGTGCGGACGCCGTCGCCGCAGACGCTAGCGCACTCGTCCTTCTTGCTGACAAAGCCGCCGAGCGTCAGATCGAAGTTGGACTCGCCCGTCTTGCGCTCGGCGTGGAAGAGAGAGACCTCGTAGACGCTGCCGACGACCAGGCCGAGGGCGCGCGTCGCTACGGGCGTGCAAGGCGTGGTCCCCGCCACGTCGTTGCTGCAATCAGCGTCGCCCGTGAGCGGGTCGAGCACGATGGTCCGCTCTAAGCGGGAGTGTAAGCCACCGAGGTCCAACGCCAGCTTGCCGTTGATGAAGACCCACACGTCGTCATCGCCGGAGAAGGTCAAGCGCTCGCCGCCCTTGAACTCGAACCAGTGGAGAATTTCGCTCGTGAAGGAGAAATTGTGGCCGCTGTTCTCGATTTCGCTGCCCTCGCTCACCCAGCTCGCGCCGTCGTCGTCGATGTCGTCGAGCGGAAAGAATTGCAGGCTGCCCAAGGTCGCCGGGAACTGATAGACGTCGCTGGTGGGCGTGGTTTTGCCCATGGACAGCGTGGTCACGAGCGTCCGGTTGACGGCGGGGACGTCGCGGTACCACTGGTTGAAGTTGACCGCCGCGGTCATCTGCGCTCCGTTCGGGCAGGTCGTGTTGGTAGCGGCTCCCGTCTGGCAGATGCCTGTGTAGACGGGCTTCTTGTCGACGCTGCCGAGCGTGCTCTCGACCAGCCCCGGGGTACCGCCGCCGCTGAAGAACTGGAAGTCGGGGTGGCGTGTCGCTGGCGAAACCGGGAACGCAATAAAGTCACGAAACGTGACCGGCAGCTCCAACACGTCCGGCAGAGTGCTTTGGACGACCGTGCACGCGAAGCCGCTCTCGATCTGACAGGTCGCGGAGCAGCCATCGCCAGGGAGCGTATTGCCGTCGTCGCACGCCTCGTCGTCATCAGCGGGCAAACGTATCCCATCGCCGCACGCCGATTCGCAGCCGCCTGCGTCGCAGCTCGGCTCCACCTGGCAGAAAGGGTTGCAGCCGTCTCCCACCACGTTGTTGCCGTCGTCGCACGCCTCATCGCCCTCTGGCCCGCCCGTGCCGCATACGGTCTCGTGGCAAGTGGAGGGCGGTGATGCGGCACCCTCGACACACTCCCAGCCCGTCTCGCGCTGACAGTTTTGGTCGCAGCCGTCCCCCGCCGTAGGCACCAGGTCGCCGTCCTCACACTGCTCGTCACCCGCGAGCACGCCATCACCGCATTCGGCAGCCTCACAGTCCGAATCGACGACTGGGCACGTCCAGCCCGCCTCCGGCACGCACGTCGCGCTGCAGCCGTCACCGGAGATCAGGTTGCCGTCGTCGCAATTTTCATTGCCGACGAGCTCGCCGTCGCCACACACCACCAGCGAGACGCAGGGCTGTCCGGGCACATCGCAGGCGTAGTTCGCCTCACGGAAGCAGCCGGCGGTGCAGCCTTCGCCGTCCACATTGTTGCCATCATCGCATTGCTCACCCTGCGACACGCGCCCGTCGCCGCAGACGACGGGTTGCACGCAGAGCTGAGCCGGGCGTGAACAGCTGTAGCCGGCGGTGATGCTCAGGCACGTAGCGGCGCAGCCATCGCCGTCGGCGCCGTTGCCGTCGTCGCACAGCTCGGCTCCCGTGACTCTGCCGTCGCCGCACACCACGTTGGTCGCGCACGGGCCGCCGTTGGGCGGACAGGAGAAGACGCCTTCGACCTGGTCACAGGTCGCGTTGCAGCCGTCACCCGACACAGTGTTGCCGTCATCGCAGAGCTCCGCGCCGACGCGTACCGCGTCGCCGCAGCGTATCGTCGAGACGCACGCAACGCCCGGCGCCGGGCACTCGAAATTAGGCTCCACCTGACAGGCGCCGGAGCAGCCGTCACCCGGCGCGCCGTTGCCATCGTCGCAGGCCTCGCTGGAATGGAGAACTCCATCGCCGCACGCGGGGCCAGCGTCTACCGTCGGCAATGGTCCGCAGCCCGCGTCCGCGCCTTCGCACGGGTCCGTGGGGTCCACGGCCGGCGGAAAGTCATCTGTCAGGATCGGATCACGCGGCGGATTCGTCGTCGGATCGTAGACGCCGGGGTCCGTCGGGGACGAGCCCCCGGCACCCGCGCCGCCAGAGACCAGACTTTGTCCGCCGCCACCCTGGCCACAAGCCGCGACGAGGAGGAGCAGAGCGTACTGAGGAAGGATGCGTTTCACGGGTAGCTTAAACTTTTCTTCGGGAGAGACTAATCTTGATGATGATGCATGCCCTTTGGGGCGCCACCCGAACGCGGCGATACCTCGAGCAGTTGCTGCCGCCGCGTACCCGCACCCACCCCGCCTTCCGTCACCCTGTACGCGATGAGCGGCGTTTTACCAGCGTGCGGCGTCTGCGCGCGTCGCCCACATGGCCCCGGGCCCAGCGCCGCCGACAAGCGAGGCCAGCACCGCAACGTCGAGCACGCGCGACGAAGCGAGCGCGCTTTGTGAGAACGAGTGCATCGCTCGAAGCCGCGTGTGCAGGCGCCCGTTGCGAAGTCGGCGACGGGCGGCGCGATGCGCGTGGGTAAGCGTGCCCCCACCGTAGCCGCCGACTCGTGGCTCAAACCCGGGCGGCGGTCAGCCGCTGTCTCGTCCAACCTCGACGGCTCTTCGAGGCGGCTAACGCTCCTGCAGCTGCTCGAGCTTGGCGGACAGCTCGAAGAGGCCCGAGACGAAGCTCATGGCGGTGACGCCGGGAAGGGGGCAGCCGGCGTGGTCATCGTCTGCGAACAGCAGCCGTTCCCGACTCGTGTCGCGATCAACCTCGATCGCGAGGGTGAGGATGCTCGCTCCGCGGCTGCATTTGTGCGCGCGGCTCGTGCGCACCTGCCGGTAGGCGTCCTCGACGCCCGCGAGCTGCGCGGAGGTTAGCAAGTCACTGCCACCCGCCGTGGCACTCCTACCATTGGCATCGACCTCACAGGCGCCCGTGATGAGGTGCCCGGTGACCCTGTTGACCTTGATGCGCGTTGCGTAGTCGCAACCCAGCAAAGAGCCATCTGGCACCGCTCTGTCAGAAAGTTGCCTGAGCTCGAGCACATCGAAGAGCGGGGGCATCTCCACCGTCACCTCCTCCGGGATGTGCTCGGCAACCTCGTTCGACAACTCGTCGCTGGGCGGCGGATCACTGGTCTCCCGACTCGAGGCCAGCCCGCCGCAGCCCGCGACGGCGATGAGAACGAAACTACCGAATGTGCGGAAGATGGTGCCGGAACGGGGATTCATCGAGTCGTTCCTTTTTGAGCCACGAAGGCCGGCGTTCCCTGCCTAGACCCAAGCGTAACACCGGAGTACGCCGCGCGCGCAGGCGCCTTTTCGGGCACGGGTGGCTGTGAGCCGACCCGCCGCGTCCAGTTCTCACTCGGTAATCGGCCCCACGAGGACCGAAGCCTCTGCCTCCTTGACCATGGGGCGGCAGTTGCGCTGGTCCGCGGTCGGGCAGTGGACGACGCGCGCCCTGACTCTGAGGGTACCTACCCCCTCCGCGGTGGCTGCCAGGGCGAGCTGAAGGCGCTGGCGGCGGGGGCCTTTCATGAACAGGGCGCTCGAACCCACGCGGGAGCGCAGGGGCGGGGCAAACTCGGGCGCCTCCAGCACCAGCACGTCCGCCCAGGCGAGCACTCCGGTCTCCACCTCGAGCTCGGCTTCGCAAACGACGCGGCCCGGAGTGGACCGGCGCTGGCACTGAAGGCGGTTGCTCAGCCCGAGGTTGGGTTCGGCGTGGGCTGGCGCTTGGGGGAGGGCGAGCAGGGCAAAGAGGGAGCCCGCGAGCAGGTCGGTGCGCATCGACCGGCTCGGGCGCGCCGCCGGGCGAGGCCGCCGCTGCATTCAGCCGCGTTCTCGCAGGCCGTGGCGGCGCGCCAGGTCGTGGAGATGCTTGCGGTCCATCTTGGCGGCGCGCGCGGCCGCGCTGACGTTGCCTTCGTGTTTGTCGAGCAACCAGCTCACATAGCGGCGCTCGAACTCTTGTTCGAAATGGGCGCGCGTGTCCTTGTAGCTACCCTTCTCGTCGAAGCTCCAGTCGCCGGGGTGCGCGCCGCGAGTGAGCATGGGCAAGTCGACCAGGCGCAAGCTGGGCTCGAGGGACGTGGCGGCGATATACGTCGCGCGATCGAGCACGTTGCGCAGCTCTCGAACGTTGCCAGGCCAGTCATGCGCCATGAGGCCCGCCAGCGTGTCCTGACTCAGGCTGAGTTGCTCGAGCCGCGGATCGCGCTGGCGCGCTTGCTGGAGGAAGCACTCGACCAGCGCTGGAATGTCTTCGCGCCGCTGCCGCAAGGGAGGCACTGTGAGCGGCACGACGGCCAGGCGAAAGTACAGGTCTTCGCGGAATTTGCCGCGCTCGACCTCCAGCTTCAGGTCGCGTTTGGTTGCGGCGATGATGCGTGCTTCACAAAACGAGCTGCGATTGGCGCCGACGCGGCGAAACTCGCCCGTCTCCAGCACGCGCAGGAGCTTGGGCTGCACGTCGAGCGGCAGCTCGCCAATTTCATCGAGAAACAGGCTGCCCTTGCCGACGGTCTCGAAGGCCCCGGCGCGAGCCTGCACGGCACCTGTAAAGGCGCCCCGCTCGTGACCGAAGAGCTCGCTCTCGATCAAGTTGTAGCTGATGGCGCCGCAGTCAACGATCACGAAGGGCGCCTCGTGCCGCAGGCTGCGCTCGTGGATGGAGCGAGCGAGCACGTCTTTGCCGGTCCCGGTTTCGCCCTCGAGCAGCACCGTCGCGTCGGTGCCCGCGATGCGCTCGAGCAAACCGAAGACCCGCCGCATGGCGAGGCTTGGGCCCACAGCATGGCCGAAGGAAGAGGACGTGCTCGGTAGCACTTGCAGGCGGTCGGCGTCGGGCTCGAGCTGTAGCTCCACGTCACCCACGGTCAGGGTGGCGCCGGGCTCGAGCGTCGCGGTCTGGATCTTGAAGGGACCAATGCGCGTGTGGTTGGTCGAGCCGAGGTCGCGGACGACCATGCCCTGCGCCCCTAGCTCGAGCTCGCAGTGGTAGCGGGACACGGAGGCATCGGGCAGCACGAGGTCATTGTCAGGCGCCTTGCCGATGCGCAAAATCCCGCTGATGGTCATGCGGTTGCCTCGCGCTTGGCCGGAGATGACGAGGAGCGTGTGCGACGCCGTTGGCGCCTCTGCGTGCAGAGCACGCGTGGCGATTTCTGTTGGAACGGGTGCGCTCAAGGGCTGAGTTCTTCGAGGCGGAGAGTGACGGGACTCCCGTCAAGCGTAACCTGCCTCGTGACCTCTGTCCGGTTACGAAGTGCGTCGCGGTGCAGCGCCATGACGCGGAAGGTATAGGTCCCATCGGTAAGGCGGAACTGTCGGACGACGCGCTCCGGTGTAGGGCTGCCCGCTTCGGGAGCAGGGAAATTCAGGGTGAGATGGCCCTCGTGCTCGGCATCCAGCGTCTGCCATTGGATCTCGAGCTGCGCGAAGCTGGCCGCGCCCGCGCCGAGCTCGAAGACCACCGTCTGATCATGCGGCACCTTCGGGAGCAGCAGCCAGAACAGGAGGGCGGCGCTTGCCCCGACCAGGATGCGCAGGTAGGGGGAGCGGCGCGCGGGTCTTTCGGCAGATTCGCCCGTGGGCTCGTCAACGTTGGGCGCGAGCACGCGCCCTCACTGTTTTGGCGCGGGCGAAGCTGGCGTCGGGCCGTGGCCTGCCGGGGGCGCCGGAGCTTGGGTGGCGCTAGCAGGCGCGGTCGTGGGTTCCTCACCCGGGACGGCGGCTTGCGCGCGAGCCTGCGCCTTCTCCCCAAACGCTCGCACGTGGGCCACGAGCCCTTCGACGACGCTGTCGGGCAACTTGTCGAATGCCGGCATTTTGTCTTTGCCCTGCCGGACCACCGTGGCGAGCTGCTCGTCGCTGACTGTGGCCTGCCACTCGAAGTTGGTCAGGTCACGTGCCTTGACCATGGGCGATTGGGGGCCGTCGCCCTTGCCTTGCTTGCCGTGACAGCTCGCGCACTGCCGCAGCCAAGTGACGTCGATCACCTGGTTGCGCTGAGAAGGTGGCGCGTGCGTGCGAGCTGCCCGCGGGTTCGCCGCAGGGGCCGCCGCGCGGCGCTTGGCGACCTCATCCTTGTGGTCGTGGTCGGCGACGGTCCACTCCGTCAACCCGCTCGCGGCGCTTTCACACGCCACGAGCGTCACGACACTCGCACCCGAGAACACTACCGCGGCCAGCCGCTCACGAAACCTTCGCGTCATCGCGCTTCGACATAGCAGGGAAATTCGCCGTGCGTGCTCGCTTTATTCAGCGAAACATTCAGGGAAACTCAGTGCCGCCGGCCAGAGGGTCAGGGCCCAGATAGGGCTTACCATCGAGCTCGGCGATTCGGAACGCGATGCGTTCGTTTTCAGCCTGGCCCGCCGCATCGGCGTTGCTGACGGTGGGTTGGGTGTCCCCGAACCCCACCGCGAGCAAGCGACCCTCGTGGATGCCGCTCTCGCGCAACCACTGTTTGACGGCCACGGCACGTTGCCCGGAGAGCTGCAGGGACTGCTCGGGCGCGCGCAGGTTGTTGGTATGGCCCTCGATGCGCAGCCGCGTCACGCGCCCGTTCTGCTCTAGGTAGGTTTTGATCTCGGCAAGAACGGCTTCGTTGCCGGCCCCTGGCGCGAGCACAGGAGAGTCCGGTTGGAAGACGATGGGGCCTGGCACCTCCAACTTTGCGCCATTGACCTTGACGTTGGCCTTCGGCACCTCGATCGCCGGCTCCGTACCCTCGGGGGGCGGCGAGGATTCGGTGGGTGGCGCGCCCTCGGGCGAGTTGGCCTTTCCTCCCGCGCCGACACTGGCTTGAAAGCTACATGCAGGTAGAAGCCCACACACCACCAGGATGCCCATCCACCTCCGGGGCAGATCGCGAGCGATGCGCGGTGATGCCTGCCGGGACATGTGCCGGGATGTGTGCGCGATAGTTGGCGATTTCGACACGGTCGTCCTCCTCCAGAGGTCCCCGAGCTTACGGCTCGTTTCAGCCAAATCTTCCATCGCCATTTCGGTATTCGACTCGTCGCCCGAGCGCAAGCTTTCGCCGGAGATCGACATTCCAACGGCAGCGTAAAGCCGTGCTGTCGGCGCCACCGGTGACGGAGCTGCGGGCTTGGTGTACTCAGAATGACCCATGGTGGCCGAGTTCGCCCATCTGCACGTGCACACCCAGTATTCCTTCCTGGTCAGCACGGTGAAGCTCTACGAGCTGGCGCCGCGCGTCAAAGAGCTGGGCATGAAGGCAGTGGCGGTGACGGACCACCAGAACATGTTCGGTGCCATCCGCCACTACAAGCTGTGTAAGAGCCAGGGCATCCAGGCCATCCTGGGCAGCGAGCTCAACGTGGCTCGCGATGGCGACAAGGCCAAGGTCGACCACATGGGCCTGCTCGCGACCAACCTGGAGGGCTACAAGAACCTGATCCAGCTGGTCTCCGCCGGCTACATGCACACGGCCTCGGACAGCGCGCCCAGCATCACGCTCGATACGCTGGCCAAACACACCAAGGGCTTGATCGGGTTGAGCGGCTGCCTAAACGGCGTCGTGCCCCAGCGGGTGATGGAGCAGGGGCCCGCGGAGGCCGTGCCGTTGCTCGGCAAGCTCAAGGACATCTTCGAGCCGGGGCACTTCTTCGTCGAGCTGCAGGACCACGGCCTGATCGAGCAGCCCGTCGTCAATTCGATCCTGACGGACGCAGCGCGTGAGCTCGATTTGCCGATCGTCGCCACGAACAACGTCGAGTTCATGCGCCCGGAGGACGGGGAGGCGCAGTTCTACCTCGAGTGCGTGCGGCGCAACTGGCAATACAAGGAAGCGCGAGAAGAGCATCACGGCAGCTTCGAGATGTACCTGAAGAGCCCCGCCCAGATGGCGGAGGTCTTCCGCAGCCAACCCGAGGCCCTCAAAAACACGCTGCGCGTCGCCGAGATGTGCTCTGGGCTGCAGCTCAAGCTGGGCCAGGCGACGCTCCCCCAGTTCCCATTGCCCGCTGGGCTCGATACGGCGGAGTATTTTCGGCAAGTCTCTCAGGATGGGTTGGAAGCTCGCTTTGCCCAGTTCGAGCGGACTGGCAAGCGCGTCGATCGCGCCGAGTATCAACGGCGCCTCGATCTCGAGGTCGGGGTGATCGGGGGCATGGACTACCCCGGCTATTTCTTGATCGTCTGGGACTTCGTGCGCGAAGCCAAGGCGCGCGGCATCCCGGTGGGTCCGGGGCGCGGGTCGGGCGCGGGTTCGTTGGTCGCGTACGCGCTCGGCATCACGGAGATCGACCCGCTGCCATTCAACCTGCTGTTCGAGCGCTTTCTGAACCCAGAGCGCGTCAGCATGCCCGACTTCGACATCGATTTTTGCATGTCGCGGCGGGACGAGGTCATCCAATATGTGGCCGAAAAATACGGCCGCGAGTGCGTAGGTCAGATCGCGACATTTCAGAACTTGAAAGCGCGCAGCGTGATCAAGGACGTCGCCCGCACGATGGGCATGGCGGCGACCGATTCGCAGCGCCTGGCCAGCCTCATCCCCGACAAGGGTCAGGGCAAGACGTATACGATCGCCGAGGCACTGGAGGTCGAGCCGAAGTTCAAGAAGGTCTATGACGAGGACCCGATGGTCCACGAGCTCCTGGTTCAGGGCCAGAAGCTCGAGGGGTTGACGCGCCACGCCGGTATGCACGCCGCGGGCCTCGTGATCAGCGATGGGCCGCTCTACTCGCACGTGCCGTGTTTCGTGGGTGAAGGCACGCTCGTCACCCAGTACGACAAGGACGACGTCGAGCTAGCAGGCCTCACCAAGTTCGACTTCCTGGGGCTCAAGACGCTGACGGTCATCGACGTCGCGCGCCGCCTCGTCAACGGTCGGCCCGATCGCAGAGCAGAGCCGCTCGATTTTGCGGCCATCCCGATGGACGACAAGCCCACGTACCAGCTGATCAGCAGCGGCGACACCACAGGCGTCTTTCAGCTCGAGTCGAGCGGCATGCAGCAGCTGCTGCGGGGCCTCAAGCCCGACTGCTTCGAGGACATCATCGCCGCGGTGGCGCTGTATCGGCCCGGCCCGCTGGGCACTGGCATGATCGATGACTTCATCGGCGGCAAACACAAGCGCAAGGCGATCCGCAAGCTGCACCCGCTGATCGACTCCGTGCTCGAGCCGACCTACGGCGTGCCGGTGTACCAGGAGCAGGTCATGCAAATGGCCCAGCTTCTGGCGGGTTACTCGCTCGGCGGCGCCGACGTGCTGCGGCGCGTGATGGGCAAGAAGAAGCTCGAGGAGATGATCGAGCAGCGTGCCATCTTCGTGAAAGGCGCGCAGGAGAAAGGCGTCAGCGAGGAGCAGGCTCTCAGTATCTTTCAGGAGATCGAGGGCTTCGCCTCGTACGGCTTCAACAAGAGCCACTCGGCGGCGTACGCGCTCATCACCTACCAAACGGCCTACCTCAAGGCGCACTATCCGGTGGAGTTCTTCGCGGCGATGCTGACCGCAGACAAGGACAAGATCGAAAAAGTCGTGCGCATGATCGCCGAGGCGCGCGCCTGGGGCGTGAGCGTGCTGCCGCCCGACCTCAACATGAGCCACCTGGATTTTACGGTGGTGTACCGGTCGGCGGAAGGCAAGGGTCCGCCGCGGGGCCCCGGCCGCCTGAAAGATCGCTACGGGCCACAGATCCGCTTTGGCCTCGGCGCGGTGCGGGGCCTCGGCGCGAGCGCGCTCGAAGCCGTGCTCGAGGCTCGCGATCGCGACGGAGAGTTCAGCGATTTATTTGATTTTGCTTCGCGGGTGGACCCCAAGCGCGTCAACAAAGGGGTGCTGGAGGCGCTGGTCCAGTGCGGCGCGTGTGATGTCTCCCTCGCGCGCATGGGCATCGACCGAGCACGGGCGCTGGCGGCCGTCGACCGAGCGCTCGAACGCGGCCGCAGCGCGAGCCGAGATCGCGCCTCTGGGCAGACGAGCTTGTTCGGGCTGTTCAGCGCGGCCGGCAACGGCAGCGCCCAGGGGGGGACCTCGGTACAGGACTACCCCGAGGTCGAGTCCTGGGACCGCGCCGAGCTGCTGAAGCGCGAGAAGCAAGCCCTCGGCTGCTACGTCTCGGGTCACCCCCTCGACCGCTACGGTAACAAGCCTGCCCGCATCGGCGCCGTCCCCACCGTCGAGCTGAGCCTGCGCGAGCCCTGGTCCCTCGCCAGCGTCGCCGGCATCGTGGAAGGTTATCAGGAGAAGCGCTTTCGCCCGAACGGCAATGGCGGCGGTGGCAAGGGCGGCGCGGCGGGGAGCAAGGCGGCGTTCTTCGAGATCGAGGACATGCGGGGGCGCGTGAAGGCGAAGGTGCGCGGAGACCGTGTGGATATGTATGCGCCCTTGCTCGCCAGTGGCGAGCCCGTGTTCGTGAGCGGCAAAGTCAGCTTCCCCATCACCGACGACCCGAGCGACGACAAGGAAGCGACATTGCTCGTGGATGAGGTGGTGCCCCTGCTCGACGCCATTAAAAAGGCCACCACGGCCATCTCCATTCCGCTCAAGGCCCACGAGATGCAGCGGCCCCGGTTGCTGGCCTTGAACACCCTGCTCGCCACCATGCCCGGCTCGTGCCCGGTGGACATCGTGATCGAATTGCCCGACGGAGCCCGGGTGGTGATGTCGCTAGAAGGCCGTCGCGTCGAGCTTCAGGACAAGGTCCTGGGCGGACTGGAGCGGGTTTTTCCGGGCTGTGTGGCCGAGTTGCGCTAGTCTTCCACGTCATGACCACCAACGGGCGCGGGGATCTGGCACAAGTCCACACCTCGGGCGTCGTGGAACCGCTGGAGCCCGGATCGACGCGCGACCTGAGCAGCCGTGAAGGCACCTACCGAGTCTTGCCCGCGCCGCGCGGCGTGATCTTGATGCGTGGGGTGGAGCCCGACGCCGTCGGCCCCATCCGCCTGGCGGGGGAGATCGGCGCGCCAGGCGCAGTCTGCGACGTCTTCGTCATGCTGAGTCAAACGGGTTGGCGCGGCCAGCTGGTGCTGACCCAGGTGGGCGCCACGCGCAGCTTGTTCTTCGACAAAGGCAACGTGCTCGGGGCTCAGACCAGCGTGGAAGAAGAGCGCCTGGGCGCGCTGATGTACCGCTACGGCGTCATGTCAAAGGAAGATCTGGCGCGCGTCGCCGCGCATACCCGGCGGGGAGCCCGCTTCGGCGCGGTGGCTCTCGAGCTCGAGCTCATCAGCCAGCGGGACGTGTTCCGCTGCCTGCGCCACCAGGTGGAGGAGATCACTTTCGCTGCATTCGCCCAGATGAGCGGCACGTTTTGCTTTCTGGAGGGCTTTGACGCGTCCAAGCTGGTGACTCACCAGCTGATCTCAGCTCAGGCGTTGCTCATGGATGGCATCACGCGCATGGACGAGATCCGTTATTTCCGGGAGAAGGTGCCCTCCGCCGACTACGTGCCCACGCGCGCAGCCAACGCACTAACGCCTCCACTGCCCGAATACGAGCAGACCTACGATTCCATCAATGGCGCGCGCTCCATCGAAGAGCTGGGGAGGCTGACGGGCAGAGGTGAGTTCGCCGTCACCAAGGACGTGTACGGGCTCGAGCGCTCGGGACACGTCGCTATCCACCCGCCGCAACGTGCGGGGGGCCCTGCCGGCTTGCTCGAGCTCGCCAACACGTTGCTTCGGGCCGTGCACGCGGAGGCGGACGTGGCGGGCAAGGGGCGCGAGCTGCGCAAGGGTCTCGCGTCCTTTGCGGGCGGCGGCTCCGGCTCTTACAGCGTACTTTTTTTGATGGCGGGGCCCAACCCTGACGGTAGCTTCGATCTGGCGCGCGTCGCAACCAACCTGCAGCGCTTCAACACGGCGGCCGAAAAGACCTTACGGCGCATGCTGTACGAATACGTCAGCTTCGCGATCTTCTGCGTGGGCGCTGCTGCGGGGCGGCAGCGAGAGCAAGAGCTGAGCGCACGCCTGACGACTGAGCTCAAGGCGCTCGAGCCGCAGTAGCCGGCGGAAACGCGAGAGCGGAGGGCGGCAAGCTCAGCCCGCGCGTGATCGCGATCAACGGGACTTGGCAGCAGCTCCTTCAGGCGGCCCTTCGCATGCGCGAAATACGATTCGAGGGCGGCGCCTGACCGCGACGGTCCGGCCATCGCGCGACGTGCGGGTGGATGCCTGATGCGCTGGGTGCTCTTCAGTGTGCTCCTGCTCGTCGCGCTTGCCTTCGGAGGGTTCCGGGTCGGGCGCGCACTGCTCGGGTTAGCCTCGGCCCGGTGTGGCATCTGTGCACGGGTGCCACATGGGCTAGTCAGCCGTGACGGCGCACGGTACATATCGATTCCGTTGGCCGTTTCCGAACTCAGCAGCGTGGACGTGTTGCCTTTTGAGCTCGATGGGCACCGGTTCGGTGTGCTGGTGGCGGAGGTGCAGGAAGTGGTGCGGGCCGCCACCGTATCGCCACTACCGCGCGCGCCCTCGGCAGTTCAGGGGGTCATCAACCTGCGCGGCACGCTCGTGCCCGTTTTTGATATCCGCGCTCGCTTCGGCTTGCGTAGCCGCCCGCTCAAACCCAACGACACGTTGATCGTGCTCCAGTCCGCAGGCCGCTCGCAGGCGATCGGTGTGGAGCTAGTGAGCTCGATCGCGAGCGTTTCGAGGGGTTCTATCGAGCAGTGCCAGCTCGCGACCGGCGTCGCGGAGCACGTGGCGGGAGTGGTGAAGCTGGAAGACGGCAACATCATCATCTATGACCTCGCTCGCTTTCTGACAGACACCGAGCGTGCCGACCTCGACGCTGCGCTCGGCGAGGCCGCTTCGTGACGGTGCTTGTCGCCCATAGAGCTCAATACGACGCCTTGCTCGAGCGCGTGCGAGAGTTGGCGGGGTTGCGGTTTCCCGAGGATCGGCGCCCTGACATGGAGCTTGCCACACGGCGCGCCATGTTGAAGGCAGGCGTCGCGTCGCTCGAAGAGTACGCGGCAAGGGTGGCGGCGGGGAATGTGTCCCTGGCTGGCCTGGTGGAGGAAGTCACCATCGGCGAGACGTACTTCTTTCGAGAGCCGGAGCAGTTTGCCTTCCTGCGCGACGTCGTTCTTCCGGAGGTCGTCAGCCGGCGCCAGCAAGGGCTGCTACGGTTGTGGAGCGCGGGCTGCGCATCGGGAGAAGAGGCCTATTCACTCGCCATTCTCAGCCACGAGCTAGGCCTGGCACAGCGCACCTCTGTCGTCGCGACCGACATCTCGCGGCGAGCGCTCGGGGATGCGCGCCTCGGCCGGTACCGGGCTTGGTCGTTGCGCGGCACGAGCGTTGATCGCGTCCGGCCGCACCTCGTCGAGCCCCCTTCCGCTGTAGACCTTTCGGATCCGGCGCGCGAAGCCGCGAGCTTGCAGCTCGGTGTCGCGTTGCGGAGCCGGGTACGGTTCGCGGAGCTTAACCTCGTCGAGGCCAGTTACCCGTCGCCTGCAAACGGCATCCGTGACTTCGACGTAGTCCTGTGCCGCAACGTCCTCATCTACTTCGATCGGCCCACGGTGGAGCGCGTGGCGCGGCGACTTTACGACTCCCTGGCGGAAGGTGGCTGGTTGATCGCGGCGTCCTCGGACCCGCCCCTGTCGCAGCTCGCACCGTTCGTCGCCGTGGTCACAGAGAGCGGAGTCTTCTATCGGAAGCTGGAGCGCCCCAGCACGATGTCGAGCGCGGTGGCGAGGGGTGGACGCGCTTCGGCAGTCGACGCGCCGGAGAACGGCGCCGAGTATCTGCCTCCCGCGAGCCCGGTAGCGCCGGCGGTTGGTGTCAGGCATGAACCCCCGTCCCTGTCCGGCATCGCGGTCGTGCCGCCCCCTGTCGCAGATCGAGCGACACGGATCAGAGAGCTCGCGAACCGGGGTGACCTGATTGGAGCGGCGCGGGTCGCCGAAGAGCGTTTCACGAGAGAGCCACTGGGTGCGACCGGCTCGTTTGTATATGCGTCCGTGCTGCGCGAGCTCTCGCGTGATCGGGAGGCGGCCCGTGCTCTCGAGCAGGCGCTGTACCTGGAGGGTAACTTCGTCGCGGCGCACCTCGCTCTCGGGATGGTTCGCTGCAAGCTCGATGATCAGCCCGGTGCCCGGCGTTCCTTTCAGACCGTGCTGAGGCTGTGCGCCCCGCTCGACCGGGCGGCGATCATCCCGTTCTCGGACGGGGCTTGCGCCGGCCACGTCGCTCGCGTGGCAGCGGCAGAGCTCGAACGGCTGGGGCCTGGGGGGAGCACGAGCCGTGGCTGATGTGGGAGACGTCGACTGGGATTCATTGCACGAGAGAATCGCGCTGGCTAAAGCGGCGACTCTAGCGCTGCTCGAGCCCGACGCCGACGCCGAGCGCCGAATCCTCGATGAGCGGGCACGCCGCCTCGCTCGCCCGCTGGAGCTGCCGACTCAGCTCTTGCAGCTCGAGTATGTGCTGTTCAGCGTGGCTGGGGAACACTACGCGATCGAGGCGAAGTACGTGACCCGCATTACGCCGCTGCCCGCCTTCGAACCCATCCCCTGGCTGCCGCTGCCCTTCCTCGGCGTTATCAATCACCACGGGCAGCCTCTGCCCTTGATCGAGCTGCGGGCGTTGCTGGGCGCGCCCACGACGGGCGACCCGCTTAACTTCTTACTCGTGCTCGGTGCCAGCAAGGATGAGCTCGGGGTTGCAATTTCCACGGCGGAGGCCATCACGTTGCTTCCGCTCGCCGATGTGGACGCAAGCTGCTTGCCCGAGTCGCTACGCGGCGTGCCATTCGTCCGCGGCCTGTACCAGGGCGTGCGGCTGGTGTTGGCCGGAAGCGCGCTGCTCGAGGAGCAGAGGCTCACGCTCACCGAGGCCCAATGACGAGACAAAACCCCCTTCATACTTGCTTTCACTCGACGAGATGTTCATGCGTCTGACCATTGGCAAACGGATCAGTCTTGGCTACGGCGTCACGATCACACTGTTCCTGCTCATCGCCTACTCCTCCTTCATCACGACGAAGCAGCTCGTGGAAACGGGCTGGTGGCGCGACCACACCTATCAGGTGATCTCCGCGCTCGAGTCGCTGAAGTCGTCGGTGGTCGACGCGGAGACTGGGGAGCGCGGGTACTTGCTCACGGGAGAAGAGAGCCGCCTGGATCCGTATCGCACCGCGCTCTCGCGCATCGGTGCCCAGCAAGCCGCCGTCCGGACGCTCACCTCTGACAATCCGCGGCAACAGGCCCGGCTGGATAACCTCGACCGACTGATAGCGACCCGGCTGAGCTTCCTCGCCGACGCCGTTCAGACCCGGAAGGAGAGGGGATTTGACGCCGCGCGACTCATGGTGATCCAGGGCAACGCCAGGGTGATGGAAGACCTGCGCCGGGCGATCGACGAGCTGGAAGCAGAGGAAAATAGCCTGCTCACGGGTCGTGTTCGTCGGGCCGAGGAGAGTGTCAGCGTCGCCTACAATGCCATCTTCTTCGGCAGCGGTCTGGCGCTGTTGCTCTCGCTGGCGAGTGCCTACCTCGTCACACGTAGCATCACGCGGCCGCTGGCGCTCGTCGTGGAGGGCGCCGAGCGCGTCGGCGCTGGCGATCTGGCTCATCGCATCAGGCTCATCGGAGAGGACGAGCTGGCCGATCTCAGCGTGGCTTTCAACACGATGGTCGAGCGGCGGCGCGAGTCAGAACAGAAGCTCGCCGCTCAGTCCGCGGAGCGTGCGCAGATCCTCGCGGCCGTGCGCGAGACAGTGCACAAGCTGGGCAGCGCCTCGCAAGAGCTGGTGGCCGGCGCCGCGCAGCAGGCGTCCGGGATGCAGGAGCAGTCAGCTGCAGTCGCCGAGACGGTCACCGTCGTCGATGAGGTCGCGCACACGGCCGCGCAAGCCGCGGAGCGCGCCAAGTCCGTTGCCGCCAGCGCGCGGCGCTCGGAGGATGTGGGCCGGGGCGGCCGCAAGGCGGTCGATGAAGTCGTCGCCATCATGGCGATGGCCAAGAGCCAGACGGACAACGTGGCGCAAAAGATCGCCTCCTTGGCCGAGCAGACGCAGACGATCGGGGAGATCGTGGCGCTCATTACCGACATTGCGGACCAGACCAATCTACTGGCCCTGAACGCCGCCATCGAAGCCTCTCGCGCCGGCGAGCATGGGCGTGGCTTCTCCGTCGTCGCCACCGAGGTCAAGGCCCTGGCCGAGGAATCGAAGCGGGCGACGCAGCGGGTGCGCCAGATCCTCGGCACGATTCAATCCATGGCCAATACTGCGGTCCTGTCGACTGAGGAAGGCACGCGCGGCATGGCCACGGCAACGAAGGCCACCGTCGCTGCCGGCGAGGCGATCCAGGCCCTCGGCGCGGTGATCGCCGAGGTGGCCGACGCCTCGGCGCAGATCGCGGCTTCGGCGGGGCAACAGGCGACGGGCCTGACGCAGATCCATCAGGCGATGCGCGATATCAGCCAGGTGAGCTCGCAAAACCTCGTCGCGACTCAGCAGGCTCAGCGCGCGGCGACGGACCTGACCGAGCTGGGAAACAAACTCCAGGCCCTGCTCTCCGCATAAATGGCCACCGATCGCGATCGGCTGGCAGAGCAGCTCCTCGCCACTTTCGTGGACGAGTTGGAAGGCCATATCGCCTCGTTGAATCGCGACTTCCTGGCGCTCGAACGCGGCGCAGAGAACGCGGACGGGGAGCTACTCTCGAGCCTGTTTCGCAGCGTGCACACGATCAAGGGCTCGTCCCGCGCTGCAGGCGCCACGCTCATCGAACAGGTGACGCACCACCTCGAAGACGTGCTGTCTCTGCTTCGCGATCGTTCGCTCGACCTGTCGCCAGCGTTGTTCGAGTTGCTGTTCGGCGTCACTGACGCGATGGCCGAGATGGGGGAGCGGCTGCGGCGCTCCGAGCCCCAGTCGGGCGCGTCACTCGAGGCTTTCCTGCCGCGGCTCCTGGCGATCGCCCGCGAGAGCCGTCCGGCCTCGTCCGCGACCGCCCCGCCGAGCTTAGCGCCGCAGAGCACGCCCCCCAGCGGCGGCTCCTTGCGCTTGTCTCCTGAGCGTATCGACGAGCTCGTGGCGCGCAGCGGCGAGCTGCGCGTCCTGTACGGCCGCCTCGAAGAGCACGCCGAGGAGCTCTCGGAGTTTGGCGCGCTGTTCGGGCCAAGCTCGGGCTCAGGTCGCTCGCCCGCGCTGCTCGAATTTCAGCGCCTCGCGAGTTCCATCTTGGAAGATCAGCGCAAGCTCGGCTTCGAAATTGCCCAGCTCGACAGCGCCGTGCGCGGGCTCCGCATGGTGCCGTTCGAGGAGGTGTGCGGCGGCCTTTCGCGGGCCGTCAGGGATCTCGCGCTCACGTCGCAGAAGCAGGTGGCGCTGCAGGTGCGCGGCAGTGAGGTCGAGCTCGACCGCGCCGTGCTAGATGCGCTGAGGCCGTCGCTCCTGCAACTGGTAAGGAACGCGATCGATCACGGCATCGAGCCGCCAGACCGCCGCGCTCGAGCCGGCAAGCCAGAGCAAGCCACCATCGCGCTGACCGCGGCGCTGCGTGGCTCGGAGGTCGTGATCACGGTGGAGGATGATGGCCAGGGCATCGACCTCGACGCGATTCGAGCGCAGCTGCGCCGCCGCAAGCTGCCCGAGCCCGAGCGCGAGCAGGATCTGGCCCGGAGCGTGTTTCTGCCGGGCTTCTCCACGGCCCGGCTCATCACCGACGTCTCGGGGCGAGGGGTCGGTCTCGACGTGGTCAAGCGGGCGGTCGAAGCGTTGCGTGGCAGCGTCGATCTGACGTTCCAGCGCGGGCAGGGCACCCGCTTCTCCTTGGTCGTGCCGCTCACGCTCACGACCTTGCGCGGCTTGCTAATGGACGTTCAGGGCCAGACCTTCGTGCTACCGGGCACGGTGGTGCAGCGCTTGTTGCGCGTCGGGGAGGACGACATCCGTTCGGTCGGCGGCGTGCAGACCGTCACGCTCGACGGGGCAGCTGTGCAGGTAGCTCCGTTGTGGGAGCTGCTCGGGCGCGGGCGAGCCGAACCGAAGCCGGGCAAGGTGCCGATCGTCGTCGTGCGTGCGCAGGGATGTTCCCTGGGCCTCGCCGTCGATGAGCTGATCGAGGAGCGGGACGTGGTCGTCAAGAGCCTGGGGCCGCGCCTCCGGGCTGTCCGCTCGGTCTCGGGAGCGACGGTGTTACCGAATGGGCGGCTCGCGCTGATCTTGAACGCCGCTGAAATCGTGAGTCGGGCGCGCCAGCGCGCCTCTACGGCCACCATCGTGGGCGCGGCTGCTGGCGAAAAGGTCGACAAACGGGTAGTTTTGCTGGTGGACGACTCGATCACCACACGCACCCTGGAGCGCAGCATCCTCGAATCCGCCGGGTACGTGGTGCGCGTAGCGGTCGACGGCCAGGAGGCGTGGCGCTCGTTGCAAGAACACGGCGCGGATCTCGTCGTCTCGGACGTGGAAATGCCGGAGATGGATGGCTTTTCGCTCACCGAAATCATTCGCAGCTCGGCCCGCTTCCGAAACTTGCCCGTGGTGCTGGTCACGGCTCTTTCGAGCGAAGCTGACAAGGCACGCGGTTTGAGCGTTGGCGCGAACGCTTATTTGGTCAAGAGTACCTTCGACCAGGCCAACCTCCTCGAGACCGTGGCACAACTTCTATGACCAGTCCCCCCATCATCCGTGTCCTGATCGCCGAAGACTCCCCCACCGCCCGCGCGTTGCTCGTGGGCATGTTGTCCGCCGCGAGTGGCCTCGAGGTGATCGGCCAGGCGAGCAATGGCATCGACGCCGTCGAGATGACCAAGCGTTTGCGTCCGGACGTCGTGACCATGGACATCCAAATGCCGGGCCTGGATGGCTTCGAGGCCACCAAGCGCATCATGAGCGAGATGCCCACTCCTATCGTGATCATCTCCAGCCTCGACGTGCACAGCGTGCAGTTCTCGATGGAGGCCCTGAACGCGGGGGCGCTGGCGGTGCTCCCCAAGCCGGTGGGGCCCGCCTCGCCCGACTACGAAGCCACGAGTCGGCTCGTGGCCTCTACCGTGCGCTCCATGTCGCAGGTCAAGCTGGTGCGGCGCTGGCCCTCGGCGCCGCCCTACAAGCCGCAGTCGAGCACCGCGCCGTCCGCGGCGGTGCGCAGCTTACGGCCGCGCGCCGTGACGATCGCTGCCTCCACGGGCGGGCCCGCCGCGTTGCGGCTGCTCGTTTCGGAGCTGGATTCCACGTTCCCGGTTCCCATACTCGCGGTGCAACATATGGCGCTCGGCTTCGCAGACGGCTTTGCGAAGTGGCTCGACGGCGGCACTTCCCTGCGCGTGCGGGTCGCGCGGGAGGGCGAGCCGTTGCGTCCTGGCAACGTGTACCTGGCCCCCGACGACAAACACCTCACGGTTTCTGATCGTTCGACCGTGCTCTTGTCCGACGGTCCACCGGTGGGAGGGCATCGACCGTCCGGCACCGCGCTCTTCGAGTCCGCGGCGCGGGCATTTGGCCCAGCGACCTTGAGCGTGATCCTGACGGGCATGGGCCGAGACGGCGTGGACGGGCTGCGCGCGGTGCGGGCTGCGGGCGGCAAGGTCATCGCCCAAGATGAGCAAACATCAGACATTTTCGGTATGCCAGGGGCCGCCGTCGCGGCCGGCGTCACCGATCTGGTGTTACCCTTGGGCAGCATTTCCGGCCAGCTGCGGCGACTGGTGGCGGAGCGCTAGTCTTGGCCGCGTGGCGGTACTCGCACAATCCCTGCACTGTTCCTTACGTCAGATACCGCCCTATCCCATGAGCCGCTTCGATTTCACCTCCCTGTCGCTGCGCGAGGCGCTGCTGCATGCGCGAAAGGCCGTTGCTGAAGCACACGTGGCGCTCCAGCAGCGCGCGACAGCGCTCGCCGTGTTGGAGGAGATCGATCGCGCCGTGGTCTCGCTCGATACCGCGACGCCGCCCGTCGTCAACGCCCTCGATCGTGAGCGTGAAGGTCGCGTGAGCGCGGAAGCCTCGCAGCGCGTCACCGAGTTCCTGTACCAGGCGACGAACACGCTGTTCGCCAGCCCGCTCGACACGCTTGGCCGCCTGCGCAAGCTGACGTTGTTGGTGGTGCCGGATTTAGCGGACTGGTGCCTTTGTGACATGTTGCAAGGAGAGCTCGTGCGTCGGGTTGCCGTGCGCCAGTGGAACGACGATCGCGATGCCCTGGCGCGGTCGCTGGAGGTCGAGTACCCGCTCGACACGCACGCCTCGTACGGTATCTCTCATGTGCTCCGGAGCGGACGCTCGGAGCTGCACTTCGATACGCTGCAGGCGAGCACGGTACGCGATCGTGAATTCGATGCGCTGCTCGCCACCGTCGCGGCGCGCTCCTACATGATCGTGCCATTGACGTCGACGGGCCGCACCGTAGGCGCGCTCACTTTCGTGTTCGCTGAATCGAACCGGCGCTACACCGAGGCTGACCTGTCGTTGGGGGAAGATCTGGCCCTGCGCGCATCGCTCGCTGTCGACAACGCGAACCTGTTCGAGCAACTTCAGCGAGCCGTTAGGGCGCGCGACGACATGGTCGCCGTGGTCTCGCACGATCTTCGAAATCCGCTCTCCTCCATCAAGATGAGCGCCGACTTGCTGCAGCTCGAAAACCCCGCAGCCGCCCAGGGGCCAAAATCGAAGACCGCCGTCATCTTGCGCTCGGTCGACCGCATGCAGACCTTGCTTCGCGATCTGCTCGACGTGACCAGCCTCGAGGGGGGCGGCTTCAGCCTCGAGCTCCAACCCCGCAACGTGGACGCGGTATTAACTGAAGCCGTCGAATCAGTGCAGCCCATCGCCGCGTCCAAGTCGATCGACATCACGGCTGAAGCTGCCGAACCGGGCCTCCAGATCTCGTGCGACCCGGCGCGGCTATCGCAAGTGTTCTCGAACTTGCTGGGCAACGCAGCCAAGTTCACGCCTGCCGGCGGCAGTATCCGGATCCAGGCGAGCCGCCATGGCGTCGTGTGCCGCGTCACCGTCACCGACACCGGCCCCGGCATCGATCCCGAACAACTCCCCCACGTCTTTGATCGGTTCTGGCAAGGTCGTCACCAAAGCCGTGAAGGGGCAGGCCTCGGCCTCGCCATCGCCAAGGGCATCGTCGAGGCGCACGGAGGGAAGATCGAAGTGCAGAGCGCGCTCGGAGCGGGAGCGACGTTTGCGTTTACGATCCCCTTGTCAGGCGAACCGACATCGCCGAAGCGGCCCGAGCTGGCTCGCTAAGCAGTGGGGCCCGCTTGCCTCGGGCCATCGCGCGGCCGAGGAGCCTACCCCGCCCATCTCCGGCGCCGAAACCGCCTCACCGAGCGCCCCCCGCCCTCCGACAACGGTTGTTTCCAAAGACCGCTTCCAGTAGTGTGCGCGGCCACCGGGTCGATAGCTCAGTCGGTAGAGCTGCGGACTTTTAATCCGTAGGTCGAGGGTTCGAGTCCCTCTCGACCCACTGTCCGAAGTGGTCGTTTTCATAGCGCTTTCCGAGTCTCCGCCGTTTGAGGCTACGCCGCTCTGGCCCACCTCGCGGCCCACCTTGACCGCTTCGGCCAACGGGACGAGGGTTCCCAGCCCGAGCTCTGAGGCAAACCGGGCCTGGCGTCGATACTTGTTCAGCATCTGACTGGTCGTGTGACCAGTCCGGTCTTGGACCCAGGTCTCGGTGCGATCGCTCGCCAGCGCCAACGTGATGAACGTTGCCCGAAGGTCGTGCACGCGGATGGGGCGGCGCACGTCGGACCGCTCATGCAGCTCAGCGCGCTCGACCTTGGCCAGCTTCAGGTGCTCGCGGAAGCGGGTTGCCGCCTTCGATGTGTCCACCAACGGGAACACCCGCGCCGCGTCCTGGGCGCCGCCGCGGGAGGCCGCCAATGCCTCGGTAACGCCGTCCGTCAGCGCCCACGAACGCGGCGTGTCGGTCTTGTTCTTGTCGAGCGTCACCACACCGCGCACCAAGTCGAAGTCTCGCCAGGTGAGCCCCAGCGCTTCACTGAGCCTCAGGCCCTCGCGAGCCAGGAAGCCATACAGGAGCCGCAAGCCAAGCGGTACGTCCTCGCAGGCGAGCAGCGCGGCGTCTTCGGAGGGGTACAGGAAACCGAACGCCGGGCGCGCGCCTGACTTGGGCAGGAAGCCCGCCGGGATGGGTGAGCGTTCGATGAGCCGGCAAGGGTAGACCGCCATCTTGAGCACACGCGCGATCAGCTGCCCGTAGTGCCGGCGGGTCGCTGGGCGCCTGCCGTCGGGAAGGGAAGCCATCGCGCGCTCGGCATCGTCGACGCTGAACACCGACAGGGGCACGTCGCCCACGATGTCGTAGAGCTTGGCGAGCCGATAGCCGTCATCGGCTACCGAGCGCTTCACCTTGACGTGGTCCGGGTGCTTACGATGCAGCTCGCCAGTCCTCCAGGCTTCGCCGAGCTGGCGGAACGTCATCGCGGCCGGGCCTGCCTGCTTGGCCGCCTTCGATTCGGCGCAGAGGTCGCGCGCGTACTGCTCCACCTCAGCGAACCCGGCAGCGGTCGTTTGGGCCGCGCCCTTGCGTAAGATGATTGCGGCCTCGGCGTGCCTCTCTGCGGCCGCGAGCGTGACCGCCAGGCTGGCTAGCGCTTGCGCCCGCCTCTCCGCCGCAGCTCGGCTGTCCAGGGGCAGCAAGAAGCGGCCGCGCCGCCCGTTGCCGAAGCGCAGACGCAGGCTCCAGCCTTCCTTGGTGCGCTCGAGCTTCGGCAGCATCACGCCGTAACCTCGATCGGCGCGACGCCGGCCTCTGAACCCTGCTCGATACGCGCCCCGAGAGCGGCCAGGAGCAGAATGACCAGCAGCAATAGTAGCGGCCTTTCGATGCGCCAAGCTCGCGTTGCCTCGGTGTGTGGTGCTATTTGGTCCATGCTGAATCGGTCCTTTCGGTTCGGCCACGGGTCGGGATGTCGCAAGCATCGCCGGCCCAGTTACTTTGCGGAGCGCTTGGCCCGCTTCTTGGGAGCGGGCGGCTGTGGTCCGCCCACTGGCACTTTCAAGACCGACGCGGGGTCCGCCACGATAGCGGCGAGCCCGATGTGTAGAGCCGCTCGACAGAGCGCGTGTCGGCTCAGCACCGGCACCGCATCGGCGGCAGCATCGAGAGCAAGCAATAGAGCCGGCTCTAGCCTAATGTTGACGGCGTGACGGGTGGCGGCCATTTCATGCATAATGCTCGCGCCGCCGCCATTCGTCAAGCCTTTGGTATCAGAAGGCTGCTCTGCCTGCCAGTTCATCGCGTGTCCCTCCCTGGGCGGCGAGCGACGCCGGGTGCCGAATCGGTCTCGAAAAGGAACCCGTTCAACCGCACCCCGCCTGTCGCTGAACCGCCAGAGATCGTGGCTCGAACGCTGTAGCGGCTGGTTTCTTGCACCGGCGGGGCCTTCAACAGGTCGACGCTGCGGCCGTTGGTGAAGCCGTTCGCTGTCGTGACGGCGAACGTCTCGATTACCGAAAACGCGCCATCGTCTAGGGCCAGCTCGAGCTGAATGGTGCAGTCGCCAACCTTCTCGCCCGAGATGCCAATGCGGGTAACGCTGCCCCAGTCCGCACCCGAGAAATCGAACGCATATGTTTCAACAGTCTGCGTAGGCATGGCTCCGGTGCCGGGTGTCAGGTCCTGCAGGAAGGGGAGCCCAGCCGTGTCCGCGACCACGAGCCGTCCCAGATAGGTCGTGAGCGCGGCTGGAACTATGCCCGTGTCGACGAACCAAGCGTGCCGGCGGAGGTCGTAGATGAGGATTGCGCCGTCCGTGCCGTCGGAGCTCTGTACGGCGAACGCGCAGCAGTGCTGGGCTCGGCAATGGGTGGCCGCTACGATGACCGGGTACGCCGCAAGTTCTTCCTGGATGGCGTTGACCCATACGGTAGAGCGGTCGCCGCCCATGAGGTAGAGTTTCGTCGAGTCCGCTTGGTAAAACAGTCCATCGTGCGTCTTGAGTAACGAGCGCCACCCGTCGTCAATGAGCCCATCCAGGGCGTCGAGCGGGTCCGGGGCGATGAACTCGCCGAGCCCCGCATGGTCTGGGCCCTCACCGCGGACTTCGGCGATTCCGGAGCGCGTAAACCCGATCGCAGCCTCATCCACAGAGGCCACGCCGATGATATCGGAGCCGAAACGGCTCTCGAATTGGATGCGCCCAAGCGTCGCGAATTCCCCGGCCTCGGCCGGGAACAGTAGCTTGCTGTGGACCATGAGGTCTGCTTGCGGCAGCCCGGCCAGGTGCAGTCTGCCACCGCTCGACCAGATGTAGCGGCAGGGCGGGGGTGCCGCGTGCGGGATTGGCGTCTGCGACTGCGTGTAGACGGTCTTGAGCTTCGCCCGCAGCTGCGCGTCACTGTCCGTAAGAAAGAACGAGTCAGCGGCGCCGAACGTGTCGCCGGGCGCTTGCCCAATGACCACCTCCCGGAACAGGTTTTCGCCCGACGTCTTGTCGGTGAGGGCCGCCGTTCGGTGAATGACTAGCCGAAGCGAGCTCCCGAGTGCGTCGGTCTCGGCGTTGACCCGGCGCATCGAGTGCAGCCCCATGATTGCCCCGAAAAGCTCCTTGTCGGCCGCCCCGAGCGTGAGCTCGTACACGATGGACGGTTGCGACAGGTGCACGTTTCGGCGCGCATCCAGCCACTCGGCGTGCAGCTGCACCAGGTACTTCGCGCCGGAAGTAGCGTTGCCCGCTAGAGCATCGCTGGCGAGGCCAACGAACAGCATAGGGGCCTCAATGAAGCCCGACTCAAACAGCTGTCGGCCGTCGTACACCGACAGCATGCCGCCCGCGATGTAGAGCAGGCCGCCAAACTCCGCCGTTTGCCGTCGGGCCGTGGAGTGGAGCTCGAATTCGGTGACGGTTACCCCGCGCTCCCCGTCGTTGTTCTGGCTGCAGTTGACCCAGTAGAACTTACCCGTGACGTCGTCGCTGGTGAGGCTCATCGCGAGCGTACCAGCGTCCGGATTGGTCGCGTCCTGGGCCTGGGCGATCCCGAAATCCTTACCGGCGAGAAGCGGACCACCATGCTCCGTGAGCACGTTGACCCGTTGCCCGTCCTCGCCGTAAACGTGAGCAAAGACCGGCTCGCTCGATAACGGCTCGACCAGGACCTCGCTCGTCAGCTCCGCGCTAATGTGGTCCGCGGCCGTGCCCAGAGCATGGGTGCTCGGGACAATGGTTCGCGTTTGGACGAGCGGGGGCACGCTCGATATCGCTGCGCCGCTGGCCTGTAGCGTGTACGCGGCCCGCATCGAGGTGCTGGAGGCGTGTTTGATGGACACAATCGAGTCTGCTTGCGCGATTTGCCCGCTCGACACGGTCGTCGGCCCCTGAACCGCTGCTCCGGTGGTCAAGTTGCGGGTGATGACCTTGACCAGGTCGTCGGTGTTGTCGACGTAGAGGATTGAAACGGTGTTTCCGGAGCTGTCGGCGCAGATGGAGAGCGCTTTGGGCACGGTCGTGGCGATGGTCACCGTCATTTGCTGAACGTGTGCCGCGCTGTAATGGCGCACGATGACGCCGGTACCGCTCACCCCCGCGACGACGTAGCCGGAGCCTCCTCGAACGCGTGCAGCGGCGAATAAACCTCCGGTCACGGTGAAAAGCGTGGTCAATCCGGACAGCGATGTGTCCGTAGCTGGCTCGAAGTCTCGGACTTTGAGCTCCCCGGTGCCCGAGTCGAACGCCACGACCACGAACGCGCCGCCGGAATCGGTCACTAGAGCTCGCGGCGACCCAACCGCGCCCGTGGAGTTGCCAAAGCTCTCAAAGGCCAGCGTGGCGTCATCAGCGACCCGGAACACGTGGACGAAAAGCCCGTCTTGAGTCGCGAACGCAAGCAGGGCGATGCCGTTGTCCACGGCCAACGTCCCCCCAAGAATGTCTCCCCGCTGGTCTGGCGGGCGCCCCATGTCGCGGAACTCGGTAGCGTAGGACAGGGCCGCGCCTGCGGAGCCTTTCCAGGCAGCTAGCGACTGGTCTACAAACTCGTAAAGCCTTCGAGCGCCGCCGTTGGTGCCGATCGCGATGAGCCGCTCATTGTAGTTGACGAGGTCGTAGGCGACGAGGTTGCTGCCCCCGTACGTCGTGCGCGCCATGGCTGCGTAGCCGGGGCGCACCTCGAGCTCACCGTCTCGACTGAGACGCATGTTCGTCACCCGCCGCAGCGGGCCGCTCTCTGGCATGACTCTTTTAGCGCTCGACTGGTCAGTGCCGCCGTCGAGCCTGATGCGGGTGATGATGCCCATGGTTACAGGCCCCTCGCGTTGCGCCCGCCGGGGGTATTCGCCTGCGGCTTCTCGGGGGCGGCCGCCTCGGGCGGGTCGTCAAACGAGCCGGTTGCGCCGCTGCGCTTGGCGGTCTGAATGGTGCGCCGTCGTTCCTGCTCTGCCGTGAGCGTCTGCCGCCCGGCGCGTAGCCCCTTGATGCCTTCGTACGCGCGAGCCTCGCCGCTCTGGCTGGCGTTCAGCGTCTCGAGCTGGCGTCCGGCGATGGCCTTGACCATCGTCAGGCCGCGCTTGATATCGTCCAGTGTGCCGCGCCCCTCGATAATCTTGGTAAGGTGAGCTCGCTCGGCATCGGTAGCCGCCGCACCGGACACGGCGCGGGTGAACTGCGCGTTGACCATATTGAGCTTCTGCTGCACTGCCGCCGCGTCCGGGCCTCGGAGCAGGGGCTGGAACAGCTTGTCGATCGGGCCCGTGCCTGGGACGTCTTGCCCGGCGGTGAGCTTGGCGATGGCCTTCTCCGCGTCGTCGGCCACCCCAATGGTCCCGTCGGCGCCGGTGGCGAGGCGCGCTGCGCCGTACGCAGCCAGGCGCTTGCTGTCGGTGCCGTTGGCCGTGAGCAGTGCCTGCTCCTCGCCCGTCTCGGCATTGACCGGGGCCGAGCCCGACCCAGCAACGGGATTCGGGGCGGAGAACTGAAGCGACGTCGAAACGTCGCCCATAACCAGCGCGTCAGCCTGGGCATGTCTGGACAAGGCCTGTGCGCGCATCTCATTCGCCGCCGAGCCGATGGTGTTGTAGGCCTCTGCGGTACGCGCGAACCGCTGCCCAGCCTCGAGCCGCTGCGCGAGCGCTTCGCGAGCTGTTGCCTGGGCGTACGCGACCGCTGCCTCTGCACTCCCCAGCTTGCTTTCGAGGTCGGCCAGGGTCGAACTCTTGGCCTCGCGTTGGCTCGCCACGTCCATGTCGACGATGTTGAGCAAGTCGCGGACAAAGGTGCTCTTGTACTTCTCCCGCGAGTTGCTGAGGGTCGAGGTCGTCTCGGCAAGCGCACCGGCGACCCCGCCAATGATGGCGAGCGCGGTTCGCATACCGGAAGTCGACAGGTAGCGGCCTGGGTCGATAGGCTCGGCGGCGACCGCGGCCTTGCGCGCCGCCACCTCCTGCTTGACACGTAGCTGCGTGGCTTCAGCGCCCATGGCCCCGAATTGCCGCGCCACACCTTCACCGTAGGCCTGCCGCTCCAGCTGCATTTGGGAGGTCAGCGTGTCGTGTTGCGCTTGCTGCCACTCGTTGATGCTCCTGCCGCGCAGGTCCAGCGCAGAGGCGTTCACCGCTCTCACGCCGTCCGCCGCGACCGGGTCTTTGCCGCTCGTCTGGACGGTGGCAGCCGTGGGCCGTAGATGTGGGGCGACGAACGCGATCGCTGCCTCTGCGGGGTTGCGCCGGGGCTGCGTAGGGCTCGCCATGGGACCCTGAGGAGCAGGCTGAGGGGGAGACATTCCCTGCTCGGCGAACACCCGAGCGGCCTTGTTCTCGGAGGTGCCCGGCACGGGCGGGGCTCCGGTGGGCTGCGCGCCCATGGCTGACGCAATCCAAACAGGCGGCTGCTTCTCGCCCGCAACGCCACCCGCGGCCGCCCGAGCTGAGCCCGACGCCGTCACGGGCCCGGCGTTCGCCACAGCATCCTGACTCTCGGCCATCGCCGCCCTAACCCACGGCGGCGTTTCACCGGCAGCTCCGATCGCCGATTGGGTGCTGGGCCCAACCGCCGGCCGTGACGGGGGCAGCATCGACGACGCTGTGAATGCACCTCCCTCAGCGCCAAAGCTTGTGGCGATGCTCTTCGCCTCTTGCTCGATACTTCCGTCGGGGTCCTGGACCGACTGCCTCGTGGAGTCGCTAAAAATGACATCGCCCCAGGGATGCCCAGGCTCCCAGCGCTCGAAGCCTATGGGGATTCGCTCAGCCATTCGCTTCACTCCTGCTTGACAGAGTCATTTGTTCAGGGTGATAGCCAGCGCGCCGCTTGTCAATGGTTGTCGACGCATTGGTATCGATTGGTATCAGGGCCTCGAGGTGCAGATTCATCTACCTCGCAGATGCCCCGACCGCCCCTGAGTCGATTCCCGCGCCCGGCGCGCCGACATTCGCCGCAACGAGCTGTAGATATCCCCGGTGCTACGCGCTCGCTCCAGGGTGCCCCAGGATGCGTTTTCGAGCGGCAAGCCCCCGATGGTCGTCCGGGTTCGCTCCGGATGCGCCAGCGTGGCAGCGCTGGGCACGGTCACGGCTTCTCCGGCGCCGGGCAGTAGTCGCCCAACGAGCGAGTGAGCGCGGTTGGTTTCGAGGAACGAACCGGCGACCCCGCCCCGGAGTCGTGCGCCGACCTGAGGGCTTCCCGGGCTCGTTCGATACGTTCGAAAAGAACGAATCCCCACCCCGCCAGATCGAGCGCCTCTTGCTGGAGCTCGCCGAGCAGCACGTCCGGCTCGGCATGAAAGCTCCGGTCACCATAGGCTTCGCGTCCAGCTTCGAGGCGCTCTCGAACCCGGGAAGCGAACGCTGGCCAGGCGTTGAGAGGGTCGCTCACGGCTTGCTCGCCTTCGCCACGGCGCCACCCGCCGCTCGTAACGCGCTCAGGAGCTCGTCAGCCTCCACTCGCCGAACGCACTCGTTGCCACAGTCGACGGCTGCTCTCGTGGCTCGCTTGACGTCTCTAGCATCGAGCATGAGAGCAAATGCGATGCGGCCCCGCTCAGCGAGCCGGAGCGCAATGCGGAACCCAATGAGCTGCGGCCACCTGCTGACGGTTCGGTTCAACACCCCCGATTCCCGCAACAGTGCCCGCATGTGGCCCACATCGCCGATCGCGCCACTCGCCGCCTCGGGAGGAAGCAGCGCCCAGAGCTCATGCGGTATCGCCCACATGTCCCAGCGCCGCCGGTCTCGAGCTGGGGCGTGGCATTCAGCGTGCAACCCTTCATAAGCCGAGACCAGCACGACCTTGCGAGGCTCCACCGGTGCACGCTCGGCGGGACGGAGCCAGTGCCGCTTGCGGGACACGGCGCCGAGCGTAAGCCCGCCATGGTGGCGACAGCGGCCGCCAAGGCCCGCCCCGGGCGCCTGACACGCCCGCCCTGAGCTCCTGGCGAACGCGCCGCACCTGGGCCAGCGATTGCGAGAGCAGTCGAGCGACTCCAGCGGCGTCGAGGTGATGAGTTGCTCGAGCGGGCTCGCCTCATGGCGCTCGTTGTCGGTGTCGTCTTTCACTTTGATTGTCCTTCCGTCTTGATGGAACCTTGCCGAACGTGTGTCGGGCACAGCCCGCCCGCCGTTGCCGACCGCTTGCATGGCGCGCCCTTAGCCGTGGTTGCCATGCACTGTGATCGCCTGGGCCTCAGCCTCCCCGCCGTGACCTTGCACTGGATGCTCCCAGGGGCGGCCGCTTCGATGGCGGACAGTGCGGCGGCCATGGGTGCACCTAGCCGCTCCAGGAGGCTCGCGAGCGTCGCTTTCATTGGTCCCCCCGCAACCCCGCCCCGTGCCCTGATGCGCGCGCTGAGGGGGTTCGTGGTTGCCGCGCTGCCCAGGCTGCACGCGCTCCTGCGGCCCACTGTGCATAGGCCCGGCGATCACACTGGAGAGCAAGGAACGCGATCTCTGCCGGCGTCGCGTCCTCGGGCGCCGTGGTCGGTTCGTCACCGGGCTCGTCAGCTCGGGGGATGACGGACCAAGCGGCCAAAGCGAGCTCCGCGAGATGACCGTCGCTGGAGCTCAGCCACTCGGCGCGCTCAACCGTGGACCGCTTGCCCCACTCGTTTGCGTAGCTCAGTCGCTCGGTGTCCGTCGCGAACGCTAGTAGCTCGGCTGCGGATGGCTCGGGGGGCGGCGGGTCCGCGTCGCTCGCCGTTTCTAGGCCGAAGCTATATTCGGGCACCTGGACCCGTTGCGGGTGGCTCGGCGCCAACTCATCCGTCGAGCTCGCCGGGGCGTCGGCGATGGGCACGAGTCGCACTCCGCCGCTGCCGTCTGGTACCAGCGCGAAGCTCATTTGGACCCTCTGTCGGGGTTGGCGAGCAGGTGAGCGAGCGGGTCAAAAACCACATCGGCAGCCGTTTTGATGCTGGTTGGTGCAACCGGCGAGCAGGTGCATGCGGCTGCCCACCCCCCCACCGATGCGCGCGTGCGCGCGTACGTAAGGCGACCCAGATGGGACTCACGTGCTCGCCAGGCAAAAAACCACCAATGATAATCAACACATGGGCTCAAAAAGACCTGCTCGCCCAGCTGCTCGCCAACCCACTGGCCGGGGAATACGTTGCTCACGTGGCACCGGTCTTGCGCACGACCCTGTTCGCGACACGTGTGTTAGTTTTTCCATGCTTCCCGGTCTGGACGCCCGGCAGGCGCGTCAGCGCCTTCGCGAAGGCGTCCTTGCTCTGCGTCTCCCTTGCTGCGCGAAACTCGCCGTAGACCCATTTGCACCAAGCCGCGTAGGCGTCGTAGAGCGCCGCGGTCGGGGTCCAAGATGCCTTGTCCCGCCCAGCGTCCTCGGTGTACTCGGCGATAAAGCTGCTCACGCTGTCGTCGCCCGCAGTCCATTGGGCCAATAGCTCTCGATGGCATTCGGGCTCCTTGATGACGCCCGCGCCAGGGGTCGCCAGCATCGCTAGCGCGGCGTCGGCGAACCAGCAGACGAGCTCGCGCTTCTCCAGGCTCAGGATCTTCTGCTCGAGTCGGGCGTCTCTTTGCGTCATGGATATCGTGTGCGGAAAATGCACGAGCAACCAACGTCGAAAGAAGCCCCAACTCTTGTCGGCCACCCGCGGCAGCTCGTTGCACGCGAAGACGCTCGCCAGAGTCGCCCGGTAGGTGAAAGGGTCGCCTCCGATTCGGCGTGCTGATACCCATGCGTGATCGAGCACTCGTTTGAGAAACGATGTGTCGGCCCAAGGTTGCGAGCTGCAATCGTCGCATATGTTCGCGAGCTTGCCGTGCAGAGCTGCCCGGGTCAGGTCCACGGTTGCAGACTTCGCGCCGAGAGCGGCCGGGTCGAGCTCTGCCGTGGAGCCGGGTGGTAGGCAGGCACGCAGCAGGTTGATGAACGTGCTCTTGCCGTCATGCCCCTTGCCCACGAGCATCAGCGCTACACTGAGCTTCTTGCGGTGGAGCGAGTTCAGGATGGCGTGGCCGGCGTACTGCCGAAGCGCCAAGATTCGGGCTTCGGTCTCGTCTCCCTGGAGCTCCGCGAACCAGTCACGAGCAACCGCTATGAAGTTCGAGGGCACGAGGCCGGGTTCATAGTCAAACTCGAATCGGAACCTTGCTCGATGCGCCGGGCTGTGCGGGACGCTCATCACGCCGCCGCCTTCGCCGACCACCAGTGAGCAATTGCGGAAGACGGCCAGAGCGGGCGAGTCATCAAAGTAGCTGCGCCCCACAGGCATGTTCTGCCGCGCAGCGAGCTCCAGGGCGATGGAGTTTTGGACCGATGCCAGGTTGGTAGTGTTCGCGAAAAACGGGATCCCCTCGCTCGCTCCGGCCTTCTGCTGAACACTCCGCGTACCGTGATACTCTGCAGCCGCACGCTTCACCCACCACTCCGGCAACTGCGCGAAAACGCCGTCGCGGTACAGCCAGAATTTGCCGGCGTCGAAGATGAACCCAGCGTATTTCGCGTCTATGACCGAGAGCAGTCGCATCGCGATCGCGTACGCTGTGACGTCGTTGAATTGCTTGCTGCAACTCCGCGGAACGGGCGGCGGCTTGACGGCTGCGTCATCAGTGGCCCATCGTTCTGGCTCGGGCACGTTGGCGGACGGGGTGGGCGCCTCCTCGACGTCAGTGTCGGCCCCGGGAAACTCGAAGCTTAGCCCAAACCCAAGGATGGTCTTGCCAGCCACTTTGGCCATGAGTCGGTCGAGCTCATCGTGGCCGCCGGAAGCCGCGCCGGCCGCTTCTTTGGCCATCACCTTCCCCTTGGCCGCCTGCCACTCCTGATGGAGTCGGAGGTACTCCAGGTACTCGGTCTCGCCCGCGCCCTCAGGCAATCGTGGCTCCTTTTCCTTCATCGGATTCTTGAGCTGCCGCGCTCGAGCCCGAACCAGGTCGTCAGCTAGACTGCTCACCGAGCCTCCCAAACTTCAATATCCGCTGGTGGCTCCGGAGCGTCGTCATCGACCTCGCCGAGCTCGGCTTCATAGTGGTCGTGAATGCGTACAAAGTGGTCGCCTTCCCTCACGTAACTGCCAGGCATCGAGGCGAGGTGGCTGTGAGTCTCGGTAGGCACCCTTTTTGCGCAATCGGCGCAGCCCCAGGTCGACCAGGCCGCACGCGCGGCCCCCAGCTCCGGACATATGATCATCGGATACAGGTGATGGTCGGGCCGAAGGGCTATAGCGATGACCGGAACCAGCCGCGCCTTCGCCCCAGGAGCGTTGGAGCGTGCTCGTATCCGCATATTCGGGTGTGCTGGTAGGACTTGGACGATGCGATCGTCCCTCTCGACCCCCAGGGCGCGCTTAGCGTCGCGCTCGAGCTGTTTGCGGTCGCTCACGGCTTGCCCGCTCCCAGCGCGTCACCACCGACCTTGCCGAGCTCGCGGGCCGCAACGTCCAGAATGGCGAGCTCAGTGCCAGCACCGAAGTGCTTCAAGCATCTTCGGACGCTGCGCCTCAGGGCGTCGACAGCGTTTTGACGTTGGCCCTGGAGACGGTAAGTGCTGCCGGTATACGCGGATGGGCATGACGAGGGTTGCCGACGAGGAGATTGTGTGCCAACGTTCTTCATAGATAGTTCGTCTCTGCAATCGCCTGGGGTGCCACCCGGGCGTTGCTCATTTGGGGTTTAGAGTTGCGCGTCCTCGCCGGTGACGAGGCGCAACGAATGTCGGGCGCGGTTTGGAGTGCGCGTTGCGCGCGACTCGGACAGCTCGCGGAGGCGTTCGCGAATCAGACTGATTGAGCCCTCGAGCAAAACGCCGTTTGCGACAGCTCGGGCCAGTAGACGCGAATCGAGAGTGAGATCGCTCGCGGTCTGGGTGAGGCCGCGGTTTGCGACCAACGTCTGCACGGCGGCCACCACATCATGAGGGGCAGGGCGCCCCTTGGGAGCGCGTGTGGCGCACCGAGCACTGTTTTGCGTGTTGCCCATACCATATAGCGACCGGGGATTGCGCGGTCGCCATGTGGTTGGAATTGCTAGTGTTTAGCCTTAGTTTTCGAGGGCCTCCCGCGACGCTGTTTGACTGGATGAGCACGGCGCCAAGAGACCGCGAACTCGCGAGCTCGCTCAGACGCCTGGCTGTCGTATCGGCGCTCCAGTAGCAGCGTGTCCTTTGGGTCGATGTGGCACAGCCTAAAAAGCTCGTTCAAGAGACGCCGGACCAACACGCTCCGTTGCGCCAGACGAGCACCGTGGAGCTCGCCTCGATGTTCGTGCCAATCGCACTCGCGCGCGACCTCACGACGAAGATGATCATACTCGGTCGCTGCGGTGCCATGCTCCGAAGTGCCAGGGGTGGCCTGGGCAAGAGCCATCGTTGCGGCACGGTATCGGTCGAGAAGGTCAGCCGTGCCCTCGGAGCCGCGCCAACATCCGACGGCAACGCTGGTCACCAGCGGCTCCGTCCAGCGCCCAGGTCCGCGGAAGCGCGCGACGTCCTGGTTCTCTGGGCACGCGCACTCGACCCAGCGCGAGCCTGGCCCGTGCACGGAACAGGGCAGCTCAGCCACGCCGCGAAAGAACGCCATGGCTTCGCTGGCGGCGCGGCTGGCGAGCACTCGCACGGCATCTCGATAAGTCGCCCCGTAGCTGGACAACTCGAGCACCGAGCCCCCGTCTTCGCGCTGTTCATGCTCGCGCGCGATTCGAATGGCCCTCCGCGCGACGCTTGCCAGGTGGCGCCGAGCGCGAGAGTGGCTCCTGTCGCCGAGGGCGGTCGAGAACAGGGAGCCTTCGAGCCACGCCCGCTCTTCGCATCGACGCAGCACCGACAACGACTCGCGGCCTTCGGTATCGATTTGGGCGTACCGTGCTCCTTCATGGGCGAGCTCATTGAACGGCGTGCTCTCGGCGTGCTCGATGACGCAGCCCGGGCCAGACAATGAGCGCCGATGGCTGAGCTGAGTCCGCAAAGGGTCAGCGCTCGTCTTGGTTCGGCGTCTCTGGTCGCGCATATCTCGCAAGAGCGCCCGCACCCGCTTCTCGATGCATTCCGCACGTTGGTCGGCGGGTAGCTCCTGGGCATCAGCGAGCGCCTGCGCCGCAGCCTCATTGGCGTCCTCGGGCGGTTGGCTCCAGCGCCGAGCCGCTTTCTGGGCAACGGCGAGCGCGTTCGCGAGCAACGCTACGGCAGCTGCGCGCCCCGATGAGCTCGTTTGCGGGGCAGCTTGCGGCCGGAGCTTCAATGCGCGCGTCACTGCCCGCCTCCACGAACCAGGCGAAGCTCGCGCTCGAGCTCGGCGCGGACGCCGCCAGCCTTCGCGGTCGGCGCTGCCACGGGGCGCCCCGTAGCGCGCTCCAGCGCCTCTGAGAGCGCCTGGGGTGAGAGCAGGTGCCGGCGCCCAACGATTGCCGCCCCCGGCTCGCCATGGGCCAGCCGCTGCCGAACGATGGCGCAATGCCGGCGGCGCCCGAGTGGTGATGTAGATTGGTCTACCATGCCCGGAGCGCCAGCTTGGAGGCGCTCAATCACGCGGGCGGCCACAACGTCCGCCAGCTCGTCTAACAGCGCAGTGAACGCGGAACTCACAGCGCCCCTCGCTCGCTCAGCCGGGTTTGAACCAGGCACAGCACGGAAGCTGAGAGGGGCAGGCCCGCACAGGCCTTCAGCAGCGAGTAGCGGTTTACGCCAAGCGCTTTGGCGGTCTCGTTCTCGCCGTCGTTCATGACCAGGCCGAGCAGCGTCGTCCGTTGGGACTCGGGCAGGGGTGTCTTGCTTGAGGGGCGCTCGCCAGAGGGGTTGACCGGAGGCGAGCAGGCTTGATGCTTACGCATTTTCTACTCCAAAAGCCCGCGGCGATTCGGGCGCTCCGGTCAACTGCCCCTCGACTGCCTCACCCCTGCCGACCTTCGTCGACAGTCACACGGGGTGCTTTCTGGCTCGCAGCGGTTCACACATTCACCCTCGAATCTGCCCCGAGGTATCTACCGCGTCGTTGGTCAGTGCCCTTGTTCTCCGTGCAGCATGCGGCGTGGCGCCCGCATCGTCAACCGATATCTCAAGCAACTACGCGGATATAGACTGCGGTCTATGTCATTGGCGCACAGGCAACCAATGTTCCAAGGACCCGCCTCAGCGCTCCATCTGGCGGGGAGCACATGCTCGCTTGTCTCCGGATGCGGTGACGCAGCTCTTTGCGGCGCTTCGGGCGGACTTGCACACGGGGCGCCCGCGGCCGTCTTGCCGACATCGCTCGACCGGCGCTTGGCGCGGCTTCGGTTTGAAGTTCGCCTCGCCAGGTTGAAGCGCCACGGGCAGCTGCGCCCATCGCTCACGTGGCACCCGCGACAGGACATACCCGCTGCTTTCTAGGCTATACGCAATCCCGCCCGTGTTGCTGGTGGTGCAGTTGCCTTTCTTGTCGCAAGTCGTGACGAAGCGGTCGGGAGTGCGATCGACAGTGGACGACTCGGCCGTCAGAAGTATGTGAGTAGCGCCCAGCGCGGCGGCTTCGGTCTGGACTTCCTTCTCGATGTACCCATGCCCGGCCAGGGCATTGCCGTCTCCCCGCATGCTACCCAGCATCTCTGCGCCCGCGCTCGCTAACGCCTCGATGTCGCCGCGGTGAGCCACGACGGCAACGAAGAGGAGCGGCGGGAGGCCGTTCCGGTACTCGGCCTTGTGAGGCTCGTAGGCTACAGAGACTCGCGCGCAGCCTAGGCCCGCGAGCTCGAGCACGGCAAGGCTCACGGCCGCCCAACTCCGCACCGAAGTGCCTGGCGTCACCGCTGACCCTCGTCGCACTCGAACGTAACCGCGCCGGCAGTCACGACCGACGGCTTGGCGTTGTAGCCTTCCGCGACTTCGCGGCAGACTTCGTCATTGGCAAGCTCACCCGTCAGAAAGCGCTCCCCCGCGAATACCGTGTCAGCGTGCCAGCGCTTGTAGAGGAACCGTCGCGAGCTGTTTTGTTTATCTGGGGACCATTGTCCTTGCTGCGTCGCTGGAGCCGCTTTGACGCACGGCGCCGGAGGCTCCGCATCGCGCGCCACGATGCTGGCTTCGAGGGCTCCAGAGGTGACGGTTGAACGGACCTCGCGGTAGCCGACGCTGCCAAGCAGAATGAAAAGCATTGCTGCGACCCACCAGCCAGCTTTGCTCATAGGCCGCGCCTCAACTGGGCCCCAATCGTGTTCATGTGGCCAGCTACGGCGCGTTGTCGATGGAGCTTCACTCGGCACACCTTCGCCCAGCAACTCGCCCGCCCCATCTATCGGAGACGGGCCCCGCCGGGATTGTCGCCGGGTCCGTCCGAATCGGCTCGGCGGCTCTCAGCCGCCGGGGTTCGTTGCCACGCCCTCGGCCCCAGCTGGCTCTCTGGCGAACTTCTGCGGGAATGCCGCATCCCAGGCCGCTGCCCAGCCCGGAAGACCCTCAGCGACGCTGCAGAGCCTGGCGAACGCTGCCTCTAGAATTTCGATGCGCTCGCGCAGGTCGGCATGCTCACGATTGAGCACGTCTTGGGCTTCCGGACGGATGCCGGGGAGCCCATCGCTGCCGCCGAGCCGCTTGCTGTGGCGCTGATGGACTCCAACATTACGTGGTCGAAGTCCTCGAAGAACCAGTGCCGGCGGCGCGACTTGCGAAAGCCCAGCTCATTGGTGCTTGGGTTCACGACAAGGTCTCTTCCGTCATCCGATTCAACGTTGATGCTGCCGTTCAAGCCGGTGATTGTGGCTGTCCCGTCGGGCACGATGAACGCGAGCCCGGTGCTGCCGTTGCGGACCAGATGCGCCCCGGCCCCGCTCGCCACGATGTCCAGCCGAGGCCCGTTGGCGCTCGCGGCGACGCCTAGCACGCTGAACGCGACGCCTTCCGTGCTAATCGTGCCCGCCCGCTTCTCGCGGCCCGTGGTATCGAACACACGCCAACCGGTATCCGCGGTGTACTCGATGCGCTCGCCGGGCCCGAGCTGGCTCGGGCCGAAGACGGTAAATTCAACCGTGCTCACGTCCTTCTGAACGCGAATGGTCTGGATGTCCGTCGTGCTCTTGTTCACGATGGTGATGTCTTGAACAGTGCGCTGTGCGCTTGCTCCCGGGGCGCTCAGCAGCGTCGTATCGGCCGCGGTGGCCACGTTACCGTGCGAGCTGCCCGGCGTGACGACGCCCGCGCTCGAAACGTCCTGAAACGATATCTGATAGTCAGTCGAGACAGCGGCCCCCGTCTCAATCTCCAGCGTGTGCGTCGTGGCCGAGAGCGTGAGCCCGGTACCGAGAGAGCCGCCGCCGCCGGACCCTGACGAGCCCGTAGCGCCGGTAGCCCCTGGCGGCCCTGGGGAACCGTCCGCGCCGTCCTGGCCGTCATTGCCGGGTGGACCCTGCGGTCCCGTGTCGCCAATGGCCCCTGCGGCAGCCTCGGCCGGGACTTGGGTGACCGAATTCCAACGATTCACGCCGTTGGACGTGAAAACCACCAGACCTTCGGCCGAAAACGTCTGGAATTCGGCGCCGTTGACGGTCGCGACCACCACGTCGCTCACCGAATCGAGCTTCGGGGCAACGAATACCCGGAGCTCGCCGTCCGGGCGCTCGATGAATAGATTGATGCTTTCGCCGCGGTTTTCGGGCCCAGGAGGTGGAAGAATGACCGCCATGCCCTCGGGAGGGGGGGAAACGCGCTTGGTCTCGCCAGCAATCGGCCTGTACGTCTGTATCGCGACCGAGATGTCGCCCGCCTTACGGTCCGCGTTGGAGAGGTCACCGTGAATCTCGGCGAACGCCGCCTCGAGCGTGGTGTTCAGCTCTCGAGCGTGCGATGCGAGCTCACCGAAGAGCCGGGACTCGCCTTTGCGGGGCTTGGGCGCGCGCGGCAGTCTTGGCGGTTTGAAGCTTGCCATTAGCGGTCACCTTCGGGTGCGAAGGCCAAGCACTCGAAGCCGGCGCACAACGCCGTGAGCGAAGTCTCCTCGAGCAGTGCCCCGGCGCCGTGCGCATGAAACACGCCGGCCTCGCTGTGCTCCGCCCCTGGACTCAGCGCGTGAATCATCTCGTGGAGCACCGTGATGTGGACCGGTGGACACCCTGGCGGTGGAGTAGGGTCGACCAACACTGACAGGTCAAAGACCTCATCCGGCGTGTTCGGGTAGCTCTTGCCCAGCGTCAGGCCACAAGCGGGCTGCCCGTCCTTTGAGAGCAGCTCTTCCTGGAATATGACCGGAATGCCGCCCGGCTCCGCCGTCACGTCATCGCGACCCGTAGCGCGAGCAACCCGCACCGTAGCCACCTCGGTGTAGGCGGAGAGTTCCGGTACTGGTGAGAACGTAGTCGGCTCACCGAGTGACGTCTCCCGCGATTCGCTCGGTCCACACCCCGAGAGCAGCAGCGCCAGGAACGCGACCGTCACGAAGGCCGCGCGCCTCATGACCACCCCCCGTTCCGCTTGGCGCGCGCGGCTTCGAAGCTGACCACCTCGGGAGCCTGGCGAGCCTTGCGCCTGGCCTCGAGCTCACTCGCGAGCTGAGCAACGACCGCCCATTGTCCCGCGGTTGCAGCTCCGCGGAGCGCGACAGCTAGCGCGGCCTCGACGGCATCGACATCGTGGCCCACATCGGTGCTTTGGGCTGGGCCGCCGTGTTGCTTCGTGCAACCTTGCGTGTCTGGAGTGGCTTGTTTTACGCTGGATTGTGCATCAGCGTTGTCTAAGGTCGCTCTTTTAATCCGTAGGTCGAGGGTTCGAGTCCCTCTCGACCCACTGTAAAACAGCGGGAAAACGTGCCAGGCGGCCCGCTCCTGAACAGTGGCCCGCCGGTGGAGAACCGCATCCGGAACTTTTGGCGCGCCGACCGTGGTGCTTACCGGCGATCTGGATGCTCTGGATGCGGCGTTAGAAACCCTTCACGCCTCGCTGCCGACTCGATCAGCCTTAGCCTGCTCGCGGGCGATCGCGACGAACGCCTGGAGTGCCGGCGAGACTGCGACCGTTTGGGGAAGTACAGATGGAGCCCCGGCACCTCGGGTGCGTATGGCTCGAGGACGATGCGCAGGCGCCCGGACGTGAGGTCGCGCTCGATGCGGCTCTCGAGCGAGTGGCGAAGCAGGTGAAGATTTCTTACACGACAGGCCCGCGGGGTGCCAGCACCGCGCCGCGCGTTGGGTTCGTCGTGCCCGCGTGGGCCTGACGGCACTGGCCGAGGCTGCGTATCGTCCTATATGGGCGGCGTGGCGATACGATTTGATGACGCGCGCACGCGCCAGCAGGGTTGCAGATGAGTGGGGCTCGGGTCGTCCTGGCGGGGGGCACGGGGCAATTAGGCGTCAAGATCGCGCGCGAGTTGGTCAAGCGGGGCGGGGTAGTCACCGCGTTGGTCCGCCGCGGCAGTGCGGGCAACGGGGTCGCCGAGCTGCGACAGACTGGGGCGGAAGTCACCGAGGTCGACTACGGGCGTGCGGTGGAGCTTCAACGGGCGTGTGCGGGCGCCAGCTGCGTGGTTTCTGCCCTCTCGGGGCTGGAGGACGTGATCGTCGGGGTGCAGGGCATGCTGCTCGACGCCGCCGTGGCGGCAAGATGCCCGCGCTTCATCCCGTCCGACTTCGCGATCGACTACGTGATGCTGCCCCCGGGCAAGAACCGGAACTTCGACCTGCGCCGCAAGTTCAAGGCCCGCCTGGATGCGGCGCCGATTGCCGCTACGTCGGTGCTCTGCGGCGCGTTTGCGGACATGCTCAGCGGGCAGGCGCCGTTTGTCCTGCCGAAGATCCGGCGGGTGCTCGCGTGGGGTAATCTACGAGTCAAACTGGACTTTACCAGCATGGACGATGCGGCCGCTTTCACCGCGGCCGGCGCCCTTGACCGCGAAACGCCGCGCACCCTGCGCATCGCGGGCGATCAGGTGACCGCGCCCGAGCTCGCAGCCATTGCCAGCGAGCTGTCCGGAGAGCGCTATCGGGTGCTGCGGCCCGGCGGGCTCCGCATGTTGGAGGTCATGATAAGTTTGGCGCGCGCCTTCGATCGCAAAGAGGAGGAAGTTTTTCCGCCGTGGCAAGGGATGCAGTACATGCGGGACATGTATGGTGGGCTGGCAAAGCTTTCTCCGCTCGACAACGGCCGCTACCCGGAGCTTCGTTGGACGTCCGTCCGCGAGGTGATGGCGGCTGACCCGCGCCTGCAAAGGGCGGCCGGATTTCCCAGCGCGGGCTAGCGTTTGCGCGTGGCCGCACGGGATCACTTCGTCGACTGATGATTCAGCGGCACTGGCGCACCGTGCAGAGGTACGGCTCGACGATCTCCACCGCGCTCTGGGAGATCAGGCGATGACCCGCGTCGTTGTGGTGGAAGCCGTCAGTCGCTTGATACTGGGGTTCAATCCCGTAATCGTCGGTCGCCAGCTTGGCGAATACGTCGATGAAGCAGGGTGAATAGGCGCTGTTGGCCGGGACCCAACACGTGTCGAAGCGGTCGCCCATCTGATCGTTCCAATCCGCCAGCAGAGCACGCTGTTGGGTGCTCAGGTTTTTGGGCGTGGTGCCGACGAAGAACGTCGGGACGCTGGCAGCTCGCGCCGTGTCGCGCACCCGCGTGAGGTCCGCCAGGAATGTGGCCGTGGAGGAGCCGATGTCGAGGTCGTTGCTGCCGGCGAGGGCCACTACGATCAGGTCAGGCTGCTCGTCGAGCGCCGCATCTATGCTGCCCGGTGCGCGAGAGCCGGGCAAGAGCTGAACGGTGGTGTAGCCGCTCACGGCGAGATTGGTGACGCTCACGTTTGCCACATCCGAGAGCGCATCCTCGAACAAGCGGACCCAGGAGTTTGCCAAGCTGCTTGCGCCCACACCCTCCGCGGTCGACGAACCAAGGACGGCGATCACGAATGGGTCTGTGCTCTGTCCGCCACCACTGCCACCGGAGCCGCCGCTGCCGCCGCTGCCGCCGCTGCCGCTGGCGACACGTTCGATCCGCAACGAGTAGGTCGACGCCCTGTACCCGCGAATATCGATGTACACGGCCGTCGCCGTCGAGGGCACAGTGAGCACACATTCCTCGGAGGAGTCATCCTTGTAGGGGCGGCAGTCGAAGCTGGTGAGAGTGGGCCGCGAACCGAAGCGGACATAGAGGTCTGCGTCGCCGGTACCTGAGAGAGCCACGCGCAGCCGTGAGCCCGGCTGCACCGCCAGCGGCCCGCGAGCGACCGCATCGTTCTGGGCCACAGTGCCCGAGAACGTTTCGGTAATCGGTGTTCCAGCACTTGAGCCGCCCGACGTACCGCCAGAGCCGCCGGTGCCACCAGAGCCACCGCTGCCGCCAGTGCCGCCAGAGCCGCCGGTGCCGCCAGAGCCACCGCTGCCGCCAGTGCCGCCAGTGCCGCCAGTGCCGCCAGTGCCACCGCTGCCGCCAGAGCCACCGCTGCCACCCGCCACACGTTCGATCTGCAACGAGTAGGTCGACGCCCTGTCTCCGCGAACGTCGATGAACGCGGCCGTCGCAGTGGAGGGCACCGTGAGCACGCATTCCTCGGTGGAATTGTCCTTGTATGGGCGGCAGTCGAAGCTAGTCAGAGTGGGCCGCGAACCGAAGCGTACGTAGAGGTCCGCGTCGCCGGTACCGGAGAGAGCTACGCGCAGCCGTGATCCTGGCTGTACGGCAAAGGGCCCGCGAGCGACCGCTTCGTTCTGGGCAACCGTGCCCGAAAACGTCTCGGTGATCGGTGTTCCACCGGAGCCAGCCGTGCCACCGGAGCCAGCCGTGCCGCCCGTACCGCCGGAGCCAGCTGTGCCGCCCGCACCACCGGAGCCAGCTGTGCCGCCCGCACCACCGGAACCGCCCGTACCTCCGGAACCACCCGTACCTCCGGAACCACCAGTGCCGTCGTCACGTTCGATCTGCAACGAGTAGGTGGACGCCCTGTATCCGCGAATGTCGATGAACACGGTTGTCGCGGTCGAGGGTACCGTGAGCACACATTCTTCGGAGGAATTGTCCTTGTAAGGGCGGCAGTCGAAGCTGGTCAGAGTGGGCCGCGAACCGAAGCGTACGTAAAGGTCCGCGTCGCCGGTACCGGAGAGAGCTACGCGCAGCCTCGAACCTGGGCGCACCGCGAGGGGCCCGCGAGCGACAGCTTCGTTCTGCGCCAGAGTGCCGGAAAACGAATCGATGATCTCTTGGGTCAGCACGCCAAACTCGTCGACTGACTGCTCCGGCGCGCCACACGCGATGGACAAGGCACACAATCCACTCAACCAAACGGGAAGACGCATGTTCGAGCTCCAATTGCGATGGTCCGCGCAAGCGCGGCAGGGACTGGAGGTTATAGCACCGCGTTGCGCTCATTGTAGGCCGATTACCTATTCTACAATACATGTTTCACCGCTGAAACAACGGTCGCTTCTTTGCGGGACGCTTCTGAGCAGGAATGAAACAACGGACGTCCGGGAGCTCGCGCGGCGAGACGCGCTATGCGATCTCGTTGACGAGCCGCGACGTGAGCTGGCATCATCGAGCTCCGTCCCAGCGAGGCCACCGACGCTCGCGGCGGTAAGTGGCCGTTCGACGGCCGAGCTCTGACGTCAAATATATCCGCTCGCGAGCTCATTGGCGTCCCAGCACAGCCAGCGAGCGCGCCGCTTCACTGTGGCGGACGTCGAACCAGCCTTCAATTGGTGTCTATTGCCATTTCAGGGGCGGCGTGAAATGTTGCAACCCGCTCCTCGGCTCCCGTTCCGTGCATCTCCGCGCAGCTCTCTCGTTCGTGCTGGGCTCGTTGGTTGGCGCGTGTGCGCCGCCGGCGGGTACGAGCCGAGCGGCCGCGCTCAGCGTCGGCTCACGGAGCTCGGGCGTGGCGACGACGTGTTTAAACGCCGACGGGCCCGGCGGCAAGGATGCGTACTCGCTCGTGCAGGCAGCGCTCGGAGAGCGAGCCATCGAGGCCCCCGATGACTTTCACGTGCCCCCGGTGTTGCACCTGTTGGAGGAGATCTGCGGCGACGTCGGGCCCTGCTTCGTGTTTCGTTTGCACCAGGCGATCGACAGGGATCCAGTAAACCGAGAGCGAACGGACCGGCAGCGCTGCGAGATCAAGATCTACGATCACTCCCCCGCCGAGCTCATCGGCTACGAGGGCACGAGCTTCGTGTACCGCTTTCGATTCCGTGTCGGTTCGGAGGTGGTCCTGACGCGCCGATTCTTGCACGTGTTTCAGCTGAAGGCGGCGAAGAGCCCGGACGACCAGCACCCCGTCCTCAGCATCACTCTGGAGAAAGTGCGGGGCCAGGACCGGCTGCAGCTCCGGCACAGCGCCTCGACCGAGGATGACGTGCTCGCCGAAATCGGCTGGGTGGACGTCGCGGATCACTGGATCGACGCGGAGGTGCAAGTCACTTACAGCGACACAGGTGCGCTCGCGATAGTGCTCGATCGTTCTGATGGTCGGCGCTTGGTGCAGGTGCGTCGAGCGGGCGACATCGACCTGTGGCGCGGGGGCGGCTTCGTGCGGCCGAAATGGGGGTTCTATCGAAGCTTGGCGGATGCGAGGTTGCCGGGCGCCGCTGAGGATTCGGTCCGGTTTGCAAATATCGCTATCACCCGAGGTCTCGTGCCCGACTCCACCTGCCGTTGAGCGCTGATCGAGCACGTGTCGGCCGACGCAGCCGATCGCGCCAGATACGAGCACACTGGCCAGCCTAAATAGGAGGTGTCGCAGGGCGCGAGATCCGAGCTAGCATGGAGCCAGGAGTTCTCCAGTGCGCGCACCGAAGCTCATCGGGCTGGCTCGAGTGTTGGCCTGGCTGCTGGGTTATGGCGCGGCGTTCATGGTGGCGTACTCCTACGCTGCGCTGGGTGATGCATCCTCCGTGTCGCGCTGGAGCGACGCAGCCAAAAGCATTCTCTTTGCGCTGCGCATTCCCGTCATCAATCTGCTAATGATCGGTTTGGTCGATCTGCTATCGCGCAGCGCCGCCCGAGCGTTGCCCGAGCACCGACTGGCGGCAGAGCGGGCCGGCGCGACCTTGCTGTGCGCGGCCGGGTTGAAAGCGTGGCTCGCCGCGCGGGAGCTCCTGGCCTGGCCGCATGCGAACGCCGGGGTTCGCATTTGGGGGATCTTGACGGTGCTCGGGGGTGTGGCCCTCGCCGCATGGTTCGCTCGCCCCCTTTGGGCCCCGAACGCGTATCAGCATCTGCGATGGACGCGGCTCGAGTTGCTCGTCGCCTGTCTCCTGTTGGTCGCCATCGTGGGCTTGAACCTGCCGTTTGGGCCGTAGCGCGAGGCCGTCGGCGTCGGGACGCTCCAGCCAGGGTGATCTGCCCCACAGGCACCAGCTCCACAGAGCTGTCCCGCCCCGCTACATAACCAGCGATTATGTCGAAGGAAAAGCCGGGCCGGAAATGGGCCGTGATAGGCCTGTTCCGGTACGGTTGCCCTGAGCCCTTGCCGGGCGTAAGAACGGCCGCCTCCGTGAACCCAGAGTCTGTCTCGTCCACATTTCGTTCGCCGTCCTCGGGGACGCCCGATCCGGCGACGTCCATGCCGGCGGTAGCCTCCGGCTCTAGGCCGCGGTCCGCGGTGCGCTTGGGCAGCGTGCCGCTCAACTCGCACGAAGAGCTGCGCTTCCTTCAGGATCGGTTGGCGCTGTTCGGCAAGACGCTATTCTGGATTTCCGTCACGTTCTTGGTCTTCAAGGGAGGGCTGGATCTAGCGCTCGGGAGCAGCCGCATCACTTCCTTGGGACGCGTTGGACACCTGGCAGCCACGCTGATTGCTTTTGCGGCCTGGCGCGTCTGTGCGAGGCGCCAGGCGCTCTCGGAGTCGACCTTGGCTATCCTGGACGTCACCGCAACGCTTGGCGCGAGCGCGTGCTTCACGTTGATGAGCCACTTCTTTCTTCAACCGTGGGGGCTGTACACCGGGCTCCTGGCGGTGGGCTACGCGACGATCGGGCGCGCCGTGACCGTGCCGAGCACCCCAGTGCGTACGTTGTGGCTCGCGTTCGGGAGCTTTAGCGGGCTCTGGGTCTCGTCGCTGCTGGCGGCGCCGGCGCCGTTCATCCCGGAGAGCCTCCACATGCACATGCGCGGCCTGATGGATGCGCTCCTGTGGTCCGCCGCGGGTACGGTGCTCGCGACCGTCGCGTCGAAGGTGATCTATGGCCTGCAGGAGAAGGCCATAGAAGCGCGCCAGCTCGGCCAATATACGCTGGAGGAGAAAATCGGCGAGGGCGGGATGGGCGAGATCTTCCGCGCGCGGCACGCCATGCTGCGTCGTCCGACGGCCATCAAGCTCATGACGGGCGACGGCGCCGAGGCAGCGCTTCGGCGCTTCGAAAAAGAGGTCCAGCTCACGGCGCGCCTCACCCATCCCAACACCATCTCCGTTTATGACTACGGCCGCACACCGGATGGGCGGTTCTACTACGCCATGGAGCTGCTCGACGGCATGACGCTAGAGGAGCTGGTGACGCGCGCAGGGCCGCAGCCAGCCAGTCGTGTCATTCACATCTTGCTGCAGGTGTGCGGGGCGCTGCGGGAGGCGCATGGGATCGCGTTGATCCACCGCGACATCAAGCCTGCGAACATTTACCTGTGCTCCCGAGGCGGCCTGTTCGACGTGGTGAAGGTGCTCGACTTTGGGCTGGTGCGCGAGTTTCGAAGTGATGGCACCGTCACGGGCAGCAACCTCGACATCATCGTCGGGACGCCCCTGTATCTCTCCCCCGAGGCTATCCTCTCGCCTCGAGAGCTCGACGCGCGCGCGGACATCTATGCGCTCGGCGCCGTCGGCTATCTGCTGCTCACCGGGAGCCCGCCTTTCGCCGGTAAGACGCTCGTCGAGCTGTGCGGGCACCACTTGCACAGCGTGCCCCAGCGCCCTTCGGAACGCGGGTTCAGCGTGGCCGACGATCTGGAGCAAGCGGTGCTGGCATGCCTGGCAAAGGATCCGGCAGCGCGCCCACAGAGCGCATTCGAGCTCATGACGATGCTCCGGGGGTGTACCGATGCAGGGAAGTGGGGCGAGGCTGACGCCGAGCGCTGGTGGCACGCGCTGCCGCAAAGTAGCAAAGCAGGGCCGCCGGGGACGCCTGACGGCCGCACGTTGTTGTGCGCGGACGTAAAAGATCGGCTGCGCGTCGCGCGTTAGCGGCGTCTCCAGGCGCCGCCTGGCAGTGTGCGAAGGGTCCACCCCCTGGCGCGGGACCTTTCAATCTTCGACAAAATTTTTCAGGCGTTCCAATGCCTCGTCCCACTCTCTCGAGATCTGGTCGAGGCAGCGGCGGGCCTGCTCGAGCCGCTCGCCCTCGAACATCCAGAGCCGTTCGCGCCCCTTGCGCTCGTCGCGCACGAGCCCTGCCTGGGACAGGATCTCGAGATGTTTGGTGATGGCCTGCCGCGTGACTTTCGAGCCATCGGTCAGGCGCGTGATGGACAGCGGCCCGCTCGTCCCGAGGCGGCTCACTAGAGCCAGGCGCGTCTCGTCCCCGAGCGCGGCAAACACCGGCGCGGCGTGGCTCATGTTGGCCGCGGGCGCGCTACGCCGTGACATGCCGCTCGATGTTTCCCATTTGAGCGCCCCAGCCGCCTTCGTTCATCCGCAGCGCTTCGGAGCGACGCGCGAGGGGAATGCGCTCAAAGCCTGATTCGATGACGCGGAGGGCCGTGCCCTGCGCCGTCTCTTCGAGCCTAAACTCGACCAAGGTGGTGGGTTCCTTCGAATAGTCGACGTTAGGGTCGATCGCGTACGGGTGCCAGCGGTACGCGAAGTAGCTCTCCGGCTCTATGGCTTCGATGTCCAGCTGGAACTTCAAATGCTCATACCCCTTCGTGGTGATCTTCCCTGCCACGGAGCAGCTCAGCAGGAACGGCCCTTCGATGCGCACGCCGAACCACTTGCCAAATTCTTCTGAGTTGGTGATGGCACGCCACACTCGCGAGCGCGGCGCACGCAGCAGGATATGTTTTTCGATGCGGTCTGATAATTGAGCAACCATAGGGTTGCACTTTAATGCGAACGCCGCGAATGCGCAACCCAAAGGTTGCTGTTTTTCCCAGCTGCTCGCTGGGGTGGAACTGCGCCATGTTGCGGCCGTGAATCGACGCGCAGGGTGGGCTAAGCAGCAACCCGACTTGACGTCATCGGTCGGTGTCAGCAAATACAGGATGATGCTCGTTCGAGAGGCCGCGCCGGCGTGTTGTTTTGCACTTCTGCTGTTTCACTGCGGCGGCGACCAGACGGACGTGGCGGACCCCGTCACGGAGCTGTCGCTGGTCACGTTCAACGCGGCTCTGGGCGTCGGGCTCGCGCCTTATCCAGAGCAGCGTCTGGCAGCGATCCAGCGCGATCTAGCGAGCGTGGGCGCCGATGTGATCTGCCTTCAGGAGGTCTGGCAGCCGGAGAACATCGAGCAGCTGACGGAGGCGCTCGCTCGAGAGTTCCCGTACGCGCATCGCTCGGTGCAGGCGGTGGGCGGAAGCGCGGGCGGCACAGCCTGTACCGCCGCGGAAGCGTCGCTGCTCTCGACGTGTATTGCGGAGAGCTGCGCTGAAGTCGAGGGCAACGCATTGCCCTTGTGTGCCATCGCCAACTGTGCCCCGGCCTTCACCGAGGTGTCGACCAGCTGCCAGCAATGTATCGCTGCGAACCAGGCGGCTACCGATGTGCAAAACCTCACTACAATCTGTTCTGCGTCCGATGGCGCAGCGGCGGCCTATCGGGATCAGACGGGTCTATTGATCCTGTCGCGCCTGCCGCTCGAGGAGCTCGACTACGTAGCTTTCGAGTCCTCTCTGGGGGACCGCGGCGCTCTCTCTGCTCGCCTGCAAACCGACTTCTCCGGCTCCGTGGATATCTATTGCACGCACCTGGCAGCGTCGCTCCGGGAGGTCCCTTACACCGGGGCGTACGGCTCCTGGCAGGGCGAACGGCTGCGGCAGATCGACCAGTTTTTGGAGCACGTCAGTGCGACACGCGCTCCGAGCGGGGCGGCGGCCTTACTCGGGGACATGAACTGTGGCCCGGGTACGCCGCTCGCCAGCGCTGCGAGCCCAGACGCCTTTGAGCGCTTCGTGACGGCGGATTTCAGCGACCCATACGTCGAGGGCGACGGGCGCTGCACGTTTTGCAGCAACAACCCCCTCAATGGCCTGGTGTCGGACGCGGAGGAAGGCGCGCTCATCGACCACGTCCTGGTTTCGGGCTTCGTCGACACGGTGTCCTCGTCGGCTGCCCGCATCTTCGATGACACCATCGACATCCAGGCCGAGGGCAGCGCGGTACAGACGGCGCGTTCGGATCACTACGGGGTGCGCGTTGCCATCTCCGGTGTTCTCAGCGGATCGATGGGTCCGTGAGGGCACGCGCGCTGGCCGGCCCTCTGTCGCTAGCTCTAGCGTGGCTCGCTCTGCCTGGTGGCGTGGCAGCCGCTGAGGAGACGCCCCGAGAGGGTCCGCGGCTCCATTTGGCGCTTCGAACCGGCTTTGGCCTGCCCCTGGGCACGTATGCAGACGTGCGCACGCTGGGCGGCGTGGCGGACACCGACAACCAAATCTCGGACGACACGCATGGCGTGATCCCGCTCTGGCTCGACATCGGTTACTGGCTCAGCTCCCACCTCATGTTGGGCGGGTATTTCGTCTACGGCGTGGTCTTACCGAAGACAGCGTCGGCGACCGATCCCCTCGGTGGAGGCTGCCCCCGAGGTTTAGACTGCTCCGCCAGCGGGGTCCGGTTCGGCCTCCAGGCGCAGTACGCATTCGCGCCGCACAGCTTCGTCAACCCGTGGCTTGGCCTCGGCGTGGGCTACGAATGGATCAACAGCCAGATCGGTGGCGAGCTGTTCGGGCTCGACTTCGAGGCATCCACCTCGAGCTCCGGTCTCGAGTTTTTGCATCTTCAGGGCGGCCTGGACACGCGGCTTGCTCCGAGCTTCGCGCTCGGACCCTTCGCCGCGATTTCAGCCATGCAATACACGAGCTGCCATGTGGAGCTCTCCGGCGAGCCCGCGGCCTGCGAGCTCGACGACGCTGGCTGGCATGGCTGGGTGGTGTTCGGAGTACGTGGCGCGCTCGGCTTGTGATGTTCGCGCTGACGCCATGGGGCGCGCGCGAGCGAAGCCGTCACGAGGCGTTCAGCCTGCCTTACGCAGCTCTAGCTCAGAAGCGAAGTCGACGACGAGTGACGCCAACCGGTCGGGCGCGTCGATGTGCGGCGAGTGACCAAAGCCGTCAGGGCGCACGACGCGCGTGCCGGATGGCAAATGACGTTTGAAGTAGGCGAGGTTCGAGTCCGGCAGCAGGCGCTCCGCTTGCCCCCACACGAGCAGCACGGGCACCCGCAGCGCACTGAGCTCCTCCGGGCGCAGCGCCGTCGCGTTGCTGGCGCCGAGCAAGAGCGAGCGAACGGGAGCGCTGGCCATGGCGGCGGGTAGCTCATGCGCGACGAGCGACAAAAACCAGGGCGGCTCGTGATAGACACGCCTAAAGAACACAGCCGCGTCGGCGCGCGACGTCATCTCGAACACCTGCTTGAGCTCTCGCCACTCTTCGTCGTCGCAGTGAGCACCCGCCGGAGACACGAGGATCAAGGCGCGAACGTTGTGCGGCCTGGCCAGCGCGTAGCGCACCGCCACGGCACCGCCCAGCGAGTTGCCGAGCACGATCGCCGGCTCGGTGAGCAAGCGATCCAGGGTCTCGGCAGTCGCTCCCAGTAGAGAGTCGGGCGTCAGCGGCTCCGAGCGGCCCGAGCTGAACCCGTGACCCAGGTGGTCCGGGGCCAAAACCCGCCGCGCATCTTGCCGGAGCCGCATGAGCAAGGAGCCGAAGGGAGTAGCAGCCGCCGCGAGGCCGTGCAGCAGGGCGATAGTGGGCAGAGCGCCTGCTCCCAGCGCATCGTAGCAGTGCATCCGTCCGTAACGGGTCATCAGCCATTGGCTCTGAGCGCCGTGTCGCCAGAGTGCACGGCGCCCGACTCGTTCAGCCAACGGCATCAATAGGGGCCGCATCAATGAGCTCAGGTTAGCACGAGCTTTCTGGACCCGCAGGCTGTGGCACGGCATTCCAGCGGCTTACTCGGCTCGAAACCGGCCGGCGTGGAACTTTACACTGCAGTCACGCGATCGACGGATTCTGCGAGCAGCAGTCGCTGCCTCGCCCTACGCAGTAGTGCGGGCTGTACCGCGAGCTTCAAAGCGTGGCGGTGCTCAAGACCGCGTCGCGCTCCACGCTGGCGGCGTCGCCGTCGAGGTTGCTGGCATCCACCCGCACGCGGACCGGAAGCCCGTCGCGATCCGTTCCCGGTTCCACGAGCCCCCCCGTCATGACCAACACCGGCAACAAGTCGTAGACCCCGTCCTCGCGCGGTAAGAGCAACCGAGGATCGCGCGTCGCCGGCGCGATCACGTCGTCCCCCGTCGCGATGTTGGTGATGGTGACGCTCACGAACGCGCGATCGCCGAGGCCGCTGCAGCGGACGGCCAAGAGTGCATGGGTACCGCCTTGCCCAAAGGTATGGAGCGGCACGGCGCCGCCCGGCTCGAGCGTCGCGAACTCTAGCCCGTCCTCACCGCTCGTCAGACCGATGTCGACCCAAATTGGGTCTGCAGGTGTTTCATGAGCGGAATCCGATGCAGAACAAGCCGCCGCGCCCACGCAGGTGACGCAGCAGCTGGCGAGCAGCAGCGCTCTTCCTTGTGCCCAACGCCGCTGTTGCATCACCGTCGACGAAGCAAGCCGCATTCCACACAAGATGGCACACAATTGGTTGGTCTGGTCCTTGCTCTGAGGGTCTCTGCTGTGGCGAGCAGTCGACGTGTGTGCCAGTCTGTGCCAGGGGTCGACTCTGGCGTCGCGCCCGGAGGAATCATGAAACTTCGATTTACAGGCCTTTCCGCTTTGGTCGCTGCTCTTGCCTCGGGTGCGCTGGGCCTCTGGGCTGCGCCCGCTGCGGCGTGCGGTGGCTTCTTCTGTTCACAGACTCAGCCTGTCAACCAGGCTGCAGAACGCATCATCTTCGCGAAGAACGGCGACGGTACGGTCACGGCCGTGATCCAGATCATGTACGACGGGCCCTCCGAAAACTTCTCGTGGCTGCTGCCGATCTCCAGCGTCCCAGACGAGCAGGGCGAAATCGCCGTCGCTTCGGATGTCGCGTTTCAGCGTCTGCAGGCGTTCACCAATCCTCAGTACAACCTCACGACCCGGACCGAGGGCACCTGCCGTAGTCAAGGCTCCGGGTTTGATGGAGTTCAAGGGCTTGCGCCTAACGCGGCGTCTCCTCCCCCCGCTAACGGCCCTAGCGGCGAGAGCGGCGTCACGGTGGCCGCCTCGGGGGTGGTGGGGGCGTTCGACTGGACGGCGCTCGCCTTGGACCCCGCTCTGGACGATCCGGCGGGCGCCGCGCTCACCTGGCTCACCGCGAACGGCTACGATGTCTTGCCGCAGTCGGGCGAGCTCATCGGTCCATACCTGGAGAGCGGGATGTACCTCCTGGCGCTCAAGCTCATCAAGGGCGCGAGCACGGGGTCGATCCGCCCCATCGTGTTGACGTACGACGGCGAGCTCCCCAGCATCCCCATCAAGCTCACCGCGGTCGCCGCCAACGAGGACATGGGCGTCATGACCTGGATGCTGTCCGAAGCCCGAGCCGTGCCTTTTAATTACAGTGCGCTGGAGCTGAACGAGGCGCGCATCAACTGGTTCAATGCCGCGAGCAACTACGAATCGGTCGTCACGGCGGCGGCCAACGACAGCGGGGGACAGGGCTTCGTCACGGAGTTTGCCGGCGGCTCGGCGGACCTGCGCAACGTGGTCTGGCCGGATGGGGAAGAAGCCGAGTGGCTGAGCCTCGAGAGCCAGGTGTATTCGAGCTTCGGAGAGGTCTTCAACGCGACGTACTATCGATACGGGGGGTTTGACGGCTTCTGGGATACCGTGCGTGCCAACGTCGTGTTGCCTCCGCAGGTTCGCTTTGAAGACTTTCAGCTCTGCCCGCAGTGCTATTCCGACTCCATCAGGTTGACGCCGTCGACCTACCTCGCTGCGATTGAAGAGGGCGTGATCCAGCCCATTCGCCGGGTGCAGCAGTTGATCGATGCCCAGCCGTACGTGACGCGGCTCTATTCGACGCTCTCGGCGTCCGACATGACGGTCGACCCCGTGTTCACCTTCAATCCGGGTCTGCCCAACCTGAGCAACGTGCATAGCGCGGAACGCATCATCGAGTGCAACGCCCAGGTCTACGAATTCGAGGCGCCCTGGCGCATCGAGTTGCCGCAGGGTGGGGTCATCCGTGGCACCGCCGCCGACGTGGGCAATTGGCCACAGGCTGTGGATGGCCAACCCGCCAACCGACGCGTGTTGACGCTTTCGGACACAGGCGAGGGTCTGGTCAACGAGGACAACTCCGACATCATCAACCAGATGCTCGCCACGTACAATGCCTCGGTCCCGAGCCCGATGCGGGCGGATCCCTTCATGCCGAGCATCACGGATACACCGGTGAGGGAAGCGCCTCCTTCCAGCATGTTGCCGTCGTTCGGAGGCCCGTCCATGCCGGCTGGCGATTCCACCCGCAGCCGGAGTAACTCTGGCGCATGTGACCTGGGCGGTGGAGCCGGGGTGGGATCGCGCTCGCCGGGCATGCTGGGCATCCTGGCAGGGATCGCGATGCTGGCCCGTTGGGGCAATCGGCGTCGGCGAGAAGCTGCTCGAGGGTAACGCGGGCTCCGCGGTGATGAGCCGCGCTCCGAAATTCGCCCCCTCGAGCCGGGCAGAGGCGGTACGCTGCCGCAGTGACCCACAGAATTTCGTCCTTTCGGCAGGGCTTTGGACTCGCGTTCGGCGGCGCGCTGGCGGCGTGCGCGAGCAGCGCTCCGACTGCCCGCGCGCCCAGCGCGAGCCCCGGCGGGATGCCTCTGCCCACCGATCAACTGCAACTCAGCGCGGGCACGGTGTTCCAGGGGGAGGCGCCGAACCCCCGCGATGTGGACGAGATCATCGCTCGGCTCGGTCAGCGGCTCGCTAACGCGGGCGTGAGCGGCTCCCGTGCGTGCACGGTCGCCGCAGCGGACGGTCGACAGGGATGGGCGTTGGTCACGCCGGTGTTCGACGTTGCCCCCGCGGGGGAGCTGTCGGGCGCCTCGGAGTGGGATTGGGATCTGGCCCAACGCGCGGTCCGCGACGCGGCGGCGTCAACCGAGTTGCTGGGTGGCGACGTCGAACGGCGGCGGGTCTGGGTCTTCTTGGTGAGCCTGGGCGAATCGGGAGTCGAGCAGGGGAGCGTGGCCATCGAGCAGCTGAGTGTGAACGCGGAGGGTTGCAGGGCCGACCAGCCTCTGGGAGAGACGCCGATGCTGCCGCCGAGCGCGCCGCTGCTCGTGCTCTCCTACGAGTTTGAGCGCAGCGGCGAGGCTGCGGCATTTGTCAGCAGCGGTGCAGCGCCGATCGAGGCACAATTTGCCGCAGCTGGCCTCTGGCAAGTGGACGCTTCGAGCCGCTGAGCGCGTCCATTTAAGCCCTAAACGACGACTTCACCCGGCGAGCGTGAGCCGAGCCCCAGGCCGAGCTTTGGCCGTCAAACTTCGCTTGCACTCGGATTTTTCCGACACATCTTGCCTGAGCCGACGTTGGCGTTGGTCATGCTGCGGGCCGCCTGCTCTACCCGTAGCGATTGATCCGAACACGCCAGCACGCAAGCTAGACCGGGCTGGACCTCACCTGGCCCGAGTCGAGAGGGGACCGAGAGCTTTCGGTCCCCTCTTTTTTTCCGCCGAGCTTGGCCGCAGGTCAGGGGGATCACAGCTCGGGCTGCAGCGTGGCCCAAATGCGTGTAGCGACTTTGTCGGTGCCCTGCGCCGTTGGATGGATGCCGTCCTCCTGATTGAGCTCTCGCCGCCCTGCGACGTCCTGCAGAGGGAAGGGGATGAGCACTACGTTTTCGCTCTTCGCGAGGCGGGGGAAGAGCGCCGCATATTCTGTGGCATAGTCTGCCCCCATGTTCGGGAACGTCTCGAGTGCCCAGAGAAAGATTTTGGCCTGCGGCTTGCGCTGGCGCGTGCGGCGGATCATCTGTTTCAGGTTCTCTTCGAGCGTCGCCAGGGGGAGACCGCGGATGGCGTCGTTCGAGCCGAGCCCAATGACGATGACGCGCAGGTCGATGCTATCTCGGAAGTACCAATCGAGGCGCGCCAGCCCGCCGGCGCTGGTATCCCCTGAACGCCCGGCGTTGACGGCTCGATAACCGAGTCCCGCCGAATCGATCCGTTGCTGAATGCGCGCCGGCAGCGCCTCACTTTCGGACAGGCCGAAGCCTGCGGTCAGGCTATCGCCGAGGAATACGATGACGGGTGCGGAGGGCGCCGCGGGGTTCTCTGCGGCCAAGAGCTCTGCGGCCGAGCTACGAACGGGATCCGCTTGCGGCTTGCTCTCACAGCCGAGGCTCGCTGCCAGGGCGAAGAGCAGCGGCGACAGCCAAAACATCGATGCGACGCTCTGCATCAGGACCTCGCCATCACTCTCGCCGCTCGCTCAGCGCGCGTGCCAGCACGTCGGGCCAGTCCGTCATGATGCCGTCTGCGCCGGCGTCGATCAGGTCACGCATCGTGACCTCGTCGTCGATAGTCCAGAAGTGCACGACGAGCCCTTGGGCATGGACGTGCTTTAGAAAAGCCGGGCGAGTCAACCCGAGCCAGCCGAGGGCGGGCAATTGCAGGGCGGCATAAGGGGTGTGACAGTTTTTTTCCATCAGGTAACAGAAGTAGTAGCGTAGGACTTCTTGGGCAGATGCGGAAGTGGAGACTCTACCTGACGTCACACTCCTCAGCTCCGAAAGCACCGCGCGGTGCACGCTCGCGACCAGAACTCGCTCCTCCGCGCGTCGAGCAGCGAGCAAATCAGCCAGCGCCCGAGCGGCCTCGAGGCTCTCGTCCTTGAGCTCCAGGTTGAAGCGAGCCGAAGGGAAACGGCTCAGCACCTGATCGAGCGTCAGGGGTAGCCGGCCGTGCGTGGCCGCCGTGAGCTCGGCGAAGGACAGCTCGGCGATTTTTTCCTTCCTTCCCAGCGTGCGCTCGAGCGTCGCGTCGTGCGTCACGAGCAGCGTGAGGTCGCGCGTGGACCTCAGATCCAGCTCCAGAACGTCCGCCCCCTGCGCCAAAGCGAGCTCGTAGGCTGCCATCGAATGCTCTGCAGCCCGCTTGGATGCACCCCGATGTGCGATGTTCAGCACCGCTGGCAAGCCGCGGAAGAAGGGCAGATCGGTCGTTTTTTGCAGCACCGGCAGCCTGGCACCGGTACATACTCGGCCCATGATCGCGCGAGCTCCTGACAGGCTGACGATGCCGACGACCGCCACGCAAATCAATGAGGAGCCCAACCAGCTGAGCCATGTTTTGGGGCGCCGCACGCCTGCTGTTTATCACGAGCCTCCCGTTTGACACATGCGCGGTCGAATTGAAGTGCGCGGCTTGGGGCGAGACTACAAGGACGGCAAACACAGCCTCACGGTGCTGGACGACATCAACCTGGTGATCGAGCCGCGGCAGTTCGTGGCGATTACCGGCCCCTCGGGGAGTGGTAAGTCGACCCTGCTGGGGCTCATGGCCGGCCTTGACCGACCTTCGCGAGGCAGCGTTGACATTGACGGCACCTCGATCACCGAGCTGAGCGAAGACGCGCTGTCGGCGTTTCGGGGGCGCCGCATAGGTTTCGTGTTCCAGAGCTTCCAGCTGATCTCTACGCTCACGGCGCTCGAGAACGTGCGGGTGCCGGCAGAAATCCTAGGCGAGCCGTCGCTCGCGGCGCGCGCTCCCGCGCTGCTCGAGCGGATGGGCCTCTCCGATCGGGCCCGCCACTATCCCTCGCAGCTGTCGGGGGGCGAGATGCAAAGGGTGGCGCTGGCGCGGGCAACCGTCACGCGGCCCGCGGTGATTTTTGCCGACGAGCCCACGGGCAACCTCGACTCGGTCGCGGGGGCAAGGGTGCTCGAGCTGCTGCTCGAGGCGCAGGCAGAGTCGACGTTGGTCCTGGTGACGCACAATGCCGAGCTGGCCGCTCGCGCCGAGCGTGAAGTGTGCATGCGCCACGGGCGCATTGAGAGGATCATCGAGCGCGGCAAGAGCGAGCCCCGGCAAGCGGAGGTGCCAGTGTGATTCGCGCGCGCACCGCGGCCTGGCTGGCTCGGACTGAGATGCGCCGCGCGGGCGGCACGCTCTGGTTCTGTGTGATCTCGATCGCGGTGGGAGTCCTGGCCATTACCCTGATCCGGTCGCTGACGGAGGGGCTGCGCCGGAGCATCGACGATCAGGCGCAGCGTCTGCTCGGCGCGGACCTGGTAATTTCCGGCTCCGAGCCGCTCGAGCGCGGCCCGGCCCAGGCGCTCCGCAGCGCGCTCGAAGCGGCCGGCGCTCGAGGCGCCGGCTCGGTACGGTTCTACTCGATGCTGGCGCGCGCTACGCCAAGGCCTGATGTCAGGGGGACGCAGTTGATTCGCGTGCGCGCCGTGGGCAGCGGCTTTCCGTTCTACGGCAGTATCGACAGCTCTCCCGCTGACCAATGGCCGCGCTTGGCTGAAACTCCATCCCTGCTGGTCGACCCCGGGGTCATGCGCTCGCTCGGCCTCGAGCCGGGCGATCGCGTGCGGCTCGGGCAGCTCGAGGCGGAGGTGCTCGGCGCGTTCATCAAGACGCCGGGCAGCCCGGCCGCCGAGTTCTCGATGGCGCCCTACGTCTTCCTGCATGAGCGCCACCTCGCCGCGACGGGCTTGCTCGCCACCGGTAGCCGCGTCCAGTACGAGCAGGTGTATGCGCTACCTCCCGGCCTGTCCGCTGAAGAATGGAAGGACGAGCACTGGGATGCCGCCGTCCTCGGCAAGCTGACCCTGCGCACGTCGAAGGAAGCCGCGTCCAACGTGCGGCGCTTCTTGTCGCGGCTGTCGGGGTTCATGACGGTGGTCGGGCTGGTCACGTTGTTTCTCGGCGCGCTCGGGATCGGGTCGGCGATGCACGCCTTCATGAGCAGCAAGCTGGACCACGCCGCGATCCTGCGCTGCGTGGGCGCGACGTCCAAAGATCTATTCTTCGTTTACAGCCTGCTCTCGCTCGGCGTGGCGCTCCTCGGCAGCCTGGTGGGGGCGTTCGGTGGCGCTCTTTTCGCGGTGGCCCTCGGCCGCGCTTCGGCCGCCCTGGGCGCCGGGCTCTTGCCCACCGAGCTGGCCCTGCATCTCAGCCCGAATGCGATCTTGCATGGCGTGGCGGCCGGCACGCTCTCGACGCTCGCCTTCACGCTGGTCCCCATCTGGCGCACCTCGGCGGTTGCACCGCTCCGCGTGCTGGGCCGTTCCGGTGACGCTCTTCGACCGGTCGGCGCCAGGCGCTTTGCAGGAGCCGTGGGGGTCGTCACCGCCCTGTTGGCTGTCTTTGTCTTGTCGCTCGCCGAGACGGAGTCGTTGCGCATCGGCGTTTTGTTTACGGTCGCGATCGCGCTGGCTCTCGGCGTCTTGTTTGGTATGGCGCGAGGTATCGTCGCCCTGGCGAGTGCGATGGGTCCTCGCCTCGGGAGCTTTCATCTCCGGCAAGGCATCGCCAACCTGCATCGCCCCGGCAACCAGACGAGCGCGGTCATCGTGGTGGTCGGTATGGGCTTTTTGCTGCTTGGGACGCTCTTGATCTTGCAGAGCTCGTTACAGCAGCTGCTCTCGATCGAGCAGCGAGGGGACCTGCCAAACCTGTTCGTCATCGATATTGCGCCCGATCAAAAGGACGAGGTGGCCCGCTTGATAGGCGAGGCGGGCGCAAGCGAGGTGGAGCTCAATCCGATGATCTCCGCGCGTATCGGGCGCGTGAATGGGCGCTCCGTCGATCAGAGCCGGGTGCAGCGAGACGACGTGCAGCGCTCCTGGGAAGATCGCATGCGCACGCGCGAGTACTTCCTCTCGTATCGCGGTGAGCCCATCTCCGCCGAGAGCGTGACGCAGGGCAAGTTTTGGTCGGGCCGCCCGGAGCGGCAGGAGGCCTCCTTGGAGGAGGGTCTGGCCAAGAGCCTCGGCATCGACCTCGGCGACACGCTCACGCTCGACATTCAGGGTCTGCCGCTGGAGGCCACGGTGACGAGCTTTCGAGAAATCCGTTGGCAAGCGCTGCGGCCGAACGCGATGATCCTGCTCTCGCCGGGCGAAATCGAGAGCGCTCCCAAGATGTTCGTGGCCTCCTTGCGCCTGCCCGGCGTCGAGGCGCGCCAAGCGTTACAAGAACGGCTGGTGGCTCGCCACGAGAATCTCACCGTGGTCGACGCTTCCGAGGCCGGTCAAACCGCGCTCATGATCCTGTCGCGCGTGTCGGCGGTCTTTACGCTGCTCGGCCTCTTGGCGGTGCTTGGCGGAGCTGTCATCGTGGGGGGCGCGATCGCTTCAGGGCGGTTCGCGCGGCAGAAGGAGGCGATGCTGTTCAAAGTGCTGGGCGCGTCGCGCTCCGACTTGCGGCGCATCCTCAGCGCGGAATACGTCACCTTGGCCCTGCTGGGCACCGCATCCGGGTGGCTGCTGGCCGAGCTCATCGGTCGAGCCGCGATCCCGGCGCTGTTCGACGCGGCGGCGACCGTGCCCTACTTCGCGCTCGGCGCCCTCGCGGCTTCGGCGCTGCTGCTCAATACCGCCGTGGGCTTGCTCGTGGGTCGGCGCGTGTCGTCGCATACGCCGCTGTCGATCCTGCGCGAGGAGTGACCCGCCAGGCCTTGTTCGTTGGAGACAGCTGCGAAAGCCCAGGGCGCGCCCGGCTAGCCCATGCTGATTTCGAAGTCGGCGATCAACGGCCGATGGTCGGACGCTGTCTTCGCGAGGCGGCTGGAGCCGACTTCGAAATGCTTGAGCTGCACGGACCCGCGGAAAAAGATGCCGTCGAGCGGGCGAAGCGGCAACGCGGCGGGGAAGGTGTTGCGGAGCGCACCTGCTCGCTCGAGCCGTTCGGGCCTCAGAAACTTAGGGCCCAGGCTGCCCCAGAGGTCATTCAGATCACCCCCGACGATCAGCGGCGTTGCGGCGTGGAGATGGTTGAAGCTATCGCAGCCCACGAAGCGCGCGAGTTGCTGCGCGCGCTCGCTACCCGCCAGCCCCAGGTGCAGATTGTTGACGACCAGCGTACGCCGATGTTCCCCGATCGGCACGCGCATGTGGGCCTGAATGGCGCCGCGGATCTTGCGCCAACCGATCGTCAGATCGATGTGATGCACGTCCGACATCGGATACGTCGAGAGGATCATGTTGCCGTAATAGCCAGCCTTGAAGCGGTGCTCGGGGTGAAATGTCGCGTGCATCTGCAACCCGTCGGTCAAGATCGCCACCTGATCTTCGCTCCGGAGGCGGGGGATCTCCCGGGCCACCTCTTGCAACAGCAAGACGTTCGCCTCGTATTCCGCCAAGCAATCGATGATGCGCCGCGGCTCGTAGCGGCCGTCGGTGCCCCCCACACATTTGTGGATATTCCAGCTGACGACTCGGATGGTCTGGTGGGCAGAAGCTTGGGTCGCCATCGCCTAACGAGTACGGCACGAAGCGCGCTTTGACCAGCCTGTTTGCACCGTTAGGACGCTCAGGGCGCGGGTAGCGCCTCCGGGGAAACGAGCTCTCGACGCCTCCTAGCAACGTCGCGAGCTCGCTCACGCCCACCGCCCGGCCGTGGGGTTCCGGGCGCCAATCCGACGGCCCAGCCAGGGCTTTCTGGGTTTCGGAGGGGATGTTCCACGAAGCGATGTTCCAGTATTGGGAGAGCCCATGAAGTCCCTCGCCGATCTGCGTTTCGACAACAGCTTTCAGCGCAATCTGCCCGCAGACGCGGAACACGGCCCACGCCGACGCCAGGTGCTCGGCGCCGCGTTTTCCAGGATCGAGCCCACCAAAGTCAGCGCGCCCCAGCTGATCGCGTACAGCGCCGAAGCGGCGGCCTTGATCGATCTGACCGCCGCCGATTCTGAATCGCCAATCTTCCTGGAGGTCTTCTCCGGCAATCGGCTGCTCGCGGACATGCAGCCCTATGCGGCATGTTATGGGGGCCACCAGTTTGGCAATTGGGCGGGGCAGCTCGGCGATGGCCGAGCGATCACGCTCGGTGAGGTCATCTCCCAGGGCGGCGCGCGTTGGGAGCTACAGCTCAAAGGTGCCGGCCCCACTCCCTACTCGCGCACGGCGGATGGGCGTGCCGTGGTCAGGTCGAGCGTGCGCGAGTTCTTGTGCAGCGAAGCCATGCACCATCTGGGGGTGCCGACCACCCGCGCGCTCAGCCTGATCGGAACGGGTGACCTGGTCGTGCGCGACATGTTTTATGACGGGCACCCTCGACCCGAGCCCGGCGCCGTCGTGTGTCGCATGGCGCCGTCCTTCCTCCGCTTCGGCAACTTCGAGATTCTCTCGTCTCGGGCTGACACGAGCACGCTCGGCACGCTCGGTAGCCATACCCTGAGGCAGCATTTCCCAGAATTCGGCGAGCCGCGCCCCGAGGCCTACGGGCAATTTTTTCGAGAGGTCTGCCGCCGGACCGCCGTGATGATCGCGCACTGGATGCGGGTCGGCTTCGTGCACGGGGTGATGAATACGGACAACATGTCCGTGCTCGGACTGACCATCGACTACGGGCCCTATGGTTGGCTCGAGGACTTCGATCCCAACTGGACTCCGAACACGACCGATCGGGCAGGGCGTCGTTACCGCTACGCGCACCAACCCGGCGTCGCCCTCTGGAACCTGGTGCGCTTCGCAGAAGCCATCGAGCCCCTGGTCGGTAGCACCGCACCGCTCGAGCAGGGTCTGTCAGAATATCAGGAAACGCTGCGCAAGACCGTGCATGAGATGTTCCTGCAGAAGCTCGGCCTGACGTCGCCCACACCGGTGGGCGAGAGCGATCCCGATCTGACGGCGCCAGGCGATCCGCCGCCGCTCGGCGTCGAGCTAGGCGACCCCCTGATCGACGAGTTGCTCGTCGTGCTGCAGCTCAGCGAAACGGACATGACCATCTTCTTCCGCAAGCTCGCCGATGTGCCTGCCGAACGAGCGTGGCTCGAGCGCACCGACAGCGAGCTCATCGCGCCGCTCCTCGACGCCTTTTACGTGCCCGAGCAGCTCACTCCGGAGCGCCTGCGCCGGGTCGGCGACTGGCTGCGCCGTTACGTGAAACGAGGCGTCGACGAGGGCACTCCGGCGGACGCACGGCGCGCGCGCATGCACGCGGCCAATCCCAAATACGTACTGCGAAACTATCTGGCTCAGACCGCTATCGACCAAGCGGAGCAGGGCGACGGCGGCAGGGTGATGGAGTTGCTCGACGTGCTGCGGCGGCCGTACGACGAGCAGCCTGGGAAGGAAGAGCTCGCCCAAAAGCGCCCCGATTGGGCACGACATCGCCCGGGATGCTCGATGCTCTCGTGCAGCTCCTGAGGGAACACCGGAGAGGTGGGTCGGCTGGCCAGTGGCCCCAAATCAGGCCCGGGAACAAGGAGTCGCCACACAGGCCTTGCTGATCCTGATCTCAGTGGGTTAGATGTGGGAATCCTCGCAGTTCCGGGGTCCTCGCGGGCTCCGGGGCTGCCACCCAACAAGGGCGACCGGGGACATCCAAGCGAGGATGGCGGAATTGGCAGACGCGCTAGATTCAGGTTCTAGTGTCCGAAAGGACGTGGAGGTTCAAGTCCTCTTCTTCGCACTGTAGGTTGGGGTTCGGCGGGGGGTGCCGTGTGATGGCCGGGCGTGGGCGGCGCGGGCTGCGACGGCGGACCCCAGCAACCCAATGAGCTGCGGCGCGCGCTGCGCGGGCCATTGCTCGAAGGCGTCGCCCGAGCTCGAGCAGCGCCGGCTCATCCCAGGCCACGTTGCTGGGCCACGTTGCCGGGTCACAAGCGTGTCAGTGGCGGCGATGCCTCGATAGACAGGGCGCGAGCTCCGCATTTAAACACGGGTAGGGCCCGCGGCGCGGCTTCCCTTCATTCCGCGCCGACGTGGATTGCAGTGTTCTGGCGTGCAACCTACTGGTGATGGCTCGCCGAGTCTTGACCGCGGGCGCCCGAAACTCACCCATCGAGGCTTGGGCCTCGGCGCGCCCGCGAGCGCAACGGACGGGTGCATCCGTTGTTTGGGGTGCAAACAATGACCTGGCGCGCGGCACCCCCTCACGGTGAGTGCGTCCGTTGCTTGGGGTGCAAACGAGCCTCGCGCTGCAGCGCAGCGCTTGTGGCGTCTCCGGCGCTCGTCGGCCCGATGGTCGCCCGCCCGCAGCTGCGGTATTCTCCGCAGAATCGGCATTTTTCACCGCGATCTAGCCTGGCCCGCTCGATGGTCTTCTGTGCGTCGAATCGTCGCACTCAGCGGATTCCGATTTGGGCTCGGGCGCGAAACGCGGCCGAGAAAATTCGCCGCCCCCACGCGAGCGCGCCCGCGCACTTGAAGGCCGTTCGCTGCGCTGCCATCGGCGCGCGTGAAGGCGATGCCCCGCGCGCCATGGGTCGGGTGGCGAGCTAAGCGTTGGCTTGTGCCCTGAGGGACGCACGCCTCGCCCTGTCAGCGGGTTGCCCCCCCAAGGGAGTCATTTCTATGCCTTGAACCTCCTCGAGTCGGCGAGCCAAGGCTCTCACCAGCGACTTGTACATGAGGATCTCGCGCGCGTAGGAGATCTTCTCAATCGCGGAGACCACGACGATGACGAGCGCTATCGCCGTGATCGCCAGCAGCCCCACACCGTATGTGGAAAACAAGGCGACCCCGGCGAGCAACATGAGCGCGGACAACACCACGTTGCGCACGCGCTTCTCCTTCAAACCGGACTGGAAGCTGAGCTCGAGCAGCTCCTGTTCCCTCAGGCTCAGGCGTTGGATATCGAGTTCTTTCATGGCCAGCATCCTTTCGTGGCGAGAGACGCGGGCGCAGCGACCCACACGTCTGGGCAAAGATCGCCCCTTAGGCCGTGCCACGGCGCTTGCCATCTGCGCTGCAGAAGCGTCGGATTCGGTCACAACTTTAACGGAACGCGCTCAATTGAGGGCAATTCGCGGGGTGTCGAGGCAGCTGCTCGGTTGCCGCTCGGCGGTCATGCTGGCTTGAGCCGCGTCGCCGGCACGTTCGGATCATCCAGAAATTGTCGCAAAGCTCGCACGAAGCCTTCGGGCCGCTCGTTGTGGACATAGTGGCCTGACCCTTCGAAGGTCGCAAATACCGCTCCCTCGAGCGACTCGGCGAATGCCCGACCTTGATCGATCGGAATGAGCTCATCCCGGTCGCCCCAGACCACGAGGATGGGGGGCAACGTCGCTATCTCGCTCGCGCGCTCCCGAAAGTTCCTGCGCTGACCGCGCCAATCGATGACGTCACGCACGCTGCGCGCAAATGCTCGCGCCGACCCAGACTGTGCGTTGAGGCGGCTGAGCGCTCGGACGTCCTCTTGGGTCACCCCGTCCCGCCCGCTGCGCAGGGCCAAACGTGTGCCGAGCGCCATGAAGGGCTGCCCCAGGTGCTCGACGATGCCCGGCAGCGACGCTAGCCGAAGCCACCAGCCAACGCTCTTGCCGAGACCGCCCGCCGCGACGAGCACCAGCCTCCGGACCCGCTCTGGGCATTCGAGCAGGAGCATCTGGGCGACGCCGCCGCCAAAAGAATGACCAACGACGTCCGCGTGCTCGATGCCGACGACCTCCAGCCATTGAGCCATGATGCGCGCGTACCAATGCAGCGCGTAGCCCGCGTCGGGTCGCCCGGACTGCCCGTGCCCTGGTAGGTCAGGCATCAACACGCGTCGATCCGTCGAAAGCAGGGGGGCCACCTGCGACCAAGAGTGACACGAGTTCGTAAGACCGTGCAGGAGCACGACGGGGGTCGCGTGAGAGCTCACTCCGACATCCATCCAATGCAGACGGATGCCTTCGACCTCCAGGAAGTGTTCGCTCATTTTACGCTCGGATCGTATATCGCAGCGTCGCCCGAAACAGTGACAAAGCGTCATCCCGACGCGAACGGCCACCGCCCGAGGCGCTCGGCGACCCGTGTCTGCGATGCCAGCGTGCGACGTCGAAGTAACGGGCCTGTTTCTGCGGTGAATCGTTCCCGCACCGCGTGCATACTGCCTTCGGAGAGGGGCGCCGACAGGATATGCTGCTGGGCATGCCGATCTCCGAACGAGCCAAGAAGCTCGACGCAGCTCTTTGCGCGGTCGCGCCCAGCATCAAAGTTCTCTCTCGTCTCTCCTGGCCGGAGTCTGTCATCACTTCCTTCTTGCAGAGCTGGCGCCGGGGCGAGCCGCATATCCCCGAAGTCAGCTACTCGCTCGATGATCTGCCGGTGGGCTCGCAGCGCGAGCTCGAAGCGATCCGGGATGCAGCGGATCCGGACGACCCGATCGAGGCTTACCTGAAGGCGACCGCGGAGTCGTACGCGAGAGCCGCGGAGCTGGTCTCCTGCGCTGGGCAGCCCGCATTTCTGGAGCTGTCGCGGCACTTGTATGGCGACCCTTTCGAGGTCCTGCCGGGGACGCACCTCACCCACTTCGAAGCCGCACAGCAGCTGCTCGACATCACCGCGCCCTGGGCTGCCGCCTGTCGGGGGGAGGAGCAGCTCTCGTGCCTGACGGCCGAGCATGTCCGCTCGGAGATCGAGGCGCGCATCGCGCCGTTCTTTACCGACCACCCGGTGAGCGTCGTCATCGATCCCAAGCTCACCTCAAAAGCCGCCGCGGCAGCGCGCCGCATCCGGATCCGCGGGCGTGCCTCCTACACCGAAGCGGACGTCGACCAACTGCTCGAGCATGAAGCCTTCGTGCACGCGGCCACGGCTCTGAATGGGCGCCTGCAGCCCATCCAAGCCTTCGGCCTCGCAGCGCCGCGCACGACCGCCACGCAGGAAGGCCTGGCAACCATCGCCGAGCTCATCACTGGCAGCATGGATCTGTCCCGTCTGCGCCGCCTCGCGCTGCGCATCATCGCCGTGAAGCACGTGATGGAAGGGGCCGATTTTGTGGAGGTGTTCCGCTATTTCATGCGAGCGGGCCAGAGTGAGGACGAGAGCGCTCGCTCCGCCGCGCGGGTGTTTCGCGGTGGGGATCCGAACGGCGGCATCGCGTTCACCAAGGACGTCGTCTACTTGCATGGCTTGATCGGAGTGCACACCTTCCTGCGCCGCGCCATCTTCGACTCGCGGATCGAGCTGATACCGCGGCTGTTCGCGGGTCGGCTCACGCTCGGTGATGTGCTGCGGCTAGACGCGGCATTCGATGCCGGTGACCTCACCCCTGGGCGCTATGTCACGCACTGGGCCGCCGATGCCCGCCGCCTCGCGGCACACCTGTCGTTTTCGCTCATCCTGAACCGCATCAAGCTGGAGAACGTGGATCTAGAAACGATTCTCAAACGCTAGAGCGTCGCCTTCGCGATGAGCTCCAGTTGCACGAACGACCGGACGCGGTACACGTGTCCGCGCGCCGGTAGCGGACACGTGTCGAGTCCGCCCGCGGGCACAGTCGCATAAACGTCGAGAATTGCGCGCCTTCGCCGCCTCAGAACGAGGCCCGGCGGGTGGCACGGGTGCTGCAATACGCCTCTGTGCCAGTCCAGCCGAGCCCAACGCTCGACGTGCCTGGCGAAGGAGAACGACAATGACTTCCGTCAAAATTCACGCCGCCGTTTTGGCTGCCGCCCTCGTGAGCTTGCCCGTTGCCGCCGCTGCGCAGGATGCCACCGCGGCCCTCAGCACCGCGGCCCTCAGCACCGCGGCCCTCAGCGATGCGTCCGAGCCGCGCGACCCTGGCGCCTTCCAACTCTCGCTGTGGGACTCCGTCCAGGTCGTTGAGAGCACCCGCTCGGTCCACGGCTTTCGATTGGCGCTGCCTTACGGGCGCAACTGGGACGTGCATGGCTTGGACATTGGCATCGTCAATCGAACCGATGACGACTTCGAGGGCGCCCAGTTCAGCGTCGCGGGCCTGGTCGGCGGCGACATGAAGGGCCTCCAATACAACTGGCTAGTGAGCTCCGTCAACGACGAGGCGCAGGGCGCTCAGTTCGCCGTCGTAAACACCGTCGGCGCGCTCCAGGGCGTTCAGTTCGGGGCCGTAAACTACGCTCGCGACGGCGCCATGGGCGCCGGCTTCGGCCTCGTCAACGTCTACGAAGGGCCTTCCGTCGGCGCGGAGCTCGGGCTCGTCAACTATGCCAGCCGCATCGAAGGCTTCCAGTTCGGCCTCGTCAACGTCACCGAACACTTGCATGGAGTGCAGATCGGCCTGGTCAACGTGGCCAAGAACGGCTTCCTACCGGTGTTCGTGATCTTCAACGCAGCGCTCTAACCGCGGGGGGGGGGGCGCGTACTCGATGGATCGGCTTGGGGGCGGGAGTGTGCCGATGAAACAACGATGCAACACGCTGTTCTACGCCGGCGTGCGGCTCGCGAGTGAATCGGAGGGTACGTCGCTCGCGGGACGGGCGACAACGTACTATGCTCGGCCTGGTATGTTCCCCGTCTACCAGGCCAAAGACTTGATCGAAGCAGAGCTCCTGCTTCAACGATTGCGCGACCGAAGTATACCGAGCGGCTTGCAGAACGGCTTTCTCTTGGGTCTCATCGGCGAGCTGCCTGTTTCTGTGCGACCGACCGTCTGCGTGTTGGAAGAGCGTGACAAATCGGCAGCGCTGCTCTGCGTCCGTGAAATGGAGGCTGCCCTCCGCGCCCCCGACCTACCCGACCGCCTGTGCCACAGTTGTGGTGATACCAGTCCCGGTAACTTCGAAGAGTGCTGGAAGTGCCGAGCGGAGCTGACGTCGTGAAGACCCCGCGCCCGTGGCGCTCGGCACTAGTCTGCCGCCTGCAAGCCGCGTGACATGACGCCCAGCCCAGCCATGATCAAGCCCAGCATGATGAGCGTATTGAAGAGGCTCGTCGAGCGGAAATGGATCTGCAGGTTGGCGATGATGCCAGCGAAGATCACCAGCGCTCCGCCGCCGGCCAAAACCCACCCGAGCGCCGATCTCGCGTCGTAGAACAGCACCGCGATGCCGATCAGTAGCGGTATCAGCGTGACGCCGAACGAACTCTGGCTGGAGCCGAACCAGCTCCAATAACCCCCGTGCACGCTCACGCGGTCCATGAGCAGGTAGCCCCCGACGCACAGCAGAGCGAGGCCGATGAGGAAAGCGGGGAGGCCCCCCTTGGTACCGCCCACGTCACGAAGGTCGTGCATGCTAGGGCGCCATGATAGCAGCTGAGACGTGCAAGTCACAGTTCGTGGCTCAGGTCACCCACGCTCGCGCTCGCCCGGCCATTCCCTCGCTGTCGGGTGCGCGAGCTCGGCCCCGCCGGCACCGGCTGACAGAGCGTCTCTGAGCCGTGACTGGGACGCAAGCCGCTCGTCAAAGGGAACCCTTTCGAAGCTGAACGCAGTCGACGCGTTGACGGGACCAGTATCGAAAATGCGCGCGTCTTGCGCGCCTCCAAATGTCTGTCGACATGCCCGGTAACAGGCAGCGTGCCGATTCGGGGATAGCCTGCCTAGCTTTCACCATCGCAGAGTTGCAGGCCAAAATTCAGAATTGAAAGGCGGCTGTCGCGCGGCGCCGCCAACTACTTGCATGTGTTGGGACCACAGGCTGGCATACAAGGTGCTACTAGTGGACGCAGTGACGAGGGGCGGCGGCCGTCCCATCCGATCACGACATGTTCAGTACGGGCTGGCTTCTCCCCCCCCTAGTCAGCCCGTACCCTTTTTGGAGCAGCGGCCCGCTACCCCCCCCAGCAGGCCGCTGCTCCCCTTTTTGTCAATCGCGATCTCGCGCGGGTGTGCCGACCGGCGGTGACACGCACTAGGCGGGGCCCGGGCGCCGCAGGACGAGCAGGGTGATGTCGTCCTGTTGGAGGGGGGTCCAAGCGCGGGCGGCGGCGAGGAGGGTGTCGTAGATGGCGTTCACCGGAGCTTGCGCGTTCGCCGTCAGGAGCTCCATCACTCGTTCGATGCCGAACTCTTCGCCGCCCGCGTTGCGGGCCTCGATCAAGCCGTCGGTATAGAGCAGCATCGTGTCACCAGGGTCGAGGGAAAATTCGGTTTCGACGGTCTCGGCCTCGATGTTTTCGGTGATGCCTATCCACACGCCAACCGTGCGCTGCAGTTCACACTGTCGCTTGCGAGCCCGGTAGATCACCACGTCCTCGTGCGCCCCGGCCATCGTCACCAGGCCGCCCGCGCGGTAGCGCAGCATCATGAACGTCGCGTGGTCCTCTTCCCCGAGGCGCTCGCGGATGTTGAGGCGCATGACACCGTTCAGATGGCAGACGACGCTGGCCGGGGTTGCCGCTGGCAGCGCGTTGATCAGCGCGCTCACCGTGCTCTGCATCATCAGCATGATCATGCCCGCGAGTAGACCGTGGCCCGTGACGTCACCCACGCCGACCCAGCAGCCGTCGGCGGTATTGAACACATCGTAGTAATCTCCGCCGACCTGGTCCGCCGGCACCATGCCTGCGCTGATCTCGAGGCCCGGCACGGCCAGCTGCTTGGGGATGAGCGCCGTTTGGATGCGTCGGGCGACCGCCAGTTCCCCAAGCAGCTGCTCGTGGGCCAGCCGCTCGCGGAGCGCCGTCTCTTCAACGACGCGAGCGTGCAGGGTCCCGAGCTTCAACGCTGCGCTCAGCTGCGAGCGCACCGCTTCACAGACAAACGAGTCGCCTTCCCCAGCGAAAGCGACCAGCCCAAGCACCTCGGTCTCGAAAGTCAGCGGCAAGAGCAACAAGCACACCGGCGGCCCATTCGTCGGGAAGCCGGCGGGGAAGAGCTGGGCCGCCGGGTAAGGCGAGCGATCCACCGGGATGTGCTGGCCCGACTGCAACGCCAAGAGCGCGGTCATATGCGCCTCTGGACCGGGCAGGAGCACGGACAAGAAGCCCGTGTCTATGCCCATGTTCGGGATGGCCTGGCCGAGGTTCCGTGCCAAACCTGGGTGGTTGAGCGCCAAGGATAAGCCTTGGCTGACCTGGCGTAAGCCGTAGGCGCGGTCCATCACGCTGAGCGCGCGGCGCCCCTCGCGCCGGGTGGCGGAGGCGGATAGGACTGCGAGCGCTTTCATGCACGCTTCTTCGAACGCCACATGGTCCGTTCCATGATAACCGGCGTTGCGACAGCTGCGTCGGAGTTGCACCAAGGCGCGTCCCACTTCATCCAGCGAGGTCTCGCGCTCCGTCATGCGGTCGGCAATCTGCTCGACGCGACGCAGGAAGACGCCGCGGTGTCCGCCGAGCTCGTCCGCGAGCGAGTCGATCATCTCGGCGAGAAATGCCTCCCAGAACGCGCCCGAAGAGCCCGCCGCTTCGAGCACCTCGGCGAGCAGGACCTCACGGTTCTCACGCAGGTAGTCGGAGGCCCTGCCGCGCCTGCTCGTTTCGGTGGGCCGAGCCGAATTACTCACGACGTAACCGCAGCCACAGGACTCGCGCAGCACGAGGTGGACGTCGAGGCAGGTCTTTTGCGGGGGAGCTTTGCCTGCAAGGCTGGACAGGATGGCGTCGACGGCGTGCTCTGCCATCTCCTCGATCGGTTGCGCGACCGTGCTCAGGGAGCGCCGCGCAAAACGCGCTACGGGCGCGTCGTCGAAGCCCATGACCAGAATGTCCTCGGGGATGCGGATCCCGCGGTCGGCGAGCTCATCCATGGCGCCGATGGCCATGTAATCGTTGGCCGCGACCACCGCGTCGATGTCCCGGGTGCGGCCGAGGATCTCGTTCATCGCTTGACGCCCCGTGGGCATGCTAAAGTGCCCATTCCCTGTCAGGCTGCCGTCAAGAGGGATGTTCGCCCCCGCTAGCGCGTCTCGGTAGCCGTGGAGTCGTTCAACGGCTTCCTCGTTGTGGCCAGGTCCACCGATGTAGGCGATGCGTCGGCACTCGTGATGGTAGATGAGGTGATTGACGGCGACGCGCATCGCGGCGCGATTATCCAGCACGATCGAGGGAACGCCGGGTAAGGCCAGGCCGATACTGCTCGTCTTGGCGGGCTCGAGGTCACGGCACAGGGCGCTGATGCCCGCCGTTCCGACGAAGTTGGCCAGGGCCGCACCAACGACGATGGCTCCGTCGACCGAGTACTGCGTCAACCAGCGATAGACGCCGTTGAGCGCACGCTCGTTCAGATCTTCATGTTCGAGCTCGCGGCCGATCGCTACCCAAAGGTCGAGGCCGCGCTGAGCCGCTACGCGCCCGATGGCCGTGCGCAAGCTCATCTGGTACGCGCTGTCCAGAAAGTTGACAATCAGCGCGATGCGGATGCGTCGAGGAGCCTCGGTCATCTGATAAAGTGGGGTGGGCGGGTGTTCTACGCGCTACTACGTCCTACTTGGGCCGCGCCTTGATGGTCGCGCGCCGAGATGCTGGCGCGATGACGAGCGCGCGCTAGTATCATGGAGACATGTTGAGCTTGCCTTCGATCCGCGCGAATGGCTTTACCCTCGTCCCCATGGGGGAGGGCCCCAATCCCTCCGTAAAGTTCAGCGGCAACGGCGACGCCGAGGCCGTTGCTCCACTCGACCGGTTCCTGAAATTGTTGCACAAGAACCTGATCGACGGGAAGAACGAGACCATCGCGGTCGACCTCAGCGATCTCTATTTCATGAATTCGTCGTGCCTCAAGGCGTTCGTGTCCTGGATCTACAAGGTGAACACGACGGGGCGCCCGTATCAGATCCGCCTACAGATGAACCCGCGCCAACCCTGGCAGCGCCGTAGCCTGGAGCCGCTGAAGCGGCTTGCCCCAGCCGTCGTGTTCCTGGACGAGCTCGCCGAAGCGAAAGACGCCGCGGCCGCGGTGGTTCGCTAGAGGCCGCCGAGCGCGGGTGCGCCCCGGGCTGCCCGAGAGCGGAGGGCGCGGGTCTGGTGGTCTCCATGGGTAGCATTCGATAACGGAGTGACGAGACGATGAGCGACGCAACCGAGCAACCGACGGGCGACAAGAACATCTCGCTCTTCATCTGCCTTTCATTTTTCCCGAGCGAGTATCTCGTCTCGGCGATATCCCAGATGGTCAGCGACTTCTGCCAGATCGGGCTCCGGGATATCGACCTGAGCTCGCGCTTTCACATGGCAACGCATGAGCTCGCCGAAAACATCACGAAGTATTCGACCACATCTCGAGTGAGCCTGGAGGTGGAGCTCTCGGAGACCAGTGGTGTGCAGATGCTCAGCGTCAAGACGCGCAATCAGACCTCTCCCGAACGGCTCGTCGAGGTCGAGAAGAGGCTCTTGGAGCTGAAAATGACGAAGGATCCGGTAAAGCTCTACGATCGCATGATCAAGGAGACCGCGCCGCTGGAGGGCGTGTCGGGCCTGGGCCTGGCGCGTATCCGCGCCGAGGGCGGCTTGGACTTCGACTACAAAATAGAAGGCAACGAGCTCACGCTCGTGGTGCAATCGGCCGTCCCCAAGCCCACGGCCCCCGGGTCTGCGTGACGAGCGTCCCGGTCGCGCCAGGCCCGTCAGGTCTCAAATCTCGTTGACAGCGCGAGGGGTCGCGTCAATTGTGACAGTACTCCGCGACGCCGAGAACCTGGAGACCTGGTATGAAACGCGTTCGGCGCATCCTGTTACCCTCGGATTTCTCGGACAGCGCGGCCACGGCGGGGGAGTTTGCGGCCGATCTGGCCTTGCGCTACGACGCTGGGATCGACGTCGTACACGTGTTCAAGGGCGCGCAGGATCTGGAGCCGTTCGTGGACTGGCTCGAGCTCGATGAGGCAAGCCAGAGTCGAGCCACGGTGATGGGAGATTTCCTGAGGCATCACGCCAAACCGCGGCTCACCACCGTGCTGCAAAAGCTGGTCGAGTTCGGGGTGCCGCAGGTTCGCGGTCGGCTCTTGGCCGGCAATCCCTCGCGCATCATCGTCGATCTCGCGAGCAACGGCGAGTATCAGCTGATCGTGATGGCCAGCCACGGCGGCACCGGGCTGGCGGACGCGCTGATCGGAAGCTGTGTCGAGCGGGTGGTGCGGCGCAGCCCTGTCCCCGTGTTGGTCGTCCCGATATCGAAGGAAGCGTTGGGTCGGCAGATGTCGCCGGAGATGGACGACGACGCAGAGCTCTTTGGCTGGGTAGGGGATCCTGCTGCGCCCTCCAGCTAACGCGTCGGCCGCGAGCACACTTGGGGGTGACACCGCTATTGCGCGGGGGGGCGAGCAGTACTCAAGATCCACCTGAGCTCGCCGTCCTGTAACGCTACTCCCGCACCGCTGTTCGCTCGCCAGACCATGGACGCCCTCGCTCCCCACCGGGATGTATCCCGGCGTGCGCACGTCGCGCTGAAGGTCTCCATGTTGGAGGGCGCCTTGCATGCCGTGATGGTCGGGGTCGCCGAGAGCTACTTCGGCGCCTTTGCCGTGGAGCTGGGACATGGGCCCCGGCGTCTGGCGCTGCTCTCGACGCTGCCACTGCTCTCGGGAGCCTGCGTTCAGCTCTCTTCTCCGCTGCTGTGTGCGTGGCTCGGCAGCCGCAAGCGTTTAGCTCTCGCGGGAGCGCTCGGTCAGACAGCGAGCCTGGGAGCGCTGATCGCCATCGCCGTGCTCCAGAGCTCCAGCTTCCCCGCGCTGCTCGCCGCGCAGGTGGGCTTCTGGGTGTCGGGTGGAGCCATGGCGCCGGCCTGGAACGCCTGGATGGCGAACCTGACCTTACACACGCACCGCCCACGCTACTTCGCGCGGCGCTCCGCGCTAAACCACCTGGCCTTGCTGATCGCGTTTGGCGCTGCCGGGTATGCGCTGCACCACGCCGGCGTGGAGGTGCTCAACTGTTTCGTCGCGTTGTTCGCCGTCGGCTTCATGGCGCGGCTGTCTAGCGTCGTAGCGCTCGCGTTTCAGGTGGACGTCGAAGCCTCTCGCCGAGTGCGCGTCTGGGAGGCCATGATCATGCCGCGCCTGCGCAGCGCCCTCGTTCAGGGTCGCTTCGGCGTGACGGCGTATCTCGGCGCCCTCGCGTTCGGTACGCATCTGGCGGCGCCTTTCTTCACGCCGTACATGCTGCGAGAGCTGTCGCTCGACTACAGGAGCTACGCGGCGCTATCAGCGCTGTCGATTCTGGCGAAGGCGCTGACGTTCCCGTGTTGCCACCACATCGCAGAGAAGCTCGGGCTCTGGGCGCTGCTGCGCTGGGCGGGCGCGGGCGTGGCACTGACACCACTGGTGTGGGCGCTGTCCTCGGACTTCGGCGCTCTGGTCTTCGCGCACCTGTTGGGCGGCGCGGTCTGGGCGGCGGTGGAGTACGCGAGTTACCAGCTTTTGTTAGATGGAGCTCCGGGCGACCTGACTGCAGAGTTCTTCTCGATCTCCAACGGAGTGACGGGTCTGGCGCAGGTCGCGGGGGCGCTCACGGGAGGGCTGCTGCTCGGCCAGCATGCCATGAGCTACGGCCAGATCTTCTTGCTCTCGTCGTTGCTTCGGGCACTGCCGCTGGCCTTCCTCATCTTCGCGCCCCACGTCGAGCATTTCCCCGTGCCTTGGCGGGTCTTGTACGCGCGCCTGCTCCGTTCGTCCGGCAGAGGAGCGGGGCCGATGCTGGCCGCCACGGAGTTGCCTCGAACACTTGGCAACCGCACCACCGAGCCGCCGCCTGCCCTCTAAACAGGCGGCGCGCCCCGCAGCTCGAGCTCAAAGCTGCCAGCCCCAATCGATCGACCAGGTGGTCCCGGGCCCCCATTGTCCGGTCGAAAACAGCTGGTAGGGGAAGTAGAGCTCGAGCATCACGCCAGCCTGCGTGGAGTTCTCTTGCCCGGAGTTTTGTTGTCCCGTGGAGCTCTCCCTCGCCACAATGCCCTCCACGTACACGCCGGTGATCAGATTGCGCAGGGCGCTCGGCACCAACGCGTCCAGCTCAAAGCCCGCACGGATGCGACCGGCGCCCGTCTGATCGCCAGGCTCGATCATGATGATCGGTGCGGCGGCCCCCAGCTCACGGCGTGCCGAGGTCGCGAGCAAGCCCGCCGTCAGGCCGCTGACGAAGGACGTGGCGTCGCTCTTCGCGGACTCCTCGCCTCCTGACGTCTGTCTCCCGATCAGCTCCTCGAGCGCCTCCCCCGCGGAGACCTCGGCGTCGTCGATGAAGAAGGTGAGCACTGGTCGTGAGCCTCGCCCGCTGATCTCGACCTTGACGGTCTTGCCGGAGCTGCGCCGCTCATGACTGGCCGCGATGGCGACGACTGGGTCGGGGGTGCTCGAGCCCGTGAACTCCAGGTGGCTGCCGCGGTTGATCTCGAAGACCCGGCCCATCAAGTCCAGATATCCGCGATGGATCTCTACGCGTCCTTTGACGCTCGTCCGGTCGCTTTCGATTTCGGCGACCAGGCGCGTTGACAGTTGGATGGCGAAGTCGTCGCGCTTGACCCAAAAGTGGTCACTGGCGTCGAGGGAAATGGAGCTGCTCCGCGCGCTCGGCGGAGCCGACACATCTTGCTCACTCGCCGCGCTCTCAGTCTCAGCCTCGCCGCGCGCGTCGGATGGCGCCCCGGCGATTACGAAGTCGGGGTGAGCCTCGAGCTTGATGCCGGCGCGAGCCTGGGCCTTTTCCAGCCACGTATCGGCGTCGACCAACACAATGGAGACCTCGGTCCGGGCGCTGCTCAGCTTGGCGTCAATCTTGGCATGAGCGGTGGTCGTCGCTACCACCTGGCCCTGCTGGCGAAGCGGGAAATTCTTCACGAACACGTTCAGCTGTGTGTCGAGATCCATCGGCCCGCGCAGGTCAACGCGACCGTCGAGGCGTAGCACACCGTCGCGATCGCGGGCTTCGAAACGCTCGATCCGGAGCCGCCGCCCCTGGAGCTCGAAACGCCCGCGCACCCCGTGCAAAGGCTGCGCGAGCGCGGTCGCTGTCAACTCCGCGTCCTCGAGCTCGAGATAGCCGCTGGGCTGGGGGCTTGCCAGGGTACCCTCCACGCGCACGTCCCCGCTCAAGCGGCCAGCGGCATGAGAGACGGCGCCCGCCGGGTCCAAGAGGGGTGCGAGGGGCAAATCGTCGAGCCGGGCGCGTACGGAGATGCGAGCGTCGGGGATCAGCGTGAGCCCACCCCTGGACCAGTCGATGGGCAGGTTCGCGGCCAGGCTGGAGCGCCCTCCGGGTGCGACGATCCCGATCTGCACGTCGAGGTCGTCGCGATCCGCTCTCGACGTGAGCGTGAGGTCGAGGCTCGGATCCGCTCCCAGGCTGAGATGGGTGGCGTGGATCGAGGCCGCTAGCCGCGGCTCCGCGCCCAGCGGGTCGAGCAAGTCGACCTGGGCATTTAACTTGCCTCGCAGCTTTTGACACGAGAACGGCAAGCGCGACAGATCGAGGTCACGCGAGTAGAAATGGCTCGAGATCGGGCCAAGAGAGACGGGCCCGCCGCGCAGCGCTGGTACGAGCCGCAGGCTGGCCGAGCTCGTGGAGCGCAGGAGCTCGCTTCCCGCGTGTGTACCGACCACGCTCGCCGAGAGCTCCCCGAGTCCCAAGCGCGCGTCGAGCGCGAGCTCGACGCCCGTGTCCGGGCAAGCCTCGAGCGCAACGCTGGCCGCGTTTTGCGTCAGGTGCACGCGAGCTCGAGCGACGGGTTCCGCTCCCGGATCGTGGCTCAGATCGAGGGAGCCGGCGACGTCGAGGTTGGCGGGCGCGCCCCTCTGCAGCGCATCCAGGGAGCGTTTCGCGACGTCGAGGTGCAGTTGCCAGTGGGTGCTGTCCGGGAGCTGCCGCGCCTGCTCGGCCAAGGCCAGCAGGTCTCGCGCGGCGGCCGCTTCGAGCGCGAGCTGCGCGTCCATGCTCAGCCAGCGGCCGAGAGCGTCGTCGACGCCGAGCCGGACCTGGAACGTGCCCGCCTCGTAGTCGAGCTCGTGGGTGATCGCGAGAGGTTGACCCAAGAGAGCGAGGAGCAGCTTGGCGTTGACACGCCCGTGCAGCACCGGATCGCTGAGCGGGCCCTGTAGCGTGGCGTGAAGCGCCACCTCGCCCGAGACCGGCAGGGGTTGTCCGAGCCACGGCGCGAGCTCCGCCAGCGTGAGCCGGTCGATGTCCACCCGGAGCTGATGCCGGGCCAATGCCAGCCGCTGCGCCCAGCCGGGCCCGCCCTGAAACTCGGAGCTGAGCTCGAGCTTGGCGTCGAGCCACCCGGGCAGGGGCGTGCCAGCGGCGTGCACGTTTGCCGAGAGCTCTGCCTTTCCCGTGGCAGCATCGAGCCGCGCCTCGACGGCCGCATCGACGGGCGACCGCTCGCCCCGGCGCAGCCCGACAGCATTAAATGCGAGCCAGACGCTCGGCGACTCGGGAGTGCCTCGCACGCGCGCCGAGAGCTGGCCGCGCCCACGGAGCGCGGGGGTGAGCCCGAGCAGGGCAGAGAGTTGCTCGAAGTCCAGGTTGGGCGCGCGGGCGACGAGCTCGGCGCCCGCTGTGCCGAAGGCGCCAGAAACGCTGACGCTCTGCCCGCCAGCGATCAAGGTTAGCCCTTTTGTCTCGACCGAGCCGGCGAAGCCGACCCGGGTCGGAGCGATGCTGAGAGCGAAGGGGGTCGCGTCGAGCGAGCCCTCTGCGCGGCCGCTGACCGAGACATCGTGGGCCCCGCGGCTCACGCGCAAATCGAGCGCGGTGCGCAGTCGATCGAGCTCGGCCTTGGCCCGCACGCGATAGTCGCGTGGGCCCCCGCGCAGCAGGAGCTCCCCGCGCGAGAGCGTGTTCGCCCCCAGCGCGAGCTCGTCGACCCGAGCGCTGACCTCGCCGCTGAGCTCGGTGACCGGGCCACCGAGGTTCACGTCCACATCCGCGCGCCGCAGCCCGATCCCAGCCACGGAGAGCTTTCGCAGCCCGAGTTGTCCCACCACGTGCAACACGGCGCTGTCGGTCCGGCCCACGCGCAGGTCGGCCTTCACGCTGCCGCCCGGGCGCTCCGGCGAGCCCGAGGCCCGAGCCAGAGACCTGAGCTCGGCCTCTCGCAGGTCCAGCTGCGTCGCCAGGTCGAATGCGCCGCCGAGCTCGATCTCGCCCTGCGTGCGGAGCGTGCTCTGGCCCTGCCGCGCTTCGGCGCGCAATTGCTGGAGACCGCGTCCGTTCCAGATCGCGAAAGCGTCCAGCTCGGGGAGCTCGAAGCTCCCGAGCTTCGCGGAGCGCAGCCGCACCTCGGCCGGGACGTGATTTTGCGCAGCGAGGTCCAGCGAGGTTTGGAGGCGGAACGAGAGCGGCGCGCGAGGCAAGCTCGGTTCCACCTCCCCGAGCACCAGGCCGTCCCCGTGGAGCTCGAGCTCGATCCGGCGACGTTCGAGCGCATGCACCCGTAGCTCCGCCGTCCCCGCGAGCGTGCGGAGCGAAGCCTGGGCGGACAGGTCATCAACGCTGCCAGAAGCCGAGAGCTCGAGCCCAGCGGGTCCGACAAATCGCTCCGCCAGGCTCGGATCGGCGAGCAAGAGCGCCAGGTCCTTGGCTCGCAGCTCGTCGAGCCGTAGCGTGAGCGCGAGCGGACGCTGCTCGAAGCCCGGTGCGGGCGGCAATGTGCCCCGCGCTTCCACAAACAGGCGGGCGCCCCCGAGGTCGGCCTGGAGCGTGAGCTCGGAGGCGGCCCCTGGCTCGCCCCAACGACCCGTCACAGGCCCGAGGCGCACGAGCTGCTGGTCACCGCTCGAGATTCGACACGACAATGCGCTCAGGGAAAGCTTCGGATCGCCATCCAGCTCGAAGCGAGCGCTCACCTCGAGCTGCGTCATGCGCAAGCTGCCCCACGGGGCCACGTCCGGAGCCGTGATCGAAAGGCCGGTGAGGTGCAGCGCCTCGACGCGCACGTACGGCGGAGGCGCGTCGCTCGGCGGGGGCACCACGGCGTTTGGATCGATCAAGGCGCCGAGCAAACCCCGGCCTGCCACGCCGAGCTCGCGCAGGTCCAGCTGACCATCGCCGATGTCGAGCGAGCTGGCCACGAGCTTGCCGCGCAGTAGCTCGGTTGGCACCAGCACGAGGCGTAGCGTAGTGAGCTCGAGCACGCGAGCGCCGGCGGGATCGCTGAGCCGGATCTGAGAGAGCGTGACGCCGTACGGGCTCACTCGCTCGAGCGTTGCGACCTCGAGCGTGCCTGGAATCGCCGCGTTGACCTGCTCGAGGACCAGCGCCAGCACACGCGTACGACCGAAGGGCGTCCCCAGCGCCGCCACCAGCACGAGGGCGAGCAGCAGCGGTAGCGCTAGGAGCCCCCCGCCCACCCAGGGCAGCCAGCGCCGGGTTTTGCGCACCCGCGGCGGCGTCAAAACGGATCTCCGATGGTCAGGTGCACGGCGCCTGGGATGCTCGAGAAGGGCAGGGTGCTGGCGTCCTCCTCGATGCCATCCGAGCCGTCGCTGCGCTGCCAGTTGCGGACTCGATGCCCCACGTCCAGGCGAATTGCGCCGATCACCGTGTGGTAGCGTAACCCGTATCCGAGCGTCGTGTTGAGGTGACCGAAACGGTACGCGCCGCTGCGGTTGACGTCTCCGGCGTCGGCGAAGCCGGCCACGACCAGCTGCTGCCCGATCGGGATACGCAGCTCGAGTGAAGCTTCCCAGCGCCGCGTCCCCCCCGTGAGGCCCGCGCCCAACCTGCCCGCTAGGAACCCGCGATTGCTGCTCGCGCCGCCCCCGCGCAGCCGGTAGTTGGTCGGGCCGAGCTCCTGGGAGGTCGGGTCCAGGTCTGGGCTCGGGTCTCGCACGAACAAGCTCGCCAGCGCCAGGCGCTGCGCGAAGACGATGTCGAGGGGCAACGGTAGATAAGTCCGCACCTCCGGCGCGACCCGAAACGTCGTCCAGTCTGAGCCCGCCCAGCGCGGGGCTTGTGTCGTGTTGACGGCGAAGTAGGCGCCGAAACGCGGCCGCGACCGCGAGTCGCGCAGGTCGAGCCGCAGGTCTTGTTCGAGGAAGCTATAGCGATAGCTGGAGGGCAGGGCGGTCGCGGTGACCAGGGTCAGGGGTTCCGCGGGGGGGTTGGGCGGCGCGGTCGCGGGGGGCTCAGGTAGCGAGGCGGGCTCGTCCAGCACGCTAAAGACGTCCTGCTGAACCGCCAGGGTCGCGATGATGCGGCGCTTCCAGAAGCCTCGCGTCAGGCCGACTCGCAAGAAGAGGTCCGAACGAAAAAAGCCCTGGTAGGGATCGGGGCCATAGTCCCAGACGCTGCGGGCAAAGGCGCTGGTGCGGGCTTCGAACGAGCCCGGCTGAGTCAGCCCGACGCTCACGATGTTACCGGGTCGGGGTGAGTCGACGCCGGGGAAAGCTTCGCCGAAAATCAGGCGCGGCCGATCTTCCAGCGTCAACTGTCCGAGTGACCCGAACAGCTGGCGGCGCTGATAGCGAGCAAAGACATGCACGTCCCACTGCGGGATGCTCTGCAGCTCACCGGTCTCCGTGCGGCGCGTGGCGCCGCTGAGCACGCCCGCTCCGACGCGAAGCGCATCGAGCGGTAGAGGGGTCACGGTGACCTGCACGTCCGCGCGCCTCTGAAGCGGGTCGAGTTGCTCCTCGACCTCCACCGCTGAGAACGCACCGAGCGCGAAGACCTCGATTTGGATCTCGCGCAGTACCTCCGGGTCGAAGGTCGCGTCTCGCTCGAGCCCGGCGGCGTTCTCGATCACGTCAGCGGGCAATCTGCCCTGTCCGCGTATGCTCAGGCGACCAAACCGATACCGGGGTCCCGGCTCTACCGCGTAGATTACCTTCGCGCGCTGCCTCGCCGGATCGAGCTCGACCCGACCCTGGACGCGGGCGCCGGCCCAGCCCGCCGCGCGCAACGTGCGAGCGATGTTGGCTTTGCTCTGGTCGTGGAGGGCTTCGTCGGGCAAGCCGCCCTCGTGCAATGCCACCGCCGCGCGCGCCGCTGCCTGGATGCCTTCCGGCAGCTGCGACAGACCGGTGACGGAGAGCGCCTCGATGCTCGCCGGCGCGCCCTCGTCCACGGCGATGACCACGTCGATCCGGCAGTCTGGACCCTCGCAACGCCCGGCGGCGCTCTTGCCGGCGACCTGCTCGGGCTGGTAGCGGACCTCGACGACCTTGGCCGCGTAGTAGCCGCGTGCCCGATAAAATCGCAGCACGCGCTCCAGATCTCGATCGAATACGGCGCGGTTCCACGTGGGCCATTCCGTCCAGGGCCAGCGCCACAGGTCGAGGCGTACCGGCGCGGAGTCGAAGGGGGGCACTCCGCACACGGGCTCGCTGAGGCCGATCGTAATGCCAAAGCTCTCACGCTCCCGCGAGATCAAACACTGGGTGATGGCGGCCTCGGTCAGCGCGTGATTGCCCGACACCTCGAGCGAGCGGAGCCCGTAACGTCCCGCTTCGATCGACGCGCACCCCGAACACCAAGCGAGCCCGAGCGCCAGCCCCGCGCGACCGAGACGGCTCAAGCCCGAAAGCCCGCGTCGCGCGCGATCCGCCCCAAGACACCCTTGACCGTGATGTCGAGCTGACTGCCTTCGGTGTAGTCGGCGGGCGCGACAAAATGGGCGCGGTCCTCCGCGATCAGGTCATACACCTTGGGTTGCGCTTTCAGGCTCTGCCACGCCTCCGGGTCGAAGACGGCGATCGAATGCCCGCCCTGGTGGCGGACCATCTTCATCGAGGGGATGTCCGTGTCGCCGTCACCCAGGTAGATCATGCGGGTGAATGGCACCGGCCGCTCTGCCATGGGCACCCAACGGTTGACGCTGGTGTTGTCCCAGTTGCTCTGGACGCCCTTGTTGATCCTAAACAGGTGCTGCGTCTTGGTCGTGTAGTTGACGACGACGGCGGGCCAGGCGGCATCCCCGTTCGCGTCGTACATGTAGCTCGAGGCGAACACCCGGGTAAAATGCCGATAGATTGAGCTGCCCTCGATCATCTCACGGTTACCGGAGGAAACGACGTAGTGCTCGAGAGCGAGCCCTCGCTCGGAGGCGTGAGCGTTGATGCGATCGAACCAGCCCTCGACCCCGTCGAAGACGGGCGTCTCCCTGCCGTGTCGTTTCAGGATCTCGCGCGTGATGCGCACGCCCGAACGCCGGGCGTGTTCGAGCAAGAGCCGGAGATAAACCAGGATCTCGTCAGCGTCATGCTCACGCTTCTCGCGCGCGACCTGCTCCCAAAATTGCTCGACCGGCACGCCCAGGTGCACGGGGATGAGGCTGTGCTCTTGAATGTTGCCCGGAGCGAGCGTGCCGTCGAAATCGTACACGAGGGCAGTCCGGGCTCGGGGATCGGCGGTCATCCGGCGGTAGTCTATCTAAACCCGTCGGCTTACGAAAATGGATGCGCGAACACGCCGCACCCGGTGCGGCCCAGGGCCCTAGGGGGGAGCTGTGGCAGCGCGGCTACAGCGGTGGCAACGAAGGGGCGAAACGGCGGTCAACGGACGGCGTTCTGTTTCGGTTTCATTGCCGCAACTCAGTACTAACAGGCTCAACGACAAAGCGCGCACGGAGCTCTAAACCTCGGACGCGCCGCGCCGTTGACGGGGGGGTGGGGAACCCCGCCTTGATAGACTTACCCGTTGATGACGCGATCCTCGGTCGCCTGATCGCTAGCCGTTATGAGGTCCAGGAGCTGTGCGAGCGGACCTCCCAGTGCTCGGTCTATCGCGCTTGCCAACGAGCCACGGGCTCTGCCGTGTTGTTGCGCGTGCTGCCCGCTCGAGCTGGCCTGACGCGGGAAGCGTGCCGCCGCGCTCTCGCGCGCGCCGAGCGGGCGGCGGCCTTACCGACGCCACACGTCGCGAGGATCCTCGATGTGGGGCTGGTCGCGGGGCGCTGGCCGTTCGTCGTCTCGGAGTACTCGAAGGGGCGGACGCTCGCAGCCGTGTTGCAGCAGACGGGTCCGCTTAGCCTGGCGCGCGTGGTGCCTCTGGCACGTCAGATCGCCAGCACGCTGCAGCTGGCGCACGCGGCGGGGCTCAACCACGGCGCCATCGCCCTCGACAACTTCTGGGTCGAGTCGCTCACGAGCCGCCCCGAGTGGTTGCGCGTCATGGGCTTTGGCGTATCGGAGTTGCCGGGGTCGGACTTTGAAGGTCCTACGAGCGGGGTCTTCATGAGCGCCACTCGCTACGATCAGCGAAGCGCACTCAATCACTCCCCTGCGGGGGTGCGCATCGACATCCATGCCTTCGGCGCCAGCCTTTACCATTTGGCGAGCGGCTCGCCGCCAGCCTGGCGTCAGAGTGACATCGCTGCCAGCCTGGACTCGGACTTCGCGGGAGCGGGCTGGACAGGGCAACGGGCGCTCGTGCGGGGGTTTGCGATGATCGTCCAGCGCTGCATGTACGTACTCCCTGACACCAACTACGCTTGCATGACGGAGGTGAGCCGCGACTTCGAGTCGCTGGCGGAGAGCGCCGCAGCGATCACGTCCGAGGCGTCGGAGCTCGGAGCCCCCATCACGGCGGTGCACGCGCCCGCCCGGCGCGCTCGGGTCGTCTTGGGGGAGCCCAAGGTCATCGTGAGAGTCTAGCTCCCAGGCCCTTCCAGCTGCTCGAGAGTGGAACACCGTGCCCTGGTACCCGGGCCGGGGGCGACAAACCAGGTCCCGGATTAGACGATGCTGACGCGATGAGCGCGAGGGGCTTGAGCAAGCGACGCCGGGGCGCTAAGCCACGGCCCCATGCCCCAACTGACCGTCGAAAAGATCGGGGGAACGTCGATGAGCCGTTTCTCCGAGGTCCTCGAGAACGTGATCCTGCGCAACGCGAACCACGTGTACGGGCGCATCTATGTCGTCTCTGCCTATGCGGGGGTGACCGACCTGCTGCTCGAGCACAAGAAGAGTCGCCAGCCCGGTGTGTATAGCGCCTTCGCCGACCAGGGCGCCTACGCGGATGTGCTCGAATCGGTCAAGGTCCGGTTCTTGGAGCTCAATCTCGGGCTGAAATCGCTGGGCCTCGATGTCGAAGCGGCGAATCAGTTCATCGAGGCCCGGGTGGCCGGGGTGCTGGGGTACCTCAACAGCACCGCAAATTTGCTCGCCTCGGGCTACGTGAGCCGAACGGAGCTCCTGAGCGCCGCCCGCGAGCTGCTGGCCAGCATCGGCGAGAGCCACAGCGCGTTCAACTCCGCGAAGATCTTACAGGCCAGGGGTTACGCGGCAAACTTCATCGATTTGAGCGGTTGGGGGGATCCCAAGGCGCGCACCATTGACGAACGTATCGCGCTGGCGTTATCGGACGTGGACAAGCGCCGCGAGATCACCTTCGTGACGGGGTATTGCAAGGGCACGGAGGGCATCATGCGCGAGTTCGATCGCGGCTACTCCGAGGTGACGTTCTCCAAGGTGGCCGTAGCGGTAAAGGCCGGCGAGGCCGTGATCCATAAAGAGTTCCACTTGAGCTCGGCAGATCCAAAAATTATCGGCCCCGGTAAGGTGGTGCCCGTCTGCAACACGAACTTCGACGTCGCCGATCAACTGGCGGACGTCGGCATGGAGGCGATCCACCCCAAAGCAGCCAAGCCTCTGGAGCTGGCAGGCATCCCGCTGCGGGTAAAAAATGCGTTTGATCCCGATCACGACGGCACGTTGATCACGAGGGATTACACGTGTCCGGAGTCGAAAATCGAGGTCGTCACGGGCACCGACAAGGTGAGCATCCTCGAGCTGTATGATACGCGCATGGTGGCCGAGGTGGGGTCCGACTACCGCATCATGCAGGTGCTCGTGGACTATCAGATCTCGTACATCAGCAAGGCCACCAACGCCAACACCATCGACCTCGTGCTCTGGGACCGAGACTTGCATCCCGGCATGATCGAGAAGCTGACGGGCATGTTCGATGTGGTGACGGTGATCCCGGTGGCGATCGTCTGCGCGATCGGCTCCAATATCGCCAAACCGGGCATCCTGTCTCAAGCCACGGGGGCGATGGCGCGGGCCAGCATCAACATCATCGGCGTCTCACAGACGGCGCGGCAGACCAACATGCAGTTTACCGTGCGGCGCGACGACTTCGTCAAAGCGCAGCGCGCGCTGCACGCCGAGCTCTGTGAAAAGGGCCCCCTCGACGCCATCCCCGCCGCCTGATGAGGCCGCACCGGTCCGCGTCGCTCGAGCCTCGACGGCGAACAGGTCGCGCCCGGGTCGACGCTGTGGAGCTCTAGCCGGCCGCCGGGAAAGGCGCGCTTTGGCATGCGCTTGCCCGTGGGCGTCCGCCGCAGGCATCTGGTACACTGCTGGCATGCGCGTTTCGAAGGCGATTTCTGCGATGAGGGCGGGGTGGGCGGTACTGGTGCTGGGCCTGTTTAGCTTTGGCGTCGCTTTTGCGGACGGCGGCATCGCAAAACTGCGAGAAGAGGGCATTGCTGCCTACAACGCAGGAGATTACAGCCAGGCCAAAAAAGCCTTCGACGAAGCGCTTCGCATCGCTCCGCTGCACAGCTTGGGTGTGTGGGCCGCGCGGGCACGAGTCAAGCTCGGCGAGTGGGTCGAGGCCGATCAGCAGTACGAAAAGGTTCTCAAGGCCCCGCGGGGTTCGGCCCAAGCTAGCGCCGAAGTAGAAGCTCGTGAGCAGGCGGCGCGCGAGCGAGAGGCGTTGAGGCATCGGATGCCGCGCCTGCGCATTCGATTGGAGGGCATCGACGCGAGCGACGTCGAAGTCTCGATCGACGGCCGGGTGGTGTCCGAAGCGTTCTTGCTGGTCAAGAAGAACAAGGGCATCTTCCCGCATGGCAAGTCCCTCGAGGTCAACCCTGGCGAACACCGCTTGCTGGGCGTGAGCGGTGAGCAGCGGAAAGAGGTGTCAGTCACGCTTGGCGAGGGGGAGACCCGCGACGTGAACCTCCGCTTCATCAACCCCAACACGCTGCGCCAGCGCAAATGCGCCGAGCAGTGTAAGCGGGACTGCGACGGCAGTAACAAGTGCTACGTCGAGTGCAAGCACCGCTGTTTCACGCAGGGTGACTGACGAGCTGGGTGGCTACCGGCTGCGTCACGGGACCAGAGTTTCTCGAGGCTCACGCCCGGCGCGTGTGCGTCGCGGTGACCAGCACCTGGTTCTGCTTGCCGGGAGGGCCTGGCTCCAGATCCAGCGACAGACCGTGTGCCGAAGCGTACCTCTGCAAGTCTTTGACGCCGGCGTCGTCGCGCTCGCACCAATAACCGACGCTCTCCGTATACTGACGGGCGCCATACAGCTGGTTGTACACGACGGTGGACGTCGAAAGGCGCTGCCGCGGCACCGGAAATTCCCGAATTGCCGGCGCGAGCGGCACGCGGAAGTGGCCTGGGTCGCCGAGCGAGCGAGACCATTTATCGATAGGAGCGATGTATGCCATCCAGCATACGGCGCAGATCGGCGTCTCCTCCGTGTACAGGGCGCTGGGGCTGCCCTCGGCTTGCCAAACATCGGCGTTCGTCGCCGGGCAGCGCTGTGCTCGCTCGACTTCGCCGAGTCGCAAGATGAGGCCGCCGCCTGCTCCGCAATGGTGCTCTGGTGCGTTCGCCCCGTTCTTCGCCATGCCTTGCAATAACGTTACGGGCAAGGGTCCCTCGGCGCAAGCCAAGCCCTAGCCAGGTGTAGCATCGGGTCGTCGCACGGCCGACACGACCATTCACTTCGCGCGCTGACTCGCGGTACACTGCGCGGCGTATGTTGCTGCCCGAAGTTGCCCAGATGGACCTCAGCCTGGCGCTCGCCGAGCTCGACTGCAGAGGGTATGCGCGCCTCGGGCGGGTGCTGGATGAGGACGGTTTGCTCGCACTCCGCGAACGCGCGGAGGAGCTGATGCTGGGCAAGGTCAGCTACCCGGGCCTCTTTTTTCAAATGGATGCAGCCACCGGCAAGTACGAAGACGCCCCCATCGGCCAGGGCTGGCAGGGTCCATCGCTCGCCTATCGCAAGCTCGAGAAGTTGGAGAAGGATGCGCGCTTCTGCGAGTGGCTTTCGAATCCCCTCTTCGAGCGGGTCGCGGCCGCCAGGATTGCGGGCGAGGTAGTGATTTATCGAGCCATACTCTTCAACAAGGGCATCCCGGGCGGCAGCGACATCCCTTGGCATCAGGACGGAGGCAGCCTGTGGGGGTTGAGTGAGCCGCCAACCCTTCAGATCTGGACGGCGCTCGACGATGCGCCGAGCGATGGCGGCTGCCTTCAGTTCTTGCCGGGCAGCCACGAGGCAGGCTTGGCGTCACCGCTCGGGGGCGTCGTCCCCAAACGTCTGGTCCTCGACCGGGAGGCGGATCGCCGGGCCGTCGAGGTGCCCGTCGTGGCGGGGGAGGCGTTGCTCATTCACAACTCTGTGTGGCACCGCTCGGGCAGGAGCCGCCCAGGCCACCGGCGGCTCGCCTTTTCGGTGTGTTACATGAGCGCCCGCACGCGCTGCCTACGCACGAAACGTGCGCCCCGGGAGTTTTTCAAGGTCTTCGGCGATCGGCACGCGCGGTTCGGAGACGTTCAGTTCCTGGCCTGCACGAAGTAGTAGTACAACCGCGCCATGGCTCATCATCCAGCACTCGCCTCCGGTCGCGTCGCCGTCATCACCGGCGCGGCCAACGGCATCGGGCTCGCTACTGCCCGGCGCTTTCGCTCTTTCGGAATGAAGGTGGCTCTGGCCGACATCGACGCGGCCGAGCTCGAGCACGCGGCGCGTACGCTGGTGGGGGAGGGGAAGCGAGACGAGGTGCTCACGCTGGAGGTCGACGTGAGCCGGCTCGCAGATCTCGAGCGGCTTCGGGATCTCACCTGGGAGCGGCTGGGGCCCGTCTCCGTGTTGATGAACAACGCCGGCACCGGCCTGGGCGGAGGGCCCTGGGAACGTTACGAGGAGTGGAAGCGCGTGCTCGACGTCAACTTGTGGGGCGTCATCAACGGCGTGCATGCCTTCCTGCCGCGCATGCTGGAGCACGGTCGAGATGGGCTCGTGATCAACACGGGGTCGAAACAAGGCATCACGTGTCCACCGGGCAATACGCCCTACAACGTCAGCAAGGCGGGCGTGAAGGTCGTGACGGAAGCGGTGCAGCATCAGCTGCGCAATACGCCCGGCGCGCGGCTCAGCGCTCATCTGCTCGTGCCCGGCTGGACCGAGACCGCCATCAATCGCAAAGCCGCGCGTGATCGCGCACGCCTCGCGGGCCACTCCGGCGCGGAGCTCGCCGCGCCGGATCCTCGCCCGGCGGGAGCGTGGACCGCCGAGCAAGTCGTCGACTTTATGCTGGCGGCCGTCGAACGCGGGGAGTTCTACATTCTGTGCCCCGACAACGAGGTCACGCCTGAGGTCGATCGCAAGCGCATCGCCTGGGCGGCGGGTGACCTGACGGAGGGGCGTCCCCCGCTGTCGCGTTGGCACCCGGACTACGCCGCGGCCTTCAAGAAGTTTGCAGCGAGCTGAACGGAGCGGTAGGCAGATGCGTTACACCACGTTGGGTCGTACAGGCCTCCGGGTGAGCAGCGTTGGGCTCGGCTGTGGGGGGCCGAGCCGGCTGGGCCAGTCCTACGGGCACACGACCGAAGCTTCCAAGGCGGTCATCTTTCGCGCTCTGGAGCTCGGTATCAACTTCTTCGACACTGCCGAGTCGTACGGGACCGAAGGCGTTCTGGGGGAAGCGTTAGAGGAGGCGCGCGCGAGCGGCGACGCCTTCGTCTCGACGAAAAAGAGCGTCTGGGATTGGAATAAGAAGCTCCTGTGCACGCCGGACGAGATGCGGGAGGGGCTCGACCAGAGCCTGCGCCGGCTCCGGCGTGAGCGCATCGACGTCTTCCACCTGCACGGCCTAGAGAGCGCGCACCTCGACTATGCACTTTCGGAGATCGTTCCCGTCTTGCAGGCAGCGCGAGCGCAAGGGAAAATCGCTCACCTGGCGGTGAGCGAGGCCTTCATGGGAGACACGGATCACCGCATGCTGCGCCAGGTGCTGGAGGTGGATGTCTTCGACGTGATGATGGTGGGCTTCAATCTGCTGAACCCATCCGCGCGGCGGAGCGTGCTCGTGAAGACTCGCGAGCGAGGCATCGGGACCTTGATCATGTTTGCGGTGCGCCGCGCGCTGACGAACCCGACCCGCCTGCGCGAGGTGGTGGAGAGCCTGCTGGCCAAGGGTGACGTCGCCCCCTCAGAGCTCAATCTGGAAGCGCCGCTCGCATTTTTAGGGGACGTGCGTGACGCCGCCTATAGGTTCTGCGCGCACGAGCCAGGCGCGGACCTCGTGCTGACCGGGACCGGCAGCGTCGAGCACCTGGACCAGAACGTGAAGTCACTGCTCGACGGCCCACTGCCGCCCGAGCACTTGCGAGAGCTCGAACGGGTCTTCGGACGCGTCGACAGCGTCTCGGCGCACTGACAAATTTATAGAGGCCGCTCTCAACCAGCAGCGGTCGCGACGCGCCGTCAGCGCGGTGCGCCGCGGCGTTCGCATCCAAACTCGACCGTCAGGCGCGCCGAGAGGTCACTTTTTGCCTGCGCGCAGGTGTCGTCGCAAAGTACGATGGTCGCAGGGCTCAGCGGGTCGTCGTAGCGCCACGAGCCGGCGCTGGCGCAGTCGGCGTCATAGGTCAGCGGCCTGTCCGACGCCCGCTCGCTGCCATAGGTGACGTTGACTTGCTCGGGGATGAACGCTGTCCCGGTGGGAGGCAACGGGATCTCGATGTTGCACGAAACCGCGATGCCACGGATGTTGTCGATGACGGCCTTGAAGTCCGCCTCGGTCCGCGCGGGATCACCTGTGGCCACGATGAACGCTTGCTCGGTGCCCCCGGCTAGCGCGATCGCGTTCAGGTTCAGCAGGTTGTCGCCGGGCTCTTGCGGTGGATCGGCGACCCCGACGACGAAGGTCTTGATCCCAGAGTTGCGCACTGCGTCCGCGACGAGCTGCACGTCGTTGTTGGTGCACCCGGCAGGCACACCGTCGGTCACCATCACGATCGCGCGCGTAGAGTTTTGGGCGCCACCGGTGATGCTAGACAAAGAAGCCAGCGTCCCATTGAACGCCGCCAGGGTGGGGGTGGATGAGCGCCAGGTGTTGCTACCGAGCGTATAGTTTAGCCCGGCGATTGCGGTCGCGAACGCCGTCGTAGGCAGCAAGGTTTGAGGCACGTCCGGCACGAGGTAGGCCGCGTCCGTGCAGCGCGTGCTCTGGTCGGCATCGGGAAAGAAGGTGACCGAGGCAGAGATGGCGGCCGACTCGGGCTCTGCAAAAAAGGCTTCCGCTGCGGCGACGACCGGCACCCATTTGGTATTGTACCTGAGCTCGTTATTGCCGCCCATGCTCGCCGAAACGTCAAACGCGAACGCCAGATAGACGTGGCGCAACTCGCTCGCGGCAGACTGCGCAGCGCACACCACCCCTATCTCGTTGGTGCGCTCATCGGAGACCCCGAAGTCCAAACCGGAAGGCATCGACTCTCCCGCTCCGCCATTCATTGCACGACCAGGATCGTCGCCTGCCTCTTCGGGCGGCGGGAGCTCGGGGCCAACGGGGGACGATTGCGCCTGTGGGCTGTCTCCGGGCTCCTGCAACTCGCTGCTACCGCAGCTCAATGCGAGCGAGCTGAAGGCAAATACGCCGAAGGCAACTGCATTTAAAGCAACTGCATTTAAAGCAACTGCGCTAGCCGGCAACCCAGAGGCAGCCGACGTTGCGAGCACCAACACCTCTGAAAGTTTGCTGTGCGCCATGCAGCGAACAGCGATCGGGCAAGTCGCATCGAAAGTAAATAGCCGACCGCTCACATGAGAGTGATCGAATAGCTACGAAGAAAAAATCCCTTGCAGCGCTCGAGCGCGATTCAATGACGCGACTTCGTTCAGTCGACGTTAGGTGGCAATTCTACCTGACTCTTCTGCGGCGGGCTGCATGCTTTCATTTCCAGTGGAACGCCGCTCGGCAGGCTCGAGTAGATCGGCCAACGCGGAGCAAGCTGGCAATAGCTGGTGCAACGCGCCTTCGGGGATATAGGGAGGGCTTCCGAAGTCCAGTCGACACACGATGCCTTCCGACGTCACGGTGAGTGACTGCACATGGCGTGAGTAGCGGCCCATGAACGGCAGGAGCCGTCGCCCTGGGTTGTCGGCAGTTGCGATCTGAGCCGCGAGGTCCTCGGAGGCGAAGCGCGTCTTGAAGAAGCGATCGAAGATCCGGTCCCCGGAATACACGGTGACCATCTCGAACGGTGCTCGCACTGCATTTTCGTAGCTTCGGAGGTCGATGCGCGGCGCGCCATGGAACCTGATCTTGATCGAGCGTTGTTCGTCCGGATCGATGCGCACGGGACGCGAGGCGTAGACGCCGCTCAAGACGCCCAGGTTACCCGCATAACGCGGCGACGTGTAATCGAGGCCGAGCTGCCTCGCGAGATCGGGGAAGCGCTGCGCAGCGCGCTTGCGGCCCAGCCTGCGGCGCAGATACGCCCAGAGCGTGCCCAAGAACATCAAGATGCCGATGGGGAGGCCGCCATCGAATAGCCCGCCGGGTATCCTCATCGTCTACTGGTCCATCACACGCAGGGAAGGCGAGCCCTAGGCTTCCCCCTTCGGCTCAGCGCTGCTTCTTGGCGCGCGCGGCGAGCTTCTGGGCGCGCTGCGCTTCGCTGCTTTCGATCTTCTCGGGATCCACGAGCAGCGCTGCCATGCCTTCCTTCTGCTCGAACTCGAGCTTGAACGCCAGCGCCTTGAACTTGTCCTTGAAGGGCCCGATGCGCACCCGGTGCCAGACCCCCCGATTGGGCACGCGGGCCACTTCACGATAGGCGCGATACGCCCGCAACCTGAGCTGCTCTACGTAAGCATCGGCTTCCACCTGATCGCGGAAGCTTGCCACTTGAATTTGATATTCCCCCGCGCTGCCCGGGTCGGCGCGGTCGCCTCCCGGCGGCGCCTGGGCTCGGTCAGCCGCGAGCTCCATCAACCCGTCCTGAGGCTGGGTGGTCACCCTCGTCGACTCTAGCAGCTTGCCTGCCGGCAGCGGCACGACCGGCAGCTCATCCCCAGGAGGCGGACCCGCGGGGGCCTCGGCTTCGGGGACCACCGGGCTCTCGATGAAGCGCCCGTCCCGGGCCTTGACTGCTACCAGCGCGGTGCTCGGCCGCTCTTTGTCGGTCAACAACTGGGCAAAGCTCGCGTCGTCGTGGCTCAGCTCGTCTGCCGGCCGCGAGCGCTCTTCCTTGGCCTTCTCGAGCAGCTCCGACAGCGGATCGACGCTGGATTCCACGGGCAGCTGCTTTGCGGGCATCGACATCACGGCGGTGACGAGCAACGCCCCGATCCCCGCAGCACCGAGCAGCCATGGCCCGAGGCCTCGCCCGCTTCCGGGTCGATTTTGCTCTTGTATCTGGTCGAGATGGCGAATGTCCACGAAGTCTTTACGGCAGCTCGCCGTCCGATCGACACGAGTTTAGCAGCACTCGGGTGTAGCCGGCGCGCCCCGTTCGGACAACTTTCGCGGACCGCTTCAGCCTGCTCGCCCGAACAGCTGCCGCGCTTTCCAGCGAGTTTCTTCCAGTTCTCGTTCGGGGTTGCTGTCGGCGACGATGCCGCCACCAGTGAAATAATGTCCGCTTTCACCCTCGAGGGTCAGCGTCCGGATGGCCATGGAAAGCGTCATCTCCCCCCTGTGGGTGATGAAGCCGAGGGCGCCCGTATACAGGCCGCGGCGCGCCGCTTCGAGCTCGGCGATGAGCTCCATCGCGCGCACCTTGGGAGCTCCGGTCACGCTCCCGCTCGGCAACATCGCCTCCAGGAGCTCGCGACGCGACACCCCGGGTCGCAGAACGGCCAACACATTTGCTCGGCGGTGCCAGACCAGCCCGTGGGTGGTCACCATCGGCGGCTGCACACGCACAGAGCCGATCGACGCCACTTTGCCCAGGTCGTTTCGCTCCACGTCGATGATCATGCTGAGCTCGGCGCGCTCCTTCGAGTCGCGCGACAGCTCTTCACGCAAGCGTGCATCGCTCTCCGCATCCTTACCTCGCGGTCGCGTGCCCTTGATGGGGCTGGTCATCAGGCGGCCACCGACTCGATGCTCCAGCAAGAGCTCAGGCGACGTGCTGATGACACGGGCTTCGTCAAAACGAAACGCCGCGGCGTACGCCGGTCGCGTCTCTCGGCACACGGCGCGCAACAGATCCATGGTTGCGCCCCGTACCCGAAGCTCGAGCCGGCGCGCCAGGTTGACTTGATAGATTTGCCCTTGTGTGATCAGGTCGAGCGCTGCGCGTACGCGCTCCGCGTGTCGCTCGGGCGGCTCGCTCGCCAATTCCTCGAGCCTAGCCTCACCCGGGCTGCTCTCCGAGGCCTGCATGAGCTGCCGGGACAGGTCCTCGACGCTCGACGCGTCATCGCCCACCACGCTCACACGCTCTCCAACGCAGACGACGGCGCCAAAACGCCACCAGACGGGCTCGGCGAAATGCGGCGCTTCGCGCGCGTCCCGTGCGGACCCCCACGCGGGCCGCTCCAGACCGCGGCGCGACTCGTACGGCACAATCCCGATCCAGCGCGGAGCTCGCTCGAGCTCGCTGCCCCCTGGGGCCGTCGCCAGCTCCGGCTCGGGATCGAGCGCCGCCGATTGCGCGATCGGTCGCACGCCGATGTACGACATGCCGCCCCCCGACGCCGACCACAAAAACGCGAGCTGCCTCTCACCGGCGAGGCGACTCGCGAGCCGCAGCGGATTGGGCGGCAGAGCCAGCTCGCGCGCAGTGAGCTTCATACCGATGCAGGGCCCACGGGCACGAGCCCGCGCGGCGTGACGACGCAACGCGACAGCGGCGCTCGAGCAACGCTCCCGGGCCACAGCACGCAATCCTCCACCAGCCCGGAGCCTTCGAGACGAGCGTTCTCGCCCACAATGGTGTGCAACAACGTGACCTCCGGGTCGACCTGAGCCGAGCCTGCGACGAAGGATCCCCCGGCAGCGCTCGGGTGCTGATCGAGCCAGGCTCGGTTAGCGGCGAGATAGCTATCGAGCGAACCGACGTCCCACCATTGGCCTACGACGGGGCAGGTGTCGACCGGCTCACCTCGGCGCAGGCGAGGTAAGCAGTAGTCGCCGATCAAACAGCCGTCGTCGGGCAGCTCGCGAAGCGCCACCTGGCCCAGGGCGAACACACCCACATAATCGCCGGAGCGGACCTCTCGACCATGCGCCTCCCCACGGACGCGCACCACCCGACCATCGGCATCGAGACCCACCGTACCGGGGCCGGCCGTGGGCGCTACCGCCAGGCAGATGCCACCGCTCACTGCGACCCGCGAGGTCAGGGCCTCGAGCGGCGGTTCAGCCAATAAGACGTCACCGTTCCAGACCAACAGCGGCACCTCGAGCAGCTGGCGCGCCCCCGCTACAGCGCCTGCAACGCCTCGGATAATAGGTTCGTGTATCAGAGTTAAAGTAACTTCTAAATCTTTGATAACACAATTGAATGAATCATAGAGCCAGTGCGTATTCGCGACCGCGCTCGTGTACCCCGACCGACGCAGCTGACGCGTGATGTGCGACAGCACCGAGCGGTCTCCGATCGGCACGAGCGGCTTGGGCAGCTCCGCAGTCAGCGGGCGCAGGCGGTTACCGAGCCCCGCACACAATATCATCGCGCGCGTCATCGGCGTTTCCCAGCGGCAGGGTCCCGATGCGTCATGAGTGTGCTCCTTTGCAACATGCTCTTGTCAGCGCTCCATCCCGAGCCCGAACCACTCAACACTCGCGCGGGGGCGTAGGGCGTGTTAGGTCCGCGGTCAGTGCAGCGGCTCTGGAGTACACTAGCAAAGATTCCAAAGATCTCGTGCCTCGTGGGGCGGGGGATGGGTGTTGACGGGCTCCGGCCAGCTTCCCGGGTCGGAGGCGGGCCCAGCGGGGCGCTGGGGGCGTTGCTCATCTTGGCCTGCGGCACCGACGCCGTCGGTATCTCGGAATGCCGGGAGATCGAACGAGCGCGCTGTACGGCGGCGGAGGGCTGCGGCTATCCAGCGGTCGCCGAGTGTCGACGCTACTATCGGGACCATTGCTTGCACGGCGTGCCGATCGAGGCGGTCAACTCGGTCGCGCTCGACAGCTGCGTGCAGGAGATCGAACGCGCCGGCGAGTGCGCTCTCGCGCAGGGTGGAACGACGGCGCCGAGCGCTTGCGTCGAGCCGCTGCGGACCGTGAGCAGCGCCGCCTCCGTCTGCGACGTGGTGCGAAGCCCCGAGCTGGCGGTGGCGTGTGCCTTCTTGGCACCGGGCAGCGAGGCTACCGAGAGTGCCTCGCCCCCGGTCGTCGTGCCGACGGACGCGGGCGGGTCGTGAGCCTCGAGCGCTTCGACGCGCTCGCTGCGATGCTCTTCCTCGGGGGCGCCCTCGGTTGTCCGGGTACCGTGGACGCACCCTCGAAGGCGCCCGTGCTCGAAGGTCCCGAAGCTGCAATTTTGAGGATCGCGAGCACGTAGGAAGCCCGCCACGGGGACAAAGGGCTGCGTTCCAGCCCGAGCCCGGTGGCGTCCTTCGACCGGCAGGTGGTCACCCGGCTGGAGCTGACCGAGGGTCAGCCGAACGCCACCGAGCACCTGACGTTCACCGAACGCTTCGTCTTGCGGGACGGTGGCGAGGTCCGCTGCAGCCTGAGCCTCTCTACCGACGTGGCCATCGCCTACGGCATCAAGGCCGGCGAGCCCGCCCTCCAGATCTCATGGCCCGCAGCAACGCGCGAGCGCCAGTGCGACGTCCCCAACGCCGCCATCCAGAGCTTTGAAAGGCCGGCGGGGCGAGCTCGCTTCGTGCTGCGTTCCGATCAGCTCGTGGGGGTCGAGCCTGCGCTCGAGAAGCGTACGTTCTTTCCCGTCGACCAGGTGGCGAGTGATCCGTAGCGATATCGCGCGGGACGCGCTATGCCGCCGCCATGATGCGTAGGTTCGGCCCAATCGTTTTGGTGGCCTTCCAGGCTTCGGCTTGCAGCGACGCGCGTCTGCTGGAGGGGTTTGCGGAAGGCCAGACGCGGATCCGATTGGATCCGGGCGAGTTCGTGGGCTTTGTTCCGTGTCTCCGCGGCACACCGGGGGCCCTTCACACTTACGTGGCGAGCTTCCAACGAGTCGAAGAGGACGGTCAACTGGTCGATGCCATGGATGGTGGAGCGGAGGCCGTGCTCACGTCTGGACCTGTCAGCTGCGACCGAGGCCTCTCCTTTCCATCGCTCGCGACCCGCTTCTATGCAGCGGAAATTCAGGGCTTCGATCGGGACATCACAGCAGCCGAAGTAGGGACCGTCGAGCCGCGCTGGAGCGCGACCTGCGGCCGGGGTACCGCTTCGCCTGACGCCGGCCTAGACCCGCTCCGTCCCACGCGCTCCGTCCGCGGCAGCACCGTTCCCATGCGCGGCTGTACGAGCTTTTCCGATGCGCTGCCGCCGCGGGGGCTCACGCAAATCGTCGTCGACGTGCAGGGAGCGCTCGGCGATCTGCGCTGCGGCTCCGGAGCCGGTCAAGTGGGTTTTCTGGAAGCGACGCTCGACGGGGTGGGTCAGGCCGCCGTCTGCGGGGCGCCGCTCGTGTTCACGTTGAGCGGCGTGGTGGGCCGATATCACACGGTCAGCTTGACCGCGTTCGAGCTCTCCGCCGACGCCGGAGTGACTACGGCTCCGCCGCTGGACGCCGCTCCGCCAGTTGTCGAACCCACCGCATCGGATGGGGGGCCCGACAGCGGAGCGGACGCTGCGGCCGCAGCGGGGAGCGTTCCCGGGGTCGTCGGCGGCATCGACGCAGGCCTGCTCCAAACAGACGCAGGCGCGCCACAGGCGCTCGCGGGTGTCCCGCGTTGGCGCACGCGCTGCATCGGCAGATCAGTGCCCGGGCTGGCAAATACGGCCGTCTGCGATCCGCTCGAGCCGCTCCCTTAACGCTGGCGCCGCGCAGCGATCGCTTCTCTGACAGAGTCGTGGCACTGTGCCTCCCACGCGGACTCTGGGTTTCTCCTACTAGTTGCATACAGCGGCTCGCGCCGCTACCACGTGATCATGTCCAATTGGGATGGCCAGTCTCCACCGGTGATGGCTCTGCCCAAGCCAGGGCGAGCGTTGAAGGGCATCCTGCTGGCGCTGTTTGGCGTGTGGCTGATGTTCGCCATGGCTATCAACTGGGGTGGCGCTGCTCCCGCGCTGTTCGAGTCGTTCGTCGGCAACTCTCAGGCGATCCTCTCCGGGCAAGTCTGGCGTCTGCTGACTGCCCCGCTCCTGCACATGCCGAACGACCCTTGGCACGTGATGGGCGTGCTCCTTGGGCTCTATTTCTTAGGCGCGAGCCTCGAGTCGCGCTGGGGTGGCAAGCGCCTGATATTTTTCCTGTGGGCGTCGGCCGTGCTCGCCTACGTGTGTCAGCTCGGGGCTGAAATCTTGCTGCCACCCAGCGTCGCGGCCAAGCTCAGCATGGGCTATTGGTTTGGTGCCGTTCCGGCGATCGAGGCTCTCTCCGTGGCCTGGGCGATGACCTTCCGCGGCCAGACGGTGCGCCTGTTTTTCGTGCTACCGGTGACCTCGCGCGGTCTGCTGCTGTTCGTGATTGGCTTCAGCGTACTCCGGCTCATCGCGGTGCAACAGACGGCTGAGGGTCTGATCTCGCCTTTCGGCGGCTTGGCGGCGGGTTGGTTCCTGGGCGGTGGCACGCCATCTCCCGCGCGGCGGCTGTATTTGAAGTTCCGCTACTCCCAATTGCAGCGGGAGACCGAGCGCGAACGCGTCGAGCGCGCCAAGCGCGTCAAACGCTCCCGCCTCTCAGTGATCGAAGGCGGTCAGAAAAGGCGCGATGACGACGACGATGACGGTCCCGGCGGCAAGTATCTGAACTAGTCCCTCATGCCCTAAATCCGTGCCGTGGTTCGCCCCGCCCCCGCTGCGCGGTGAGGGGCAGGGCGAACCCCAGCCAGATGGGCAGCTCTGCATTCGGCACTCCCTCTACATTGGTGGAAACCCGGCGCGGACTTCGGGTTTCTCCTACTCGTGCCTCGCACCCTGCAAAACCCGGACGTACTCTTGGGTTTCTCCTCTGCAGGGGGGGCCGCTCGCCGACCTCTAGGCCCTGTGCCAAATGCAGAGGTCGAGTCGCCGTTCCTCGCGTCCGTTGGCGTCTGGAATGTGCTAGGCAGCGCAGCATGCGAGTGCTTTTGGATGCCGCCGGGGTCAACCGCGGGTTGACGCGTGTGGCGGGACAAATCGCGGAGCGCCATCGCGGCCTTTCGGAGCTCGTGTTGATCGGAATTCGGCGCGGTGGCGTGCCGGTGGCCGAGCGCCTTCGGGCCTGCCTCGCGCGGCTCGAGCCAGGTGACATTCCGCTCGGGACCGTCGATATCACGCTGTATCGGGACGACGCTTCTTCGGCCATGCCGAATCCACGCATCGGGCCCAGCGAAATTCCCGTATCGCTCGAGGGCCGGCGCGTGCTGCTGGTGGACGACGTCGTCGGCACGGGCCGAACCGTGCGTGCGGCGCTGGATGCCGTGTTGGACTATGGTCGACCCCGATCGGTCGAGCTAGTCGCCGTGATCGATCGAGGCGGTCGAGAGCTGCCGGTTCAACCCGACTACTGCGTACAATCGAGCTTCATCAGCCCAGACGAGCGGGTCGATGTGATCGAGGACGGTGGGCATCTGATCGCGGTGGTCCAGCCCGTCGGGCTCGCCTTGGCGAGCCAATTCAACTCACCGCGTCGAGGTGAGTGATGACGGCTCGTTCAGTGCGTCACTTGCTCGGCATCGAAGGGCTCTCGAAGCAAGCGGCGCTTCAAATCTTGGATGCCGCGCGCGCCTTTTGGGAGATGAACCGAAGGCCCGTCAAAAAGGCGCCCACCCTGCGTGGGAAGACCGTCATCAACCTGTTCTTCGAGAATTCGACGCGCACCCGCACCTCCTTCGAGCTCGCGGGCAAACGGCTGAGCGCCGACGTCGTCAACATCAGCGTGCAGAGCTCGAGCGCGAAAAAAGGTGAGACGCTCCGCGACACCGTCTCGACGTTGGACGCCATGTCGCCGGACGTGATCGTGATTCGGCATTCAGCCTCGGGGGCTCCGCACTTCGTGGCCAAACGCACGAGCGCCGCGGTGATCAACGCGGGTGACGGACTGCACGAGCACCCGACGCAGGCGCTGCTCGACGCCTTCACGATCCGTCAGCATAAGCCCTCGTTCGAGGGCCTCAAGGTGCTGATCTGCGGCGACGTGGCGCACAGCCGTGTGGCGCGGTCCAACATATTGCTGTTGAACCTGTTGGGCGCAGAGGTGAGGGTGAGTGGTCCGCGGACCCTCTTGCCTCGCGACGTAGCGACGCTCGGCGCCAAGGTCTTCGACGACTTCTCGGAGGGGCTCGCCGGCGCTGACGTGGTGATGACCTTACGCATCCAGCAAGAGCGCTTGGTCAATGCGCTTTTGCCCAATACACGAGAATACTCGCGGACCTTCGGGCTCGACGCACGCAAGCTTTCACTCGCCGCAAAGGATGCAATCGTCATGCACCCCGGGCCACTCAATCGCGGCGTCGAGATCAGCGATGACGTGGCTGACGGCCCGCAGAGCGTCGTCCTCAATCAGGTCGAGTCCGGCGTCGCCGTGCGCATGGCAGTTCTCTACCTCTACGCGCCCGGCGGAGTTGAGCCCGACGCCTCCTTGGTGCCCACGGCTTGAGCGGCAGCGCCCAGTGGCGAGCCTGCGGCGCGCGGAGCCTGACTGAAGCTCAGTAGCTCAAATGTCTTCGATGCGCATGAAGCGCGGTGGGCGCTTCATGAATGGCTCGCCGACGACGGCTCGGATCGCCGCTTTGACGGCGCCTTCGCGGCAGCGGTGGCTGATGATGAGGATGGGAACCGCGTCACCGGTCTTTTCCGCGCGCCCCTCTTGGACCATCTGCTCTACGCTGACGCCCTGTCCGCCGAGGGCACTGGCGATCTTGCCGAGCACGCCCGGGTCGTCGCCCACGTCAAATCGCAGGTAGTACCGGGTTTCCAGCTCATCGAGCGGCAGCAACGCGCGCGGCATGGGTTGAATCTGCCGTGTCGTGAGGCCTGATACCTTGGCCAAGCGCGCGCGCGCGACATCCACCAGGTCCGAGACCACGCTCACTGCCGTCGGCATCTCCCCCGCGCCCCTGCCCACGAGCAGGCACGGCCCGAGAGCACGCCCCTGGATATACACGCCGTTGAGCACGTCGTTGATGTTCGCCAGCACGCTCGACGTCGGCACCATGGCAGGGTGGACACGAAGCTCTAGCCCGCTGCCTTTTAGCCTACCGATCGCCAGATGCTTGATGTTGTAGTGGAAGCGCTCCGCGAGCCGAAAGTCGACGTCGTCGACCTCGCGTATGCCCTCCACGCTGACATGATCGAGGTTGATGGCCGCCCCGAAGGCCAGCATCGCGAGCACCACGAGCTTCTGAGCGGCGTCATGCCCGTCCACGTCCATTGCCGGGTCGGCCTCGGCGTAGCCGAGCTTTTGTGCGTCCGACAGGATAGATTCGAAGCTCGCCCCTTCGCTCCGCATGCGCGTCAGGATATAATTACAGGTCCCGTTGAGGATGCCGTGGACGCTCACCACGCTGTCGCCGGTGAGCGCCTCGCGCAGCGTTCGGATGACCGGGATCCCGCCGCCGACGGCCGCTTCAAAGGCGAGGTCGACGGAGCTTTGGGCCGCCGTCCTGAGCAAGCTCGGGCCGTGCTTCGCCAAGAGCAGCTTGTTCGCAGAAACGACCGCCTTGCCGCTGCTCATGGCGCGCTGCAGGTACGTGCGAGCTGGCTCTTCGCCGCCCATCACCTCGACCACGATGTCGATCTCCGGGTCGTTCAGCACGGCCTCTGGATCGGCGGTGAGCCAACTCCTCGGGCACTCGCTCGGGCGGCTGCGTTCGGGATGACGAACGAGCACGCGCCGGATCTCCACCGGCGCGCCGATGCGCAAGGCCAACTGTTCGGCGTTACGCGAGACCAGCCGCACGACGCCGCCGCCGACGGTACCGCAACCGAGGAGCCCCACCTTCAACGATGCGGGGCTGCTCACGGCTTCCCTCCGAGATCATCCAGCTTTTGCATGGCAACGGCCACGCACATAGCATGGCCGAGCCCGTCAGCGCTCAATTTCCGGCCGGCAGTGAGCACGACTCGGAGCCGCGGTGCGGTCACCTCGTGCGGCGCGGGTCACGAGCCGCCCGGGCCGACGCGGCCCGAGCAACACCTTCTGGAGGCTGGGTCCAGGCGAGAGGCAACTCGCTTCGACTCAGCTCGCTTCGACTCAGTTGGTCTGGGTCGCAGCGGCCTCTTGAGCCGCCATCCGCTCCACCCACTCCTGGGAGGGTTGCGGCTCACGCTCGAGCGCCGCTTTCAAGACCTCATCGAGGCGGCTGACCACGATGAACTCCAGCTCGTCCCGAACCTCGCGAGGAATCTCCTCGAGATCCGGCTTGTTTCGCTCCGGCAGGATGATGCGCTTGATCCCGGCGCGGTGAGCAGCGAGCACCTTCTCCTTGATACCGCCGATCGGCAGCACCCGGCCCCGGAGCGAGAGCTCTCCGGTCATGGCCACGTCGTGCCGGACCCGAATGCCGGTGAGCAAGGAGACCAGAGCCGTGAACATCGTGATGCCGGCGCTCGGGCCGTCCTTCGGCATCGCTCCGGCGGGAATGTGGATGTGGATGTCGCTCTTCTCGATGAAGTCGCGCGCGACGTCGTACTTCTCGGCGTTGCTTCGCACATAGCTCAAGGCGGCCTGTGCGCTCTCTTTCATCACGTCGCCGAGCTGCCCGGTGAGCTGCAGCTTGCCGCTGCCGAACATGCGCGTCGCCTCGATAAAGAGGATCTCGCCGCCTGCGCTGGTCCAGGCCAGGCCCGTCGCGACACCCGTCTCTTCGGTGCGTTCCGCCACCTCGCTCGTGTACTTTGTTGGGCCGAGGAAGGTGCGCACGTCCTCCTCGCTCTTTACGATGCGCGGCGTATGGTCACCCTCGGCGACCTTCACGGCGACACCGCGAATCACGCTGGCGAGTTGGCGCTCGAGCGAACGAACACCTGCTTCTCGCGTGTAGTGCTCGATGATCTCCTCGATGGCGTCGTTAGTGATGTCGAGCCGCTCCTCCGTCAAGCCGTGCTCTTCGAGCTGCTTCGGGATCAGGTGGCGCCGCGCGATGGCGAGCTTCTCGCGCCGAGTGTAACCTGGGAGATCGAGCACCTCCATACGGTCGCGCAAGGGTGGGGGAATCGGGTCCGCCATGTTGGCGGTGGCGACGAACATCACCTTCGAGAGATCATAGGGGATCTCCAGGTAGTGATCCGCGAACGCGTTGTTCTGCTCGGGGTCCAACACCTCGAGCAGCGCCGCGCTCGGATCACCGCGGAAGTCGTGTCCGATCTTGTCCACCTCGTCCATCATGAAGACCGGGTTGATGGTGGCGGCCTTCTTCATCCCCTGGATGATCTGGCCAGGCAGGGCGCCGACGTAAGTACGCCGATGGCCGCGGATCGCTGCTTCGTCGTGCACGCCACCGAGTGAGACGCGGACGAACTTGCGCCCGAGCGCCCTGGCGATGCTCTTGCCGAGCGAGGTCTTGCCCACGCCGGGCGGCCCGAGCAGGCACAGGATGGGTCCCTTCTTGTCCTTCTTCAGCTTGCGCACCGCGAGGTACTCGACGATTCGCTTTTTGACTTTCTCCAGACCGTAATGGTCCTCGTCGAGGACCTGGCGGACCTCGCTGATTTCCATGTTGTCGTCCGTGGACTCGTGCCAGGGCAGATCGAGGATCCAGTCGAGGTAGGTGCGGACCACCGTGTATTCGGCGCTGCCGACCTGCATGGTGCGCAGGCGCTTGAGCTGCTTCTTGGCGACCTGGTCGGCTTCCGTCGGCAGCTCCGCCTTGGAAATGCGTTCCTCGAGGCCGTCGAGGTCACCCTGGTCACCCTCGTCCTCGCCGAGCTCCTCCTTGATCGCCTTGAGCTGTTGGCGCAGCACGTACTCGCGCTGATTTTTGCCCATCTCCTCCTTGATTTGGGAGTTGATGCGCTCGCGCATTTTCAGGATCTCGAGCTGCCGCGTGAGAAGCCGCAGCACCTTGCGGATACGCTCCTTGATGTCGACCGTCTCGATCAGCTGAGACTTCTCCTCGACGGGCGCGTCGAGGTTGGCGGCGACCAGGTCGGCGAGAGCGCCCGGGGCTTGAATGGAATCGATCAGCGAGGCGGCTTCGCGCGGCAGCTCCGGCATCAGCTGAATCACTTGCTTTGCCACGTCGCGCAGACTCATGGCCAACGCCTCGGCCTCGACGTCCTCCAATGACGGGGACTCGACGCGCTGGACCTTGGCCTTGAGGTAGGGCGTCGTCTGGGTCAGATCGGACAGGCGAATGCGCACCAAGCCTTGCAGGATGAGCGAGTAGTTCCCCGAGCTGTGCTTGAGCGCTTTGAGCACCCGGGCGGCACACCCCACTGGATACAGGTCATCGGCGCCAGGATCGTCCGTGGCGGGATCGCGCTGCGCGAAGATAGCGATGACCGGGGAAGCTTGATTGTGTACTTCCTCGACCAGCGCGACCGATTTTTCGCGACCCACGTCGAACGGGGCGACGGCGCCAGGAAACAGCACCGCGTTTCGGATGGGAAGCACCGCGAGTTCGTCACCGAACCGCATCTCCTCTTCGGTGGGGGGCGGCGCGGGCGTAGGGGGCAATTTCTTACTGCTCATAACAAATCCTGGGGAGGCGACAGGGGCTCGACAAATGGGTCTCGAAAAGTGGGGGGCTCTCGATGGATACGGCCCGACAAAGCCGAGGGCTCACGAGGAGTCGTTCAAACGAGGAGGTTCTCAAAAGACTCAAAAGACTGGTCTCCAAACGACGGTTCTTCAAACCACATTTTCAAACGACTACGTATCTCCGAACTACGCATCTCTGACCTGCATGTCCGACCAACAGCGGTTCTCCAACAACAGCGGTTCTCCAACAACAACGTATCTTCAACCAACAGCGGTTCTCCAACAAACAATGTACTGAGATGCGAGGTACTGAGAGCTGCGAAAAGGTGCGTTACGCTCGGGCGGCTGTGATGAACGTGGATCGGAAGCTAATCATGGTGAACGGCCGGCGCTATCATTTAGCTGTGAAAATACTCTCTAGCGTTCGACGGTGTGAGGGCGCCAGGCCAGAGGTCGAGAAAGTTGCCCACAACCGCCGGGGCACCTTGGCCAGATGGCCCGAGGCACAGATCGCACTTTCCTTGCGTCGCTGTCGTGAGCGCGCGATGGCCCAGCGCGGCTGCGCCGGTTATGAAGCGAGGTCGTGACCTTGCGTTCGGTATTCTTCGGAACTCCAGAGTTTGCGGTCCCGGCGCTGAGGGCATTACATGACCTCACCCAGGTCGTCGCTGTCGTATGCCAGCCTGATCGCCGATCTGGCCGGGGCATGCAGGTGCATGCGCCTGCCGTGAAGCTCGCGGCGCTCGCCTTGGGCTTGCCTGTGCACCAGCCCGTTCGTGTCAAAACTGGCGAGCTCGAGCTCTGGTTGCGGGCCTTGGAGGTCGACGTGGCGCTGGTCGCGGCGTACGGGCGCATTTTGCCGCTGGGAGTGCTGGCTGCGCCGAAACGTGGCTGCCTGAATCTACACGCTTCGATCTTACCGGCGTATCGCGGCGCGGCGCCCATTGTCTGGGCGCTGGTGAATGGCGAGCGCGCGACGGGTATCTCGCTGATGCAGATGGACGCGGGGATGGACACCGGTCCCGTTTACGCGGTGCGGCGCCTCCCCATCGCGCCCGAGACAAATGCCGGCGAGCTGACCACGGCACTGGCAAACCTGGCCGCCGACGTCGTGCGACACGAATTTTTAGCGGCCCTCGACGGTCGGCTCGAGCCCGTGCCACAGAATGACAATTTGGCGACGGCTGCGCCTCCCATCACAAAGGAGCACCTGTCGCTCGACTGGCGGCAGTCGAGCGCGCAGATCGTCAATCGCATCCGAGCGCTCGCTCCAACGCCGGGCGCGTTCACCTTCGCGGGTGATCGCCGGCTGAAGGTCTTGGAGGCCCGCGTCGGGTCGAGTGGCGTCAGCGGCGCCGCGGGGCAAGTCGTCGCCGGGGGGGCTGCCGTCGAGGTGGCGTGTGGGACAGGCACGGTCGAGCTCTGGCGCGCTCAGGTGGATGGGAAAAACGCCCAGGGGGGGCGTGATCTCCTCAATGGCCGTGTGCTTCAGCTCGGGCAGCGCTTGGGGTCGGCGGGAGACTGGTCATGACGGCGGGCGTCGACGCTTATCCTCAAAGCGAAGCACTACTTCGCGACATCAGCGCGGAATTCCCGAGCTTTCGGATCGTGGCAAAAGCAGGAGACAGGCTCTCCTCAGTCATCGATCTCGCGCTGCGGCTCGTCACCGCCGGCGCCCAACGCCACTATCTGACCCGGTATCACACGGTGCTCGGCTACACGCTCTATGTCGCGCCGGCGTGGCAGTCGATGCACGACGTCGCGCGCGTCATCCTGCTGCGCCATGAGCGAGTGCACCTGCGGCAGCGCCGGCGCTACACTTTCCCGCTATTCGCCTTCCTGTACTTGGTGCCGCTCTTCCCCCTCGGGCTCTCGTATGGGCGGGCGCGGCTGGAGTGGGAAGCGTATCGCGAGACTCTGCGTGCAACGGCCGAGCTCAAAGGGCTGCTTTCGCTCGAAGAGCCGGGGCTGCGAAGGGAAATCGTTCGCCGCTTCGTGGGGGGTGACTATGGGTGGATGTGGCCATTCCCAACGGCTATCAACCGTTGGTTTGACCAGGCTGTCCAGGAGTTAGCGAAGGAGCAGGCCGGACCCGCCGGAACTACCGAGCGCGATGCATTGGCCGGCCGGTAACCTTATATCCTCGAGCGTCTTTAAATGGGCGGAGGGTGCCCGTAAAGTCCCAGATTTCTACGCTGAACTAGCTCGCCAGCCCGTCGCTTAGTGTGCTAGTTACGATCGAGCCGCGGTCGCATCCGGCCGTGCTTTCCGGTACGTCGCGAACGGACGGGCTCGGAAGATGGCCCAAAATGTGGCCCGGCGACGCCGCAGGGCTCGCTCGGCGCGCTAAAATTCGAGTGCATTGACTCCACTGCTTGTTGGCTCCCTCGCTGTTCGCTCTGTCCGTAACGCTTGTTCGCTCTGTCCGTAACGATTCTGTCCTCGTCGGCTCCGCCACCCTTTGAAATGCCAGCTCCCGACCGTGGATCTAACGACAAAGGCCGAATGTGAAGATTTCCTGCCCCACGTGCGCGGCCAAGTATTCGGTCGCTGACGAAAAGATTCAGTCCCGGCTAGCCAAGATACGCTGCCGCAAGTGTAGCTCGACGATCGTGATCGACGGCATGGCCACGCCGCCGAACGTATACATCGGTGATGTCAGCTCGCCGGTGGCGGCGGGCGGTCCCCCGCTCGACATCGGCGGCGGGGAAGTGGCGCCAGGCAGCGGAAGGTTCGGTGGCGTCGGCTTTTCGGATCCATCGCCCGCTGGATCGGACTCCGTCGGGCCAGCCGCGGATGAATACGCCGTCGACATCGCAGACAACGACCAGCGCAACATGACGATCCATCAGATTGTCGGCGCCTACAACGAGGGCCTGATCACGGCCGATACGTATATCTGGAAAGAGGGCATGGCGGACTGGCAGACCCTCTCCGAGGTCAAGGCCGTTGCCAGTGCGTTGCACGCGGCGGCTCGCCCGGCAGTGGGTGCCGTGGCGATGCCGGCGGCCGTGAGGCGAGCGGATCACGGTGCCGCTGCCGACTTGTTCGGTCGGATTGAGAGCGCCGGTGGGGAAGACGACATCACGACCAGCGCACCAGAGCCGAGCTTCAGTGCCGGCACAGGGGCGCGCAACGAGTCATCGGTATTATTCTCGTTGAGCGCGCTGACAGGCCCGGCCGAGTCGAGTTCGGCGCCGGCGGGTGGGGGCAAACGCGGGCGAGGCCCGGCAGATGACTCCGGTTTGATTGATCTCACCGCGTTGACGGCTGCGGAAGCGGCCAGTGGCGGCGGCGGGTATGGCGCTGCCACGGGGGCTTACGGCGCGTCCCCGCTGATTTCAGCACCGCTCGGCGGTGTGAGTGGTCCTGCGTTCGGTGCCGGTTTGTCTGCCGCTTACGGTGGCGGTCGGCGTTCTGGCAGTCGGACGCTGATTATTGCCGCGACGGTCTTGGCCGTCGGCATCATCGGAGGGGCGGCCGCGTTCGTCGCGAGTCGAGGTAGCACCGATGACGCGGAGCAGACGTCGGCGCTCGATAAGACCTCGGCGGGCGCGCCCGAGAAAGTCACGGCGGAGCCACGGCAAGTGGAACCGGCAAGCGCCGTCGAGAAGGCGGACCCGGGGCAAGCGGCTCCGATCGGCGATTCGGTTGCCGCGGATGAGCTGCCGACGGCCGCGCCGGAGCCCGCCGTTGCGAAGGCGCCGGCGGCTCGCGCTCCCGTCGCACGACCGCGCCCACCCGCTCGCGCCAAGCCGATCGCCGCGGCGCCCGCGCCGGAGCCCGAGCCGGCTGCAGCTCCTCCGCCGAAGCCCGTAGCGGCGGAAAGCTCCGCAGCTGACGCCGCCAAGAAGAAGAAAAAGCCGGCGGCGACGCGGTGTGAGTGCGCGCCGGCAGATCTCATGTGTGCGATGCGCTGCTCCGCGAAGAAGTGATGCGAGCAGCGCAGGCAGTCAGGGCGATCGTCTCGACCTAGCGGAGCGCTGCGCGCCGCAGTCGCGCGGTGCTTCCAGGCTCGTCTAGTCGGAGAACACGGCCGGCACGCTCAGCCTCAGAGGCCCACGCGGTGCTGAGGGCTCCCAGATGGCGCCCCGTCGATCGCTCGTCCCGGAACGGATCAAACCGTCGCCGCGTACCAGGCTGAAGGGCACCCGCGACGCGGGAGAGCTCGAACCTATCGGCACTACGAGGACTCCGACGTCGGACCTCGAGCCCTCCGGAGGGTGGGGGGTACGTGGGCCATGGCTCATACATTCGGCCGCAACCTGGCCGCTCACGTCTTTCGCGACGCAACGCCTGAGCGCGGCAGGGTTGGCTTCCGCCCAAGCCGGGTCCTCCCGTATCAAGCGCGCGGCCGCGAGGCGCACCTCATCGGAAGGATGATGCTCGAGCAGCCAAGCGGGTGCCTCGAGCTTGGGGCAGACGGCTGCGACGAGGCTCAGACCTGCCAGAGCGTTCGCCTGAACGTAGCTGCGCGGGTCTTCCAGGGCTCGGCACAGAGCCTCAGTCGCGTCCAAACCCAGGCGCGAAGCGAGCGCTGCCAGCGCCGCCACAGAGTTCGCAGCCACAGCCAAATCGCCGTCCTCGAGCGCCGAAGCCAGACCCGCGACATCCTGGGCATCCCCCGCCGAGCCCAACGCCCAAACCGCATTGGCCCGTACGGCCGCGTCCGGATCTCGCGCCAGCTTCGCGAGCGACGCGCGAGCTTCTGGGTGAGCTCCTAGCGCTTCGGCGACCTTGGCGCGCGTGGCTTTGCCAAACACCGGCAGCAGCTCTTCGAGGGGCCGCGACCCAGCGGGTCCCGACACGCGGGCGAGGGCTTCTATCAGTGCGTCTTTTACCGGACCCGCGCTGCTCTCCAGCAGCCGGACCACGCGCTGGAGCTGTTCGGGTGTTGCTCCGCTGCCGAGCGGCCCAGAGAGCGCGACGGCGAGCGTCTCGGGATCGGCAGCCGGTCCGCCCCTTTCCAGGCGATCGAGCAACGGGCCAACGCTCGCCGGGCTCCCCACACGTCTCGAAGCAACGGCGGCGGTCCATCGCGTCGGGAAATGAGCTGACTCTAGCGCGGCTAGCAAAACGGCGTCCGCGCCGGAGGTACCGAGCTCGCCTATGGCCTCCAGGGCAACGGCGCGGAGGTACGCATCGTTCGAGCTCGCCGCGGGAAACAGACTCGCGGCTGCCCGCGGACTTCCCGTTCTTCCCAGCAGCCCGATCAACGCCGCCTGTTCGAGGCGCGCGCCGTGTGCGCGATTCAGGGCCAAAACGATTGGCTCGACGGCGAGCCCGAGGTCCCGATCGGGCGCCAGTAACTGGCCCGTCGCGTCGATGGCAGCGCGGCGCTCGGCGGGAGCGGCGGAGGTCAGGAACTCGAGCACCGTGGGCAGTGCCTTGGGGTCTCCGACGCGGCCGAGCGCGGTCAGTGCAGAGGTCGCGCTGCCAGCTCCCTGTCGCAAAGCTCGTTCGATCACGGCTCTCGCCGGCTCACCACCGATGGCCCCGAGGGCGCCGATACAAATGTCCGCGGCGCCCGGCGCGCTGGGCTGAAAAACGCAGCGCTCCAGGCTCGGGATAGCGGCCTCTCCAGCGTTGGCCAGAGCGGCTTCGACCCGAGCGCCGGCGGGATGCGCAACGCCGAGCGCGCGCAGGATAGCCTCGACACTAGCGGCTGTGCCCACGGCGCCGAGCGAGTCCAAGACAGCCCCCTGCACCTCGGGATCCGCTTCCGTCTGGAGCAGGGCGCCGAGCGACCACACCGCGTCCTCGGCTCTCAACTTGCCCAGGGACGTCGCGGCAGCGCCGCGTACACCCGCATCGCCGTCGGCGAGGGTCACGATCAGGGCGCTGGCAGCGCGAAGATCTCCGAGCGTCCCCAGAGCAGCTGCCGCTTGCCGCCGGAGCGCAGCTCGCTGCTCCTGAATCCGCCCGATCAGCGGCACTACCGCGCGTGGGTCCCCCAGATCTTCGAGCGCTGCAATCACCGCATGCCGAACCTCGGGGTCGGTGTCGTCGAGGTGACCAAGCAAGAACAGGCTAGCGTCCGGGCTGCGCGAGCTGCCGAGCGCGAGCGCGGCGGCCGCACGTACCGACGCTTCAGGATCCTCCAGCGCGCGCCCCAGGCCCGAGACACCAGCGGGGCTTGCCAGCACGGCCAACACTTCCGCGGCGGCCTCACGCACCCGGGCATCGGAGTCACTGAGCCATTTCACGACGCGCCCGCCTGCCTCCGGCAAGCGGATCGCCAGCGCCGCGTCCGCTACCGCAAGCCGGACCTCGGGGTCGGGATCCGAAAATAACCCTGGCAACAGTCGCCGCTGCACGATCACGGGCAGGCGATTCAGCTGCAGAGCGGCGCGGCGCCGAACTTCCACGTCTTCGGCGCCGAGTTGGCGTTCGAGGACGCTGATCGTGCCGGGCCAGACCAGCTCTTGTGCCCCGCTTTGAAGGGCGGCTGCAACCGTAGCGGATGTGAGGCAGAGCGCGCCGAGCCAGCTCCCGATGGCTAGCCTGTGACAGATGGGGGCCAAGCAGCCAGCCTATCAGAAAGGCCTGGCAACGTCAGAGGCACCCGCGGGTGCCTGCATTCACTCCGCGTCGGTGGAGAGCGCGAACGAACGCACCGCCGCCGCCGCGCTCTCGCGCACGGCCGGGGTAATGAGCCGCCAGGCTTCGGGGTCGAGCCCGGCGAATGGGCCTCGCGGCACCAGGTCGTTTCCCGACTCGAAGTCCTCGCCCAAGAGCTGCAACAAGAGCGCTGCGTGGCGCGCGGCTTCGGGTGTGTCTACGTCGATCCAGGTCGCACCGCAGATGTCGTTGGCAAAGAACTCTCCGCGCCGACTCAGGGCTTGGACCCCATCGCTCAGCGAGCAATCCGCCTTGACGCGGTAGACGCTCTCGAGCGCCTCGATCAGGCTGGGACCGATGCGAAACACGCCCGCGTCGAGGGCATTGTAGGTCGCGAGTGATTTGGAGATCTCGATGATACGTTGGTTCTCGACTCGCACCTTGGTGGCATCGTCGATGTCAAAGCAGCGTTGGATGTCGTAGTCGACACCGAGCACGCATGCGCCTTCGGGGAACTCCGGAGCAAGGACCGCGTCCACCACCCGGGGCGAGTAGAGATGATCGGCCATCGAGAGCACGCAGCCTGCTCCTACGAACTCGCGCGCAGCCAGCACAGACACGCCGTTGCTCTTCGCGTATTGCTCGTTCAGCACGTAGCTGACGTCGAGCCCCAACCCCGATTGTCCTTCGAGCGCCTCGCGGATCTGGTCCGCCTGGTGTCCGAGCACGACCGCAGCATGCTCTATACCGCTCGTCGCCAAGCAGCGCAGAACCCGTACCAAGAGCGGCACCGATCCGACGGACCGCAGCGGCTTCGGGCAGTTGTCAGCCTCTCGAAGCCGAGAGCCGAACCCCGCGGCGAGTACCACTGCACACTTGATGGGTTGAGTCGTCATTTTTAAGTCCTTGGGGCGCGTGCCTGCGAGCTACGACGTGGGCGTAACACGCTCTGTCTCAAGGACCAATTATCTTTTCTATTCATATAGTTACGACCGCCGTTGAGTGTCTGAAAACCACCACACTGTCGCAAAATCACGACACCCATTCGGGGTTGGGCGGCGCCGCTGATGTGGTGGCTGTTTCGCACGATATTTCCAGCATTTGTGACAATTTGGTGTCGCGGCGCTCGCTCGTATGTAGGGGAGGGTGTGTCACTCTTTACGCACCCGGAGCCAGTTCTGGCCCTCAAAAATTTTTTTTGGCGAGGCTCCAGCCAGCTCAGTTGATCACCTAGAGTGCACCGCCCGGGACCGCTCCAACCCCGTACGCGTCCGATTGCACATGTCGCGCGGAGCTGGTAGCCACACGCCAATGAAAGCTCCGCAACACCTGAGTCCTCCCGAGGGCAAGCTCGCCGTGTTTCTGCCGGGTCTAGGCGCCGTGGCTACGACCTTCGTGGCTGGTTGTTTGTTGGCGCGGAAGGGCAAAGGCGTGCCCATTGGTTCGCTCAGCCAAATGGGTACCATTCGCCTCGGCAAGCGCACCGACAACCGCGTGCCGAAGATCTCCGAGTTCGTTCCGCTCGCGCAGCTTTCAGATCTGGTGTTTGCGGGCTGGGACCTGTTCCCGGACGACGCTTACGAGGCGGCCAAGAGCGCCAACGTGCTCGAAGCCCGCCACCTCGATGAGGTCAAGTCGGAGCTCTCGCTCATCAAGCCGATGACCGCGGTCTTTTATCCGGAGTACGTCAAGCGTTTGCACGGCACTCACACCAAGACCGGCGCCAGCAAGGCAGACATGGTGGAGGCCATACGCGCGGACATTCGCGGAGTCCTCGCGTCGACGGGCGCGACTCGCGGTGTCGCGGTGTGGTGCGGCTCGACGGAGGTGTACATCGAAGCTGGCGAGGTGCATCAGACGATCGAGAGCTTCGAGCAGGGTCTGCTGCGCTCTGATCCGAAGATCAGCAGCAGCCAAATTTACGCCTGGGCGTGCTTGAAGGAGGGCGTGCCTTATGCGAACGGCGCCCCCAATCTGGAAGTAGACTTCCCGGCGGCGCACGCGCTGGCCCGCGAAACAAAGACCCCCATCGCAGGCAAGGACTTCAAGACCGGCCAGACGCTGATGAAGACCATCCTCGCTCCGGGCTTGAAGGCACGGCTGTTGGGTATCAAGGGCTGGTTCTCGACCAACATCCTCGGCAATCGGGACGGAGAGGTGCTGGACGACCCGGAGAGCTTCAAGACCAAGGAAGTGAGCAAGCTGGGGGTGCTCGAGCACATCTTGCAGCCGAGCAAGTACCCCGAGCTCTACGGCAACATCTACCACAAAGTCAGGATCGAATATTATCCCCCCCGCGGCGACGCCAAAGAGGGCTGGGACAATCTCGATATCACCGGCTGGCTCGGTTACGACATGCAGATAAAGCTCAACTTCCTCTGCCGTGACTCAATCCTGGCCGCGCCCATCGTGCTCGACCTCGTGTTGTTCATGGATCTGGCGAAGCGCGCGGGTTTCTCCGGCGTGCAAGAGTGGTTGAGCTTCTACTTCAAGAGCCCCATGACCGCTCAGGGCTTGTACCCGGAGCACGATCTGTTCATCCAATCTATGAAGCTGAAGAACACGCTGCGCTGGATGATGGGAGAAGACCTCATCACCCACCTCGGCAACGAATACTACGACTGAGGGCGACGCTCTTGGCTTTGGGGGAGGGGCCGCGGTGGCTCCAGGGGGTCGAGCTCAGAGCAAGCCGCTGTTGCGGCGTGCTACCCAGTGCACGCCAAGCAGCACGGCGGACGCCAGCGTCCACAGCCACGGGGGCGCGACCGGAGCGACCTCGCGTTGCGCCGATACGCGAGTGGCCTCGGGTAGAGGCAGCTCGTCGATGCCGCTGAGGCCCACCGCCAAGCCACCGGTGAGCCGGGAGATGGCCTCGAGCCGCCCTCGATCGGGACGACTATCGGCCCAGGCGCTACCACCACGCTCACAGGCGAAGTCGTGACGGCTCGGGGGAGCTTCGCCGATGCGGACCTTCGCCGTATAGCCGCCCGCTTTCAAGCCCGGCACGCGGATCTCGATCGGCTCGACCGAATCACCCGGGATGTCCCGCACGATGGGGGTGTTGGGATCGGGCGTGAGCGGCGCGAGCGAGAGGTTCAGTGCGCCGCGCATGCCCGGCAGCCGTGTCACGCGCAGCAGCACGTCCGGCTCCCCCTCGATGCATTCCCCCACCACCTCGACGCGCGCCGCTTCGTAACGCGGGTCACGCATCAACCACCCGAGCAGACCGTCCCAGAGAGCGCCGTAAGCGCGACCCGCCACGCTGGCAGCCATCGGGCTAAACGCCAGTCGATGGGTCGAGTCGACACTGAGCGCGATGGTCCGACCGTCGCCTGCCTCCCCTAGGGCGAGAACGGGCATATTTTGCCCGCCCGCCAACAGATCGGGGTGCTGCCAGAGCACGATCGCTCCCGGCCGCGCTTGCCCCAGATAGTTCGTTCCGGCCATTTCTGGTAACGAATCGCCGAGCAGATCGCGGATAGGACGCGTCACCTCCGCCGCATGTCCTGCCTCGGTGTAGCGCGGCACGAACGGCTTCGAGTCGGAGGGCTTGTCATCTTGCGGTTGTTCGACGGGCAAGATGGAGTCGAGTGGCGTGCCGGCGTAGTTTCCGCCCGCAAACGAGGACGGGCCTCCCACCATGATGAGGCCTCCACCGAGCTCGACGTAGTTGGCCAGGCGTGCCAGGTACTTATCCAGCCGATAGCGGATGGCGTCGATGTCCTGCAGAATTACGGCATCGAAGCTGCGCAAGTGCTCTGTAAAGAGCTCGTCGACAGGGAAGTGGATCAAGGCAAGCTCGAAGGAGGGGGCCCCGGGCTCGTCGCCGTCGCTGTCTCGGAGGATGAAGAAGGCGACCACGTCGACCGACTCGTCGCTCTTTAACCAGCTGCGCAGGGCCCGTACGTCGTATGTCGGGCGCCCCGCCAAGTGCAGCAGCCTAATACGGTCGCGCGCCACGACGAACGTGACGTGGCGAGTGTCGTTCTCAGGGATCGTGTCACCTGCCGGGGCACCGAGCGAGATCTCGAGCACGCGCCCCCCGGCTCGGTCCAGGGTGATCTCTAGCTCAACGGTGCCGACGCCGTCGCGTATTTCAGCCACTCCCGAGGCGAGCTCGGCGGGTGCTACGCCGTCCCGCAGCTCGGCGATGCGTACGGGCAGTCGATCACATTCGAGCTCCCCGGCGCAGCCCACTTCGATCGTGAGCGCCAGCGGTTGATGGGCGACGGCGACGCCGGCGGCGCGAACGCCGCGGATGCTCGCATCGTTCGGGGTGCTGTCCGTGACGTTTACGCTGTGCAGCGGTACACCCAACGCGCCGACGCTTTCGCGCAAGCTAGCGTCGGCGAGCTCGGCCGTGGGGCGCGAGAAGCGGCCATCACTCACCACCACGACCGCCTGGGGCCGCTCACCGGCGCTGCCGATGAGCTCTCGGAGGGCGGCGCTCAGATCGGAGCGGTTACCGTGGGCGGATAGCTTGGTCTCGGTTCCCAATGATAGCGGTTCGACCGCTCCTTCACTGAACCCCACGACGCTCAGGCGCGCAGCTTGAAAGTGCGCCGCGAGGCTCCGAATGGCTGCCTGCGCTCGATCGAGTCGCGTGCCGCCCCCCTCCGGTAGCTTCATCCGGCGTGATTGATCGACCAAAATGACCACACGTGGCCCGACCAGGTTGGCCTGAGACTCGACGACGACGGGCCTGACGGCGGCTAGAGCTACACACAAGGCGGCGAGCACGCCCGTAATGAAAATCAACCAGCTGCGCTGACGCCGGCTGGATAGCTCGTGGATGAGCAGCGCGATCGATCCGACGAGCAGGCTGGCGGTGAGGATCACCACCCAGCGGTCGACATCGTCCGTGATGGCCCAAGAGGTGGCGGTCATCGGCGTTGTCGCCCGCGGCGTCGCATCAATTCCTCCGCGTGCACCTGGTCATCCTTGTAGTCGAGACACAGGACGTACATGGCGAGGTTTACCGCAAGCCTCATGGCGAGCTCTCGCTGTTGCTGCCCGCCGGGCTCCACGGGAAAGGTCCACCCCCCCCCGCGTTGTTGGGCCATGGCCCCGATGAGATCGTGCGAGGAGACCAGCACGCGCAGCGTCTTCCCGCTGCTGATGGCTTCGAGGTGGGGGGGCCCTTCAACCCGCCCCACCGGGCGATCCAGGAGGTAGTAGGATTTGTAGAGCACGTGCTGCGCTGGTAGTCGCACCAGCGGGCTCTCGGGCAGGACGCGCTGTAGTTGGGTACGCACGCTGCGGCCAAATTCGCCCAGCTCGGGGTTCGAGTCATCGACGAAGAGCACGCCACCGAGCGTCAGGTAGTTGCGCAAGCCTCTCACCTCGGGCTCTGACAGGGCGGGGACGGCCTCGCCGCCCATCCACACGGTGAAGGGCTCTGCCAGAAGCTCGGTGGAATCAGCCGGGACCGAGCTCACCGTCAGCCGCGCGGGGGCGCTCGTGCGTCGGATGAGCTCCCACGACCAGCGTGAAGGGCCTGTGCCTCGAGGCCCTTCTAACGCCCTAGCTCCTGCCAAAAGCACGCGTGGATGGAACGCGCCGTCCTGGCCAAACGCTAGCGCACGCGACGGCAATACCGTCGCGAGGGCCAGCGCCTGGAGCGAGGCCCGCCGACTCAGTCGAAGTCTTTGACTCGCCAAACTCCATCCTCGTGCTCCAGAGTCACCGTGTGGCCTCCGGGCAACTGCACCGTAGCCCGGCGGCCCTCGATTTGAACCTCGATCGTCGCTGGCTCCGCCAGCGCACTGACGAGATCCTGCAGGCTGCCTTCCAGGCTCTCTGCCGTATCGCGCGTGACGACCCGCAGCAGACCGGCAAAGCTGCGCCGGGCCAGCACCTCGCGCAGCTGCCGCAAGGCATCCCTCGGGTTCTGCGCCCCTGCGGGCAGTGCCCCCACCGCTGCGACTCGAAATTGGCCGTCTTCGAGCACGACGCGAGCGCTGCGATCATCGGCGTAGCTGACCTCTGCCGAGGTATCGAGCCGCGCATTCGGAGCGGCCGCGGCGTTAGCCAATGCCGAGAGCTCCTTGCGATCCTGCGCCAGCAGCCGCGCCACGCCCTCTGGCCCCTGCATGCGCCGCGATGCATCGGTCAGGAGCGAATACATGGCTTTGTCGTCGCCCTTCTCTATGGCATCGGCCCACCTTTGAGCGGCCAGGCGGGGATCGGGGAAGGGCTTGGATGCGCAGGCCACACAGGCGAGCGCCGCGACCGGGAGAGCAAAGCGCGTCCCGTGGGGCCACGTGGCGCGGAGAGGCATTCTCAGATGGGCTAGCGAAACGCGCGCGACTTGGCTACCGTTACTTTCTTGGCCACGGGCAAAAATGGCGCTGGCCGCGAGCGGCGAGTGAGTGACGCCACCCATCCGTTGAGCATCGGGGCCCTGGGTACCGTGTGCGGAATCGTGCTCAGCGTGATGGGCGCGGAAAACATCGGCGCCGTCTTGACGCTCAGTGGGCTCTCGATGTTGGTCTGGGGCTTGCATCGCTTGGGTCGGCTGGGGGCCGATCCGCCGGGTATTTAGCCAGCCGCGGCGATCTCTGCCTACGACTGCGCGGGGGGATTTTCGTCAGGTCTCGCTGCGCAGGACCCCCAGCGCAACCCCTTCGCCAAGGTCAGGCGCGAGCTCCACACCCAGCGCGAAAGTGCGACCCGTGATATCGAACAACGCCGCGTACGTGCCGGCAGACGTGATATTTTTCAATGGCTGCCGCTCGGCAATTGAACGCGCGTTTACTTCTGGAGATTCCGGCGCGCTGTAGACGTCGCTACCGACGATGACGAATGCGTAGAGCAATGGCACGTTGGTACGCGCGCCCTGGAGCTCACCGTTGATCTTGCTTCTGAGCGAGAACTCGAGCCGATAGGCATAACTCGACCACGCCCAACCCGTCACGTAGAGCCCGCGCACCTGGTCTCCGATGCGTATGCCCTGGGCCGCGACCCACTCCCCGTCCGGCTTGCCCTTGACGCCGTGCGCTTCAGGTAGCACTCCCAGCGCTTCGACATAGCCGCCCCCCACCGCTCGCGCCAAGTCGGGAAATGCCTTAAATAAAGCCGTCCCAGCCATCAAATCTTGCTCTCTATCGTTGCGTATAGTGCGACCGTCTAAGCCGGCCAGAGCAAAAAAGGTAGACTTGGCCACCCTCAGGTCCTGCACCTTATTGCGAGCGTGGTTCAGGGCTGCGCGAGCGGCTTCGGCGTCGCTCGTCAGGTCCACGCCTTCGCTCGCCCAGCGCTTCGCAAGCTCCTGTGCCCCCAGCGGCAGGCCGCTCCGAACTTCGGCGACGTCCTGTTTGGCGAGCTCGACGAGGGCATGGGAGTGCTCCGAAGCACGAGCCAGGCTCTCCTTGCCGGTGTTGTCACACCCGGGCACGACCAGCAAAGACACAGCCAAATACCAACCGAGAGGGCCTTGCAGCCCGCTCCGGACAGCGCGGGCCAGCGGCGCGCCAATTGTGGAGGAAAACACGCGCCCGGCCTCAGCTCAGCTGCTCTGCCGCGGCCTGGACGGCCGCGACGTGCCCATTGACACGCACGCCGCGCCAAGCCTTGACGATCACCCCGTCGGCGTTGATCAGAAATGTGCTGCGCACTACCCCCATATACTCGCGACCGTAGTTCTTCTTCAGCGCCCAGGCGCCATAGGCCGTCGCCAGTTGCTGCTCAACGTCCGATAGCAGTGAGAACGGCAGCTGGTACTTCGCGCTGAATTTCTGATGGCTGGCGATGCTATCAGGGCTGACGCCGATCACTCGCACGCCGGCTCGATCGAACGGGGCGGCTGCGTCGCGGAACCCGCAGGCCTGGGTGGTGCAGCCCGGAGTATCGTCCTTCGGATAGAAGTAGAGCACATAGGCTTGGCCCCCCAGGTCCTTCGAGGAGAGCGTGCCGCCGCGATAATCTTCGAGCTCGAAGCTCGGCGCCCGATCCCCCTCGCCCAAGGCCGCGGCCTCGCCGGCCCCCGGCGGTTTCGGGGAGCTCTTGCCGGCCGCAGTCGGCCGAGCCTGCTTGGCGGGTGCCTGTTTGGACAGAGCCTGCTTGGCGGGTGCCCGTTTAGATACAGCGGCGCCGGGCGCAGCAGCTTGCGCGGAACGCTTAGTGCTAGCCGCAGGCCTGGCCGCTGGCGCGGACTTCTTCCCCAGCAGACTAGTGCCTTTTTGCGCCGCGGCCGTCTTGGTGCGGGACGCCGTGACTTTCTTCCGCGGTTTTGCCGCTACGGCAGGCTGCTTCGAGGCGCTCTTCGTGGGCTTTGCCGATGGGCGTTTTTTTGCCGCCATGATCAGCTCATATTCGGTATCGAGATCGATCACAACGGCGCAGCGACGATGGGCGATCTCATCTTGCCACGCCGAGCAGGCGCCGCGCCCGCGGCGAGATTCTGATTCACCTAAGCCACCCACGCAGTTAGAGTGGGAACAACTGGAGCCTATGCATGCTTGAACTGCCGGATACTGGACTTTACCGAACGACCGAACCCATGCCAGGCAACGAGCAGGCCTTTCCAGCTGATGTGCTCGTGTACTTGGGGAAGCCGAGCAACGGGGGAGTGAAGTTCGTCACCCGTCCGGGTCGAAATCACAATAACCGTTGGTTTTGGGGTGAACCCACCACGCCGCTGCGTTCCCCGAGTTGGGCGGGCACGTTAATGTCGCTGCGTTCGGAAGGTTTCTATACGCTGCCGGATCGCATCGAGCTCGAGGGCGGCGGGTTTTGGTTGAAGAACGCCATCGTCCAGCTCGGATACAACGAGCGGGGGCGAGCCATCATCTTCGTCGCTCAACGACAAGAGGACGGCGAGCAAAACGTCCTCACCTTCAGCGATCGAGGGCTTCTGATTAGCGACGAGCTTTTGGGTCGCCTCGAGTGGGCGCCGATTCTGCCCCTCACGACCAAGTGAGCCAGGGCCGGCGGTGGAGCGGCGAAAGCCGCGCTCGGGGGGGAGGGAATCGCAGTGGCCCCCGCCCTTTGCTCGGGAGGGCTACGACGAACGTGAAACCGCGCCCGAGGTATGCTCTTGGGCTAGCGAGCCCCGAAAAAACCGACTAGGGTTCGACCCCTCGATACTGAGCCGAAGTGGCGGAATTGGCAGACGCAGCGGATTCAAAATCCGCCGCCCGCAAGGGTGTACCGGTTCAAGTCCGGTCTTCGGTACCGAGCCTGGAAGGCTAAGAGGGGGGCTCGCGTGGCTCGCAGGCCTGCCGTTTGGTGGGTGCGATGCGCAGCTGAGCGAGGCCTTGGATGCGGCCGCGGCGTGGTGGGGTCTTAATCAACGCCTTGGGCCGAGCGTAATCGAGTCGAGATGCTCTGCTCGTGCGCGCTCGTCGCCTTGTCGCCGTCCAGACCCACATCGGGTGGCGGTGGATCGCGGCACCGGCTGCGGCGAGCGGGAAACCTTCAGTAAGATGTGGTCGTTCTCCAGTGGACCCTGCCCAAAATGCCGAACTGACGAGCAAACTTTGCCCCGCCAAGCAAGACTAGTAGTAACCTTTACAGTGTGAAGAAGTGTTGGAAGGTAGGCTTCTACACATGAACGACTTCTACACATGAACAGAAGGCTGGATCCCATCATGCTCATCCGCGGTTTTCGCCGATTGGTCGAGCTCGAACCGGAGAGCCCGTCTCGAGGCCCTGGGTCGTTGATGCCCTCCGCGGCCCTGCGTCATACACCCCGCGCTCGCGACGCAAAGCGCTCGCGCCGCGAGCAGGCCTGAGCGTACACGGAGCCCATGGCCGAATACTCCTGCTTGGTGGTCGAGGATTCACCCATGATGCGTCAGCTCGTGGTGTTCGCGCTTGGGCGGATCAGCAACCTGACCGTCACCGAGGCGGATGACGGCGTCGACGGTTTGAGGAAGTTGGCGGCGGGTAAGTTCGACATCATCCTGACCGACATCAACATGCCGATTATGGATGGCCTGAAGTTGATTCAGCGCGTCCGGATGGACCCGACCCACAAAGACACGCCCATCGTGGTCATCACCACCGAGGGTGGGCGCGAGGATCGGGAGCGGGCGCTTCGTCTCGGGGCAAACGCTTACATCACCAAGCCCATCCAGGCACCACGTGTCATGGCGACCGTGAAAGAGCTGCTGCGCATCACCTGAAGCCCGACGTCGGACCCCGGCACTGCGGAGCCACACCCATTGAGCCCCGCGTGCGGGTGGCCTATAGCTCGGCTGTGCCCGAGGAACGACAACATCCCTCGCTGTCGCGATCGCCATCGGCCAAAAAGCCGATGAGCGTCGCCGACCTGCTTGCCGACAGCCCGATGCTGAGCGAGCGATCGGCACACATTCGCCCGAGCGAGTGGCGTAAGGCCGTCGGAGAGAGGCTCGCTCAAAAGACCCATCCCGAGCGCATGGTCGAGGGGGTGCTCACTGTGCGAGTGCCGTCCTCGACGTGGGCGCAGGAGCTCTCCCTCTTGTCGCAGGTGGTCTTGGAACGGCTAGCAGCTGCCGGTCACCGCTGTAAGAAGCTTCGTTTCCACGTGGCAGGTGGCCCTGCGCCGACGGACCCTCCGCTGACCGTGGTGCGGCGCGCAGCCCTACCGGCGCCCTTGACCGAGACGATCGCCCGCGTCGAAGACGCGGAGCTGCGCGGGCTCATTACCGAAGCGGCGAGCCTCAGCCTGGCGCGCCGCTCCGAGTAGTCAACGGAAAGGCTCGCAGAGGGAGCGCCTCTGGCGAGCCTTGCTTCCGATGCCTGGAAAAGTTCGCGGCGCATCAGCGCCACGAGCGCCGAGCCTTACGCGTGGGGAGCTCGGACCTCAGGGGACATCAAGGGATCTCGAAGCTCTTGTTGACCACCACGACGGGGGCGCCCGTAAACTCCGGAACCTTGGCGCGTCGGAACAACATGCGAACGCAGCTGCCTGCGGTCGTGTTTTCGAACTTGCTGCTCAAGATGGACACGGCAGCCACTTTACCCGATGGCTCGTAACGAACCTGCACGCGTCCAGTGCCACTCGGACCACCTTGCGGCCGGCAGTTCTTGGCTTGGCTCGCGGCTTCGTCGAGCGCGGCCTTGGCGGCATCGCGATTGAACGTGCTCCCAGACTTGCCGCTGCTCTTGGGCGCCTCGTCGGCGTCGGCATCATCATCGGCTGCCGTCGCGGCGACCTGTCCGGAAGAGTCGTTAGCGTCATCCGAGTCATTGCTCGGGGCTGGCGCGGGTGTTTCCTCGGCCTCATTGGAGGCTGCTGACGCGCCTTCCGACGGACTCGTCCGCGAGCGTCGCCGATAGTCCGAGCGCGGGGCGTAACGCGCGGGCGCATTCGTTGGCCGCACGGTGCCGGTCCCTGAAGCCGCGTTAGAGTCGGATTCATCCTCGCCTGCAACGGCCGTCGGCGAAGCTTCAGCCTTGGCCTCGGCGGCCCTGGACGCCGCTTCACTCGGCCTTTCCCCGCTTGCGGCGCTAGCAGGCTGCAGCGCGTTGACTGCCTGGGGCTGAGCGAGAGCCGCGGCCGCCTGGGTTGCGCTGTCGTCCCCCCCGGAGGAGAGCGAGTACACCGTCACGAAGACCGCGAGGATAGCCACAGCGCTCAGCGCCATGACCCAGCGTTTGCCCTGCAGCGGGCTGTCGTTGGCGGCCGTCATGTCGCTGAAATCCACAGCCACGGGGCGCGTGGTGTTGCTCTGCGAGACGATAGGCGCCGGAGGCGGCGGCAAGGGGGCGGCGTAGGGCTTAGACGGGCTCGGGGGCGGCGGCGGGGGGGGCGTCAGCGCCATGGGAGGCGGCGGCAGCGGCGCGCTGGCCCAGGAGGCCTGGGAAGGAGGCGGGGCCGGGGGTGGTGGCAGGTTACCCACCGCGTAGCGCGGCGCAGGGGCCACCGGGGGTGCGCTGCTCCGCGAAAGCTCCTCGATGCGGGAGATCGGCATCCAGTCGTCCATGCCGCCGCGCCACACGAGCGTCCGCAGATTCAGCTTGCCGACCTGGAGATCAGCCAACAATTGACCTGTCGACATCATGCGGCGGTCGAGGGCAGTCACCTGCACCATCCACTCTTGGTCGCCCAGCGGCGCGTCCATCAACTGCGTGACGGCGTCGTCTTCTTCGGCGTACGGCCTGACGAGTTGCGCCTCTTGGCCTTCCAGCTCAGTGAGAAGCTCTTCGAGTTCCTCAATGTCGTTGTTGCTGTTTGTCATTTCGACTGCCTCATCCGTACGAACCTCAGCCTGCAAGCGGAGGGTTGCTTCCTTCTCGGGAGCAAAGTGTTTGTGGTCGACAAGGAGCACCACCGTAATCTCCAACGCTCGAGCCGACGTGCGTTTTGCTTGGACCGTATTTCGGTGACGTGCCTCTCGACCTGCGTGGCCTAGTTTGGTGGCTCTACCGTCAGATGCCTCTCGGCGCGCGTGCCTGTCGACCTACCGTGCTTGCCGATCTTTCACTCACGCCTTGCGTCCTTACCATCGTGCTCGTTACATCGCGGCTGCCGTTACATCGCGGCTTGGTACACTGATGCTGAGTACACTGATGCTGATGCACGTTGCTTTGCTCGGTAACGAACCTTGCCTGTCTGGTCAGTATTGTGTCTCGGCTGGTTAGGTTTTGCTCAGCTTTTTCTGCCAACGCAGGGCTTTACGCCGGTTTCGCACAGCAAGCAGGTAAAACTTGATTGCCCTTGTAATGATTGCTTTCAAACCCTGGCCTCGTAACCGAGCACGTCGAGCCGACGCAGCTGGCAGCCCATGCAGAGCGGCACGTCCGTGGCGCATTGGTGTACCACAAATGCGCGCAGACTTTAAGCTCACCTGCGTACGGGCTCGAGGGACCAAATCGAAACGGTAACGGGTAACGGGCTCGCCGAGTGGTGTTTCACGATGACCGCTGGAGCGGCCAGGCGAAACCTCACGCGATCTCATGAGGCTGCACGGTTACTCTGAAACGAGCCAGTTCCGGCTTCGGAATAACTTTTTGATGTGGGCGTGGGCTTGCCCGCCGATCGCAAGCCGGGGCCAGCTCGCGACCTGACGTCGCGACGCGCAAGAGGGGTCAGGTCTTGGGCTTGTCCGTCTTCGGGTTGATGACAATCTCGACCCGCCGATTGTTGGCGCGCCCTTCGGCTGTTTCGTTCGAGGCGAGTGGCCGCTCTTCACCGAGCCCTGCAGCCTGAATGCTATTGCTCGGGATTCCCTGGCTGACGAGATAACCGCGCACCTCCTGAGCCCGGAGCAGACTGAGCTCATGGTTCTTGTCAGAAGAGCCCCGGGAGTCGGTGTGGCCTTCTACCAAGATGGTGCTGTCACCTTGCTCGAGCAGCGCCTGCGCCACCTCGCGCAGCTTGTCCTTTGCGATGGGCAACAGTGAGTGCTCACCAGTCGCGAATAGGACCGCGCCCGACAGCGTGATGACGATTCCGCGCGACTCTTCCTTCACGCGCGCCACCTCGTCCAAGCTCTTGAGAGCTGCCGCGGCGCTGCGTTCTGCCGCGAGCCGTGCTTCGCGCTCTGACGCCACGACTTGCTTCTGCTCCTCGAGCTCTTTCTTCATCCGCTCGAGCTCTGACTGGGTCGCGGTCTGCAGCTTTCGGCGCAGGTCGTCCTGCTCTTTCTCGTACTTGGCGATGTTGCGGTTGGCCTGCTCGAGGGCAGCGGCGGAGACTGCGATCGCCACCTGACGCTCCGCGACATACGCCAAATCACGAACGACGGCCTCGTCAGCACCGCTGCCGAACGCCATGTTGGCTCGTTCCAGGCCCTGACGAGCGGTATCGAGCTGCGCCGGCGCCAACTGCGCCGCCGGCCCCTGGCTGGCCTGCGTATAGGCGTGGCGAGCGTTGTGCAACTCTTGAGGTGCTGCTGCTGCGCCGCAGCCGAGCCCGCTCGCTCCCAGAGCCCAGCCCAGCGCCGCGAGGCACGCGAGGACTTCTGCCAGCGCGCTATTCTTACAAGTCATGCTTCCCGTTCTCCCGCGCCCGACCCGTTGCTTCGTTGCTGGGTTGCTTCGTTGCTGGGTTGCTTCATTGCTGGGTAATTCCCTGCTGGGTACTTCACTGCTGATTGCGCTGACGGATACTCTCTTGCAGTTGCTCCAACTCTTCCTTCGCTTCGCCGGCCTTCTTGCGTTGGGCTTCTTCGTTGGCTAGCGACAGCGCGAGGTCGGCATCGGATTGAGCGCGACGCAGCACCCATTCCGCCCGTTCGGTTTCGCCTTCCTGTATTAAGCCTTTCGCGCTCTCGATCTGCTCTCGAGCTCGCTTCAGGTGCAACGCCGATTGCGGGCTATTTTGTGCGCCCGCCACCTCTGCTGCTCTGACCGCCGATTCTGAGGCGGTGAGCTGGTTACGCGGTTCGGGATAGCCACCGCCACAACCGCTCAGAAACGTGGCGGTGGCGAGGAGAGAGAGGGCGTACCATTGCTTCATTCGAAACAGCTCCATGCGTCTCGGCGTGGGGCGCCAGCGGGCAACCATCGCCAGCGCGGGATGTTGTATCGGCAAAAACCGAATCGCAACACACTTTGTGGGTCAATCCTGTCGCGCTGGCGCCTCGGCTTTGCGGCGGGCGGCCTGAGTGAGGTCACGGGTGCGAGCTTTCGGCAGAGTCCGTGAGGGTGCCGCTCTAGTGCTTCTTTCTGGAGGTCAGCCAACGCGGCGCCGGGCGCCCTACGCGCTCCCACACCGCTAGCCCCGCCCCGAGCCAGAGCGGTAGGAAGAACGCTAACGCGGGCCCCGTGTGCTGGCTAGCCGGCAGCAAGATTCGCAAGAAAAGCGCAAACGTCGCGCTGACCACGCAAGCGCCGATGACGCGCATCATTAAGCTTGCCCGCCGTGGGCTCGGACGCGAAAAATCACGCGCGCAGAGCGGCATCGCCAACGCCCATAGGGGACACAGCAATACGTTCTGATTCCAATAGGTCACGTCGTGATCGGTGAGCAGCCACAGGACCAGCAACAGCGCGCCGAGGATGCCGGTGACGAGCCCAAGCCCACCCAGGCTCACGGCGAGGCTGGCCTCTGACCAACGCCGGCGCAAGCGGCTGAGTACGTAGAACGACGCGCCGAGGCTCGTCCCCAGCACCAACCATCCCCAACCAAAGCCCGGTGGGAGCTCGGGCGCGGGAGCACGTCTGGCCTCGAACAAGCTGCGCCGCTGGCGCACCAGGGGACGGCCCTGCGGGTCCTCGAGCTCGTCGAGCTTGGCCTCTACCCGTGACGGCAGGAACATCTCCTCCCACTGCGTTATCGGGCGATCGATCAGCGGACCTAGCGCGAGATCGAGGGCGAAAAACAATAGGGGAGAGCCGACCGTCAAACGCCGGGTGTGGTCGCGATACGTCAGCGGCGCCTGACCGCTCGACTCGGCCCGCAGCTGGCCACCCAACTGCCGATCGAGCGCGTCACGAATCCGGGTCGCGCAGTTGTCACGGTAGTAGTCGTAGCGATAGTGAGCGTTTTCCGGTTTGACGTTTTCATGCAAAAAGGCGGCGAGCGCCCGGGCTTGCTCTGGGGAGAGCTCGAGCTCCTGAGCGCTCACGCTGCGGTTAGCGGCGCGATAGGCGGCGACGGTTCGTTCGAGGCTGCTGACGCTGAGCCAGTAGCGGAGCTTGCCCTTCAGAAAATCGAGGAGCAGCCACGGCGAATCAAAGCGAAAGGTCCCGTAGTTGAAGACCAAGTCTCGCAGCTGCGAGGGCTGCCGGGGATCCCTGACCCAAATCGCGTCATGACCGAACTTGGAGAATGTCTCGTCTCCCGGACCAAACGTCAGCACGCTGATGGTCGGAGCCGCTGACGGGTACTGGACGGGATGCTCGGAGGGAGCTGCGGCGCGCGCGCTGCCGGCGCACGCCGCGAGCACCAGCACGACGGCGAATATCCGGCAAGACCCTAGGGCGAGGTGGCTCAGGGCAAGGTGGCTTAGGGACCGCCGGAGAGGGTCACGTACAGCGCTGGGAGTAGTGCGCCGGCGACCGCGATGATCCCCGCTCGACCCAGCAGGCCCTTGCGTCCTGGAAACATCCATAAACCCGACACTGACAATAGCAGCAAGAACACGGCGTAGCCGTCGGCGATGAACGTCCAGGCCTTCTTCCCGCGGTTGAGGTGTAGCCAATTGGCGACTCGCAAGAAAAAGCGTGGCTCTTGAGCCGCCTCGACCACGCTACCGCTCCGAGTGTCGACCTGGAGGGTACGCCGATCAAAGACCACTTGGACGCCGGCTTCGCCAGCTCGAAACACCTCTCGGATGGGCTCCTCGATCGAGAGCGCGGCGGCGGCCGTGCGTGCCACCTGCTCGTCGTCGGTTGGCAACGGCAGCGCCAGCTGATGCGTGCGTTCCACCTGCACGAAGTTGGGCTCCCAGTCCGCGATGTGATTGACGGCCAACCCGGAGCACGCATAGATGAACGTCAGGCCCACGCTGAAGTAACCGATGTCTCGGTGTATGGCTCTAAGCCAGGGCCGCCAGCGCCAACGAGAGCGCGCCCCACCGGGGTTAGGCATACCGCTCTTCGCGCCAGGGGTCGCCGTGATTGTTGTAGCCGCGCCGCTCCCAGTACCCTGGCTCGTCGCGGCTAATAAAACGAATGCCGGTGAGCCATTTGGGGCTCTTCCAAAAATACAGATCCGGCACCACCGCGCGCACCGGTGCGCCATGCGGCTGGCCTAGAGGCTGCCCGTCGAGCTCGTACGCGACCAGCGAGCTCGGAGAGAGGGCCTCGCGCAGCGGGACGTTCGCTGTGTAGCCATGCGCGGCTTCGAAGACCACGTGGCGCGCGGACGCCTTGGGTTTTGCCCGTGCCGCGAGCGCGTCCACACGTACACCTTTGAACCGAGCCCCGAGCACGCTCCAGCCCGTAACGCAGTGAACGTCCAAAGCGAGCTCTGTCGGCCCCACCAGGACTAGCTCGTCAAAGCTCAGCTCGAAGGGCTGTTCCACTTCCCCTGAAATGGTGATTCGGAAGTCGCTCCGCAGCGGGCTCCCCGGCTCGCCACCCATCGGTTTGAGGGCTCTGAGCAAGCGCTGTCCCGGCGGCAGCCGAGGGCGGCCATCCTGGCGTGCCTCTGAGTTGCCTTGACCGAAAGCATGGTCCGAGAAGGCATACAGGCCTCCCAGGGCAGCGATCGCCGTTCCCGCTGCGGCTTCGCGCACGAAGCGCCTCCTGGAGCGGAGCTCCGAAAGCGCGCTCCCGAGTTGCTCCGGACGTTTCATCGAGCCCTCTGTGACGGCGACGTTGTACTCGCCGACATTGTAACGAAATGATTCACGGGTAACATCCTACTACACTTCCCTGCTAGAACCGGCTACCGAGCCCGATCGAGCTCCCGGGTAGATCTCATTACACTCTGTGGCATGCTCAATTTTCGGGGATCAATGCAATGTGCCGACTTTTTGGTTTTCGTAGCGTCATTCCGAGCCAGGTCCACACCTCGCTCCTGGACGCTGAAAACGCGCTCGGGGCGCAGAGCAATGACCATCCCGACGGCTGGGGCGTAGCCTACTATGTCGACGGCTCCCCGCATGTGACGAAGAGCCCGACGCACGCGCTCGGTGACCAGCTATTTCATCGTTTGAGCGGCGTCGTGTCGAGCGAAACGGTCCTGGCGCACGTGCGCAAGGCCACGCAGGGCAACAAAGGCTTGCTCAATTGCCACCCATTCCAGTTCGGTCGCTGGGTTTTCGCTCACAACGGGGACATCCCCGGCTTTGCTGACGACCTCGGCCCTCGGCTGCGGGAAGAGATATCACCTCGACTACGCAGGTTCGTGCTCGGCGATACCGACAGCGAGACTATTTTTTTCGTTTTCTTGAGTCTGCTCGAGAAGTTCTCGGCGTTGAGCCAGAGGCCGGAGCTTGCGGACGTCGTGACGGCGGTTCAAGCCACGTTGGAGAAGGTGCGCAGCGTCTGCCAGCGGCAGGTGAAGGAGGAGCGGGTTTTGCTCACGTTCATCGTCACCGACGGTGACGTGATGGTGGCCACGCACGGCGGCAAAGAGTTGCTCTTCTCCACGTACAAGACGCGCTGCCCCGAGCGCGGGGTGTGCTCCAGCCTGTCTAGCGCCTGTGAAGCGCCGTCCACGACGGGGCAAGTGAACCACTTGATCGTGTCGAGCGAACGGCTGCAGGGGTTTAACGTTTGGGAGGAGCTCGCGCCGGGTGACATCCTCGCCGTCGACGCTCGCATGCGAGTCGTGCGCACGCGGCTCGGCCGTTGCTCGCTGACCGTCCTCGGTGACGTGATGCCGAGCAGCGTCAGTATTCCTGCTCTCTGAGCACGTCCGGCAAGAGCTCGCTCGGCCGACCCGTGCACAGCAGCCAAAGTTGGTGTGCGGCGCGAGTAGCGCCAATGTGCAGGAGATGGCGAGACTCGTCATCCACCGGATAGGTCGATTGATTGACCTCGACCAGGATCACATAATCGAACTCGAGGCCTTTGACCTGGCGCAGGTCCGTGACGTCGACGCCCGCCTTGAAGGGGAAATCCTGATCCGCGATGCGGCGCAGGTTGGGGATCTCGGCCTGATGCAGGCCGGAATGGAATAGATCCGCCTGTTCAGGATAACGCGCCACGACAGCGATCGACGCTTGAGGCTCATCCGTGACGAGCTCTCTCAGCGCCTCCGCCAGGAAGCCCACTGCGTCTCCGCTGTGTGCAAATCCGAAGAGCTCCACGGGAGCACCGACCCGCGTCGCGCGGGCGGGATTACTAGGCGCCAGCGGCCCCAGCACCGCGTGCGCGAAGTCCATCACCTGCTCGGTGGAGCGATACGTGATCTGCAGAGGCTCGACCTGAACGTGCGAGAGCGACAGCTCTCTCAGCAGATCGTTCCAGCCCGTGAACCCGTTGTCCATGTACAGGCGTTGTGCGACGTCGCCGGCGAGCGTGATGCTCTGCCCGCCGCTCACCGTCTGGGTGATCACGGCCAGCTCGACGGGGCTCAAGTCCTGCGCCTCGTCGATCAAGATGTGCTCGTAACTGAGCGCCTCCTGCCCGCCGGGACGCAGGATCGGGCCGCGCAGGCGCTGTGAGAGCCTGAGCAAGAGGGTATCGTCTTCAGGATCGAGCTCTGCCTCGTCTACCGCGTCGCCCGCGGGAGGCCCGTCCTCTGCGTCGTCGTTCCGCGACCTGTCGGCATCCATTTCCCGATCGGTCTCGGCACGGTCCTCGGCCGCTGGGCGCCGTACCGGTCGATCCGACTCCTTGTCCTCGGCGGCTTTGGTCGCGGCCTCCTGCGTCTGCTCGGATTCGAGCAGGACCAGCGCGCTTTGGCGAGCACACCAGTCGTGGACCTGAGTGATCTCGCCGGCGCTGAACTGCCCGGGCGCGTAGCGCTCGCTCGCTCGCGTCATCGCCGCCTTGTCGGTGACCAACTCGGACCACGCGCCCACGACGTCCTGGCTGATCTCCAGCGCTCGCCTAATCACCCGCTGCAGCGTGTTCTGCACACGGCTCTCGGCGCCGCTTCGGTCAACCCAGCTCGACAGCGCATGCAAGCGGTGCGTCAACGGGCGGGCCTTGCCGCTGCGGAGCTGCTGCACGACCTTTTGCGCGTAGTCGTTGTCCTCGGCCGAGGCCTGCACGAGCCGCGCCTCGATACCGGCAGCAATTTCTTCCACGTGGTCGTCTATCGCCCGGAGCATGGCAGGATGCTTTTTGAAGCGAGTGACCACGCTCGGCGTATCATCGGCCACTTGACGCGTCAGGTCCGGAAAGTGCGCGACGCGAAGGCGATTCGCCCATTCGATGTACGTTCGGACCCCGACTCCAGCCACATCGAGGGCGGGCAGGACCTGCGAGATGTAGCGCACTAGCGCCTGATTGAAGGCGATCACCAGCATGCGATCGGGCCGGAAGCGCCGCCGGTCTTGAAACGCTAGATAGGCCAGGCGATGCAGCCCGATGGTGGTCTTGCCGCTGCCCGCGCCACCCTGAATCACCACCAGGCCCGAATCGGGTTTGGTGATGAGCTCAAACTGCCGCGGATCGATCAAGGCGGTGATCGCCTTGAGGTGGCGATCGTCCGCCCCGTCGTCAGCACCCACGCCGAGCTTGCCGGGTCGATGATGGTGATCTGCGCGCAAGGCGCTGCCCTGGCCGCCCTGAAGCTTGAGGTTCGCTCCGCCGCGCTTCCATTCCGCGCTGGCGGGCCGCACGAATACGCCCTGGGGCGCAACGATACGCCGCAATTTCGAGTCGATGATAGTCAAGCTACGCCGGGTCAGAATCTCGCCCTCGACCTCGCGTTCCCCGAACCTCTCCTCGTAATCATCGCCCTCGCTGTAGCGATAGAAGAGCCGGCTCACGGGCGCGTCGCGCCAATCGACGATGCGCACCCCAGCGGCGGTGTCCACGTACGTGGAGCGCCCAATCAGGATCTCGCGATTCCGCTCGTCCTCGCGCAGAACCATGCGCCCGAAGTACGGTGACTTGGCGTCCACGTGCCCGACCGTCGATTGACCCTGCCGGGCGGCCAGGTTCTGTAAGCGTTCCATGGTCTCGAGCAGCGGCGGTACGTCTTCGAGCCGCGCTTGAGCGATCTGATCTCGCAGGTCGATGAGCTGCCGGTCGTAGTCGATGAGCCGCCGCGCAGTCCCCGTTGTCGGCCGTTTCAGCACGTGAGCTACGACGCGCTCGAGGCACTTTTCCTCCTCGCCGACGATGGCCTGAAGCTCTTGATCCCCGAGCGCGGCGGCGCCCCCCGGGGAGTGGGCCACAGGACGAGTGAGATCTGGACTCGCGGAGGCCTCCGGAGGGGCGCCTTGGATTTCAGACACTGTTCTTTCAGACACGGTTGGGGAGGTGATCAGCTGCAACGCGAAAAAATGCGGCATTTGTCTTAGCACCGATAGGGCGGCGCCCGATAGCCTTTCGCACGACGCATTTTAGCGGCACTTTGGGGCCCTCGGCTCGCCGTTCCGTTTCGATTGTAGCCAATGCGGTACCGTTTCGTATATTCCTCACCCATGCTCAAGCCCGAGGTGTTGACAGCGATGGGGAACTACCTCGTCGAACACCCACATGAACTGGTCCGGGTCTTACGCAAGGCCGGAGCGCTAAAATTCGGTCTCCCCTTAGCAGCGTTCCGCTGGATCGCGTCGCGGGCAAAGGGGCGCCGCCTACCCACTGACGTCGTGATTGAGGCGGTACCGCCGGGTGTGCGGGTTGCGGCCACGATCGAGCTGATGGGCGCGCGCCTCCGGGCATCGTCGCTCGTATTCGTCGACGGCGTGAGCTTGCGCTCGGAGGAGCTGCGGGTGGAGCTGCGTTTTGCGGAAGCTCGACTGATCTTGCTCGAGGAATCCAACTCGCCACTCGCTGCGTTGATCCGGAGTGGGGCGCTCGATCTCACGAAGCTCGGCAACCTGGTGGCGGTGATGCCGCGTCGGCCCGATTTCCTCGTGGAAGCCAAGGGGGACCGGGTGGTCCTGGATCTGAAGCGACACCCCGCGTTTGCGGGTCAACGCATGGAGACGCTGCTCGGCCTCATCACGCCCATCGTTACCGTCACCGGTGTGGCGACCGACAACGAGCACCTGGACTTGGAGTTCGGAGTCTTCGAGCGTGGGCTGGCCGTGGCGGTCGCTGCCTGGCGCGCCTTGCTTTGAGCACGTGCGGGTGGGCACGGCTACCCGATGCTTCAGCGGCTGGGGCGGAGCTGCTTCAGTACATCGCGTGCCGTTGCACGCCGGTCGAGCTTGCCGGTCTTGCCCTGCGCGAAGCGTGAGACACAGGCGTAGAGCCGTGGGCGCTTGAAGCCCGCGAGGCGATCTCGGCTCATCTGCTCCACACGGCGGAGCACCTCTTCTGAGCTCGCCGCTTCCGTACGCAGGGCGGCCGCCACTACCTCGCCCCAACGTGCATCCGGAACGCCGAAGACGCATGCCTCGAGCACACCGGGGCAGGTCGCAAGCACGGCCTCCACATCCCATGGGGCGACGTTTTCGCCACCGCTGATGATCAGATCATCGACGCGGCCCAGCACGTGCAGGTTACCCTGAGCATCGAATCGACCGAGATCACTCGTCCTGAACCCGGCCTGCGCCGAGAACGTTTGCGGCGTGTTGCCGCCGATGTACCCGCTCAATAAGGTCGCCCCTCGAAGGTGAATCACCCCCTCCTCGATGCGCACATCGATGCCGCGCAGGGGTACGCCGACGCCCAGTTGCCCTCGATTTGTACTGCCGGGCTTTTGCGTAGCGACCTGCGAGCACGCCTCCGTCAGACCGTAGCTGGTGAGCACTGGCCAGCCGCGGTCGGCGCACTCACCGAGCAAACGCGGGCCCGCCGCGGCGCCTCCAGTGAGGATGGCTCGGACGCGGCTCGGCAGGCTCACGCGCGGCTCGAGCTCGAGCAGTCCGCTGAGCTGCGTCGGGACCATCGAGATCAGGCTGGGCTCCCCCTCTCGGATCGCTTCTGCCAGGCGCTCGCTGGAGCTCAGCTCCGGGCGTGGCGAGACAAGCACGACGGCGCGCCGCGCGATCAAGCACCGCGTCAGCACCGATAGGCCGCCGACATGTGCGACCGGTAGGCACAATAACCAACGGTCGGTGTGGAGCCACCCCAAGTTGGCTGCGCTTGCAGCCGCAGCGGCCGTAAACGCGTCCCGGCTGAGGAGCGCTACCTGTGGCGGCCCTGAGCTGCCGGAGGTTGCCAACGCCGCGAGCTGAGGAGCACGCTCGAGAAGCGCGCTCGAGAAAGCGTCCCGAAAGCACCCCCGGCGCTCGATCGTCAGCTCGCTCGCGCCTGCGCTGATCACCCAGGCAACGGGTAGCCGCGCCAGCAATGCCTCTCGCTCCAGCGGCGTCAGGCGCGGGTGGAGCGGCACGAAGGGACACTCGAGCTCGATCAGGGCGAGCAAGATCTCCAGCGTCGCGAGCCGCTCGTCAGTGAGCAGTGCCACCAGCGTCGAGCGGTTTCCACCCGCCTCCGTCAGCGGCGAGAGGACGCGAATGCGCTCGCGCACGCGTTCTGCGAGCTCACCAAAGTCGATGTGCCGACTGCCGTCCACGACCGCCAGGCGCCGTGGCGACTCTCGTGCCGCGCTGATGACGGACAGGGCCGTCACGCTCGATGTCCCGGGCTCGGAACCTCGCCACGCTGCAAGCGCCCGGCGCAGATGGGCGGTTGCGCGGCTCGCTGATGAACGAGCGGCCAAAGCCCGGCGGCGTAGCCCGGGGCTAGCGCCAGCGCCAGCTCCGCGCACGCGCTCCAGCCGATCGGGCCTTCGAGCGTATGCGAGACGACCACCTCGCGGCCGTGCTCGCGCGCCGTCCCCGCGAGATCGATGCAACGCTGGAAGCCGCCGAGCGCCGTCGGTTTGAGCACCAGCGCTCGGCACGTCGGAAGGCCCAAGAAGAGGGCCAAGTTTGCGTCGTCCAGGGTCTGGAGAGACTCGTCCAACGCAAGCGCGCAAGGGCTAGCGGAAAATTCGGCAGGCTGGGGCTCGAGCAGCGGCTCCTCGAGGAACTCGATTTCATAGCTGGCCAGCGCTGCCAACGTGGCGCCCAGGGCGTCGCGACTCAGGCTGCGGTTGGCATCCAGCCGCAGCCTAACCGAGTCGCCGAGAGTGCCGCGCAGTGTTTCCAGCGTCACCCGTTGGCTCTCGAGCAGCCGCCCCGGGCCGACCTTGAGCTTGAACGTGCGCACGCCCAGGCAGAGGTGCTCACGCGCCTCGCGCAGCGCGCGCTCTGGATCGCCTGTCGGCAAAAGTGCGCAGAGCTCGACCGCCGCGCACTCGCTTGGGACCGGCGCGGACGCGAGTTCCTCATGCCCGAAATCCGGGCAGATCGGCAACTCTGCACTCGGCACTTCCGCTCCATGGGTCGAAATCCGGCGCGGACTTCGGCTCTCTCCTACTAGATCGCCCAGCAAGCTCCACAGGGGCCGCTGCGTACGCCGACTCAGACGATCGAGCAAGGCCGCCTCCAGCCCGAAGCGGACGGCGGGCAACCGAGCGGGGACGAGCGCTGCCACCGCGAGCGTCAAGTCGCGCGGGGCGGTGAGCTCCTCCAGCGCAGCGAGCGCTGCGTCGGAAATCGCACGCAGCGCCCGTTCACAAGCATCGGCCGTATCCGGACTATAGCCGGGCAGGGGAGAGGCCTCGCCGTAGCCGTCGAGGCCATGGGCATCGCGGACGCGCAAGAGCAATATGCTTCGCTCGGTCCACTCGGCACCGGCGTTTGAATGCGGAGGATCGAGCGGGAGCTCCCGACGCTCCAGGCTCAGATGTCTGCTAGCCGCCACGCCGAGCTCCCCACGAGAATAGAGACGCTGAGCAACGCTCCGAACAGGAACAGCAGGAGCGCGGTGCGCGCGAGGGAGGCGTTGAGGGCCGAGCCTCGGTCCTGACCGATACGCTTCGAGAGCTGTAGACCGAGCGGCAACGTGAGCCACGGCAACAGAGCCCAGCCGCCGAGCGCGCCACTCAGAGCCAGATGCAGCGGGACGCCGTAGGACAGAGCGAGCAAGGCACGGTACTCGAACACGCCAAAACGACGGCCGAAGCGTACCGGCAGGGTGCGTTTGCCTGCAACGGCGTCGGTTTCGGCGTCGCGTACGTTGTTCACGACCAGGATGCCGGTGGCGAGGCAGCCCACCGAGATGGAGCTTAACCACGCCAGCTCCGGCACGGCCCCCACCTGGACGAACGCCGTGCCCGCCACGGCAACGAACCCAAAAAAGACCAAGACGAAGATATCCCCCAAGCCGTGATATCCGAGTGGGTACGGGCCACCGGTGTACGCTACGGCTGAAGCGATGGAGGCTAGCCCGATCAAGATCAAGATCGGGCCAGCGAGGCTCACGAGGTAGGCCCCGATCGCTAGCGCGGCGAGGATGACCAGCCAGAGCGCTCTCCGCATGGCTCTGGGCGTCACCCAGCCGGCTGAGACGACGCGGGTGGGGCCGATGCGGGTGTGCGTGTCGGCGCCTTTCTCAAAGTCGAACACGTCGTTGGCAAAGTTAGCCGCCACCTGGAGCAGCAGCGCTCCGATGAGCGCAGCCATGGCGGGGAGCAGCCGGAAGCCGCCCACCGCCTGCGCGCACGCCGAACCAACGAGCACCGGGGTCGCAGCTGCCAGGAGCGTCTTGGGGCGAGCCGCCAACCACCAGACGGTGAATGGCGCGGGGCGCGCTGGGGGCCGATTCGATGCGGCGAGTGCTGCGCCAGAGTCCATCGCCGTCGAGTCTTGCATGAGCGCCTTCACGCCGCGAGCGCCCGAGCCAGTGCCGAGGCAACACGCCCCGGCGCCTCGAGCAGGACATTGTGTCCCACGCCTGCCACGATTTCGAGCTCCACCCGCGGGCTCACGTCGGCAAGCTCGCGCCCGAGCTCCATAAATTTGTCATCCAAGGCTCCGGCCAGCAGCTGTACGGGTAAGGGCTGCGTAGAGAGCACCCCGCGATAGTCGGGCATCTGCCCCAGACCGAGCACACGCAGGGACGTCATCAGACCCTCCGCCGTATGGCCCCGGCGGACCTCTCGCTGTTCGGCCGCACAACGTTCGGACAGGCTGTGCTGGCTCGCAAATAGCGGCTGCGCCTCCCAGTCGCGAAGAAACGCTTGGAGGCCGTGCTGAGCCAGCCGCTCACACCAGCGCTCGTCGCTGCCGACTCGAGCGGCACGTTCGGCCAGGCCGCGGATCCCAGGATGTACGCCGATCAGCGTCGCACCGCCAAACAGATAGGGAACGTGGGCCAAGAGCCCCAGCGCCACGCGAGCCCCGAGAGAATAACCCAACAGATGGGCTCCCGCGAAGCCGGCGCCTCTGATGCTAGTGGCGAGTCGCTCGATCTCTTGCTCAAAGCGCCGAACGCCATGCGCGCGAGTCCCGGCGTGACCGAGCAGCGCGGGCCGAAACGTCCGCAGCCGAGGTAGGCGGGCGACGAGCTGGCGCTCGAGCTCATCAAAGCTCGCCGGCGACCCAGTGAAGCCGTGAAGCAGGACGACATCGCTCACGAGGCTTCGCTCCTGAACAATGCCGCGAGTCGGGGTTCGAGCTCGGCAGCTGTGTTACGTTGGCTCTCGAGCGCGCTGGCCGGGTCTATCACCACCTCGATCAGGCTCACCCCGGGGCGATCGTACGCCGCGTCGAGCGCTTCATTCAACGTGGAGGCTCGATCCGCCGACGCGAAAGGTACCCCATAGAGCTCGGCGGCAGCCCTCAATTTTAGTTGATGCGGCGTGGTCCAGAAGTGGAGATCCACTCCAGGATATGCAGCGATCGGAAGCTGCTCGAAAATCCGACCACCGCCGTTGTTGAGCACGACGATGACGATCGGGTGGCGAGCCGCTTCGGCATGGGTGTGCGCGGGCTGGGCCGCCCACAGCGAGCCGATGTCGTGCAGAAAGCTGATGTCGCCGAGCAGCAAGGTGATGGGGCCATCGACTTGGCTGGCGGCACCCAGCACTCCGGCGACGGCGCCCTCGATCCCGCTCGCCCCGCGCTGCGAGCAGACGCTGATGCCGCGGGCCGAAACCGGGCAATAGCGATCGAGCAGACGGGGCGGTAGGCTGTTGCCAACAGCGAAGACGGAGCCCGGAGGCAGCGCGTCGCAGACGGCGGCAACGGCGGAAGGCTCTCCAAAGCTACCGCGAAGCTGCTCGTGCACCACTGCCGCCGCCACGCGCTGGGCTGACCGCCAAGCTTCGACCCGAGACGAGCGCGGGCGGCGTTCCGCGCTTTCCAGTGCCAGGCACGCTGCTTCCAGCAGCGGACCCGACCGCGCGCGCAGCATCTGCGCCGACTTGTGCAGTGGATCGGGCCAGCCGCTCTCGGCGCAAATGGCGTAGCGCAAGGCGAGAGCACGATCCCCAATCAATCGCTCCAACGCCGCCGACACCGGTGACGCGCCGAGTTGCAGGGCAAAATCTGGCGCCAGAGACTTTCTCGCCGCCGAGCTCGTGAGCAGCCAATCGTAAGTGTCGCAGAGGACCCCGGGCTCAACCTCGGCGCCAAGTCGAAAGCGCAGTTGACTGACGGACTCGGGACACACGACACAACCACTCAGTCGAGCGAAGCGGCGCACCAGCTCCGGGCTCGGAGTGTCGCGCAGAGACGAGGCTCCGCAGATCAGTAGGGGGCATTCACTCTCGCGCAAGGCAGCGAGCAACCACTCGAGCTCGGCCGCCCCGGGCGCTCGTGTTTCATCGTCGAGTAGCAGGCGGCTCGAGCCGGGCTCGGGCCGCTCGATAAAGGGCGCACCGAGCAGTGGCTCGAGCGGTTTTTTGGCGCGAAAATTCAGGTGCACGGCCCCACGCGGCGCGGTCAGGCTGGCGGCCACGGCTTGCCAGGCGGTGCGACGCACCCCGAGCAACGCTTCCCGATCGTCCACTGGCGTGCCGAGCTCGTGATAAGGAGCGTAAGCGCCGAAAATCCGCGTCTGATCGATCGTCTGGTGCGCCCCGCAGTGCTGCAGCTCGAAGGGCCGATCGGCGCTGAGCACGATCAGCGGAAGGCTGCTCTCACGGGCTTCGATAACGGCGGGGAAATAGTGGCTGAGCGCGCTGCCGGAGGTGCAGATCAAGAGGCTCGGCAGGCCGGAGATGCGAGCCTGGCCCAGCGCGTAGAAGCCCGCGCTACGTTCGTCGATGATGCAATGACAGCGCAGCCCCGCGGCTCGCGTTGCGGCCCAGACCAGCGGTGTCGAGCGTGACCCGGGACTGATGACGGCGTCCCGAACGCCCGCCGCGACCAGGTTGGCCACCAGAGCCTCTGCCCACTGGCTCTGTGGGTCGGACGCGACTCCGGGAGTGGAAGCGGCGGGATCGGACACAAATCGGCTCGCGTCAGCGCTCAGGCTCGGGAGCGCAGGGACGTCAATACTGCTGACAGCTTGAGCGTCGTCTCAGCGTACTCGGGCGCCGCCCTGGATTCTCTCACGATGCCCGCGCCCGCGTATAACCATGCCCGCTCCGCGCGGACCAGGCCCGCGCGCAAGGCGACATTGAAGTCGCCATCTCCGAGCGAGTCGAACCAACCCACGGCGCCTGCATACCAGCCGCGATCGAAGGGCTCCGTGCGCTGGATCCACTCGAGCGCAGCCCGAGTCGGAACGCCACCTACGGCAGGCGTCGGGTGCAGGAGCTCGACGAGCTCGAGGACGTGGGTGTCGACGTGCAGCGTCGCCTCGATCGGCGTGCACAGGTGCAGGATGTGTTTGAGGCTGCGCACCCCGGGCCGGCTTGGCAGCTTGGGTGTATCGCAAACGGGCGCCAGCGCGCGCGTGATAGAGGAGACGACGAGCTCGTGTTCCTCGAGCTCTTTGGGGCTGGCTTGCAGGTTGCGTTCGGGGCTATCTGCGCCGGCGTCGATTGATCCGGCGAGGGCCTCGGTCTGGAGCAATCGCGCGCGCTTGCGCAACAGCCGTTCGGGCGTTGCACCGAGAAACGCCGCGTCCTTGGCGCTGAACAAGAACCGCAGGCACTCGGGCGCTTGCTCTCGGAGGCCGATCACCGTCGCTACGGCGTCGAGGGGAGCCGCGAACGAGAGCAGCACCTCTCTCGCGGCCACCACCTTGCGAAGCTCCCCGAGCGTGATGCGCTCGAGCAGCTGATCGACTTGGCGCTCGAAGCTCTCAGCATCCAACTCCTGCCGACAGAGCGGACGAACCGCGCGGCTGGGCAAGGGCTCGGGGTTCTGCAGGATGGCCTCGTACACTCGATGAAACAGCGCCACGGCTTCGCTCGACGCACGCTCCAGCTCCGAGCGCTCGATGGCTAGCGTCAACACCGCCTGGTCATGTTGCACGGCGTACGTGACCCGCGGCAGGATGAAGCGCGCGGATCCGAACTCAGACCAGGCCTCGCTGCTCGCCCCCTCGGGGCTAAACGCGAAGCCGCCAAACAAGCGCGGCGAGTCCCAATTCCGGCGCGACGCCGCCGGCAGGCGAATTCGCGCCCAGAGCTCGGCGCCCCCGCGCTCAATCTGCGCAAACCGGGAGCTACCGTGGGCAGTCAGGGTGTGGGCGATCCCGACCCCGGCAAAGTGGGGCCCTTCGGGCGGGTGCCATAATACGCGCTCCCGATCGGGGAAACGTTGCAGGACCGCCTCGGGCATCGCGACGGGTACCTCCAGACGCACGAGCACGATGTCGCTCGGCTGGCCCTGGCTCTCCACACGAGCCGCCTCCAGGCGGCTCTGCAGCGACTCTCTCGCACGCAGCCTCGGATCATCGGCGCTCAGCCTGACTGGCATGTGAGTCATGGGAGGGGCGTCCCGACGTAGAGATGGCAGACCCCAAACGTCAAGGGTCGAAGGTGTTGCACCCGAATCCCACTGTCCTCCATCGAGCGCGCGAAGGCCTCAGGCGGAGGGAACGCGGCGATCGAACGCTGCAGGTAGGCGTATTCGCGCGAGCCCGAGAGCAGACCCCCAACCCAGGGCACGATCTTGTGCACGTGCAAGCGGGCGAGGGGCCCGAGCAGACCGCCGCGGGGCTCGGAGAGCTCCAAAATTGCGATCCGCCCACCGGGGCGGGTCACGCGAGCGAGCTCGCGCAGCGCTCGCAGCCGATCCGGCACGTTTCGAATCCCAAAGGCCATGCTCACGCAATCGAAGCTGGCCGAAGGGATCTCGGTGAGGTCCTCGGCGTCGCCTCGCCGGAGCGAGATGCGCTGGTCGAGGCCCGCCGCCGCCACCTTGGCCCGCCCCACGCGCAGCATCTCGCTGGAGGGGTCGATGCCGATGACCTCTACACCCGGACACGATCGTGCGATCAACAACGCCAGATCCGCCGTGCCGGTGGCGTGGTCCAACACGCGAGCCCCGGGCACGAGCTCCAGGAGCTGCACCAATTGACGTCGCCAGCGCTGGTCGATACCGAGCGAGAGCAGGCGATTGAGCAGATCATAACGGGGGGCGATGGCGTCGAACATCTCGCCCGAGCCCCCGCGGGGCTCTGAGGCGCGCTGCCCGGGATCCAGAGTGTCGTTCATCGTGTCTCACGGAGTGCGCCCGCCGCGGGTCGCCCGGGTCGATTAGAGCCCCGTTCGCTTACCGTCAAGAACGCGCCGCCGCCGGTATCGGACGTTTTGGCGTGACGACAAGGGTGGTTTCGCGTCGTGGCTCTGCAGATCGCCCCGTTTCGGGCCGCCGAGTCAGAGGCCGACCGGGACTTTGGGGGCCTGGTGGCCCCACGGCCGACAGCGGCTTCGTCGGGACAGAACGGGCGCTCTGGGCAGCCATTTGCCGTCGTTTGACCGCGGTCTTTTTTGCTGCCGCCGCCTTCTTTTCCTTCTCGAGGTTGGCTTTTTTCTCGGCGCCCGCCTGGGCCCGCGCAACTACTTCCATGTCCCCGGCAACGAGGGCCTGCCCCGCCTCCGCCGCGCGGGCCGCCTTCTCTTTTTCGCCGCGCATCTCCAGCAAGAAGCGGCTCGGGATCGACGGACGCGCTTTGCCCCACTTGCTGCGTGACTTGCACATGCTGAGCGTGAGGGCGTCTTCGGCGCGCGTCACTCCGACGTAGCAGAGCCGGCGCTCCTCATCCACCCCGTTGCCTTCCGCGATCACGCGCCGGTGGGGGAGCAAGCCCTCTTCCATTCCGATCATGTACACGTGAGGGAACTCGAGACCTTTGGCGCTGTGCAAGGTCATTAGCGTCACGGCGTATTGCTTCTTCTCCCGTGCATCGGCGAAATCGTCCCGGCCGCCGAGGACCGTCTCTTCGAGAAACCCTTCGAGTGAGGTCTGTTCGGTGCGGGCCTCGTATTCTTCGATGGTGCGCACCACGCCGTCGACGGCCAAAAATCGCGCTTCTACCTCGGCGGGGGTCTTGTACAGCCGCTCGAGCTCGGATTTGTAGTCGATCTCCGCGATCAAGGCGCGCAGCACCGAGCTGAGCTTTTCGGACTTCGCTCGAGCACGATAGCGCTCGACCAGTCCGGCGAAGCCGAGCACGCGTTCGCGAATGGCTGGGGGTAGGTCGAGCTCCGCGACTGCCGCAGGGATGACGTTCCAGAGCGACGCCCCGGCCCCTATCGCCGTGTCCACCAGCGCCTTGACTGTGCTCGTCCCTATACCGCGCGAGGGGGTGTTTATGATCCGCAGCAGGGACACCTCATCGCTCGGGTTGGCGAGCACCTTGAGGTAGCCGAGGATGTCCCGCACCTCCTTGCGATCGAAGAAGGATTGGCCGCCGACCAGAACGTAACGCAACTTGGCGCGGCGCAACTCGAGCTCGAAGGGCCGAGGTTGCTCGTTCGTCCGAAACAGAATCGCGAAATGGTTGAGCGGCACGCGATCCTCGTCTTCACGGCCTGTCATCTGCGCGATCTCGCGCACGATGGCCGTGGCTTCGGCCGTCTCGTCTTCGAAGCGGATGAAGCGGGGAGCGCTCCCCCCGCGTCGGAACGGCTCGAGCACCTTGACGTGCCGGGTGCCATTGTTGGCGATCAAGGTATTGGCCAGCTTGAGAATCGGCTCTCTCGAGCGGTAGTTCATCTCCAGACGTATGACCAAGGCTTCAGGCCAATCACGGCTGAAGTTGAGGATGTGCGCCACCTCCGCTCCGCGCCAACCGTAGATGGATTGATCGTCGTCACCTACCACACACAGGTTCCGGTGGCGCTGCGCCAGCGCTTTGATGATCCTGTACTGAGAGGCGTTGGTGTCCTGGTACTCGTCGATCATGACGTGGTCGAAGCGCGCCGCCTCGACCGTGCGCACGTCGGCGAATTTCGTAAACAAGCGCTCGGTGCACAAGAGCAGGTCATCGAAATCGAGCACCCCCTGGGCCACCAGAGCCGCCTGGTAGCGCTCGTAGGCCATGGCGGCCAATTGTTCCCGGTCGTCCGTCGCCGCCGCCAGCGCGGCCTCACTGTCCAGGCCTCGGGATTTCCAGCCGCCCACCAGGGAGAGAAAGTCCCCCGGCTTTAGCTTCTGCTGCTCGACGCGCACGTTGCGCAATGCGGCGCGTGCGAAGCTCTCCTGATCACCTTGGTCGCAGATGGAAAACTGTTTGGGGTAACCCAAGCGATCGGCGTGCCTACGCAGGATGCGCACACACAGCGAATGCAGCGTAGAGACCTCGGGCTTGGCGGCGCCTCGTTTGGTCTTTAACAACTCCGCAGTGCGAGTGCGCATCTCCCGGGCCGCTTTGTTGGTGAATGTGACGGCCAGGATGCGATCTGCGGCTGTGCCGTTTTGGATCAATTCGCGAATGCGGTAGGTCACGACGCGGGTCTTGCCGGAGCCTGCGCCAGCCAGCACGAGCACCGGGCCCGACAGTGTCCGCACGGCCTTCAATTGAGCGGGGTTGAGCGACACCTTGGGCATGGTTTTGAACGATTGCTGACCGCCAAGTCAACGAGCCTGTGGGCCTTTGAGGTTCGGATCCGGATCGAACGAGTGACTTGCCCACAACGCAATACCTGCACCAACATTGGCTCGAAGCTCGGCGGTCAAGAACCGGGGTCTGGCCGGCTTGACGGCACACGCGCGTGTGCTGGCTGCGTGAGCGCCATAGCCCAGCGGTAGGTCGTCGACATGCCCCGCCTCGACATCGGGCGTCGACGCTTCGAGCAACCGCACTTCCAGCCCCGATGCTCCGCCGTCGAGCGCCGCCGAAATTTCCATGCAACGGCCCGGGGCGACCTGCAGCGACACGCGCGCGAGCTCCGTTTCGGAGACGCGAGTGACGTGCACTTCGGGCAGCGTGGACCAGGACGGCAGTCGGCCGCGTGCGTCCATCAGGCGGAGCAATCGGGCGATGCCGAGCGGATGCTGCTCGGCGCCCTGCGGCATGCCGGCGGAGTGGCGAACTTCGACCGAGAAGGCGCCGCCGCGCGAGAGCGTCTCGAGATCGACGCGGGCCCGCGTCGCCGGGCCGCAGGCGAACAGCGTCGCGTTGATGCCGCCCGTGTCCTCGGAGAGGAGCTGGCCCCGGGCGTCCCAGAGCCAGGCGCGCAGCGAACGCAAGGGCGCCGCTGTTAGCACATCGATACGGGAACAACCGGCTTGGAGGGGCAGCGGCAAGCTCATGCGACGTTCGGGCTGCAGGAAACCCTCTCGAGCCAGGGTCGCTGGGCCATAGCCCATGCTTTGTAGCCGCAGCGAGTTGGCCTGGCGGATCGTTTGCAGGTCCCCCTCGGGGCGAAGATCGTAGCGCGCCGTGTTGCTCGGGAGCCCGCGCCCGGCGCCCGGGACGGAACGCGATATGACGAGTGCCGCGAGCCCGCGGCCCGCGTGAGGACGGCACCGGATCGTCAGCTCGCGCCGCTCCGACGAGCACACCATCATGTTCCGATCCCCGCCGCGGGCTTGCCCGCTGCCGATCCAGCGGCCGCTCGATTCCAACACCTCGAGCTCGATGTGTACGACCTCATCGGAAGGGGTCACCAGAAGGTCGATGCAACGGTCTGCTTCGACGCTCGTCGAGACGCTCACGTAGAGCCGAGGATCGAGGGGTAGCGCGACCTTGCGCAAGCTCTCCCATTGTCCGCCCATCCGCCGTCGATGTTCGGCGAGGCGCTCGTCGAGCCCGGGCCAATTGCTGTCGAGCTCACGAGGCGACGTGGTCTGGCTGGGCGTTAGACCAAAACGCTGCCCGAGCTCGGCGGCCTGCTCGGGCGCGATCATTTGGGCGGTGACGCCGAAGAGGCCAAAGCCGGCCGCGACTCGGGTGCTCACGAAGGCGCGCGAAGCGTGCGGTGGACACAACAGAAGGTTCGCGTCTCGGCTGGCGGCTTCGTCTGACCCGAGCACCGTCCCGTCGTCCGCGAAAGCAAACACGTCCACGTCCTGTACTCCCGAAGCACCGCGCGCGAGCACGAAGACGCATGCATCCTCCGGGAGCGCGACGAAGCCTCCGAGGCTGTCGCCGGGAATCCCGATACCCGCCAGAGCGAGCCCGGGCGAACCGGCGCCAAGCTCGCCAGCGGTGCGCAAGTCGTCGCCCATCAAGAGCTCGACCGCTTCGCCCGACTCGTTCCTGAGAGCGGCTCCGCCGAGCCTGGACGAGCTCGGGCGGCAGCTCGAAACGCTCGACACGTAGACGAGCCCCGTGGCGACGCACAAGCTGCGCTGCCAGCCGCTCAAGGTAGGCTTTCCTCCGGCACCTGACGTCCAATCCGCCAAAGCGCTGCGAGCCACGCTACGGAGGCTCCGGTGGCGTCGATTCGAAGCCGAGCAACGCCGTCGCCACCAGTGCAAAAAGCGACCACGACGGCCTCATCATCGGCATTGGCGCCATCCGTCGACGCCTCGCCGTCGGAGGGCGTCGCTTCGAGTGAGAGCGCCTTGGCGTTGCCTTGAATCACGCTCGCCGCGCCCACGTAGCAAGTCTCCAGCTCCAGCTCGAGCGGCAAAATCGTACGCCCCGCGATGCCGAGAGACTCGTAGACCGGCTCGCTCCGCTCACTCGAGAAGCGCCGCCGAAAAAATGCATCGCCAAAGCGAGCACGCACGCTGGGCCCCCAGCGCTGGGGTAAGCCGCGCGGCAAGGGGAAACGCGCATGTTGGAGCAACGCCGGCTCGGCGCTGGCGAGCCCCACCACGCCGAGCTTCACGGGCTCGAGGGCCCCCACGCACAGGGTGATTTCGGCGTCGGAGTTCTCGCTCTGATCCTGCCTCGCCAGGTCGGGGACGGCCTCGCCGCGCAGGAACAGGTCCAGATCGCGAGGAGGAGCCCCCGCCTCGGTCGAGAGCCCTAGCGCGGAGAAGCGATGACAGCCCTCTACCAGCTCCATCCGAGCCAGCGGGCCATCGCCGGTGCTGGCGCTGAGCAGCCGGCGTTCGATTTCCGTCGCGCCGTCCCGCTTCGCTTGCGCTTCCCACGCCAGCGCGCGCGACTCCAACGGGGGCGGCACCGGTGCTTGGCCGGCATCACCCGCCCTGGACCTCGGCCCAGGATCCCGATGAGCCAGCGCTAGGGCTACAGAGGGGAGTGGAGCGCTCGCGCCGGCCACCAACGTCTCCACCACTCCGCGCGGCGAGCGCATTTCGATCAGCAGGCTCCGTAGCTCGTTACGACGGTCCCCACAGCGCGTCAGTTGCGCCCAGCCCACTTGGCTGGCGCGCGGCTCGGCTTCCCCGCCGCGGATGACCTGAACGGCGAAGCTGATGCTCGTACTTGCCATGAAGACCACGCTCGTGCAGCCCTGTGCCTGTGCGTTGGTCGCCCAGCTCGGTAGCGGGACGGGAAGGATATCACCTCTGCTCGCGAGCCGCGGCCGCAGCTGTTCCAGTCGACCCAGCGGTGTCCAAACCTCAACCAGTCGACGGACGTCATCAGCGAGGGTCGCGCTGGCTCGCTCGCTCGCGGCCCAGATCGCGAGCCCATAACACGCCGCCGCTAGCCTGGAGCCTATGGCCACGTTCAGCCGAGGCCGGAGCAGCCGGCCCCGTGGGCTCACGCAGGGACCTCGGAAAAGGGGGCTTCGACGAAGCGCCCTGTTTCCTCCTCCCAAACGAAAAGCTTATGTGCAGTGACCTCGCCGTCGTCGACCGCAGTCACCAGATAGGCGAGGTTGTAAGCCGGCGCAGCGCTGCCGCCCCCCGTCATGCTGGCGGCGTCCTCGGCGCTGAAATACGCGCCGCAGTCCAGATGCGAATGGAAGAAGACCTTCACGGGGCGCTCGCCCTGGCTGCCTTCTTCGATGGCGCGCTCGAACTTCTTGCTGTTGACCTTGAAGTACTCGCGTCCAGTGCGCGGATGCGCCTCGGGATCAACCCGGTGGTATTTGTTTGCGAGGTTTTCTAGCTCGACGGCCACGTCACAGAGCAGCGGATCCGAAGCTGGACCTTGTAGGTAGCCGCAGGCTTCCTCGTCTCGCTGATACGCCTCGCGACCCGCTCGTTCGATGCGCGAGAGGGCTGCGCTCGAGATCTTTAGACCACCTTGCACCCACGCGGGTTTGGCTACCACGTGTACCTCTTCTCCCACTTCATGGGAGCAAAGTAACGATCGCCCCGGTCACAAGCAATTGCGACGATGCAACCTTCGCGTTTCTCGCGCTGCAGGCGCTCGGCGATCTTGAGCGCGCCGCACACATTTGCGCCCGTTGAGTGCCCGACGTGCAGCCCCTCCTCGGCTCCCAGCCGGTCGGTCATGTCCCAGCCTTCGTCCGTCGTTACGGGCAGGATCTCGTCAGGAACCGTGGGATCGTAGATTCCGGGCTTGATGCTCGATGCCATGTGCTTCAGCCCTTCGAGCCCGTGCAGCGCTTCCGCGGGCTCGACGGCCACGCACTGGATTTTGCGCGGGTGCTCGTGCAGGCGGCGCGTAGTGCCCATCACCGTGCCACTGGTACCCAGCCCGGCGACGAAGTGCGTGATGCGATCCCCAAAAGCGTCCAAAATCTCCTGCGCCGTGCCGAGATAGTGCGCCATCGGGTTCTGCGGGTTGGAGTATTGGTCGCAGTAGAAATACTTGCCGGGCTCTTTGCTCACGAGCTCGCGCACTTTCACGATCGCCCCGTCCGACCCCTCCATCGGGCTGCTGTAGATGAGCTCCGTGCCAAACGCCCGGGTGATGTCCTTGCGAGCTCGGGTCACGTTGGCGGGCATGACCAGCGCGATCCGGAGGCCGAGCGCGGCACCGATCAGGGAGTAGGCGACGCCGGTATTGCCACTGGTCGCGTCGATCAGGATCTTGTCCTCGGCGAACGCGCCAGTTTCCAGGGCGTGTTGCACCATGCGAAGCGCGGGCCGATCCTTGACCGACCCACCTGGGTTGGCAAACTCCAACTTGAGATACAGCTGCACGCCCGGCACGCTGGCCCCAATGCGCTCGAGGCGCACGGTCGGCGTATTCCCGACGGCGTCCAACACGGAGCTCAAACGACGCGATCGATGCAACGGTCGAGAAGGCGGCCGAGGGAGCGTTCGGGGCATGGTCCTGATGAGTTTAGCGAGGGTCGGCGGCCAAGGCCGTTCGAATTTGATATAGCGCAGACCAGGCGCCGCGCGCCACGCCGAGCGGAGCTGCAAACTCGAAGGAGCTCGCCCACGGAAAGCTGGGAACCGTCGCATCGGGGCCGAGCTCGAGAGGGGTTACGCCCGCGCGAACCAGATAGTCTCTCTCAATGTCCGCGTCAGGGTGAGCCGAGAGGCGCACTTGGGCAGCCTGCAAGCGCAGCTGCCCCTCCGGGCCCACCTCGGCAAGCCGCCGTTGACGACTGTAGCGGTCCTCAAAAGGCAGCATTCAACCGCCAGCGATGGCGGGAATGATGCTGAGCTCGTCGCCGGCCTTTAGCGGGGTTTCGAGCCCATCCAGAAAGCGCACGTCTTCGTCACCGAGGTACACGTTGACGAAGCGGCGGATCCCCTTATCGTCGAGCAAGCGCTCGCGCAAGCCCGGATGGGCGCCCTCGAGGTTGTCGATCACCGCGCGCACTGTAGCGCCCTCGACGGAGACCTGCTCTTCCCCCTTGGTCAGGCTGCGCAGGGGAGTAGGGATACGAACGGTAACGGCCATGATGTTTTTCCTTATCCTGAGGTTCTGTGGTCGAGTGTGCTGGGTCTCATGCAGCGCGCGGGCCTAACGAGTAGCGCGCTTCCTCGGTGTCGTGGATCGAGGCGAGTGGCCCGCACAGCGCACAATCCGAGCGCGCGCGGACCGGTACTTGGCGAAGCTTGTCGGTCTTGCCGTCCAGGCTCCAAAGCTCCGCGTCTGCGGAACGCCCACTCAGCAGTCGCAAGCCGAGCTCAGCCATCATCGCGCCCACGATCCCCACCACTGGGCCCATAACGCCTGCGCTATCACAATTGGCCTGCGGCGCTGCTGGCACGTCTTCGAATAGGCAGCGATAGCAGGGGCGCCCCGTCGATCCCACCGCCCACGCAGTACCCACCCAGCGTATGCCAGCCCCGTGCACGATCGGGCGCCGCTCGAGGTAACAAGCGTCGGCGGCGAGAAACTTGGTGGCAAAATTATCTGCGCCCTCGAGCACCAGGTCGACGGCTCTCACCAGCATGCGAGCATTGTCAGGCAAAAATCGCTGCCGCACGAGCGAGAGTTGGCTCCCCGATGCCTTCGCCGTGGCGTCGAGCGCCCGCCGCGCCGCGTCCAGCTTGTCGGCACCGACGTCAGCCCCATCGTACAAAATTTGGCGATGCAGGTTGCCCTCGTCCACCACGTCGTCATCGCAGAGTGCGATGTGCCCCACTCCTGCGCGCGTGAGAGCCAGAGCTGCAGGGCAACCGAGCCCGCCCAGCCCGACCAACAGCACACGCCAGCTCGAGGCGCGCCCGGCGGCTACCACTTCAGCGTTCAAAGTACTCGTCCAGACTGAAGTAACGTTCTCCCGTATCGGGGAGCACGACGACGACGTTACCGTCCGCAGGGAGGCGCTCGGCGATCTGCGCCGCCACATGTACGGCACCCCCCGAGCTAATACCCAGCAGAAGCCCGTGATTCTGAGCCAACGCCACCTTGGCTCGATAGGCGTCGTCGTCCGTCACGGTCAGCACCTCGTGCGGCACTTCAGGCGCGTAGTTGCGTGGTATGAAGCCTGCCGCCCAGCCCTGGATCTTGGTCGGTCCGCGTTCACCGCGCGAGATCGTGGCGCACGATTCCGCCTCGACGCCGATGATCCGACAGCCCGGCCTTTCTTCACGCAAGAGCCGACCCACCCCGCTGATGGTGCCGCCCGTCCCAATCCCCGCCACGAAGGCATCCAGCCGCAGCTCGCCCATCGCGTGGAGAATCTCCCGCGCAGTCGTGCGGTAGTGGACGAGCGGGTTCTCTTCGTTATCAAATTGCTGGGGCATGAAGCTGCCCGGTTCGCGCTCGGCGATCTCTCGGGCCTTGGTGATGGCCCCTTCCATCTGCGCGTCTTCGTCGGTGAGAACGACCTGGGCGCCGAGCGCTTCGAGCAGGGCCCGGCGCTCGAGGCTCATGCTCGCCGGCATCGTGAGGATGCAGCGGTAGCCGCGGCGAGCGCACACCAGCGCGAGACCAATCCCCGTGTTGCCGCTCGTGGGCTCGACCACGGTACCGCCCGGCGGGAGCCTGCCGTCTCGCTCCGCCTGCTCGATCATGGCTTGACTGATGCGGTCCTTCACTGACCCCGCGGGGTTCAAGCTCTCCAGCTTGCCCCAGAGCTGCGCCCCAATGCGGGGGGCGCTCGGGCCGCGCGGGCGTGATATCGGCGTCGGCGCAAACCCGGTAATTTTAACGAGCGGCGTGTCCCCGATCAGATCGAGCACGCTCTCGTACACCAAGGGGTGGCTGGGCGAAGGGGGCGAGCACACCGTCACGCGCCGAGCTCGCGTTCTGTCGCTTGGCCGCCGCGGCGAGCATCAAATGACATACGAATAGCTCTCTTTCTGCGATCGGGGCAGGCCCATGCGCTGCGCACGTTCGCAGATATCAGCTAAAGTCACCCCATCGAAACACGACTCGACACGCTGCGACAGGTCTCTAAACACCGCTTCGGTGACGCTCACCACCTGGTCCTCTCCTCGTTCACTACCCTCGGTGAGCACCAACGGCCCTTCCAGCGCCCGAATCACGTCTCCCAGACGAATCGTCTCGGCCTCGCCGGCGAGGCTGTAGCCGCCTTGAGGCCCGCGCTTCGACCCGACGATACCCGCGCGCTTCAGATCCTGGAAAATCTGCTCGAGGAAGCGGGGAGGGATGCCTTGCCGCTCCGCAATGTCCTTGGCTTGCGTGGCCTGGCCCTGGTTGAAGTAAGCGATATCAAACAAAGCCCGAACCGCGTAACGCCCCTTGTTCGAGAGTCTCACGGAAGGGCTGATATGCATTCCCACATCGGAGTTGTCAAGAACACCCCGAAACCGTCCCGGCCCGAAACTCGACCGCTGTTCGCTCCCCGTACGGAGAGCCGCGCGAGCCAACATCACTCGCCGTCGGCTTCCGCGGCCTGTGAGCCGTTACGCCCGACGCAAGCCCTGCGTTCATCACTGGCGTGCGCCCACCGACCAACGCCTTCTAAGACGGAAAAAAGGCCGCAGTGGACGTCCACGCGGCCTTTTCAGGTCCCCGAGCTCAGATCAGCTCAGGACTCGGTTTCAGCGGGAGCAGCTTCGGCGCTCGAAACTTTGGACTTACGCGCCAACGCTTCCTCCAGACCGATGCGGATCCGCTGGCGGCGCTTGAGTCGTTTTCCCTTGAGAGGGGTGGCTAGCCAAACGTGGCGCAGCCGCACATTCCATATCGCTCGATTGCTCATTCTTCAGGCTCTCCGAAAACTCGACGGTCAGCCTAGGCAAACCGCCCGATAATCGCAAGTCCCGATCGAGCAGATCCTCGGCAATCTGACATCGGAGCCACACGAATGGCCGCGCGCTGGGGCCTGAACCCGTAGGTGTTGCGCGTTTGTAGGAGCAAACCCCCTCCGGCGCGGCCAAAAATAGCGACAGTCAGGCCAACGTGTGCGGCAAAGGCGCGTCCCAGTGCGACGGTTGCTTCACCCCGTGAGGTCGAGGCCGATGCAGCCGCGCGTCAGTACTGTCCGCGCTGAGCAGTGCGCCGCTCGATGCGAAACACCTTGCGCGTATGAATTTCGTCGTTCGTTGGCCAAGCGTCGGGACATCAGCGCGGAGTCATCGTGAGGCGTAGAATCAGGCTCCGATCTGCCAGCGCGCGTCCGCCACGTCGAAGCTGAGCGCGCGCAAGGGCAAGCGTCCGAACGGCTAGGTCGCAGTCCCAGCGTCGAAATGGTCTTGCGTGTCTTCGTCGACTGCGCTGATCATGCGCGCCAATGATTGCCCTGGACCTCAAGGGTCGCCGCGCGCTCGTCGCAGGAGTTGCTGATGACGTGGGTTTCGGTTTCGCTATTGCCCGCGCGCTAGCAGATGCAGGCGCCACGGTCTGTTTGGGATGCTGGCCGCCAGCACTCGGGATTTTCGAGACTCTGCTACGCCGCGGCAAGCTCGACGCATCGCGCCACCTGAGCGGGGGGCGTGAGCTCAACTTTGAAAGAATCTATCCGCTCGACGCCGCGTACGACACGCTGGACGACGTACCGACCGAGGTGCGGGAAAACCGTCGCTACTCGGGTCGCGGTGACTTCACGATCAGTGGTCTCGCCCAGCGCATGAAGGAGGAGTTTGCCGCGCCGCAGCTCGATATCCTCGTCCACTGCCTGGCAAATGGTCCCGAGGTGCACAAGCCATTGCTCGAAACGAGCCGGCACGGCTACCTCGCCGCGCTCAGCGTCAGCGCGTACTCACTCGTGTCGATGGTGCAACACCTCGCCCCCTTGATGCCGCGCGGGGGCTCTATATTGTCGCTTACCTACATCGCGAGCCAGCGCGTGATCCCTGGTTATGGCGGTGGCATGTCGTCGGCAAAAGCGGCGATGGAGGCCGACACGCGTTACCTCGCGTTCCAAGCGGGGCGAAAATACGGCGTGCGGGTAAATACAATCTCTGCCGGGCCGGTGGCGACCCGCGCCGCAAGTGTGACCGGCATTATCAATGAGATTGTCGATTACTACGCGGCGAACGCGCCGCTCCCCGAACGCTTGACGACCGAGGAGGTGGGTAACGTCGCAGCATTTCTGGCGAGCCCGCTCGCGTCTGCAGTGACCGGCACGACCCTCTATGTCGACAAAGGGTTTCACGCGATGGGCAAGGCCCTGTCGGAGCAACAGGCGAACGAATTGGGCCCGTCGAAATAGCCGTGTAGAAAATCGCCGTGTAGTTTGTCGGGGTGGTGCGATTTGAACGCACAACGTCCTGCACCCAAAGCAGGCCCTCTACCAAGTTGAGGTACACCCCGAAGGTCCGCTGACTATACACGGCCCGCCGCCGTGGGCAACGCGAGAAAAAACAACCTCGCCCTCGGCCAATGCCCCAGCGCAGCCGGCTCTCCTAATCGGGGATCTTCCGGAGCTCTACGGTCAAACTAATGGGTTTGCGATCGGAGACGACCAGCTGATCCCATGGGAAGTAGCCCACCTTCTCCACGCTGATTCGGTGCTCGCCCTCGGGCAAACGGACGCCGCGCACCGCGACCACCCCCAGAAATCCGACGAACTGCTCGTCGATGTAAACGCTCGCGTCGCGCGGCGTTTGAGCCGCTCGGGCGACGCTCAGCCTGACCGCCGCCCTGTGCGTTTGGCAGCTGCACAGCGCGAGCCCTGCCCCGAACACGAGGCGCCGGAGCGTTACGTTGAGCGCTACTCCCATTCTATGGTGGCGGGCGGTTTGGAGCTGATGTCGTACGTGACGCGATTGATCCCGTCCACTTCGTTGATGATGCGCGTGCTCATACGCGCCAACAGGTCATAGGGCAGTCGAGCCCAGTCCGCGGTCATTGCATCGGTGGACGTCACCGCGCGAATCACACACGTTTCCTGGTAGCTCCGATTATCACCCATGACGCCCACGCTGCGCACCGGGAGCAGCACGGCGAACGACTGCCACAGCGTCTCGTAGAGACCGGCGGCACGAATCTCCTGAGCCACGATGGTGTCGGCCTTGCGCAGCACGCGCAGGCGCGGCTCGGTGACCTCACCCAGGCACCTGATCGCCAGACCTGGCCCGGGGAATGGCTGGCGCCAGAGCAGCTCCCTGGACAAGCCGAGCGTGTCTCCGACCCGCCGCACCTCGTCCTTGAAGAGCTCTCGCAGGGGCTCAACCAACGCGAGGTGCATGCGGTCCGGCAGCCCTCCGACGTTGTGGTGGGTCTTGATCAGCACGCTTTTGCCTTTGACGCTCACGCTCTCGATTACGTCGGGATAAAGCGTGCCCTGGACCAGGAAGGAGACATTGTGCAGGCGCTTCGCGTGCGCATCAAACACCTCGATGAACTGGTGGCCGATAATTTTGCGCTTCTTCTCGGGATCGGTGACCCCCGCCAACGCTGACAAAAACTGTTCCCGTGCGTCCACGGCGATGATGTTCAGCCCGAGCTTGCTCTTCAGATTGCGTTCGACGTTTTGCGCCTCGTTCTCGCGGAGCATGCCATTGTCTACGAAGATGCAAGTCAGGCGCTCGCCCACCGCGCGGTGGGTAAGCTCGGCGGCCACCGTGCTGTCCACGCCGCCGCTCAAGGCGCAGATTACTGAAGCCTCGGGCCCGACCTGGCGGGAGATCGCTGCCACAGTCTCTTCCACAAAGCGCGCGGGCGTCCAGTCACCACGCAGCTTGGCCACGTCGAACAAGAAACCTTCGAGGACGTCACGACCGCGCGGCGTGTGGGCCACCTCGGGGTGGAACTGAATGCCGTACAAGCGCCGCTCGGGATTGGCGATCGCCGCAAATGGCGCGTTGTCGCTCCGCGCTAGCGTGACGAAACCGGGGGGCAATGCGGTCAAGCGGTCGCCGTGGCTCATCCACACGGGTACCGGCGGATCAGGCGCGAACCGGGCCAAAATTCCCGTCGGCGACAAAATCGTTAGGTCCGCAGGGCCATACTCGCGTTCGCTGCCGGGCTGGACGTTGCCGCCGAGCTGCTGCGCCATGAGTTGCTGCCCGTAGCAGATGCCGAGGACCGGTATCCCGAGGTCGAAGATGCCCACCGGGCTTTGGGGAGAGTCGGCTTCGTAAACGCTCGCTGGACCACCACCTAGAATGAGCGCGTCAGGCTGCAGCGCTTTCAGCTCTTCCAGCGTCAAGGTGCCCGGATGGATCTCGCAATACACATTGCTTTCGCGGATTCGCCGCGCGATCAGCTGCGTATATTGCGAACCGAAGTCCAGAACGATGACCCGTTGATGCGCCGTCATGAGTGTGGCGAGCTAGCATGAGTGTCGGTCGCGGGGAACGCCCAAGTATTGCTACTCCGCCGGGTCGCTGATGACGACCACCTCACGCCCGGCTTCGAAGGCAAGTCGATGCAAGGCGCGCAGACTCTCGAGCGTGGCCGGAGCTCGGCGTTTTCCGTTCCAGAGATCCACCAGGCGCCCGCGGGGGTTGAGCTGCCGCTCGGCTTCTCGGCGCGACAGATAATCGCGAGCGTTTCTAGCATCCGTGGCGCTCGCTGCGCCTGCCCGGAGGCGTTCCAACAAGCCTCGGACCTGGGCTACGGCCTCGTCGCGTTTGCCGTCGACCGCGCGAATCTCGATGACGAGGGACGCGGCCCCGGCACCCCCCAACGCGCGAGCGCGGGCCGTGCTGACGAGGCCCGGCTGCAGCAGCGCCTGATGCAGCCATCCGCCCGGCCGATTCATGAGCACTTCCGTCCAGGTGGCTTCCTCGGACAGCCCCCGTGGGGCCGGAGGCAAGGGGACGGAGATGATAGCGTCCGCGTCAGGGGCCGTCGATGATTCGATCCTATACTTCCCGGCCACGGCCAAGGGGGGCCGTCGAAGCGGGCATTGCGGTTGACCCGGGGTGACGCTCCCTAGCAAGCGCAGGAGACGCCGTTCGCCAGCGTCGACCTGCGCGTCGTCGTGGTTGCCGAGGCTCGCCAGGCGGAGCTTGCCGCGCGTGAAGCTGCTCCGCTCGATCTGCGCGCTGCGCGCGGAAATCGCGGATAGCGACGCCCACGTTCCGCGCGCCTCGAGCCAACTCGGATGATTCGCCGTGGTCTGCCGGAGCGCCAGCGACAAGCTGGGCGTAGGACCATCGGCGAGCGAATCCAACAGATACTCTCGTGATTGGGAGATGACGTCCGGCGCGGGACCTGCGCTAATCAGCGCTCGGGCCAAGGTCTCCGCCACCCGCTCGGCCTGCCCCGCCGGGCTCTCATAGGGCGTTGCCGGTGCGGAGTGAGCCAAAATCCCCATCGCATCCACGTTGAGCCAGGGCTCGAGCGTGACGCCGGACCGGCTCGTAGAGCCGAGTGCCGTGGCATGCAGTGCGAGAGCCAAGGTGCCGGCGGTCGCGCCGTCTTCAGCAATCGTTCCGCACGGAGTCGCGAGCAACATCCAGAATTTTCCCTGCCCTGGCTCGACCGCGCGCGCGCGCTCGACCTCGGCTGAGCCCTCGTTTTTTGATGTCGCGAGCGCTCGCGCGACGAGGTCGGGCGCCGGCGCTGAATCGAGCGGCCCCGCATAGTGAATGAAACGGCGCCGAGGAGCCGCGGGCAGGCCTTGATCGGCTCCGCTGAGCGCCTGCCAAGCGGCGACGGCAGCGGCCTGATGCGGACCTTCCATCGCCAGCACTTGCTTGGACACCACCCAAGGCCCGGGCTTGATCCGATCCAAGGTATATTCGATCTCGTCGAATACGTCTGACGCCGACGCTGCGATCGCGGCGAGACTCGGCGGCGTACCGGCTGCTTGCAGGTCGATGCGCAGGCAAGCTCCACCTCGGTTCAGGTTGCTCGCGATTCGCTGCACCTGCCACGCAGGGAAGCCCGCGAGAAGGCGCAGTGCCAGCGTCGACTCCGGTTCGCCAAGCCGTTCTGCGCTCGCGACGGCCGCGGCGCCGGGGGCTCCCCACAGCGCCACGGAGAGGTTGAGCTGTCCGACTTGACCGGGACCGACCCCGACGCTCTCGCTCTCAAATCGAGGGCCCTCGCTGGCGCCCAGCCGGGCCCATGGCGAGAGCTCGGAGAGCGCGTCGGCGCCAGCGTCGAGGAAGTCTCGGGGCCCGACGACGGCGAACGCGGCGTCGCCGGAACCCAGCGTAGCGAGCCACGGTCCGAGCAGCGTCGCGAAGCTGCCGGCCGTTTCCGCTCCAGGCTCCAAGACGAGCTCACCCGAGCACTGCGCCATGGCCGCTTCGCTCGGGGAAGTCGCGAGCCTCGGCGGCGCCGACCGCCAGCGACTCAGCACCTGCTCCACCTCCACGGGGGTCAACGGGGCGAGCAATGCACGGTTGCCGACTTCGATGAAGCGACTCACGTCCTCGGGCGCTGATGCCAGGGCGTACACGATGAAGCCGGACGGGCTCGAATGCGACGCCGCCGTCTCGAAGCCTGCAGCTAGGATGCGCCCTTCGATCAAGAGCGAGAGGGCAGCGGCCGCCACCGGTGATGTCCCGACGTAGACGGCCAAAGCCAAACCACGCCGGGGGTCACCCTCGCGCTCGACCAGCGCCAAGCGCGGTCGATACGGGCTCTCTCGACTGTGTACCCGGGATGCCGCAATCGATGCGGCCTGAGGCCCGGGCCCGCGCGGTGGGCTGGAACAGGCGCTGAGCACGAACATCACGCAGGCGGCGACGGGCCGAGTTTGCGCTCTCGACGCCGGAGCCCGATCCGACCTTTCAAGCCGCCAGGCGCTTTTCCAGTAAGCTTTCAATTCGAGCACGGATCTTGTGCTTCTTCGAGTACACGGTGCCAACGCAAATACCAAGCCGCTGCGCGGTCTGTTCCGCGTCGAGGCCTTCGCAATAATACAGCGAGACGAACTCCTGATCGCGAGGTGAAAGCTCGGCGATGAGCTCCGCAGTGACCTGCGAGCGCTCCTTGGCGCAGCACACTCGGAACGCGTCAGGCGCATCGTCGATCAGCGACTCGGCCCCCGCGAGCTCGTCCCCGAGCCAATGCAACTTGGGCTGCCGCCGGCAGCTGCGGAGAAAATCGTAGGCGGCGTGCCGTGCCAACACCCCCAGCCAGACGCCGAGGGGCGTCCCGTGGGCGGGATCGAAGTGCCTCAAGCGCCGCTTGTCGCCGCTGAGGAGTTGGAGCCAGAGCTCCGCGTAAATCTCGTGCACATCATCCGCGCCGATCAGGCTGGGAAAGCGGCTCTTCACCCGTGTTATGGCCCGATGCATGGTCACGGCGTAGCGATCATGCAGGGTGCGCCATGCGCTTTCCTGGCCAGAAAGGAGCGCTGCGACCAGCTCCGCCTCGTCGTTCGAGGTGGGATCGCGCGATTGTCGCTGGGCTGGTACCGACTGGGGGTGGGGGGCGTGCATCCTATTCTCCTGATGCGCTGCAAAGCAGCACAGGCAGGGAAGAGCACGTCGTGTGCCGAATACAATGCTCTGTTTTGTCGAGGGTTTACGCTTCTTGTGCGGCGTAACTTTCGAGCTCGTTACGCGTCACGATACGGCCCCTCGTGCTCAAACCGTTGGCGCGCATGCACGGCATCCACAAGGGTACGCCACGGGGATCATCGAGCTTCCTGGCGATCCGTTCTTGCTCGGGGGCGACGCCGGTTGTCGTTCGCGGCCCCTGACACTAGTATCTGCTCTGATGCTACCTCAGAGCGCGTGTCGATGGGCGGGCGTCAGGACAAGCTGGCCATGAAAGGTCGTGTCAAAGCGCTGGTGCTACTGGCCCTCGCTCTGGTGCGGACACTGTGGCGTCTGGCGTGGCATCGCCACATCGACGGCCTCACGCGCTTCCGTGAAAACTATGCGGAGGACGGCTTGACGTCCATCTCCGAGGAAGATCGGCGCGCCATGGGCAGCTTTGGCCGCTGCATCGCGTGCGGCCGTTGCGATCGGGGTGATGAGCAAAAGGTCCTCGACTCGCACGGTCAATACAAGGGCACCATGGGTCTCATGTTGGCCGCCTCTCGGAGCATGCCGGATTATCGAGCGGCAGCGCGCGGGTTTGCTTTTTTGAGTGACTTCGAGCTCGAGCAGAAAGAGAGCTTGTGCCCCACTCGGGTCCCAATGCGGCGCTTGGCCGCCTTCGTCCGCTCAAACGCAGCGGCAGCTCGCGTGTCGGTGCCCGCGTCGCAAGGCGCAAAACGCGTCCCCTCTTCGATGCCGGCGAGCGGCCCAGAGCCGCTCCGGCTGGCGCCTCGAGCGTAACCCTAGCTCACACCGAAGAGAGGCGGGGCCCGGCTCCGAATGCCGCGAGGTGGCCGCTCTCCTCACCGACATAGACGTCGCAGCGCTCGTCGACTCGCAGCAGATCCGGCACCAGATCGGGGGGGACCACCCCGATGATCTCGCCCGTGCGCGGGCGAACGACATGCACTTGCTGCTGGGGCACGAAGAGCGCTCCATTGCGCAGCACCGGCTCGAGTCGACGAGGGGTGTCCGCTTCGGAGCTACCCGCGAACACGTGATTGTAGAGGGGGCGGCCGGTGCTGGCGTCCAAACACATCAAGACTCCGGCGCCGTCATTGATAATGATCAGGTCGTCGAAAGCGAGCCAGGCACTCGTGGCCGATGCGAGATCGGCGTGGTGTCGCCACATGGACTTACCCGTCGTTCGATCGAAAGCCTCGGCGCCAGACGCGCCGTCACTGCCGACCGGAACGATCACGACGTCGGCCGTCAGCAGCGGGTGTTTGCCCGGAAGCGGCGCTTCGGAGAGCTCGCTGGTCCAATTGCACGTGCCCGTCCAGGGATCGATGTTTTGCAGATGCCAACTTCCCGGTGCGCCGCTGACGGCAAGCGCTGACTTTTGATCGACCGCCAACGCTCCGGTGAAGGGCAGGCGGCTACAATATCGCCAGACGGCTTCCCCCGTGCTGAGGTCTAGCGCGAACAAAGTCCCATTGCCGCCGGCAACGAGCAGCAGCTTGCCCACGCGTCGCAGCCGGTAACTGCCGGATCTCGCCGCCGTATGACGCCAACGCACTTCGCCCGTGATGAGGTCGACTGCGCTGATCTGCCGATCGCCCTCCGTAAGCGCTAGGATCTTTGGCAAGCCCTCGCTGTAGACGATCGAACCGGCTGCCCCGCCTCCGGTGCGGGGCTTGAGCTGCAGAGAAAAGCGGGTCTCGCCGCTGGCGAGGTCAACGCTGCTCAAATGGCCGTCGGCTCTAAACCTGATCAAGCCGGCGGGGGAGACGGTGCACGCGGCAGGGCCGCTCGGTGCCCGCCAAGAGATTCTGCCGTTGCTTCGATCAATGCAGGCTGTTTCACGGCTGGAATCGACGATGACGCTGTCGCCGCACAAGAAAGTCGCTCGCAGATCCAGCCCGGGTACCGTCGCGACCCAGCGCGCGGTAAACCGCATCTTGCCGCTGCGCTCCCACATACCGGTGGCCATCGATCGCCGCCGCTTGGCGAAGCGCCGATAGTCCTCCGGGTTTGAATTCGTGAGCGAGCCATCTTCCGCGCTAGCTCGCTCGAGCAAGCGCTTCGCGCTGCGCTCCAGGGCGGCCAGGCGCAGATTGCGGTGCTGTCTCTCATCGGCCGCGCAAAACTCGGCAGCCAGGGCGAGAGCAAAGTTGCAGACGGCCCGGACCCAGCTGAGCGAATCGACGCTGATGAGGTGCGCTCGACGGCGCGAAGGCTCCCGCTCGAGCCCACGGACGCTGAGCTCGATCAGGCCGTCCGAGCGCGTCCGATACAGCGCCAGCTGTAGCTCAGACAACTTGAGTCGGGTGGCCAACACGCGGCCCGTCTCCCAGGTCCCTAGAACCTCCTCCGCGCCCAGCAACAGCCGCTCGGCATCCAGGAAAACTTGGCTGCGGGGTGACGTGATCACGGGCGTGCCCGCCTGGATGGTCAGGACGCCCTCGACCAGCAAGGCGTGCAAATCGCTGCGCTCGACACATTGCGAGTCGAGGCTGCCCGCCCGATTGACCTTGAAGCTCGCCTCGGCGCGGAAGCCGAGGCCGCCAACGCTGTTTCCGACGGCCTTGCGGGTCATGCGTGGAGCGGGCGGCGCCTCTCCGTGCAGCATCGGGCTACGCAGCTTCGCGCCTAGTCGACGAGCAGCCAGGGCGATGCGATCACGCCCCGGGTTGGGCGTGGTTTCGGCGCGCGTCTTCGCAACCTCGGCGAGCAGCTGGGTCTGAACGTTGACGAAGTCCGACCTCGAGATGCGGCGCTCGTGCGTGAGAACGCGCGGCGAGGGTGAAGGGCGGTAGAGGGAAACCAGGACGTCTCGCCCCGAGAGCTCGAGCCCGCACTCCCAAACCTCCCGACTGACGTCGAGCTGAAACGAAGCTCGCCCGGTCGCGCCCTCGAGCAACTCGTGCGTCGCATCACCCAACGCAATCAGAAGATCGAGGGCCTCGGTACGTGAGAGCGGCGGCATCGAATCGCGCCTCTCGACCAAGAGATCGAGGAGGCGGGGATCGGCAATGGGGCTAGGGATCTGCGCTGTGCGCAACTGGGCGACGAGGTGTAGAGCCGTCATCAAGTCGCCATCCTAGGGAGTGAGGCGCGCGACCAGAACTTTTCCGAAACGATTGCCGAGGAGTGGACAGCTAGGACAAAGCCCGCTAGGCGCCGCGCGCCCCTTTGGCGCCCCGACGGAGCTACGCTTGATGTCCGGCTCGCGTCACCTCGAGGTTCGCTGCGGCGCCCATTTCCCGTCCACAACGCGCCGCGACAGATGGGGCACATGGTCCCACACCCGGACTCGGGAGGTCGTAAGGGCCGCTTCCAAGCCAATAAATCGGGTCATTCGGTCTCCGGCGAAATCGGGCGCTTGCTCGAACCGTCCGGTCGGGTAAAAAAGTCGGAAGTGGCTGGGGGTTTGAGTTGGGCTGGTGCTAGGTTCCGTTCTTGACGCGCTGGGCAAATTCAAGCCCGACTTCGCGCCTTGGAAATGTTACACTGGCCACGTAACCTGCGGCTTTCTTCCCTGTATCTGCCGAGTGATCGACTGACGCTGATCGACTGATTCAATGGAACTAAAACAACAGCTCCGACTTACTCAGCAGCTGGTGATGACGCCTCAGCTGCAGCAGGCGATTCGCCTCCTGCAACTTTCGCGCTTGGAGCTCATCGACGAGGTTCGAAAGGAGCTCGACGGCAATCCAATCCTGACGTCCGAGGACGACCCCGACCCCAAGGCCCGTGTCGCCGAGGACGGTGGGCTGCGCAACGGGGATGCCGCCGCAGCCGTGACCAGGCCGATGGAACCGGGCGAGGGTGGAGACCACAGTTACTCGCTCAACGAACATGGCCTGGGCGAGCACAAGGTCGAAGCGGAGAAAGCCACCCGCGAGGTTGACTGGGAAAAATTCCTGGAGAACCGCACGCAGCAGCAGGCCCCGTCGCTTGGGCCCCGCAACAGCGATGACCTGCCGCCGTTCGAGCAGAACCTCACGAAGCCGAGCAGCCTGGCCGAGCATCTGCGTTGGCAGCTGCAAATGAGCGACTTCACCGACGTGGAGCGCCGCTTCGCCGAGTTGGTGATCGGGAACTTGGACGAACGCGGCTACCTCGACCTCGATGGGGTGGATCGGCCCGATGGAACGCGCACTCCGGATTTGACGATTGAAGACCTCGCGGAGGAGTCCGGGCTGCACCCGGACGATGCACCGTTAGTCCTGGAGATGATCCAGAACTTCGATCCCGTCGGTGTCGCCGCTCGGAGCCTCCAGGAATGCCTGCTGGTTCAGGCTCGGGCGTTTGGGTACGACACGATCGAGCTCGCCATCCTCGAGAAGCACATGATCAATCTCGAGAAGCACAACTATCAAGCGATCGCGCGAGATATGAAGATCTCGCTCGAAGAAACCTACGAAGCCGCAAAGGAAATCCAGAAGCTCGAGAGCCGCCCGGCACGCAATTTCGTCGATCACTCCGATCGAAGCATCGGGATTACGCCGGACGTGTACGTGATCAAGGACGGGGACAACTTCGTCGTCGCCGACAACGACCGCGGTGTGCAGAAGCTGCATATCAACCAGGCGCTGACACAGCGTTTGCTGAAGGATCCCGCTGCGCAGGAGTTCGTTGGCGAGAAATTGCGCAATGCGCAGTGGCTGATCAGGGCCATCGAGCAACGTCGTAAGACCATCGTGAAGGTCTCCGAATCCATCATCGACAAGCAGCGAGACTTTTTCGAAAAGGGAGTCGCGTACTTGAAGCCGATGATTTTGAGGGACGTGGCAGAGGCGGTGGGCATGCACGAGTCGACCATTTCCCGGGTGACGACCAATAAGTACATGCACACCCCCAAGGGGCTTTTCGAGCTGAAGTACTTCTTCAACTCGAGCATTCGCCGCGTCGCCGACGAGGACATCGCGAGCGAGAGCGTCAAGCAGGCAATCAAGAAGATTATCGAGGACGAAAACAAACAAAGTCCTCTGAGCGATCAGGCCATCGTTCAGCAACTGGAACAGGAGCACGGTATCAAGATCGCCCGCCGAACTGTCGCCAAGTACCGAGAAATGATGTGTATCCTGGCGTCGTCGAAGCGGAAGAAGCTGTTTTGACCTTATCTTGGATTACCCCTCGGTCTGTCTCTGCTCGTCTGCGTCGTGAACGGCTCGCTGTTTTCGGAGTCACGTTACCTCGGGCCGCGTTACCTCGATTCACGTCATGGAGACTGTCTCAAGCCACTTCGGTGAGGCAGGGTCGGCTCTACTCTCCGCGGGTAGAGGCCATGATCGTTGGGATCTGGCGCCTTTAGGGGCACGGCGAGCGGTTGCAACCGAGGGGTCGATGACTATGTCGTAGATGTAACTCGTCTGGAGGATCGATGAACAATATCAGCATCACGTTTCGGCATGTGGAACCGAGCGACGCCATCAAGCAGCACGCCGAAGAGAAGGTCCAAAAGTTGCAGCGATTCCTCCGTCAGCCGATGAGCGCTCGCGTGACGTTGTCGCTGGAGAAGCTGGAGCATGGTGCAGAAATCCGCATCTCTAGCGGGGGTGAGCACCTCGAGGCCCACGAAGTATGTGAGGACATGTACATCGCGATCGATCGAGCCGTGCAGAAGCTAGAACGCCAGATCACCGGTTCCAAGGGCAGCGCTCAATCCAAGCAGCGGCGAAGCGGCGAAACCGTGCGTGGCGGCGAAACGCCCGATCCGGCGGCCGAGTCCTGATCGTTGGGGCCATTTGCGGGCGGCGCCGCGCGGCATTCCCCGTGCCCGTCGCGGCGCCCCTGCGGGTCCAGCGGGCGCCAGCCCTGGAGCGCGGGTCGCATTCGTCGACGCGGCAACCCGGGCCATGATAATCGGTCGGAGGCGAGATGAGCGCTACCCTAACCGAGGTCGTAGTCGTCACTGGTCTGAGTGGCGCCGGGCGCTCCACGGCGTTGCGCGCGCTCGAAGACTTGCAGTTTTTCTGCGTCGATAACCTGCCCACGCTGTTGGTTCAACAGGCGGTCGAGACCTGTGAGCGCGGTGGTATGCGCCGAATGGCCCTCGGCATCGACGTCCGCGTAGGGAGCTTTCTGGAGGGCGCCGGGCAAGCGCTGCAAGACCTGGCTGCTTCGGGTCGGCACCTAGAGATCGTCTTCCTGGACGCTTCCAACGAGGCGCTCATCAGGCGCTTCAACAGCACGCGGCGCCCGCACCCGCTGAGCACGGCTGCCACCGCTGGGCCCGGGGGTCCCGCTGGCGCCGTGCTGGAGGGCATCCAAATCGAACGAGAGCGTCTCGCGCCGCTGCGAGCGCTGGCGAGCCGGGTGCTGGATACGACGAGGCTCAGCGTGCACGACCTGCGTCGCCGTATCATCTCGATATTTGGCCCGGGGGCGGGCAAGGGCGAGCGAATGCGAACTCGCATACTGTCTTTTGGCTACAAATATGGGGTGCCCGTCGATGCCGATCTGATGCTCGACGTGCGCTTCATCGACAACCCCTTTTTCATTGAAGAGCTGCGCGAACAGTCGGGCCTCGAGCCTGCGGTGGCCAATTTCGTGCTCGGAAGACCGGATGCGCAGGGCTTCGTCGACCGTGGTTTGGCGCTGCTCGAATTCGCGCTGCCTCGGTACGAAGCGGAGGGGAAGAGCTACCTCACGGTGGCTATCGGCTGCACTGGCGGCAGGCATCGCTCCGTGGCCATTGCCGAGCGGCTGGGTGACGAGCTAAGGCGGCGGTTGAACCTCGAGATCGACGTGGTGCATCGGGATATCGGAGAAGTCGATCGGGAGGCTCGCGCGGCGGGCGGCAGGCGAGGGCGGCCTCCCACCGAACCGTCGAGCTGAGCCGGTTACGATAGGGGACCCCGCAGAGCCCAACACCAATGCCCCTTGCGCTCCACCCGCCGATCTGCTTTGGGGTGCGACTCTGCATTGACCCTGGCGGGCGCGCCAGAATATAGTGCGGCGAACATTAGGAAAGATATCTACTCATGCCATTAGCGATCGGCGCAAAACAGGGCGTCATTGACAAGCACCGCCTGCACGAAAAAGACACCGGCTCTCCGGAGGTCCAAATCGCCTTGCTCAGTCAGCGCATCACTTATTTGACTGAGCATTTTCAGACGCACAAAAAAGACCATCATTCGCGTCGAGGTCTGCTCAAGCTGGTAAGCCAGCGGCGCCGCCTGCTGAACTATCTGAAGAACTCGGACATTCAGCGCTATTCGGGGATCGTCTCGACGTTGAATTTGCGCAGATAGGCGGCGGTACGTGGTGCCGGAGCTCGCTTTTCGGGCTCCAGGCGTCCGAGCGGGGGGTGCTTTGTATGTCGCGCGATGCAGATCGTCGCGCGGTAAAGGTTCGAGCCTGGCTGAGCGCGAATCGTTTCAACTTCGACTCCCGAGCCCGATGCCTCGAGCATCGGACTCGTGAACCGGGGCTGAAGCGCGCGTTCCTTCCAGGCATATCGCCACTTGGAGTGGCTTTCCCGTGAGGGAGCGGCTCCCGTGAGGGAGCGCAAAGGAGCGCAATATGTTCGTTCGAGAATCCCTGATAGTGGGCGGAAAAACGCTCACGATTGAAACAGGCCGGCTGGCTAAACAAGCCAATGGCGCAGTCCTGATTACGTATGGCGAGAGCGTGGTTCTCGTCACCGCAGTGTCCATGGAGGAGCGGCCCGGCTTGGACTTCTTCCCCCTGACTTGCGAGTACCTGGAGAAGACCTACGCCGCGGGCAAAATTCCGGGTGGCTTCTTCAAGCGTGAAGGGCGCCAGCGCGATACGGAGATCCTCACCGCCCGCCTCATGGACCGCCCGCTCCGCCCGCTCTTCCCCGAGGGTTTTAAGAAAGACACTCAGGTCATCGCGACCGTGATGAGCTCCGATCGGGCGAACCCCACGGACGTGTTGGCCATGATCGGCGCGAGCGCGTCGGTGCACCTCTCGGACATCCCGTGGAACGGGCCGCTCGCGGCAGTGCGAGTGGCCTCGATCGATGGTGAGTTGATCGCGTACCCGACCTTCGACCAGATGGCTGAGGCCGAGCTCGAGCTGACCGTGGCCGTGTCGAACGAAGCCATCGTGATGGTGGAAGGCGGAGCCGCGGAAGCCTCCGAGTCGGCAGTCATCGATGCTCTGATGTTCGCTCACGAGGAAGGCCGAAAAGTCATTGGTCTGCTCGAAAAAATGCGTGCGGCTGTCGGTAAGCCCAAGCGCGCATTTTCGGCGCCCAAGCTCGATCAAGGGATCGCGGACCGCGTCGCCGCGTTGGTAGACGACAAGATCCGCATCGCTTGTGTCATCAAGGAAAAGAGGGCGCGTTACGACGCTTATGCCGAGATCAAGAAGGCGCTGGTCGAGAAGCTGAAGCCCGAGTTGGGCGACGCAGGCTGGCTGGCGGCAGAGGCGTTGATCAAGGAAGAGCTCAACGAGCGCAAGTACCACGTCGTGCGGAACATGGTGCTCGACACCAAACGTCGGATCGACGGGCGCGACTCCACGACCATCCGTGCGATCACCTGCGAAGCGGGCCTCTTACCCCGCACCCACGGCTCAGCGCTATTTCAGCGTGGAGAGACGCAAGCCATCGTGACCACCACGTTGGGCACTTCGACGGACGAGCAAAAGATCGACGGCTTGAACGGCGAGTCGTGGAAGCGTTTTATGCTCCACTACAACTTCCCGCCGTTCTCGACGGGGGAGATCAAGCCGCTGCGCGGGCCCGCGAGGCGCGAGATCGGTCACGGCGCGCTCGCCGAGCGAGCCATTGCCCGGATGCTGCCTGCGCACGCGGACTTCCCGTACACGGTGCGGATCGTGGGTGAGATTCTGGAGTCGAATGGATCGAGCTCAATGGCTACCGTGTGTGGTGGGACGTTGAGCTTGATGGACTGTGGAGTGCCCATCAAGGCACCCGTCGCAGGTATCGCGATGGGCCTGATCAAGGAGGGCGATCGCACGGCGATCCTTAGCGACATCCTGGGTGACGAAGATCACCTGGGAGACATGGACTTCAAGGTCTGTGGCACCGAGCGGGGGATCACTGCCATTCAGATGGACATCAAGATCTCGGGCCTGTCACGCGCCATTCTGGAGCGAGCTCTCGACCAGGCTCGGGAAGGTCGGTTGCACATCCTGCGCTGCATGCGCGAGACGTTGCCGGTGACACGACCCGAGCTGAGCCAGTGGGCACCACGCATCACGACCTTGACGGTGAAACCGGACCAGATCCGCATCATCATCGGGTCCGGCGGCAAGACCATCAAGGGCATCACCGAGCAGACGGGTTGTGCCATCAACATCGAAGACGACGGCACCGTGTCGATCGCGTCGGCGGACTCGGAGGCAGTGGCTCGCGCGGTCAAGATCATCGAGGGCTTGCTCGAAGAGCCGGAGGTCGGAAAGACCTACCAAGGAGTGGTCAAGCGCGTGGTCGACTTCGGCGCGTTCGTCGAGATCCTCCCAAACACCGAAGCGCTGCTCCACGTCTCGGAGATTGCCTATGAACGCACCGAGAACGTCTCGGACGTCCTGAACGAGGGCGATGAGGTGGAGGTGAAGGTGTTGAGCGTCGAGCGAGACGGTAAGATTCGACTCAGCCGCCGCGCGCTCTTGCCCGTTCCCGAAGGCTACACCGGGTCCCTGCCTGAAGAGGGTGGCCGTCGCGACGCAGGGCCGCCTCGGGGCCCGCGACGCGACAGCGGTGGTGGTGGCGGTGATCGTGGGCGGCGAGAGCGCCGCCCGCGCAACTAGGGGCGCGCGGGAAGCAGCGTAGAGCGGCAGGCAAGGTCTGGGAGTCCCAGACCTTGCGGTCGCGCCCAAGGCTCGATGGCATGAGGCCGGTGCGATGCACGGATGAGACATCGCTCATGCCGTGCCGCGCGCACAAACGATAACGGCCGCAGGCATGAGCCCACGGCCGTTCCGTAGCGTTGCTCCAGTTGGAGCCGCCTACTCCGGGACTTACTTGAAGTGCTTGGCGAGGTGCGCCGTGAACAGCTTCTCACCGTCGCCGTTCAACTTGTAATCGGTCGTATTCTCGTGGCAGGTCTTGCAGTCAAGCTTCTTGCCATCCACTTTTTCGCCAGCAGCATTGGCTGCATCCACGGCGGACTTCATGGCATCGCGCAGCTTCTTGAAGTCGCCCTTGTTAGTTTCGCAAGCGCCCTTGACGGACGCTACCTTGAGCTTGCTGCAGTCAACGGCCTTGTCACCCGCCGAAGCAACGTTCGGCGAAGCGAACACGGCGAGTCCAGCAGCGATGCTGAGTGATGCAACTAGAAAACCAGTGGTGAGTGAGCGCTTTTGGAACATGAATCTAATCCTTGTTACTTTTTCCATCTGCTAGCCCAAGGGGGGCCACACGGCGATGCCTGTTGAGTGCGTTACGCGAGGGGAGAAATTGATCTTCCCAAAAAAAGTGACGCAGCTTGGCTTTGGAGAAAACCCCTGAACATCGCGTTGGCTGACTTGCTAATGCTCACGCGCAGCCAAGTCAAATCGTTGTGATTCCAATTAACAATTATGCCGTTTACGCAATTTTTTACCGACAAAACGCGACATGAACCTACGGCGCGCGAGTGGTTATTTGCGATCTGGTAGATCAGTTCGGTGCAATACCACCGCTAGAAACGTGTAGAAAACGCGAACGGAACGGCGTCTATTGAACCACGCGTAAGGCGTGACCCGGCAAGACTTCGTTATGCGAGCCCAGGCGATAACCTTCGAGATCGAGTGTCACGTAGTTGAAGCCATGGCGCTTACCCGCGGCAACCAGCTCCGTTCGAACTCGATGATCTAAGGCGTGTGGGAGCTCGGCGACAGCGAGCTCGAGGCGAGCGATCTTGCCGTGCCAGCGCACGCGCACTTGGATGAAGCCAAGGTCCCTGAGGTCTTGCTCGAATCCGGCGATCTGCATGAGCCGCTCACGCGTGACCGAGGTGCCGTAGGGAATTCGACTCGAGAGGCAAGCAGAGGCCGGCTTGTGCCAGATGGGCAGACCGAGCAGCTTGGCTACGGCACGCACTTCCGCTTTGTCAAAACCGAGCTCGACCAGCGGGCTTCGGACGCTCGCTTGCCGGGCTGCCTCGAGACCTGGCCGATAGTCACCGAGATCGTCCTTGTTGGTGCCGTTGAGGATGTGAGCGAACCCGAGCGTTGCCAGCTGGGCGCGGGCGAGGTCGTACAGCTCACTCTTACAATGAAAGCAGCGATCGGGGCCGTTAGCGGCATAGCCGGGTCGATCGATTTCATGCGACTCCACGAACTCGTGGCGGGCCCCCAGGCTTTTAGCGAAACGCGCTGCGTCCTCGCGCTCGCTCGGGGCCAGGCTCGGGCTTACGGCGGTAATGCCGATGGCGTGATCACCGAGTTGCTCGTGGGCGACGGCGAGCACCAAGGCGCTATCTATTCCGCCGGAATAGCAAACCAACACTGAGCCCAGTTGGCGCATGAGGCTGCGCAAGGCCTCGAGCTGGTCTTCGGAGGTGCTGGGAGCGGCGTGAGACGTAGCTAGTGTGGCCTTACCGTTCCTGGAAGTTTGCGGCTCGGAGCTCATGCCAGGAAAGCTAACACCTTTACTTCCGCACCCCATCGAAAAGAGCCGTGCGGGCTGTTTGCCCCAGGCGCGACTCGCCCGGCGCTCCCAGCTTGAACCTGGCGAAATTTCTATGGTTTTAATTCTTCTTTGGTGCCGCCTTGCCTTCTCCCAAAACACTGATACTTTGTTCAGTCTATGGCCCTCGCAGCGTTTACCCCTCGGAACTTCACCAAGGACGAGCTGACTAAAGAATTGAAGACGGCAGAACAGTTGCACGCCGCGCTGGAATTCCAAAATTCAGAGCGTGTTCTTGCCCTCGGAATTTCTGCGCTCGACGAGGTGTTGCCACAGCAGGGTTTGGTTTATGGCAGCGTCGTCGAATTGCAAGTGAGTGGAGCTAGCGGCGCGGCCACGTCATTTGCGCTGTGTGCGTGTCGAGCTGCTCAAAGCAATGCGGGCATGTTGAGCGGCGAGCACGGGGCAGAATCTAATCGGCAATCAACTAGGCAATGGTGTGCATTTATCGATCCTAGCGCCAGCCTATTTGCGCCCGGGGTCGCTCGACTCGGCGTCGAGCTCGATCACTTGCTGGTCGTGCGGCCCGACGTCGAGGCGGTGGAGCGCATCGCCGTGCGCATCGCGGAAGCGAAAATAGTCTCCATTTTGGTCGTCGATCTTCGTGGGGCTCTGGGGGATCTGGCGGTGGATGTTCGCCGTTGGCAGCGTACGGTTCGTCGCTTGGCCCTGGCGGTCAAACAGCTCTCGACTTGTGTTTTAGTGATCACGCCAGCGGCGCCACGCCATGCATTGCCGTTGCCCGTCGCCATGCGCTTAGAATTCAAGCGGCTATCTACGGATAGCTTCGAGATCCGAGTCGCGAAAGAGCGCACAGGCCGTGTGTCGTCGCCACGTACCGTTGCCTGGTCGGCGTTGGAAGGGGCGGCACCATGACGGCTCTGCGCTCGCCAGCGCCGCGACGGATCTTAGCCGTCGTTTTGCCGGAGCTGCTCGTGGAATTGTCGCTGCAGAGGCTCCATCGAGCCCCCGCCGAGGGGATGCCAGTGCAAACCCATCAACGGAGGCCTGATCTGTCGAATGGCACGCAGCTGAATGTCGCGCCGTTGAATCGCACGCAGCTGAATGTCGCAGCGTTGAATCGCACGCAGCTGAATCGCACGCAGCTGAATCGCACGCAGTCCTGTGTCACACCATTCAACTCTGTCGCTGCTCGATCCTTGCCCCGCTTTTTACGCCAGGCGGTACCCCGAGCAGTGATCTTGACCGATACCGTCAACCCAACTTGGGAGGGCAAAACCCAATTGGATGCGGTGAATGCCGTCGCGCGCCAGTTGGGAGTGAGCCCACGGCAGACAGTGGCTCAAGCCACTGCCATCTTAGAGAATCTGGCTCTACACGCGTTGCCGTTGACGATTGTGTCGGCAACATTGAAGCAAGTCGCCGAAGTCGCGCTGGGTTTTGGGTCCCCGGTTTCATTCCGATCGCCAGACACCGTATGGGTCGATGTCTCGGGGTCGAATCACCTTTTCGGCAGCGAGCGCGAGTTGGCATTGGCGCTGGTCGCTCAGATCAGCGCTTTGGGCTACGCGGCACGTGTGGCCGTTGCCGCTGGGCCATGGCTGGCGCAATCTTTTGCTCGGCATGCTGACTTTGACGAGACCGGTATTTTTCTGGTGGATGCCGCTGATACTCGGAGGGAGGCAGGTGCTCTCCCCATCCGTGCTTTGCCCATAGGCGATGAAGCTGTGACATGGTTTTCCAGGTTGGGCTTATTGAGCCTCGACCACCTGCGGGAGCTGCCACAGTCGGCATTGGCTGCTCGCTTGGGGCAGGCACTCGAGACGCGCGCACTCGAGACACGCGCGGCCGAGATACTGGATTTGATTCAGGGCCAGGATGATAGCGTGCTCATTGCTCATCACCCCGAAGAGATGCCGTGGGAGGAGTTGACCTGGGACGAGCCTCTGGACAATGTCGAGCCTCTGCTATTTGTGCTGAAGGGGTTGTCCGGCCGCCTCGGTGCTCGCCTGGAAGGGCGCGGGCAAGCTGCACAAGAGGTGCTGCTCACCATTCAATACGATCGAGCTACAGCGGCACTACGCAGCAACGAGCGCGATAGGGTGCAACTCTGCAGAGAAGTCCCTTTCAAATTTGCTTCACCGCTCGACCACGCGGATGATCTGGAGAGGGTCGTGCGTTCTCGCTTGCAGCGTGAACTTCTAGATTGCCCAGCCACTGGCCTGCGTCTGCAAGTGACATCCATCACGGAAGCGCGCCGCTGGCAGATCGGCTTGCCCACCGACGCTGGGCTGAATTCGGGTTTGTCGACCGATCCTCGTAGCGTGGCGGTGTTGGTCGCAGAGTTGAGCGCAGACATTGGGGGTGATGCGGTGGGGTTACTCGAGGCCACCGACTCTCACTTGATGGAAAAAAGCAGCGGCTTCGTGCCAATTCAAAGTCCCAAAACGGCAGCGAGACCACTACAGGGCAGCCGGCGCTCGAGTGAGAAAAAAATGACTAGTGGCGTACGATCGGACGCCGTGGTCGGGGGCGCCGTGGTCAGCAATGCTGGGTTCAGTGGTGCGATGGCAGCGGTTCGCCTGCCCACGAGGCTCGTGCCACCTATCGAGCTCAAAGTGCCTCTGGAAAAGAATGAGCTCTGGGTGCTTGGGCAACGAGCATTCGTGATCGAGAGCATCGAATTTGATCAACGGCTCGAAGCGGTCGAATGGTGGGCGCATGCACCGGTTGACCGTGACTACTTTCGCGTATGGCTAGCCGCTGTCGCAGGGCGCAGTATGAGTCGAGATGCGACTCGGGATGGGCTCGAGGTGTTAGTGTACGTGGATCGGAGAAATGGAAAACGTTACATGCAAGCGCTGTATGATTGAGCTGGCTCTCTAGCGGCCTCATCCTGTTCATTCACATCCTGTTCATTCACGTCCAGTGCTCGTAAGCCACGGCGTGTAAGATGAACGCGTTGAAGAGACGGTATCATGGAAGGACAGTGCAGTGTGAGCGGCGTGTCAGTGTGAGCGGCGTGTCAGTGTGAGCGGCGTGTCAGTGTGAGCGGCGTGTCAGTGTGAGCGGCGTGTCAGTGCGCGTGGCGTGTCAGTGCGCGTGGCGTGTCAGTGTGAGCGGCGTGTCAGTGCGGCTGGCTTGTCGCTCGATGATGCGCGTTCGTTCGTCTGGAGGGGAGAGCGGGGCACGCCGGCGAGAGGCAGGTTCGTTGGCTTTGGAGGTTGATTCTTGGAATTCGTGGAGCTCGCTGCGCGCACGTCGTTTTCGTTCCTGCGTGGTGCGTCGCACCCCGAAGAGATGGTCGAACGAGCCAAAGCCATTGGGCTGGGCGGGCTGACCGTCTGTGACCGGGATGGGCTGTACGGCGTAGCGCGGGCTCATGTCAAAGCGCAGGAGCTCGAACAGTGCCTTCATTTAGGGGCAGAGGTGCCACTTTCGCTGTCTGAAGCGGAGCTTCGAACGGGATACGGCAGTGTCGATTGGGGGCCGCTGTCTGAGCTACAGTCTCGCCAGCTATTACGTGGAGCCAAGCCCAACGTGCTGCGCAAGCGAATGTTGGTGGAAGACGGGTTTCCCTCGGTCATCTTGCTCGTTAAAAGTCATAAGGGATATCAAAACCTGTGTCAGATTTTGACGCGAGCGCATGCAGAGTTGCCCAAGGGCGAGTGCCTGTTGGAGCTCGATGAGCTGGAGGGGCACACCGAAGGCTTGATCGCGCTCATTCCGACACTTCTGCTGCCGCATCCGCTGCGATACCCCTCGACGCATCGCTCTTCGGTGCATTTTCCCTCATCGCGTGCTGGTAGCTACCCGAGTCAGCGCTCAGCACAGGGGGTGACCCGGTATCTGCAGGACGCTTTTCCCGAACGGATTCTGGCGGGTCTCTGCGCTTTATTTGGTAACCATTCCGGGGTCTATTCCGTCACGTATCGGCGCTTGAGTCGGCAAGATGAGCTGCGAGCTGCCCTCGCGAACAGCCGGCTAGAGCGGTATGGGCTACCGATCCTGGCCTCTGCCTGGCCGCTGTACCATTGCAAGAGCCGGAAGCGGTTGGCAGACGTCATGCAATGCATCCGACTGGGTACGACGCTGGGTGAAGCGAAGACAAAGCTTGCCGCAAACAGCCAGGCCTATCTCAGAGATGGTAAGCAAATGTACCGGCTATTTCACGACCAACCCTCCTGGGTGGCGCGTACGGTCGAGGTGGCGAGCGAGCTCCGCTTCAACCTGGGAGAGTTGCACTATCATTTCCCATGTCAGACCCCACCGGGGGTGACGGCAGATGCCCATTTGAAGCAACTGAGCTGGGAAGGCGCTCGGCGGCGTTACCCTGGCGGGATCCCGCAGAAGGTGAAGAGCCAAATCGAGAGCGAGCTCGGCTTGATCAGCCACATGCAAGTGGCGCCATATTTCCTCAGTACGTGGGAAGTCGTGGAGATAGCTCGGGAACGTGGGATTTTGTGCCAAGGCAGAGGCAGCGCGGCCAATAGCGCCGTGTGCTATGTGCTGGGCATCACGGCGGTCAACCCGGAGTGTAGCAATTTGCTTTTTGAGCGCTTCATGAGCAGCGAGCGCAAGGAGCCACCGGATATCGACGTGGACTTCGAGCACGAGCGGCGTGAGGAGGTCATCCAGGAAATTTATCGCCGCTATGGGCGTGACCGGTCGGCCATGGTGTCCGAGGTCATCTGTTATCGCCGTAAGAGTGCGTTGCGGGACGTGTCAAAAGCATTTGGTCTGTCGCTGGAGCAGTGCGACCGGTTAGCGAGCGCGTTTTCTCATTGGGATCCCGAAAGCAGGAAGGACTCGGCACGTGGCAAACGCCTCGAGGAAGCTGGGTTAGACGACAGCGCGCTTCAAATGCGAGGGGTGTTGGCGATGGCGGACGAGCTTTCGGGGTTCCCTCGGCATTTGAGCATCCACGTTGGCGGGTTTGTTCTGTCTTCTCGGCCCTTGTTCGAGGTGTCGCCGGTTGAGCCGGCGCGGATGCAGGACCGCTCCGTCGTCCCGTGGGACAAGGACGATCTCGACACACTGGGGTTTTTCAAGATCGACGTGCTCGCGCTCGGGATGCTCACCGCCATCCGCAAGGCGCTCGAGCTGTTATGGGCAGATGGGGCACTGCGCGCAGCGCCTGCAAATGAGTCTACGCTCGAGCAAACGGTTGCTGCAGCTCCCCCTGCAGCTGCTCCTGAGGTGCACCGACCGCACAGCGAAGAGGTGTTTGATCCGCTGGAGGTCATCACCCGTATTCCCAATGATGATCCGGCAGTGTACGCGCTGACGTCTCGCGCTGATACGGTCGGTGTCTTTCAGATCGAAAGCCGCGCGCAAATGGCCATGCTGCCCAGGCTCAGGCCGCGTTGCTTTTATGATCTCGTTATCGAGGTTGCCATCGTTCGGCCGGGCCCAATTCAAGGCGGGATGGTTCACCCCTATTTGCGCCGGCGCAACCTCGAAGAAGCTCCAGATTGTCATCCGCTGCTCGAGGCGATCCTGGAGCGGACGTTGGGTGTCCCCTTGTTTCAAGAGCAGGTGATGCAGATCGCCATCGTGGGCGCAGGCTATAGCGGGGGTGAAGCCGATCAATTGCGGCGCGACATGGCCGCGTGGAAGAAGACGGGCCGGCTGCAGAGGCACAAGCAGCGCTTGCTCGCGGGTTTTGCCAGAAATGGCATCGACAGCAGGTTCAGTGACGCTCTATTCGAACAGATCAAGGGCTTTGGCGAGTATGGCTTCCCCGAGTCTCACGCGGCTTCGTTCGCGCTCCTGGTGTACACGTCAGCGTGGCTGAAGGCGCATCATCCGGCCTACTTCGTGTGTGCCTTGCTCAATTCGCAACCGATGGGGTTTTACTCCCCAGCGAGCTTGGTGAGGGACGCCCAGAAGCACGGGGTCCTTGTCCGGCCTGTCTGTGTCCTCTCGAGCGAGTGGGACTGCACTTTGGAAGCGCTGGGGGAGGGTTCGGCGTTGGAGCAGCGAAGCTCGGGTGCACGCCTCGGAGCACGAGCCGTTCGCTTGGGTCTGCGCATGATCAAGGGCGTCAGTGAGTCAAATGTGGAACGGCTGCTGGAGCGGCGCCGTGCGTTGCGAGCGAACGGTAGCGGCTTCGAGGACTTTTCCGATCTCGTACGGCAAGTGCCATTAAAGAAGTCGGACCTCGAGGCATTGGCCGAAGCAGGCGCTTTTGAGGCGTTGGAGGCAGAACGGCGCCAAGTCTTGTGGGCGCTCAGGGCACCCCGTCAGATGGGGTTGTTTCAAGACGTCCGAGTTTCCGAGCCGCGCCCCACGCTACCCGCGCTGCAAGCACTCGAAGTATTGGCTCTCGACTATGAGAGGGTGCGGCTCTCAATCGCTGATCACCCGCTGCGCCATTTGCGGGACGTGCTGCGGAGCAGGGCGGTCATCACGACCGAAGAACTCGCGCTCTGTTCGGACGGGCAGCGCGTGACCGTGGCGGGGCTCGTCACGGCTCGGCAACGCCCAGGCACCGCGAGCGGCGTGGTTTTCGTCACGCTCGAGGATGAAACAGGCATCGCCAATCTAGTTTTTTTTAGCCGAATATTTGAAAGGTACCGGTTCGCGGCGCAGCATTCCCCGCTCGTCTTGGTGAACGGCAAGGTGGAGCGCCAGGACCCGAAGCCAGGCTCGGTAGATTTCTGCGACCCACGTCAAGCCAATGGGGTGGCATCTATCGTGCATCTGGTCGTTGAATCCGCAGAGCGTCTGGAGATGCCCGGGCCCAAGTTGCAGCACAGCTCACGCGACTTCAGATAGGCGTGCTCCAGACGCTCACTGGCACGAGCCACGACCCCACCTCCACGCCACCGCCACGGATGCGTGCCGGAGACCTAGCACGTCAGGCGACTTGGCTGTTGGCTTCCTCCAGCGCTTCGCTGTCCTCCTGCTCGAGCTCTTCAGCTCGAAGCGGCTCGCCCACGGTGCTGCGCGGCGGCTTGGCGCGAAGCGCTTCAGTCCTTGGCATGGCGCGCTCGTTCACCTTGACGCTCACCACTCGGGACACACCCGGCTCTCCCATCGTGACACCGTACAAGAGGTCTACCGACTGCATGGTGCTCTTGATGTGCGTGATCACGATGAATTGAGACCTATCGGTCATCGACCGGATGGCCTCGTTATAACGGGTGACGTTGGCTTCATCGAGCGGTGCGTCGACCTCGTCCAGCACGCAGAAAGGCGACGGACGATGCTGGAAGATGGCAAAAATCAGAGACGCGGCCGTCAATGCTTTTTCTCCGCCGCTCATCAGCTCCACGGTGCCCAGCTTCTTGCCTGGTGGCTGGGCGACGATATCGACGCCGCTCTCGAGCACGTTGTCAGGGTCGGTCAGCACCAGCTGGGCCTGCCCTCCTCTGAACATGCGGCGGAACATTTGTGAAAACAGCTCGTTGACCGCTTTGAACGTCTCTTTGAGCCGGCGGCGCGACTCGCGGTCCATGTGTTTGATGGCCGACTCCAGATCGGCCAGGGCACGTTCGATGTCCTGCTTCTGTTGAGACAGCTCTTCAAAGCGCTTTTCCGCCTGCTCGTATTCAGCCATGGCGTCCAGGTTGACGGGCCCGATGCGATCGATGAGCTTGGTGAGCTCGTCGATCCGGCGCCTGTGCTCGTCATCCGGCGCCGGGCGAGCGTGATAGGTGCCCACCACTCGTCCCAGGTCGAGGCCGCGAAAACGCTCGCGAATCCCTGCCAAAAGGTGCGTTTGCTCGAGCTCGAGCTTTTGGAGCTTCATCTCGCGCTCGCTCAACTGAGCATCCACTTCGCCGAGCTCGCTCCGCATGCTGCGCAGCTGGTCTTCGCCGACACCCAGCGAATTGCGTATCTCCTCCAGCGCCGAGCGAACGCTGTCGAGCTCGTGGTGGTTGATCTTGGCCGTGTGCTCCGCAAGGATCCGCTCTTCCCGCCACCCCATCAGCTTGGCCGCTGTTTCTCCGTACGACAGCGCAGCATCGTGGGCACTCCGCGCGAGCTCGCCGGCCTGGGCCTCCGTCGACGCGCGCGTATCCTTGACCCGCTCGAGCGAGGCGGTGATGGCCTCCCGTTGCTCGGTGACTTGAGCGAGCCGAACTCTTTGTTCAGCCACCGTCACGGAGTACTCCGCGGCCTTCTCTTTCGCGGCGGTAGCGGCGCGCTCGCTCTCCGCAAGCTCACCACGGAGTGTCTCGAGCTGAGCTTTGGCCTCTTCGAGCGCAGCCCGGCAAGCTTGCTCGTCGCCTTCTGCTGCGTCGATGCTCTTGACCAGCAGGCGCCGCTCCTCGAGTAGCTCTGCCGCGCGCTTCTCGGTCGCGGTCAGCTCCTGAGTGAGCTGCTTCAGGTCCTTCTCCGCGCCGAGCAAGCTCAGCGCCGCCTCGTGCGTGGACTTGTTCACGGCTTCTAGATCGCGCCGCAGGCCCGCCACGTGCTCGGCTTGCGCGGCGTGGCTCGCTTCGAGCTCCTCGACATGGGCCGCGCGCTCGACAAGCTCGACGCGGAGCTCGCCAATTTCGCGTTTGCGCTCGATCTGAGGTGCTGCGACGCTGCCGCCCGTGACGGTGCCTGACGGATCGACCAGCGTTCCGTCGAGGCAGACGGCGACCACGCCCGCCTGGTGGCTAAGCCGGTAGGCTTCGGCGACGTCCCGCACGATCACAGCATCGGCCAGCAGCGAGCGGACCAAGGGCTCGTCTTCCGGCGCGTAGGACACTAGATCCGCGGCTCGGCCCAGGATGCCCGACGAAAGTTCGAGCTGGGCCGTGGCCTTGGCTGCCACGAACCGCGGGTGAGCCGGCAGCAACGCGACACGACCCTTCTTCCCGCTCCGAATCTCGTCCAGCAGGGGTTGCATCGCCGCCGGGTCCGTTGCCACGACGGTTTCGAGGCGCTCTCCCAACAGGCCTGCAATGGCGTCGGTGAGCTCGGCAGGCACGTTGAGCCGATCCGCGAACAGCCCGAGGACGTTCGGGTTGCCGCTCGAAAGCACCGCGCGCGCCGCGGACTTTACACCCTCGAGCCGGCGCTCGAGCTCCTCCAGCACCGATAGCCGACTACGCCGGCTGTCGAGCTCGCGCCGCGCGCCTGTCTTCGTTCGTTCACTCTCCACCAAGCGCGGCTGAGCGTCGGCAAGCTCCGCCTTCAGCGCCGCTTGCGCCTGCGCCGCAGACTCTTTCTGCTGCTGCGCGCCCGCCAACCTGGGAGAGGTCTCAGCTTCCCGTTCGAAAAGCGACGCGAGCCGCCCCTGGAGCTCTTCGCTCTGCCGCTCCAACGAGAGGTGTCGCTGCTGCGCTGCGCTCCTTCGCTCCTGGATCGCGACAATCCGGACTTCGTCACCGGCGATCCGTGACGTGACATCGTTCACGCTCCGCCTCAAGCGCTGCGCCTGGGCTGCCGTGGCGGTCTCTTCCTGGAGCAGGCGTGCCAGCAAGTCGCTGTGCGCCTTGGCCTCTCCGGCCAATGCGGACTCGTTGTGACTGAGCTGGTCACACCGCTGAGTCAGCCCCAGCTCCTCGTCCGCTAGCCTCTCGATGCGCCCAACGAGCTCCTTGCCGAGCTGCGTGGAGCTCCTCAAACGTTCATCCAAATGCGTCAGCCGATCTCGGCCGCGCGCGAATTCGGCCTGCAGTGTGGCGACTCGGTTGTCGGCCTCATACGCCAGACGCGAGGCCTCGTCAGCCCGCGCCTCCACCAGACCGGCTTCTGCGCGCGCTTTGCCCAGCTCGCTGTCACGCTCATCGACTGACGTTCGTAGCTCCTGCGACCGGCTGGCGAGCGAGGTGCGATGTTCGTGCTCGTAACGTCGAACCACCAGCAGCTCGAGCAGGCGATGGGAGGCCTGATGCAACGTGAGGTCCTCGACCTCTTCACGGTACTTGACGAAACGATCGGCCTTGGCGGCCTGTCGCTTCAAGGACGAGCGGTTGCGGTCGATTTCGGCGACGATGTCCGACACTCGCAACATATTCTGTCGCGTCAGATCGAGCTTTCGATCGGCCTGGCGGCGCCGCTGCCGATACTTGGTGACGCCTGCCGCCTCTTCGATGAACAAGCGCCGATCCTGCGGGCGCGCGCTGACGATTTGGCCGATGCGCCCCTGTTCGACGATGGAGTATGCCTTGGTGCCCACGCCCGTGCCGAGGAACAGATCGGTGATGTCTCGCAGCCTCACCTGGGCGTTGTTGATCAGATACTCGCTCGTCCCATCCCGGTAGAGCCGCCGCGCGATGCCGATCTCCGCGTAGTTCCGATATTCCTCAGGCAGGCTGTCGGCGTAGCTCGAATCAGTGTTGTCGAAGGTGAGGATGACCTCCGCCATGCCATTGGCAGGACGCGTCTCCGAACCGCTGAAGATCACGTCTTCCATCGAACGGCCGCGCAGGTGCTTGGCGCTCTGCTCGCCCATGCACCAACGCAGGGCGTCCACGATGTTGGATTTGCCGCAGCCGTTGGGCCCGACGATGCCGATCACGTCGTGATCGAAGTGGATTACCGTCCGGTCCACGAAGGACTTGAAACCGGCAATCTCCAACTTCTTTATATGCATGCCTAACTCCCAGAAACCTTCATCGACGCGTATGCACGTGGAAGTGGGGAAACCAGCTGGCCCATCCAGTTAGCACTACTTGGCCCGCTCGCCAGCTCGCCCTATATGACGATACAGTGCCCCACATGACAACGTCATGATACACTGAACAGAGACTGATACAACCGTTCAAGTATAAGGGGCTCGCCGATCGGCTACTTAATATCGAATGAGTGCGGGGGGCACGTGAGTTCAGGTAAGCTTCCTCTCTCCTTGCCTCTGTCATTGACATCCACAATTGCCCGATCCATCTGAGAGCGAGCCAAATGACCTACGAATACGTATGTGAAGCCTGCGGCCATCTCTGGGAGGCCGAACAGTCGATCAAGGACAGTGCACTGAAAAAATGCGTATCGTGCGGGGCGGACAAGGCTAAACGGCTCGTTTCCGGGGGTACTGGCTTTTTGCTGAAGGGTGGCGGCTGGTACGCCGACCTCTATGGCAGCCCAGGTGCCGCCAAAAAGGCAGCCGGCGCGGAGGGCGCGAAGACCGCTGAAGGCAGCACCCCTGCGAAGGCCGAAAGCGCCGATTCAAAGGTGGCGGCCGACGGCAAGTCGAGCAGTGAGGCGAAAGCGGGTACGTCGGACAGCAAAGCTTCCGGCGGCGGCACTCCAGCAGCCGCAACGCCAGCGGCTAAGGCCGGCTGACCCAACCTCATGACCTCCCTGGTCACGCCGAGCATCGAGCGCATCCAGCCGTATCAGGCCGGCACCCCCATCGAGCAGGTCGCTCGCCGCCTAGGTTTCGCGGTGGGCGACATTGTCAAGCTCGCCTCCAACGAGAATCCGCTCGGTCCGAGTCCCGCTGCTATTGCTGCGGCGCAGCACGAGCTCGCGCGCGTCCATCGCTATCCGGATTCCGAAGCGCCCCTCTTGCGCGGCGCGCTCGCGCGTCACCTGAGGGTCACGCCGGAGGAGGTGGTGGTGGGCAACGGTTCGAACGAGCTCCTGGAGCTCTTGGTCCGAACTTTCTGCGCCGGGGGTGAGCACGTCGTGTTTGGTGAGCCAGCGTTCGTCGTCTATCGCCTGGCGTGTCTCGCGCAGGGCGTGCCGCACTCCGCCGTGCCACTCGACGCGGGATACCGGCACGACCTACCGGCCATGGCGCGTGCGATCACGCCTGCAACGCGGCTGGTGTTCATTGCCAATCCCAACAACCCCACTGGCACCCACGTGGGTCGGGAGGCGCTGCGGGTCTTTTTGGCGGCCATTCCTCGAGACGTCATCGTGGTGTTGGACGAGGCGTATTGCGAATACGCTGAAGCCGGCGACTATCCTAACGGCCTCGATTTTCGTGAACAGCACCCGCGGACCGTGGTGGTCCGGACGTTCTCCAAGATCTATGGCCTCGCGGGCTTCCGCGTGGGTTATGCGGTCATGCCTGCAGAGCTGGCGGGTTATGTGCATCGGGTACGCGCGCCCTTCAACGTGAGCAGCGTCGGTCAAGCCGCCGGCGTGGCCGCGCTCGAGGATCGCGAGCACCTGCTCAGGAGCCGGGAGCTCAATCGGGCGGAGAAGATATTTATGCGGGGAAGGCTCGAAGGCTTGGGCCTCCACGTCGTGCCGAGCGAAGCCAACTTCTTGCTGGTCGACGTCGCGCGGCCAGCAAACGCGGTGTACGAGGCCCTGCTGGGGCACGGAATCATCGTTCGAGCCATCCCCCCTTTGCCATCGATGCTTCGCATCACTTTGGGCACCCGGATCGAGAACGAACGCTGTCTGTTGGCCTTGCAGACGGTGCTCGGGTGAGGGGAGCTCGAGCGTCCGTGCGGGCGCTGAGCATATGTCTCCACGTGTTATTTCTGCTGTCGTGCGGCGGCAGTCGCGAGGTCATCTTGCGCACGGCTCGAGGCGCCGAGGTCACGGCCGAAGAGATCGACCGGCAGCCGCTCTGGCTGCTACCTCCGGCAGGTGTGGGGTGGTTTCACCTCGAGGTCGCGGCCGCCGCGGGCTCGCCTCTGGGAAAGTACATCCTCAGCGACTTGCGGGCGCGTTTCCCGCTGCCAGAGACCGCCGGCTTCTCCCTGGAACGTGACGTTACCCAGCTCAGCCTCGCGAGCTACTCGATGAAGGGCGCAGACTTCGCGGGAGTCGCGACGGGTCGGTTCGACGCAAAGCGCATCGCGGCCGCGGCGCTCGAATACAAAGGCGGGCCGCTCGCGCCGCAGCTGGTCAAATCGGAATACGCTGGCAGGACCTTGTACACCACCGCCTCGGTCGGCTTCGTCGTCATCACCGCTCAGACGGCCCTGTTCGGTAACGACGTCGGGATCCGACGTTGTCTGGATCGCATCGCCGAGTCGCGCGTCGCAGACGACCTGCCGGCGTGGGTCAAAGATCTGCTGGTGACCCCGAACGCGGCCTTTTCTCTGGGCGTCGATCTCAACGCCAGCGCCCTCACGGCGGCGCTCCCAGGTCGGCTCGCGGCGCTGTCGGGAGCGACGCTGGCGCGCGGAGTGGGCAACTTCGATGCTCCAGGTGTCAATCTAGCGGGTACCATCACCCATGCAGATCACGAAGCAGCCCGCCACAGCGCCGAAGCGTTGTTGCAGGCTGGCGGCAGCCTGAACGTCTACGGGCGCCTGCTCGGCCTCGGCCAGCCCCTGCGCAAGCTCGAGACCCAGGCCGTGGGCAGTGACACGCAGGTGGTCCTGGCGGTGGATGGGGCCGCAATACAGCTCTTGATGCAACGCTTCTTACCCCCTCCGCCAGCGGCCGCCCCGCATGCAGGCCCCGGCTGGGCCGCAGTCTTCGGATCAGGCTCCCGCCCTGAGCGCCTCTCGCGGTCTCTGCAATGAAAAGGGTCAAGCCTATCGTCGCCATCGACGGACCTGCGGGCTCGGGCAAGACGACCGTATCGCGCTTAGTAGCGCAACGCCTAGGGTACGTGGTGCTCGATACAGGTGCGCTGTACCGGACGTTGGCGTTGGCTACGAGCCGGGCGGGCCTGGATCCGGAGTCGAGCGAGCTGGGTGCTTACTGTCAAGCCCTGGTCGACCGCGGGGCGATTCTGCTCGAAGCCACGCCCGACGGCGGCTCTCGCGTTTGGCTGGATGGGGAAGACGTGTCGCAGGCTATCCGCACACCCGAGATGAGCCAGCGCGCGAGCGTGGTGTCGGCAGTGCCGCCGGTGCGCGCCGCGCTCCTGAATTTGCAGCGTTCAATCGGTCAGAACGGCGGCGTAGTGGTCGAAGGGCGGGACATCGGCAGCGTGGTCTTTCCGGACGCCGAAGCAAAATTCTTTCTCACCGCGAGTATCGAGCGGCGTGCCGAGCGACGCTTTGTAGAGCTCAGCCGGAGCGTAGACCCCCCCAGCCTCACGGCAGTGCTGGAGCAAGTCACCGAGCGGGATCGACGAGACTCAGAGCGAGCCGTCGCCCCGCTGGTTCAGGCTATCGGAGCGGAGCTGATGGATAGCACGCACCTCGGCATCGACGATGTCGTGACTCGCATCGTGGACGCCGTCCGCGGCATCGAAGCCGAGCTCGAAGCCGCCGCGAGCCATTGATCCGGCAGGCTGTGTCGATGCCGCGGCTGATTTCCAGGCGTGCCCTTGCGCCCTGCGCGTTCGCGGCGTGCCTCGGCCTTTCCTGCGCACGCCCGGCGCCGACGCCCGCAGTTCCCAACGGGCGGCAGGGCGCAGCGTCTTTGCCCGCCGATCTCGACGTGGTCGTGCGCATGGACGTGGCAGCGCTGGGCCGGGAATTTGGGACGGCTCTCGCGCAGCGCCTATTGCTCGACACCGTCGGTGGGGGAGACGATCCGAGCGACTCCAAGCTGCTGGAACAGGCCCTCAGCCGCTCCGAGCTCGCGTGGCTTGGGCTCCGCTCGGGCGTGCCACTGGATGACGCCGCGAAGGTTTTGATCTTGCGCGGTCATTTCGCCAGCCTGCCGCTCACGGGAAAGAGCTCCGTGCTGGGCTGGACGGCGGTCGAGGCCGAGAGCGGCCTGGCTCGCTATTTTCGGCCGACGACGCGCCCCGGCGCCTACGTGCAGGTGCATTACCCGCCGGGTGAGGAGCTCCTCATCTGGGCGTCGGAGCAAGAAGTGCTGGCCATCGAGCGCAACTCGACGGAGCGAACGGACTCAGCAAGGCTACGGCCGCCCGAGCGCGGGGCGGTGTCACTGGCAGCCCGAACCGAGCGCCTGCGAGAGCGGTACGCTTCTCGCTATCCCGAGCTCGTCGCACGCTTCGACGGTGCGACGTTGTTAGAGGCTTACGTCGAGTCCAGCGTCGCAGGGTGGACGGCCGAGATTTCGTTGCGCTTCGAGACGAGCGAGCAAGCGTCAAACGCCAGCCCGATCCTGCAGCGCTTGCAGCAGGCGCTCGGCATGAATCGGTGCGCCCTCGGCGCCGTGGTTCGTGGCGCTGAGATTTCAGAGTTTCAGAGCAGCATCCGCCTGTCCACTCGCCTGGAGCCAAAACGGTTGGAAGCTGTCAAGGCCTGCATCTTGGCGGAGGCGTGCTGTGCCTGACGAGGTTCCTGCCCTTTCCGATCGCGAACAGCGCGCGATCTCCTCGCGCGCCTTGGCGTGGATCGGCCTCAGCATCGCGGCTGTCCTGTGCCTCGTCGCGATCGTCAGCTACCGCATGCTAGTCCACTATGAGCGGCGAGCCGCCTTGCACATCCCCGCGGGCGTAGGCTTTGCCGCTCGGATCGACGTGGAGCAGGTGGTGCTGTTCGAGCCTGTCCGAAAGCACTTGTTGCCGCTGATCAACGAGCTGCCGCTCGGCCCCCCTGCAGGGGGTGAGGCTGGCCAGCGCCCCGATCGGCTCACGCGCCTGCGTGAGCGTGCGGGGCTCAATTTGGCGCTGGATTTGCGCGAGGTCATGTTCGCGGAGGAGGGGCGCTCGGGCCAGTGGGTGCTGGTGCTCGGCGGGCTCTTTGACCAGCGCGGCGTCGTGGCTGCGATTGCTAGCGTGCTCCACGAGGAAGGGGCGCTCGATGCCACGCAGACCGAGGGCGAGCTCCGCTTCGAACGCTGGGGTGTGACGCTGGGCCAAGCCGATGACGGCTGCCTGATTCTGGCGAGCAGCAGCTCGATGCTGCGTCGTGCGCTGCCCGTCACCGAACGCTTCGCCGAGCTGGGCCTCCCGCGCGAAGGGGCTGCTGCCGCGGCGCTGACAGCACCGCACGCACGCAGTTGGCTGTCAGGTGATCCGACGTTCGCCTTCGATGAGCCTGCCGTGCGGCGTATCGTAGCCACGCTCGGGCTCGGCGAGGCGCTGCAGCTCGAGCTCCTGATTGAGGTCGAGCGCGCGGCAGAGCTCCGGCGGATTCGCGCGGAGATGCTGCGTTGGCGCGAGACGTATGTAAGCGCCTTGCCCTTCATCCCGCAGGCCGATTGGGGCGGTGAACGCGCCCTCTTGGCGCGGGCTAGAGTCTCCGAGCCTTCGGAAACATTAATGATTATCGCCAGCACCTGGGAGCGCGCCGAGCTCGACAGGGCAGCGCAAAGCCTGGCGGCGTGGCTCGAACGCCGCTTTTTGTCCCCCAGCCCGGGCGCCCCTCGCAGATGAAAGGGACTGAGAGAGCGGGGCGCGGACTTCGGAAACGCGCGCCTAGCCCTGGGTTGTTGGGAAGCTCGCGAGGGGCTACACTGCTGCCGGCGAGGACGGCCCGTCCCCACTCAGGGGGATGAGTTTCTGATTTGCCGCGCGTTTTCTGGTTTGACGCAGCCGGGGCCGCACGTTACGTGGGCGCCCGTGTCTGCGGGCGCACCTGGTGGTCGAGCTTGCCACGCAAGCCATGACCAGCCTGCATCATCACGACGGAGTACTAACCCATACCATGCCTGAAACCACCATCATCTCTAACCCCTCAGCTGACGACAGCTTTTCCGCCATGTTCGAGGCGACGATCACCGAACAGAACAGCGCCGAGAACGGCGCTGAAGGACAGATCGTTTCTGGCCTTGTCGTTCAGCTCACGCACGATGCGGTCGTGGTGGACATTGGTGGCAAGAGCGAGGGCGTAATCTCCAAGTCTCAGTTCCTCGACGCCCACGGCGAGCTGAAGGTCGCGCGTGGCGACATCGTCGACGTGTTCGTCGAGAGCCGCGAAAACGACGATGGTCTGATCAGCTTGTCCAAAGAAAAAGCGGACAAGATGAAGGTGTGGGACGAGATCTCCGGCGCGTGTGAGCGCGACGAGATCATCGAGGGCACCATCAGTCAGCGCGTCAAGGGTGGCCTGTCTGTCACGATCCGCGGCGGCGTCAAGGCGTTCTTGCCCGGTTCACAGGTGGATCTGCGCCCCGTGCGCAACCTCGACAAGCTGATCGGTCAGACCTACGAATTCAAGGTCATCAAGTTCAACAAGAAGCGCGGCAACATCGTGCTGTCGCGTCGTGTCCTGCTCGAGAAGGAGCGCGACACGCTCAAGCAGAAGACCCTCGAGACCTTGCACGAGGGGATGGTCTGTGAAGGGACCATCAAGAATCTCACCGAGTACGGCGCGTTCGTCGACCTCGGTGGCATCGACGGTCTGTTGCACATCACGGACATGTCCTGGGGCCGCGTCAACCACCCGAGCGAAGTGTTCAAGGTGGGCGACAGCGTCACCGTCAAGGTGCTCAAGTACAACGCGGAGACTGAGCGGGTCAGCCTGGGTATGAAGCAGACCCAGGAAGATCCTTGGAACCACGTGCAGGAGGCCTACCCGCTCGGCAAGAAGGTCAGCGGCAAGGTGATGAGCATCACCGACTACGGCGCCTTCGTGGAGCTCGAGCCCGGCGTCGAGGGCTTGATCCACGTGTCGGAGATGAGCTGGACCAAGAAGGTCAAGCATCCCTCCAAGGTGCTCGAGGTCGGCAACGACGTCGAGTGCCAGGTGCTCGAGGTGGATTCGCGAGCCAAACGCATCAGTCTAGGCCTGAAGCAGCTCGAGCCGGATCCGTGGGCACTCTTCACCGACAAGTACAAGCCGGGTGACCGCGTCGGCGGCAAGGTGCGCTCGCTGACCGATTACGGCGTGTTCGTCGGGATCGAAGACGGCGTCGACGGCATGGTCCACAAGACCGATCTGTCGTGGACGTTGAAGGTCGGTAACCCCGGCGACCTATATCAGAAGGGCGATGACGTCGAAGCCATCATCCTTTCGATCAACCACGACGAGAAGAAGGTCAGCCTGGGCGTGAAGCAGATCCACGATGATCCGTGGGCCTCTCTTCTGGATGACATCAAGACGGGCCAGTCCTTCGAAAATTGCGTGGTCACCAGCGTGTCCGAGCACGGCATCTACGTGGCCGTGCGACCTGGCATCGATGCCTTCATCGCCAACAGCGAGATCCCAGACGGCGCGCACCCGAACCGCGGTGACAAGGTTCGTGCGGAGATTTCGAGCATCGACTCGATTGATCGTCGCATCAGCATGTCGATGCGGTCACCCGGTGACACGTCGACCTCGGATCAGGGCAAGGGCTCTGCTCGGGAGCCTTCGGGATCTGGTCAAAGCGGTACCCTCGGCGATCTGCTCAAGCAGAAGTTCGGTGACAAGCTGACGAGCATGGCGCAGCATGACGGCGCCTCGAACTCGGATGCCGAAACCGAGGGATGAAGTCGTAGACGTGAGAGGCGGTCGTTGATACCGCCTCTCGCTGAATCGATGGGCTAAGGTGAGCACGCCAGGTAGCTGGCGACTCACCTGAAGTCGGCCGCATGACTTTGAACACATCGAACATCGAGCCTCCGCCACAGATCGAAATTAGCGAGACCTGGGGCCGGAGGCGGGTGATTTTTCTCGCTACGAGCGCTCTCTTGGTCGTGCTCGTGGCGTGGACGACCCGCGAGGTGGTTCTGCCATTCGTTTTGGCAATCATCATCGCGTACGTGCTCACGCCTCTGGTCATGTGGTGCGAACGGCGTGGCTTGCGTCGTTCGGTATCGATCCTGCTCGTGTATCTGGTCACGCTCTCGACCCTCGGGGGCTCCTTGGCGCTGATCGCGCCACGAATCTATCAGGAGACGATGGGGCTCACCCGTGAGAGCCCCGTGATCGCCCGCCGCCTCGCCAAGGAGTGGGGCCCAGCCATCGAAAGCCGCATCGAGACGCTGCTCGACCGCACGGTGGACCCTTCAGTTGTCGTCGAGCCCGCGCCGACGACCGCGCTCGAGGTCATCCGGCGCGAAGACGGAAGCGTCGGGATCAGCGTCGGAGCTGGTGTGGATATCATCCAGGAGGGCCCGAAGCACTGGCGCGTCCGCCAGCACCTACCTGACGATGGTAGTTTCCGCGTTGCGGATCTGGTCAATGACAGCGTGGAGGGGACGCTTCACTACCTCAAGGGCAACGCCATGCAGGTCCTGCGCGTGGGGCAGGCCATCGTGACACGCGTGACGCGAGGAATTTTTCTCACCTTCATGACCTTGATGGTGGCGGGATATCTGATGCACACGCGCGATCAGATCTTTGGTTTTTTCCGTTTGCTCGTTCCGCCGCAGTCCCGGCGCAGCTTTGATCGCCTGCTTTACCGTACGGATCGCGGTCTTGCTGGAGTCGTGCGCGGGCAACTCGTCATCTGCTGCTTGAACGGGATCCTCTCGGCGATTGGCTTCGTGATCTTCGGCCTGAAGTATTGGCCGGTGCTGGCGCTGATCGCGGGCGTGATGAGCATCATCCCGATCTTTGGCTCAATCCTGAGCACGATACCCGCGGTGCTGATCGGGCTAACTCAGGATTTTTGGATCGCCCTGTGGGTCCTATTGTGGATTTTGGCGATCCATCAGCTGGAAGCCAACTTGCTGAATCCCAAGATCATCGGGGTGGCCGCGCGGCTCCACCCCGTCTTGGTCGTTTTTGTGTTGATCGTCGGGGAACACTTCTTCGGCCTGTGGGGCGCGTTATTGGCCGTCCCCGTGCTGTCCTTGACCCATAGTTTGTTCAACCATTTCCGGCTGGAGACGATGCCGGACGTTCCACCTGACAGCGTGGCCTTGACCACCCCGCCGCCGCCCAAGGGTTGAAGCGTAACGTTTCGGGCACAGGCCCCGGGCTTGCGTAGGCTCCCGTGCCGGCGCTATTAAACCTTGCCGTGGCCAACGAATCCCGAAAAGTCCGCAGAAGCAGTGAGGCGCAGTCGGCTCTCGGCAAGTCCTCGCGGCAACCAACCGCACCCGCCTCTGCCCCCTCGAGAGAGCTGGTCGACCCGCTGGGCCCCGAGCGTATCAAGGCGCTCTTGCTACGCCTCGGCTTACCGCTCCTGGCGGTCTGGTTCGTGGGCGGAGTGCTCGCCATCTTTTCGTTCTCCACCGTGGTCACGAGCCTGGCGCTTGGTATCCCGGCGGCACTGACCCTCGCCGCGATCGGGCTCGTCGTCTGGGTGGTGCTGCAGGCCCGTAAGGCTCGCGGCGTCGCCGGCATCTTATCCAGGGTCGACACGAAGGATGAGCGGCAAGCCGCCTTGACAGAGCTCGAGACGAAGTACAAGGGCAGCGACCCGACTGCGATTTTCGCGCGAGCCCAGCTACTCCTACAAGAGGATCCCAAGAAGGCGCTGGAAGTGCTGGAGACGATCAACCTCTCCAAGGTCATGTCCAACGTCGCGGATGAGGCGCGCGGCCAGCGCGCGATGATCCACCTCATGCTCGGCGAAGTGGCGCCCGCCCGCGACCTCGCCGATGGCATTCAGCTTGCGCGCCATCAGGACGCACGCAGTCGGGCAATGCTAGCCGCGGTCGTGGCCGAGGCGTGGGCGCGCAGCGGGCAGGCCAAGCGCGCCGTCGATACGCTGTCGGTGATCAACGCCGATGACGCGGAGCTCGCGCAGCTGCGTCCCCAATTGCTGCGAGCGCAGGCCTACGCCTTTGCTCACGCCGATGACATGAAAGGGGCACGCCGCGTGCTGCGCAAGCTCGGTGAGCAAGACCCGCGCCTACTCGGCGGGTTCGTGAGCAAGAAGACGCATCCACTCTTGCAGCGTGAGGCGCGCAAGCTGCTCGAGCAGTCTGGCGCCGTACCGCGCAAGATGCAGTTTCAGCGCCGCATGTGACTGCTGAAGGTCATGGCTCGAGCGGGTCGCGCAGCGTGGCCGTGCCCGCCGCGCGAATCGTGGTCTCCGGAAGCAGCTCGGAGAAGGTCACCACGCGGGCTCTGGGCAGCTCCGACTCGATGAGCTTGCGCACGAAGCGCCGCACGTCGGGCTGAGTGAGTAACACCGGGTGGCGCTGCAGCTCTTCCGGGCAGGCGCTCAAGGCGCGCCGCAGGCTGGCCACGATGTCGCGCCCCGCCGCCGGCGAGAGCGTGAGGAAGCTACCGGCCATGGTCTGAGAGATGGCGCCACGAATGACCTCCTCGATCGAGTCGTCGAGCGTCAAGGGCTCGAGCGAGCCGGAGCCGCGCGTCACGTCGTAGGTGATAGCGCGCCGTAGCCACGAGCGGACGTGCTCGGTGAGCACGAGCGCGTCCTTCTCGACGTGGGCCACCTGGGCGAGTGCTTCGAGGATGCTGGCCAGATCTCGCACGCTGACCCCTTCTTCCACCAGCCGCCGCAAGATCTCGCTGAGCGTCGCCAGTGAGACCATCTTCGGCACCACCTGTTGCACGCTGGCGGGAGCGACCTTCGAGAGCTCGTCGAGCAAGAGCTGAGCTTCCTGCAAACCCATGAAGTCGTGCGCCCGCTCGATCAACACCTCGGCCAGCGCGTCGCCGAGAAATTCGGTGGCCAAGGGGCCCTCGAGCGCGTCTGGCACGACGATCGTCTTGGCGGGCACCTCCCGGATTGACAGCAGCGCGGCGCCTCGCGGCTGAGTGCTCCGGGTGGCGATGCGGCAGGGCGGCAGGATCACCCCCAGCTCTTGAAACAGCCGCTCACGTGCGGCTTCCGTCGCCGCCTCGAGACCGGCGTTGCCGCCGCGCCCACGCCGATCTCCCGCGGCGGACAAACGGGACTCGAGCTGCGGGCTCGTGGTCACGGACCACGCGGAGGGCAGGCGCGACGGACGCGGAAAGCCCCGGCCGGTGGCTTGCTCCCAATCACGATCCGCGCGCCGTGGGGCTGGCCAGGAGGCGGCGAGCAGCAGCAGGCCGATCACCAGAAACGGTAACGCCGGCAACCCGGGTACCGCGCCGAGGCCCAGCACGAAGACGCTCGCCACGCGCAAGGCCTTGGGTTCCGCCAGGATCTGCGACGAGAGCTCTTGCCCGAGCGCTGTCTCGCCGTCCTCACTCGCGACCCGCGTGACCAGGATGCCGGCAGAGGTGGCGATGATCAAGGACGGGATCTGCGAGACGAGCCCGTCGCCAATGGTGAGCAGCGCGTAGCGCTTGAGGGCGGCGGCGAACGGCATGCCTCTTTGCCCGACCCCAATGGCCAGCCCGGCGCCGATGTTGATGAGCGTGATGATGAACGACGCAATCACGTCGCCCTTCACGAACTTCATCGCGCCGTCCATCGCTCCGTAGAACTGGCTCTCGCGCGTGAGCATCCGGCGCTTCTGCTGAGCCTCTGCGGCGTCGATGCTGCCCGAGCGCAGCTCGGCGTCGATCGCCATTTGCCGGCCCGGCAGCGCGTCCAGAGCAAAACGAGCTCCGACCTCGGCGACGCGCTCACTGCCTTTTGCCACTACGATGAACTGAATCAAGGCCAGGATCAGGAAAATGACCCCGCCGACCACATAGTTGCCGCTGACGACGAACTGACCGAAGGCGTCGATGACCCTGCCGGCGTCAGCGTTGAGTAAGATGAGGCGAGTGGACGAGACGTTGAGCGCCAGCCGGATCAGGGTCGTGATCAACAGCAGGGTGGGGAAGGCCGAGACTTTGAGCGCGTCGCTCACGTACATCGTGACGAGCAGAATGGACACGGAGATGGCCAGGTTGGACGCGAGCAGCAAGTCCAGGAGCCACGTCGGCAACGGCACGACCATCAAGCCCACGACCGCCACCACCACCGCGGCCAAGCCGGCATTGGCCGTGATGCGCCCTTTGCTGGTCATCGGAAAACGAAGCAGGGGACTTCCGGAGGCCAAACTAACTCCCTAGCGCGCTCAGCTGAGCGCCGTAAACAAGCTGATCACACCGGTATAGAGCTGGAAAGACGGCGAGCCTCCGTAAGGGGCGATCTCGAACGCGGACTGCATGCCCGCGATCGGGATGTCGCCGAAGCGCTCGCGCAGGATGCGGGTATCCACGTTGGGCCTGCCATACAGGCTGCGGCCCCGCCCTCCGCAATTGACGTACAGCGCACACTGCGGCAAGGCGCCCGCGATGTCCCGACTGAGCTCGCGCGTGAGCCGCTCGAGGTCGTCCTTCGCAGCTTTTCCGTCGCGCACACCGAAGGCCATGAACATGCCTTCGCGCACTTCATCCGACACGATCAGGCCGCGCGCCTTGGGATCGATCCCTTGCACTCCGCGCACCAGAAATTCGGGGTGGGTATCGCCTCCGTCGTTTACGGAAGGGCCCGCGGCGAGCACGGTGAACACCAACGGCTGGCCCTGCAAGTTTTGCCCAATGTGCGTCAGCACATCGAGCGCAGGCTCCCCGCCCAGCTCGAGCACGAGAGAGCCGCGCGCCGAGGTGATCGGCCGGAGCGGCCCGAGTAAACGACACGAGTAGGTGGTCCTCACGCTGGGTACGCCGAAGCCGCGCAGCGACATGGCCACCGCCCGCCCAGTGACGAGCTCGCCGCTGGCGCCGATGGCGATGACGCCCGGTGTGCCCAGCGCTCCACCGCCGAAAATGTGGTTACCGAGGGCCCTTTGGCCTAGCAATTGAATGGCACGGGGCGTAAAGCCGCCGGGGGGCACGAACAGCACCACCGCAGCGCGGCTCCCCGACTCGGCGAGGAAGCCCTCCAATCCCTCGCATAGGCCCGTGTCACCATCACTCGCATCGATGACGCCAATTTCGGCGGCCCCGCCCGACCAGACTAGACCAGTTGCCGCCGACTGGCCCTCGATCTCGCCGCGTTCACTGAGCACGCCGCTGCCGCCAACGACCAATAGCGGGATGCCCACCTGCTTCGACGCAAAGAGTCGCGCCAGCGCTTCCTGCCGATCCAAGAGGGCGCCGGAGATGAACACAATGCCCGCCGCGGAGCGCGGGACTTCGCGCTGGGTGGCCATGAATGCCTCAACGACACGCTCCGGGCTCCCCGAGCGGACCTCAAAACTTTGAGCGCACCGCGACATGCGAGAGCGAACCTATTTGGCACGCGACGCCGCTGCAAGCGCCACCCGACAGAATTCTGGCTCCCGACCGGAGGGAAACGCTAAAATGGGCGTAGTGGCCCATGGGAAGACCAGGCGCGGCAGGCCGCGTGTAACCGCCCCGGCCAGCTGATCCCCCGCAAAGTTAGAGTGCATGAACGGACACGAGCTCGAATTTTATTCTTGTGGGGCCACCGACGTCGGGCAAAAGCGTCAGGTGAACGAGGACTCCTTCCTGTGTGATGACGAGCTGGGCCTGTGGGTGGTCGCGGACGGGATGGGTGGGCATGCCGCAGGTGAGGTCGCCAGCCGCGAAGCCGTCGACACCATCCACGGCATGGTCAAGCGCGACAAGCTGAAGCTCGACCTGGGTAACGGTGACCTCGAAGAGATGCTGCGCGTGGGCGCGCGGCTGCTCGAGGGCGCGGTCCAGGCGGCCACCTACCTCGTCTACGGTATGGCCGAGCTCGACTCGAACAAGGCCGGCATGGGCACCACGATTAGCGCCATGATGTCGCTCGGCTCTCACGCCGTGACGGCGCAAGTGGGAGACAGCCGCATCTATCGACTGCGAAACTCCAAAGCAGAGCAGCTCACCGAAGATCACACCCTGATCAATTGGCAGATCAAGCAAGGCCTGATCACTGAAGAAGAGGCCAAGCTCAGCCGGCATCGCAACGTCATCACGCGCGCCGTGGGCAACCGCGAGTACGTCCAGGTCGACACCGCGGTCGTCCCAGTCGTGCAGGGGGACCAATATCTTTTGTGCTCCGACGGGCTCTACAGCTACCTACGTGCCGAAGAGATCTCTAGCGTCGCCAACAGCGGCGGCCAGAGCAGCGTCGATAGGTTCATCAAGCTCGCCAACCGCCGTGGCGGCCGGGACAACATCACCGCCGTGTTGGTGGAAATCGGCTAGCCCGAAGCCCCAACAGACCGCCACCGCAGGGGTCCCGCCGGCACCTTCGGCGCTTCGCAGCGGTGAGTCACAAAGCGTTGCCCACACGCAAGCTTCCGGGTATAGGTGTCGCCCTCGGTCCCCATCGTCTAGCCCGGCCCAGGACACGGCCCTTTCAAGGCTGTAACACGGGTTCGAATCCCGTTGGGGACGCTTGCGTATTGTGCAGTAAATTCACGGTGTTATCTCCTTCGATGTGAAGTGTTTGGCCCAGGCCGAGGCCCCACTAGCTCAGCGATGGCTTGGTCGAGGGGGTCGAGGCCCCCGAGTCCAAGCTCCGTGAATGAAGTTGCGATGTCCACGTAGATCGTGGACGCGGATCTGCTGACGGGTCGCTGTGGTGATGCACAATTCCGGGCGCTCTGTTTTCACGCTAGCTCGTTCGAGGTGACGGCGGAAGGTCTCCGCCAGTCCCCATTTGCTGCGCTGAATGAACACAGGACCGGTCGAGGTCCCGGACTTGGTTAGCTTTCGGTAGATCCGGAGCGCTCGGGCGACGTCCGGAGATAGTGCTCAGGCGCGCGGGTCGTCTGTCTTGTTCTCGTCCAGGCGAACCATGCCATGGGCTAAGTCGAGGCAATACAGATAGGCCAGCGCCTTCTTGCTGTTCGCTCTCGGCAAGAACCCTTTCAGCAACGGCGATTGTTCGATGTGCCTGCACGGGTAACGGGCCATGCGGAACAGTCGCCCGAGCGTTCGTGCGACATGGCGACGGGAGCGGGAAGCAGTGGAGGCAGGGCGCGCATGATGGCCTCGCAGTCGTCCACGTGTCCTCCGGCAGCAAGTCGCCGGCAGCGGGGGTGCCGGCCTCCACGAGCCGCGAGCTATCGCCCAGCTCCAAGCTCGACATCAGAGATCCCATCGACAGCATCGGAAGCCACCTGGACGCGCCGATTCAATTCGAAGTCATGCTTCTCAAATTGATGGCAGACCCCACCGACCTCGGGGCGCCAGCGCGCCGCGTGGTAGAGGTAGCCGCGCTCTCCAGCGAGGGAATCCGCAGCGCCTTAGCCCATCGACAGGGAGCCAGTGCGCAGCGGTCAACTGGGATGCCGGCGTTCCCATGCCCACCGGGCTTCGAGTAGAACCTCGTCCGAGACGCGGCACCGGGGGTTTGCGTCATGCCAGGGCTGCCCACGGGGAGCGTCTGGCGATCGGGTGGCGCATCCGTCGATTTTCGACGGCGTGCCACCGGTGCCCGCGGATGCGACCATTGCACGAGCCGGCCGCCTCGATGGACGGGCCGGCGTTGACGTCGGCGCCGCGCTGCGGCAGCGTTCGACGCCACCGTGCGACGCCTTCCCCCGGCCGGTTCGGCGAGATCAAACGATGAGCCACGACACGCTAGTTTCCCGCAATCGGTGCTCGTTCTTCGTCCTGCTCCTCGGCGTGGCCGCGTGCGGAGACGCGAGCTCGTTGGTCATGGCTCCCGTCAGCGGCGGGACGCCTGCGGCAACCGACGCGACGACGCTGCCCGCGGCGCCCCTTGCGGGTACCGAGCCCACCCCGGCCGAGCCCGCACCGACGCCGAGCGCTTCAGCCGATCCCGGTGGCGCCGACGAAGGCGCCGGCGCTGAGCCGATCCGGCTGGAGCCCGCGAGCCTGCCGGAAGCTGGCAGCTCGGAGGAAGAGCCGCCCCCGAGCAGCGAGCCCGCTTCGGAGCCGCCTGCTGCCGACGAGCCCGTTGCGGAAGAGCCAGTTGCCGGAGCGCCCGCCGCGGAAGAGCCCGTTGCCGACGAGCCCCACGCGGATGAGCCTCCTTCTGCGGAAGAGCCCGTTGCCGAAGAGCCCCACGCGGATGAGCCTCCGACGGACGCGCCCGACGGCGACACGTCCTTGGCGCGCGGCGACGACCCAACACGGCAACTGGCGACGAGCGCGGGGCCATTCGACGTCAGCATCGTGACCACGGGCCTGCGCGACGGGCCCGACTACGGGAGCCAGACCTTGCACGTGCCCGAGGGGGTCGAGCCGCCGTTGGCGGCCGTGGCCATCATCCCGGGCCGCGACGAGGACGAATCGTCGATTGCTGCGTGGGGCCCCTTTCTGGCGTCGCACGGCATCGTGACGCTCACCTTGGGCACCAACGACCCGGGCGATGACCCCGACACGCGGGCCCTGGCACTGCTCGACGCGCTCGAGACCATCCGCGCCGAAAACCGCCGTGCCGGCGGCCCGCTCGAAGGCCAGCTGGCCCTCGATCATCTGGGTGTGATGGGCTGGTCCTCGGGCGGCGCCGCCGTGCTGCGCGTGGCGTCCAGCACGCCTTCCTTGAAAGCCGCCATCGCCCTGGCCCCCTTCAGCCCCGGCGGCCAGTTCCCCGAAGACCAGGTGCCCACGCTCTTGCTCGCCGGCAGCGCTGATCCGAGAGCGGGCGGTCAATCCCAGGGCCTGTTCGATAGCCTTCCCGGAACCACGCCGCGGATGCTGTTCGAGGTCCGGGACGGGGTGCATGAGGTGGGCAACGACCCGCGCAACGCCAACGGCCAAGTCGGCCTGTACGGCCTGTCGTGGCTCGAGGTGTTCCTGGTCGGCGACGAGCGCTACCGCGCCCTGCTCGAGGAGACCCCCTCGCAGGCATCCGAGTTCCGGGCCAGCCTGGGCCGCGCTCCGTAGCGCGACCGATCCCCCTCGCCCCTCTCTTCGAAGGTAGCCTCGTCAGCTCAATGGAGCAACGGTGTCAGCCAGGCGGGCGGGAAGCGGGAGAGCGCGGCGAGGCAGGCGATCAGGGCGCCGCACACCAGGCTGCGTCGGTCTTTGAGCGCAAAGCGAACCGGATCGTCGTGCATCTGCCCTCGCCCCGCCAAGATCCAGATTCGCCCCAGCCAATACAGGAGGATGGGCAAGGCGAGCCACAGGATCGCGGGCTCTTCATAAGCCGAGCGTACCGCTGCGCTATCCACGTACAGCACGAAGACCAGCGCCGAGACGTAGGCGCTGGCCGTCCCCATCGACGTCACCATCTGCAGATCCGTGCGAAAATAGCCGCGGTTCCTCACTTGGTCATCGCTCCGGAGGTCGCGCAACTCCACGTAGCGCTTGCAGAAGGCGAGGCTCGTGAAGAGGAAGATCGAAAAGCCGATCAGCCACGCGCTCACGTGCACCTCCGTCGCTACGCCGCCGGACAAGACTCGATGCGCGTACAGCCCGGCCAACACCAGGACGTCGATCAGGATCTGCTTCTTCAGGAACAGCGAGTAGCAGGTCGTGCCCGCGAGGTAGATCGCGAGCATAAGGAGAAATTTACGGGGCAGAAACACATACGCGAGCGCGAAGCTGGTGGTCATGAGCGCGAGCCCGAGCGGCGGCCCCAGCGCGGCAGGTAAAGCACCCGAAGCAAAAGGACGAGACTTTTTCGTCGGATGCGCGCGGTCCGCCTCGATGTCGAGCAGGTCGTTGAGGACATAGCCTGCCGACGCGCAAAGAGAAAACGTGAAGGCCGCGAGCAATCCGCGCCACAGCAGCCTGGGGTCTGGAAGCCCGGGCGCGAGCATGGGAGCCACCAGCACGAGCGCGTTCTTCGACCACTGGTGTGGGCGCACCTGTCGAACGAGCGCCTTCTGCAGGCCGCGCTGTCGGGATGGAGCGAGCTGCTCCTTGCTACCACTCCGAGCGATTTTCATGTTCTGCCCGCGGGTAGTATCCTTCGTCCGTGAGGCTCTATGAAGCTCCACAGAGCGGAGTATGGACTGAACCAGTCACGCCGTGCTGCCGCGTCGGCGATGTCCTTGGCACCAGCGGAGGGAGTTGTCGCACACGCAGGCGGGCGGCGCTGGGCGACTCGTTCGGGGCCTGGTGCTGGGTGCTCGCGACTTGCTCGAATGCGAGCTTCCCAGCCGCATATATCTACCAAGACCCGGTCACGCTGCCATCGCACGCAACTCACGGGACCGCGGCGCCCCGCGACTTGGCTCATGTTGCCGATGCGCATGGCCGCGCTCGCGGCGCTATTTTTTGGCTTTGCCTTGTTCGACGGCGAGCAACTGCTTTAGCGAGAGCGAGATCTCCTGCAGCGCCTTGCTGGATGAGGTCTCATCGTGCGTTGGACCCTCCGGGAAGACGGGTCCGGACGAAAATTCGAGCCGCCCTTCGGAGCCGATGACGCAGGCTTGGTAAACGCCTTCGCTGCGCTCGGCGACGGCGATGACGGCGAGTCGCGCCGCTGCCGCGTTCCGGTTACGGCTCGTGTCGTTTGAAATGCACACGTACCCGGGGCCGATGGGGAGGATTTTGTCTAATGGGGGTAGGGGCTGCTCGCTCACGGGTCTTTCGCTTTCCGCTGATTTTTCAGCAGCGGAAGGCTACCGGTTATCATCGTGCCTGCAAAACTAAACAATAGGCTCAACACCCAAAACGACTGGCCGTCCTTCAATTCTGGCACTAACGCGGCCGCTTTCGCGAGCAGAGCTGGGACCGAGGGCGCTTGGCCGGCTCGACCCCGACGCGCGGTCTGTCATCCGTGGGCCGTGATGGCTTAGCTATCGGGATCGAAAAGTCATCGCCATCACCCCGAACGTTCGACGCTCGACCTCCATGCGCTCTTGCTCGGGCGCGCTGCCGCGGGTGCGCGTCGCTCGACAGATCGGAGTAGTCCACGGGCATCCCATCGGGGCCACTACTGCTGAACTATGTTTGGCGCGCGCTGGTTCTGACCCGGCGGCGCCGCGACGGCGTGTTGGTGGGCAGGCTCTCTTGGGCTAGAGAGGGGTCATGTTGGACATCCTGCTCTCTTGGTTGGTCATGAGTGCCGCCTTCTGGCTGACCGCGCAGATCTTGCCCGGTTTTGAGGTGCGGGGGGTGCGTGGAGCAGCCGTGGTCGCAGCAATCTTCGGGATCATCAACTGGCTCATCGGCTGGCTGCTGTTCGTGATCATCGGCGTGGTGAGCCTGGGGGTGGGCTTTCTGCTGGCGTTTCTGACGCGTTGGCTCGTCAACGCCATCCTGTTGAAAGTGACCGATTCCCTTTCCAGGAGCCTCAATGTCAGGAGCTTTGGCACGGCGCTGTTGGCGGCGCTCCTCATCAGCTTGTTCGGCACGATAGGTCAGGCGCTGATGCGGCAACTGGTGCTCTGACACACCGACGTCGACGGGCAACGTTCGCAATCGGTATCGGAGCTGAGCAACTCCGGGGTCATGCCGTTCCAAAATTTGGATCGGTATGTGCGTGAGCCAATGCACTACGTGCCCGTGTGAGTCACGTGGCTTCTGGGCTCGGGTATGCGTGTGAGCCTCGAAGCTCTGATCCCACGCCACAGAAGGACGAGACCATGCCGGAAAAGAAGACCATCGAGAGAGCCAAGAAAGACCTGAAGCAGGGCAAGAGCCCGACCACGGCTGCCGGTGAGTTCGTACACGAGGAGATTGAGCACATCCGACAGGGCAAACACGGCGCACGCTCGACCAAACAGGCGATTGCCATCGGCCTTTCGAAAGCACGGCGCGCCGGAGTGCCGCTCGAACCTCCTGCCAAAGGCGAGGCGAGCGAGAGCACACGTCGGTCGGCAACGCGCGCCTATGAGTTGGACAAGGCGAGCGCAAACCCGCTGCCGAGTCCACCAAGCGTCGTCGTGCGGAGACCCGAGCGCTGAAACGCGAGCCGAGCGCGGCAGCGTCGACACGAGCCTTGTCAGGCCAGGCCAAAGCGGCCGCGCCGCGGCGGGGGAGCCCCAAGAAAGCTGGCAAGGCGCGGACGGCACGGCCCTCGAAGGTGGCGGTGCGTCGCGCCGCGTCGCCAACCCGTCGCGGCAAAGCCGCCGCCGGCGCGCGGCGGACGGCGTCGGCAAAGAGTGACGAACGCTTGAAGCGCTGACGGGCGCGACGCGCGTTCTGTCCGGGGTAGGGAATCGACGAGCCAAGAGGACGCGCAGCATTGCCCACCCGCGCGGCGCTCTTGGTGAATGGGGTTTTTCATCACCTGCGGGGGAGGTGTGATCCCTGGTGTGCCGTTAGCGGCGCGCAACAGGCCTAATCCGTTCTCGACCCGGGCTCGTATGTGACAGTGCTGCCACTCGGAACACCGGACGGGCCGCCACTTCGGCACGGCTGCAGGTTGGTGCACAGGATCCGCAATGTCTCAATCCGTTTCTCCCGCCGCCCCACTTACATTATCGGGTCGGAGCGATCAGGGAATGCTCTCGAAACAGTTCCGCGCCCTTCGCTTTCTAGGGGCGGGCCCCGATGGCACCGCGCTCGCGGCGCAGCGCCGCGACGGCGGCAGGGAGGTGGAGTTGCGCTTCGTGCAAGAGCACGCCCAGACGGATGCTCTGCTGGAGCGTTGGGCGCGCTACCAGCTCGTCGATCATCCCAACGTCATCTCACTGCAACAAGTGGAGAACGCAGGTAGCGAGTGGTGTGCCGTGCTGGACACCGCCCCCCTGGCTACGCTCGAACAGGCGCTGGGTCAGCCCTGGAAAGCCGAGGCTGGTGTGCGGTTGCTGGAGCAGCTCGCGGGGGCTTTGGTGGCGGTGCACGAGGTCGGGCTGTGGCACGGTCACCTCGACCCTTCGGCGGTGGCGCTCTGCCCGAAGCGCGGGGCTCGGCTCGAATTCACCGGCGTGCTCGTCTGGAACGACGCCTCATCCGGGCGCGAGGCTCGCGCTGCCTGGCAAGAGGCCGAGCCCTGTGATGACATCTTGCGGCTAGCGCTGATCGCCGAGCGACTCTTCGGCGGAGCGAGGGCCGCTCACGCTCGCCTGCCGTGGATCGATCGCCTAAAAGATGAAGACCGGCTGCTGCGTCCGTCCGCCAGCGACGTGCTCGCTCTGCTCGGGCAGGCGCTTACGCTTGCGCGCAACGACGCGAGCGCTCGGCTAGAGCTCGAAAACGTCGATACCGAGCGGCCGCGCGGAGCTCAACTGGGAGCCGCCAGGCCGCCGCCGCTCCCCGCTCGACCGGTGCCACCCCCGCTCGTCGTTCACGGCACGGGGGCACGTGTCGGGCGCTTTGAGCTCGGCGAGCTGCTGGGGGAGGGCGGCATGGGCAGTGTATACCGCGCCGTCGACGCGGCAACGGGTCAGTGCGTTGCGCTCAAGCTACTCAGGCCTGAGCTGCTGCGGGACGAAGCCGTTCGCTATCGGTTCAAGAAGGAAGCCCGTGTCCTCAAGGCCGTGAAGAGCCCGTACGTGGCCAACCTGATCGAAGCCGACATCACTGACTCCAGCGGCTACATTGCCCTCGAGTTCGTGGACGGCAAGGATCTAGCTAGCTTGCTCGAGGGCAACGAGGCTCCACTCAGCGAGGCGCTGGCGTTGCAGCTCGTCGCGGACATGTGCCGCGCTCTGGTCGAGCCCCATCGTCGTGGCATCATTCACCGCGACATCAAGCCTCAGAACGTGCTGATCGTCGGCGAGCTCCGCAAACCGCATGAGCTGACCGTAAAAGTCTGCGATTTTGGCATCGCCAGCGCCAAGCTCAGCGCCGAGACGCTGGGCATGACCCAGGACGGGCGACTCTGGGGTACGCCCCAGTATATGTCGCCCGAGCAGTGCACGTGCTCCGCAGTGAGCCCGGCGACGGACGTGTATGCGCTCGGGCTCACCTTGTACGAGCTCATCGCGGGCCGCCCAGCCTTTGACGGGACGGAGGTATTGCAACTCTTGCGGCAGCAGATGAGCGAGCAGCCGCCGAGCTTGAGCGACTGCGCCACTGTCAGTGTCGGCACCGCGGCGCTGGTCGCGCGCGCGCTCGAGAAGTCGCCGGCGCTGCGCTTCGCAGATGCGGGCGAGCTGCTCGAGAGCATCGAGCAGGTGCGCAACGGACAGGCTGGGGCGCTCGTGCCTGGCTCTCGGGCGGTGCCCGCCGGAGGTCGATCCTTCCTGATCGAGTTCTCGGTGGAGCTCACGTCGACCCCCCACGAGCTCTGGCCCTACGTGAGTGATACGGCACGCCTGAACGAGGTGATTGGGTTGCCGCCCGTGGAGGTGGAGCGAGTGAGCGGCGACGGCTCCAGCAAGACGTACCTGTCCAACCGGGTGCTGGGTATCGACATGCGCTGGCAGGAATACCCCTTCGAGTGGGTCGAGGGCCACCGCTGGTCGGTGCTGCGCGTGTTCGAGAAGGGCCTGACGCGTTGGTACCGCGTACGCATGGAGCTCGAAGCCTTACCCGGGGGCGGCACGCGCCTGCATTACTCGATGGAGTTCGAGCCAATATTTGCCCTGCTCGCGTTTATCGTAAAATTCGAGGTCGGGGTGAAGCAGAAGGCCAAGCTACTTACGGTCTTCCGTCGCGTCGACACGCTGATCCGAGAGGGCGCTGCACGGCGCGCGCCGTCCCCCCACGTGGAGCCGCGCGCCGTAGACGCAAAGCTAGCGCGGCTCGTCGCCGCAAAGCTGGATGCCCTGCGTGCGGCGCACGTGGACGAGGCCTGTTTGAAGGCGCTCGAAGCGCATGTATTGCACGCGCCCGACGTGGAGGTCGCGCGCCTCAGACCCGTGCGCTTTGCGCGGGCTCACAGCCTCCCCGAGCGCGCCTTCATCGAGGCGTGTTTGCTGGCGACGCGGCAAGGGTTGTTCAATCTGCTCTGGGATGTCGTGTGCCCGCTGTGCCAGATCCCGGCGACCTTCGCCGAGTCTCTGCAGCGGCTCGAAACGCACTCTAGCTGCCCGGCGTGCGAGCTGAGCTTTCCGTTGAATTTCGCCGACTCCGTAGAGCTCGTCTTCAGAGTGGCCCCAGAGGTACGCCCGAACGAGGTGCGGGCCTACTGCATCGGAGGGCCCTCGCACTCGCCGCACGTCGCCGCACAGCTCAGCCTCGGCCCGGGCGAGGGTCGAGTGCTATCGCTCGAGCTCTCCGACGGGCAGCACCGCATACGTAGCCCTCAGCTGCCGGGAGTGATCGAGCTCGACGTCTCGGCTCGACACGGCTTCTCGCGTGCCGACTTGGTTGTGGGTTCCCGCCTGAGCGTGCTTAGAAGGGCCGGACTGGACGCTGAGGACCCGCGGCTCGAGCTGAACGCCGCCGAACCCGTGGTGGAGCTCGGTAGCGGCCAGCAGACCCTCAGCCTACGCAATCAGCTTCCGCATGACGTCACCTTGCGAGTGGAGCGCACCGCCGATCGCGAGGACGCCCTGACGGCGGCGCGCGTCTGGTCGATGCCACGCTTTCGCGAATTGTTCCCCGGCGAGACGCTGCAGAGCGGGCGCCTGGTCGCGGTCGGGCAGCTGAGCTTCATGGTGCTGCGCGTGATCGACCACTTGAGCCTGATCGATCGGCAGGGCGACGCTGTGGCCCTCGCCGACACGCTGCTCGTCTTTGACCAGCTGCACGCGCTCGCGGAAAAGCACAACGGCCAGCTGACGAGCTCGACCATGGACGCGGCGGTCGCCGTGTTCGAGCGTCCCGCTGACGCCATCGCGAGCTGTCTGGCTCTGTCCAAAGCCCTGGCCGACCCTGCCCTCCTGGGCTGCGGCCTGGCGCTGCACCGCGGACCAGCCGTCGCGACCACGATCAACGATCGGATGCAGTATTACGGCCGCACGTTGGCGGAAGCTCTGGAGCTGTCGGCGTCGACTCGCTGCCGGGAGCTCGTGATGAGCTCGGCGTCGCTTGGTGACGAGTTGGCGAGCGTGACGGCCCAGGCAGGAATTGCCGCCGCCGTTCGACCCGCCGCGAAGTTGGGCCCAGCCGCCTGGTGCCTACATCTCGAGCTGGCCGAGCCAGAGCGACGAGCGGGTGAAGCCGCCGCTTAGATGGAGCGCGGCTCAGAGCCGGGTGGGAATGCTCCTGAAGTAAAACGTGAGCACTTTGCGCACGTAGTTTTGCGTCTCCGGGAAAGGCGGAACCCCGCCGTGTCGCCGCACCGCAGTAGGACCGGCGTTGTAGGCAGCCAGCGTAAAGTAGAGATCGCCGCCAAAGCGATTCGCCAGGCGCCTGAGGTAATAAGCACCCCCGAGGATGTTCTGCTCGGGATCCAGCGGATCCCGTACACCGATTGCTCGTGCCGTCGATGGCATCAACTGCATCAGCCCTTGCGCCCCGACGGGCGAGATGGCTTGTTCACGGAAGTCGCTCTCCACCTTCATGACCGCCCAGATCAGCTCCGCTGGGAGCTGGTAGTAAATCGCAGCGCGCTGTACCGCAGCCGCAAAGGGCGCAGCGGCGCCGCCGGCCCAGCCGGGGACCACCAGGTTGGGCAAGGGCTGCAAGGGATCCGGCCAGACGTAAGGGGCAACTGGTGGAGGAATGCGGGCCGGCAAGTGTGATGCCTGCCAGCTGGGATCGGTGATCGGTACGAGGGCGACGGCCGGGACATATTCCCGAGCGCAGGCCGGCGCCAACAACGAGCTCAGCAACGCTCCGAGCAGCCGTGCGCTTGGCCAAGCGCTTCGCTCTCGTGGTCCCCAGGGCGTCATGCCCGGGGATTTTAGGCAGATGTTCACCCTTGCCGGCAAACTCTCGGCGTATCTAACCTCAGCGAGCCTCGACGGGGCTCAGGCGAGCCCGCGAAAGTAGGTCTTGAGCCGCTCCCAAAGCCCGGAGCCGACCATCTCGTCAGCCACCTCCAGAACGCGCTGAATGACCTCGAGCAAGTCGCCGTCACCCGCCCAAAGCTCTTTTGCCACGCCCCCATGCCCCGCGTTGATCAGCCGGCTCAGCACGAACGCGGCAAGCGCCACGTCGTCGACGTAACCTGCAGGGCCCAGCAGGGCTTCTGGGATCAAGTCCACCGGCGAGATGAAGTAAGCGATCGCGCCGCCCAGCTTGGCCTTCTCCCCGGACGGGATGCGCCGATCGAACATCAGGCGCGTCAGCAGATGGAACAGATCCGGGGCGAGCAACAGGATCTGTGCGTGTTTGAAGCCCTTGCCCTTGCTCTCCAGCCAAGTGGCGATGCGACCGCGCAGCGCTTGATAAAAGTCGTCCTGACGTTCTGTGTCGGTCATCGTCGGTGGATGAGTATAGCTCGCGGCTCGAGAGTTCGGCCATTCCAAGGACCGCTGAACACATGATAGGGTAGCATGCGCATGCTCGATCGCAGTACCAGCCCGAAGCGGCGCTTGAACACGGTCGGGCTGTTCTCGGGGATCGGTGGGCTCGAGCTCGGGCTCACGCGCGCCGGTCACCGGAGCCTGCTCGTGTGCGAGATCGACCCGGCAGCACGGGCCGTCTTACGCGCCCGGCTGGGTGCTGATCTCGAGATCCACGCCGACGTCCGCACGATCGAGCGCTTGCCCGCAGAGACCGATCTCGTGGTGGGGGGGTTCCCTTGTCAGGATCTGTCGCAGGCTGGCAAAACGGCGGGCATCGCGGGCACCCGGTCCGGGTTGGTGAGCGAGGTGGTGCGCCTGCTCACGTCACGGCGCGTGCCCTGGCTGGTGCTCGAGAACGTGCCCTTCATGCTCCAGCTGGCCCGGGGTGAAGCGCTAGAGGTCATCATGAGCGCGCTCGAGACCTTGGGTTATCGCTGGGCGTATCGGGTGGTCGATACCCGCGCGTTCGGCCTACCGCAGCGGCGGCGGCGCGTGCTGATCGTGGCGGCCCTGGACGCCGATCCGCGCAGCGTCTTGTTCGCCGACGATGCCGGCGCGCCTGAAACGGCGTCCGCCCTGGGTCGCGCCTGCGGCTTCTATTGGACCGAGGGCATACGTGGGCTCGGCTGGGCCGTGGACTCCATTCCCACGCTCAAGGGCGGGTCCAGCGTGGGGGTCCCATCCCCACCCGCCATTTGGCTGCCTGATGGGCGCATCGTGACTCCAGAGATCCGCGATGCGGAGCGCTTACAGGGCTTTGCCGCCGACTGGACCAAGCCTGCCGAGTCGGCGGGGCGCGCCAGCTTTCGCTGGAAGCTCGTGGGCAACGCGGTCAGCGTGCCGGTTGCCAAATGGCTCGGGGATCGCCTGGCGCAGCCCGGCGATTTCGACCTGGGGGACGCGGTGACGCTGCCCCATGGGCGAGGTTGGCCCACGCACGCCTGGAATGTGGGCGAGGGGCGTTTCACCGCGCAGCTCTCCGAGTGGCCGCTCCGCAAACGCACGCTGCGGCTGGACAGCTTTCTGCGGCACCCGCCCAAGTCGCTGTCGGTGAAGGCCACTGCAGGTTTCCTCGACCGGACGCGCCGCAGCAGCCTGCGGTTCCCTCCAGGGTTCATCGCTGCTCTCGAGCGGCATCTCGCGGGCAGCCGGCGCGCGGCCTGAAGCGCCGCGACGCGCCAACACAGGCAGCTAGGCGGGTCAGGGTTACGTGTGCCGGTCCTGGCGCTCGGTACCGACATCTGTACTTTGCTAAGATCCCGACATCTCTACTTTGCCTTGACAACTCCTGGCTGCTCCGGAGCCCACACGCTGGCACAACGCGGTGCGCGAGCGGGACAAACGCGCGTCAGCCAGGCAAATGGGACGCCCAGCTTCGCGGGGTGGTCGCGGTATTCGGCCGAGAAGGCCTGGCCGACGTACCCTTTGTTGGGGCCGTGTCAACGACTCTTCACTGACGCTCGAACACGGAGATCCAGGGCTCGTCGCTCTGACCCCACATCTCGATCGTCAGGGGATCGCCATCGACGCAGTACCGCTGCGGCCGCTCGCTGACGACCACGACCCCGGGATCGCCGGGGCGCCAGCCCCAGCCGCCGCGGCCGAACCCTCTCCCTTGAAGTTCGTGCAGTCGCAGGCGCGATCGTCCTTGCGGCAGAAGGAGGGGCACGCCTCATCCACCTCGCGCAGGCACTCGAGGAACGAAGGTGATCAGGAAGTTGCCGTTCGCGTTCCCCAGCGAATCGCCACGGCGGGCTGCAACGTTCGTAGCCGGCGGACGGCCGCGACGACCTGACTGACTGCCGTGTCGACCTCCTCCTCGGTCGTCCCACGCCCCAAGCCGAAGCGCGCGGACTGGAAAGCCCGCTCGGGCAAGCCCAGTGCCTCGATTACGTGCGAAGGATGGCGGTCCTCGCCCCGGCACGCCGCGCCCGTCGACAGGGCCAGCCCGGGCAAGGCTTCGAGCAGATCCCCTGCGTCCACTCCCGAGAACCACACGTGCAAGTTGCCCGGCAAACGATGCGTCGCGTGTCCCGTGAGATGAACGTCAGGGAGCTGCCGCTGCAGACCGGTCCACAGATGATCCCGCAGGCGCGCCACGCGTGCCGCCTCCACCGCGCGCTCCCTTCGTGCGAGCGCCAGCGCGTGCGCGCACGCGACGGCGAGCGCAACTGGAACGGTGCCGGGGCGCGTGGATCCTTGCTGACCGCCGCCATGTTGGATCGGCTGGACCTCCAGCCCTTCCCGCAGCCACAACACACCGATGCCCACGGGACCGTAGACCTTGTGCGCCGACAAGGAGAGTGCGTCGACCCCGAGCTCGCGCACGTCCACGTCCAGGTGCGCCAGCGCCTGGGTGGCGTCGCAATGCACGATCAATTCGGGGCAGTGCTCTCGGGCGGCGGCGGCGATGGCCGAGACCGGATGCACGACGCCGATCTCGTTGTTGGCCAGCATCACGCTCAACAAGCGCGAGCGCGGTTGGAGCCTGTCCAGCACTCGGCCTACCTCCAGTCGACCGTCGCGGGCGACGGCGATGCGCTCCGCGAGGGCGCCTCGACGGCCCAGCTCCCCCATGGGGCGCAACACCGACGCATGCTCGGTAGCGCCGCAGAGCACGTGGAGGCCCGCCGGGTCGGGGACCACGCCACGAATTGCCAGGTTGTTCGCCTCGGTGGCGCCGCTGGTCCAGATGACCCGCCCGGAGCTGGCGCCCAGGCTCTCGCGCACGCTCGCGGCGGCTGCCTCCAGGCGCGCCCGGGCAAGGCGCCCCGGCAAGTGCGCGAGGCTGGACGGATTGCCGGTCTGTCGGAAAGCCTCGGTGAGAACGGTCAGCACGCGCGGATCGATGGGAGTCGTGGCGTTGTGATCGAGATAGATCGGCGGCATCATGCCGCCGCGTAGGCCGCGTCCAGCGTTCGCCACACGTGCTTTGCCGGAACGCGGCACCGGAACCGGACCGGTCGCCGTCCCGTTGACCGTCCGGGCTCCGCGGAGCCCGAAGGCTCCGCGTATTCGACCACCAGCGTCCCTCCGATGCTCTCCAGAAGGCGACGCGCGGCGTCCATGCCCACGCCACGACCCGAGGTGATGCTGACCGTTTCTCTCGACGACAGTCCCGAACGAAACACGCTCTGCGCCACGTCGTCGTCATTCGCTTCGGGCTCGTCCATGCGCTTGCGCAAAGTCTCGACATCGAGACCGCAGCCGTCGTCCCACACCACCAGGTCGGCGCTGCCGCCCGGGGCTCGGGCCACCGCAATGGTGATCGTGCCCGCGGCAGGCAGGCCTCGGGCCTCGCGGACCTCGGGGGCTTCGATGCCGTGGTCGAGCGCATTCGTGAGCAGGTGGACAAAGCAGTCGCGGATCGGCTCCAGTATGGACGGTGCGAACCCGATCACTTCTCCCTCGAAGCGCACCGTCGGGTGGGGCTTGCCAACGTCTCGGGCCACGGACGGCAAGCCCCTGAGCGCGCTGGCCAGCAGCTCGCGGCTGGTAAGCGCGGCACGCTCTCGCAGCCGTTGCGGCAAAGTCATCGATCGGTCTGGGTCGCCGGCTGCGGCCTCCGCATCGTGGAGCAGCGTATCGAGCTCACTCGGGCTCAGCAGGAGACATCCCGGGGCGACTCGCTCGAAGCTGCCCCTGCGGCCAAGCACCTCGTCGTGAACATGCAGATAGCGGTCCAGGACAGACTCGACCTGCGCGAGATCTCGTTCCCGTTCGTCGCGGTCCCAGGGGCAGGCGGGGTCGTCCCGCACGGTCGCCAGCCGACCCTCTGCCTCGTGGGCAGTCGCGGACATGCTGCGCAGACCGTGGAAGCGGCTGTTTCCCTTGATCGTGTGGTACTGCCGGAAGAGCAGCGCCACCGTCTCGTCGTCTGGACGGACCGAGGCGAGGCCACTACGTACGCGGGCCAGCATGGTCCTCACCGAGCCCTCGAACTCGCGGAACTGTGGCCCCGGCATCGCCACCAGCTCGGCGATCAGCGATAGTTCCTCGCCCTGACGTTCCCGCTCGGCCTCGAGCTTCTTGAGCTCGGTCACGTCGCGAACGGTTACCAGAATGCGCTCGAGCTCTCCCGCGTCGTTCTCGAGCGGCACCCAATCCAACTCCAGGTCCCGGAGTGCGTGGCTCAACCGCCGCTGCAACTGCCGTGGAAGCAGGTGGGCATTCACCGTGAACGAAAAGCTGTCCGATCCGAGGCTGGTGAGAATCACGGCCTCGACCATCGAGCGCTGTTCGGCGCCGACGGTGGCGTCGTCGAGCAACAGGGGCACGGCCTCTTTGCCGCCGAGGTCCTGGCAGCCGAGCACGTCTTCCAGATGCCTCGAGTACTCCGGATGTACGACGCCCCCGTCCACGATCGTGAAGATGCCCTGGCGAACGTTCTGGAGCATGGCCTGGATGTCCGCGTTCTTCGACCGAAGCTGTGCAGATGCCACTTCGAGCATGTGTTGAGCCGTCACGTCCTTCAGGATCACACAGGTACCGGCGAAGCCATGCACGGGCAAATGGATGGCCGACGTGGTGACCTCGACGTGGCGCTTTGCCCTTTGCGTCACTCCGCGAAAGCGCCTTCCCTTCGCGGTTCGCGACAGCTCCACCACCGCCTGCATCTCCTCGAAGACAGCATCTTCGCCCGTAAGGTCGAACAGCGAGCGACCCGTCAAGGACTCTTCGTTGAGAGAGATGCCGTGTGATGAGGCGAACGCGCCGAGCGTGAGAAAACGCTCATTGAACTCGACGACGCGGTGCTCGCCATTCAGAATCGCGATTCCGTCGTCGGATTGACCGATCACTGCCGACCAACGCTGCGCGCTTTCGGTCAGGGCGAAGAAGGCATCTCCTGCAAAGCGGAGCAGGTCTTCGACATAGAACCACCACTGGGCACCTTCGCGGCAGCCGCGCACCCGGCACAGTCGCTGGCCCCCGAGCTCCAGCACCAGGGTCAGGTCGACGAGTTCGCCTTCGTGACGGGTCGTGGCAGCAATGAAGTCGCGCCGCCCTCGTCGATCCTTTTGACTGATGAGCGCACTCACCATTTGACCCGTCACGTCGCGGCCGAAGTGCTCGGCGAAGCCTGCTCCGCATGACGTAATCGTCGTGGCCGAGTCAGCCGTCAGGATAAAAATGGGTGCGGCTGGTCCGGACACGTCACCCCTTTCCACTCGGGGGCGTGCAGATGGCATCGAACATGCTGTGCCCCGGACTTGTCAGGCCGCTTCCACCGAAAATTCGCAACGACCACCGTGGTGAACCGCGATGCACCGACCCTCCTCCCCCGCGAACGTGCCAAAGCGATCGTCGATGATGCCGGTGGAATAGACAAGCTCCATCATACCCGTGGCGACGCCGGTGAGCATGTAGCACTGGGGATCGCTGCAAGCCGCGCCGTATTCCAGGGCACCGAACGCCTCGTAGCCGTTGAGAGACTCGAGCTGTACGCTTTCCTCGGGATCGTGTTCGGTGATACCCCAGTTGCCCCAACCGAAAGCGTTGCTGAGGGCCACCAGGGCGAACAGCTCGTCCGGCTTTTCTCGAATCATGGGGGCAATGAGGCCGTCCCACTCGGGCGAAGCCATGATGCCCCGGAAGGTGTTGAGAGCGCATGTCTCGCCGGCGTGGAGCAACAGTTGTTTGGCCGCCTCCCCCTCGCCGATGGCACGCATGGCCTCCAGGAAGCGAACCGAGACGAGATTGTAGTAGTCGGCGGGCGTGTTCGCGAGATAGACGCCGAAGGCCGGGATCAACCCGTCCTGGTTGCCGTGGATGGGCATCGCCACGATAGCGTTCTGGATGGCGTCGCCGTCGACGTTCGATGCCGCCGGCTTCGAGACCTCGCGCTTTGCGACGAACGCATGGCTGGCCTTCTCGTGGTCGAGTGGGGGAGTTTCCCGAACGGAAACCTGGAAGCGACAGGCTTCGGCACCGCAATTGGCACACGCCACTTCGCCGACCGTCACCGCTCTGCCGGTGACTGCAGCGATCACGCCCTGCAGATAGCCCGTCGTGAAGCTACACACTGGCTCGTTGCGCTCGCGAAACCCCGTCGCCCAGCCCTCAACGTAGTGGGACTTCGGGGCCTTGACCTCCCCCTCGGCGATTCTGGAGAAGTCCAGCTTGCCAAAGCCAAGGTGCGCGTAGAGCCCAGCCACCGCGGCCCACCTTTCCGCCTCGGAGTCTCCCGCCTCGAAGACCTGGCGCGCATGCTCGTAAAAGACCGTCTCTGCGGCGTCGACGATAATCCGCCGGCCGTCAATGCGCGAAGGGCCCTCGATGGTGTTCTGCAGGCGCGCGTTGTAGTGATGGCAGTGGATGATGACTTCCTTCCCGCCAACGAGCCTGCGATGGGCGTCCGAATCGTATTGCAGCGCGAAACGCTCGACGAGAGTGCTCATCGTTATTCCTCCATGGCAGTGGTTTCCGGCGATAAGCCGAACAGCTCGTGCAGGGCGGCCACGTCGGCGGCGGTAGAGTGACGTTTGCGGACGACCGTGATGGGGTTGCCGGTGTCGACGGCTCGCAGATAGAACGCGGGGATCTCGAGCTGTACCGTCTTGAATGCCGGGTTGTGATCCACCGGACCGTAGGCAGACTGTAGCTCCTCCCACAGCGCCTCGACCGCGCTGGGGTCGAACGTGTACTTGAAGGTGTCCGGATGGATGCAAGCCACCGAACGCTCGCGGGTCGCGCGTCGCACTCCGATCTGATCGGCCTGTCTCCGGCCTCTCTTAAGCGTCCCCGGCGCCGGGGAGTTCAAATGGCACGATTGTCCTGAAGCGGCCGTCGAGATGTCGTCGATGTGTTCGGATTCGGGTCGGATGGCGAGTCGCGGTCTCGACCGTCGTCAGGTCGCCGTTGCGCCCAAGGGTCTCCGTGCGCCAACCTGGGGGTGGTCGGCTGGGCGCTGAGCTCGGAGCAGCGGCATCGGCTCGGTGCCCCGAGCGCCGTCACGCACCGCTACCCGTATTGGCATCAGCGCTCGTTCGAACGCAATCCTACCCCGTGCGATTGACTTAGACCTGATCCGCCCGTGCGTATGGAGCGGCAGGTGCTCCGGGAACACCGCCACGGGTTTGACAGGCCCCGATTGCCCGGGGTTGGGGGTTCAGCGAAGCGTCGCGCGTGCCGTTTCTGAACGAGTTGCGCCGCCATCTCCAGCTAGTCAACCTCGGGCGTTTTCGGCCCGCTCATCATTTTGCTTCGCTACTTGCGTTGGCGGGAGCGCTTTGCGTGTCTCAGGCGGGCGCTTCGACCTGGGCGCGCCACGCCAAGACGCCCGCCCTGCGCGAGCTAGTCGCTGTCGATCAAACCGGGGAGCCCGTTTGGCCGTTTGGGCGCGAAGATGTCGCTGGGGACGGGCTGAACACCTTCCTCGCAGCCGAGCAGGCGGTCGACGTGCGCAGCGCGTACGTCGCCGCACATCGGCAGCGGCTTTGGGTGCGCGTCTACGTCTCGGGCGAGCAAGCCGCGGACGACCTAAAGGTTTACGCTTTCATCGACATCGATCGCAACGCGGCCAGCGGGGGGAGCGCGCGAGCTGCGGAGATTGATCCGGCGCTCGACGCCGATCGCTCGGCGGGCGGCTATGAGGTCGCGCTAGCCATCCGGGAGGGCCCAGGCCTCACGAGCGTGTGGCGCTGGTCCGACGCGAAGCGCGTCTTCGAAGAGCTCACCGAACTCGAGCCGTTGGACGTGCTGACGGAGGCGGGCAGCGATGTTGACCCCTTGGGCCTCGGTCGCGCGCAGACCGGCTATTTGCAGACGACGCTGAGTCTCGAGCCGCTCGCGTTATCCGTGGGCTGCGACGTAAGCTTCCTATTTCGCTCGGCGGGCGCGACGGGCCTCGCGGACCGGGACGTTGGGGCTGCTGGGCCGTGTCGGGCGGGAGACGCCAATGAAAATGGCGTGTCGGATCTCGCGGAGATCGACGCCGCGTGTATGAGTGATGACGAGTGTCCGGCGGACGGCAGCTGCGAGGATGGCCGCTGCCGCGCTCCCGAGCTCGTGCTCGGGTCGGGCGAGGCGGTGGAGGGCGGAGCGTTCACGTGTGAGGTTCGACCGCCACGGCCTGCACCCCCGTGGGGCCGGATCGTCTTCGGTGTTGGCTTGACACTGTCGATGATCCTATGGCGCGGCTCGCGGCGTCAGCGACACGGGGGCTCGCGATCATGACGCGACCGTTACATCAATCGTTGCCGCTGGCGCTCGCCAGCTGGCTGTTCACCGGAGGATTGCAGGCGCAGGTCGACGCGCAGCGACTCACGCCCGCAGTGACCCACGGGGGTTGGGTGAGTGCGGAGGGATCAGCCGTGCGGCATCCTGATGATCGCTGGGAGCTCGCCGTCGGCCTCGACTACGCCCGCGCTCCGCTGGTCGTCGTCGACGGCGACGGTGAGCTCGTACGGAGCTTCGTGTCCGGCCGCTTGGGATTGGACGCGCGCGTTTCGGCCAGCTTGACGCGGCGGCTGGCGCTCGGTGTTGCTCTCCCGCTGTTTGTGCTGCAGTCGGGCGACGCGGATCCCTCCGCGGTCGGCGTAGGAGACCTGCGCCTCGTGCCCAAGCTGGAGCTGATGTCGGACTTGGAGCAGGGGCTCGGCGTCGCCTTGCTGGCCGAAGTCCGTCTACCGACCCACACGGGCGACTTTTCCGGCGGCGAAGGACTGGCTGTCATTCCCAAAGTGGCGATCGACCATCGCTACGCGTCAGGGGTGCGGATTGGCTTCAACCTGGGTGTGGCGATCCGCCAGACCTCACGTTTCCTCAATGTGGAGGCGGGTAGCGAGCTCGCGTACGCTGCCGCGCTTGGCTACCGATTTGCGGGCAAGGGTAGGCGCACTGAGATCGGCATCGAGCTAGACGGCGGCGTCGGGCTCGGCCAGCAAGATCCTGAAGAGTTGCCGCTCGAACTGCTCGGTTTCGTTCTCCACCGCCTGAGCCCAGAGTGGGAAATGACCGGCGGCCCAGGGCTCGGGATCCTGGCCGGCTACGGCGTCCCGACCTTCCGGGTGTTCCTCGGCGCGCGCTACGCCCCGACCCGCCATGACCGGGACGCGGACGGCATCACTGACAGCGAAGACGAGTGTCCCGAGGACGCCGAGGATCTGGACGGCGTCGAAGACGCGGATGGTTGTCCTGAAGAAGACGCGGACTTCGATCACGACGGGGTATCGGACATGCTCGATCAATGCCCTGACGCCAAGGAGACCATCAACGGCGTGACGGATGACGACGGCTGCCCCGACTCGGGGGATCGGCGGGTGTTGTACACAGACGGGCACTTTGAGGTGCTCGATACAATCCGCTTCGAGCGCGGCTCGTCCCAGCTCAGCCCGCAATCACATTCACTGCTCGATCAGGTCGCGCTGACGCTCAAGGCCAACCCGGAAATAGAGCACATGCGCGTGGATGGGCACACCGACGACACCGGGCCACGCGCGCTCAACATGCAGCTCAGCGAGGCTAGGGCGCGCGCCGTCCGGCGTTATTTGGTCGACAAGGGGGTCGGCGCGAGCCGGCTCACGGTGCGCTCCTACGGCCCCGATAAGCCGGTGAAGCAAGGGAGCGACACCGCCGCCCGCGCCAGGAACCGACGCGTGGAATTCGTGTTGGAGTGAGCGCTCGCGGCTCAGCCCGCCTCGCTCGACTTGGCCCACAGGTTGAGCTGCCCGTCCAGCGCGTGCCGATCGATTTGGGATAGCTCGTCGGCGCTAAAATCGCTGCATTTCAGCGCGCCGATGCACTCCTCGATCTGCGCCCAGCGGCTCGCGCCGATCAGCGCGGTCGTCACGTTGGGGTTGCGCAGCACCCACGCGATGGCCATCTGGGCAAGCGACTGACCCCTGCGCTCGGCGATGGCATTCAGCGCGCGGACGTTGGCCAGGTTCTGCTCGCTCAAGTGTTCGCGACGGAACGAGCCGCCCTGGGTGGCACGCGAGGCCTGGGGCACACCCGCGAGGTATTTGTTCGTCAATAGGCCCTGGGCGAGCGGGGAGAACGCGATGCAACCGATGCCCTCCTTTCCGAGCACGTCGAGCAAGCCGTCCTCCACCCAGCGGTTCAGCATCGAGTAGGACGGCTGATGAATCAGGCACGGCGTGCCCATACGCCGCAAAATTGCGGCGGCTTCGCGTGTCTTCTCGGGCCCATAGGACGAGATACCCACGTACAACGCCTTGCCGCCGCGCACTGCTTGATCGAGAGCACCCATGGTCTCTTCGAGCGGCGTCTCCGGGTCGTAGCGATGCGAATAGAAGATGTCGACGTAGTCGAGCCCCATGCGTTTGAGGCTCTGGTCCAAGCTCGCCGTCAGGTATTTGCGCGACCCGAACTCGCCATACGGGCCGTTCCACATCCAGTATCCCGCCTTGGTCGACACGACCAATTCGTCACGATGCGGGTGCAGGTCTTTGACCAAGATGCGGCCGAAAGTCTCCTCCGCCGAACCTGCCGGGGGCCCGTAGTTATTGGCGAGGTCGAAATGAGTGATGCCGTGATCGAAGGAACGAAGCAGCATCTCGCGCGCGTTCTCGAAGGCAGAGGTGCCACCAAAGTTGTGCCATAGACCGAGGGAGAGCTTCGGCAGTTTGAGCCCGCTCCGGCCGCAGCGCGCGTAGGGCATTAGGTCGTAACGGTTGGGTTTAGCGTCGTACATCACTCGTCCTCGGTTCGATCGGGGGCGCAGACTATTGCACAGCCACGGAAGCCATTGGAACGGCAACCGGCAACGCGACGAAGAACCCGCTCCCCACCGCGAGCGTCGGGGCTGGATTATCAGTCCTCACACTCGGGCAACGGCGCCACGAGATCCCTAGTTGCCAACGTGATGCCGGTCGCGGCCGGGTCGGCCGCGGCCGGGAGCTGCAGCGTAATGTCGACCACGAGCTCGGAAGGTTGGCGGCTCTCCAAGTTCCAGCTGATGGCGCCTCCGGCGCTGACCACCGGTGCGCTCTTCGGGTCGTAGACCTGCGGCAGACACTGCTCGCCGAGCGCGCCGATGGAGGCCGAGCCCAGTCGCCAGGACAGAGGTAGATCGACCGGCAGCCCAGGGCGCTGGTACGACGGGCAGTTGTCCAGCGCGAGTTGAATGCACGACTTTGCCCGAGCGTCCTGTGCTGCGATGTAGATGTAGTCGCAGCCGGCGAGGCCCGAGGCCGCACACGCCGTAAAGGTGAAGCCGGGGGCTTGGGCGGCTGGAACGTTGGCTAAGCCGACGTCATCGACGCTGGCGGCCGCGCCCGCGTCAGGGCGGGGCAAGTCCACCGGTCCCGCCGGCGCTATGGGCGCAGGTGCGGGCGACCCACCGATGAGGGCCATGTCACCGCCACTGCTCCCGGTCCCGGGCAGCGCCCCGTTGGGTTGCACCGGACCGGGCGGCTCCGGGGGCGCGCCGCAGCCCCAGGTCAGGCAAATGATGCCTGCCGAGAAGCGCAGTACCTTGGGAGCACCCATCGCGCGATGCTGCGCCTACACCGCGAGCCCGTCAAGTCGAGCGAGCCATTCCCAGACGACGGACCGCTCCGGTCCGATTCCAGATGAGAAAGCCTGGTTCACCCGGCTTCCGTATCGATTTGAAAGCCCTTACGGGCCCATTTCTCGAGCGCCGCGAAAGTTACAGGCTGCGCTCGCCCCACGTGGCCGACCGAGCCGCTATGAGCTTGACAGCCGCCCGACCTCGGCGGCACGTTGACCACGAGCTAAGCCGCGCGTCGCCGCCACACTCGTAGCGAAAATCGTAAGCGCTAGTCGCCCACGAGGCTCGATTGACCTCGTCGCATATCTGTTCCAAAGCGAGCGGTAGCCAGCTTTGACATCACCACTAGAAGGTAAACTATGTACTCGCTTTTGTTCCAGACTTCGGCCGCGTGCTCCGGGGAAACGGCTGCGCGCTCCAGCCAGGCGCTTTTGACCGGCGCGACGCAAAGCACCCTCGCTCGAGGGCTGAGCAGGGTCGGGCGCCTCGCCTGCTTTGGCGTGGCGCTGAGCAGCGCCGTGGGTTGCGGCAATGATGATGGAGGCACGGTGCCCCTGGCGGACTCGGGCAGCCTGACAGCGCTATCGGACACGAACATCGGGATCCCGACGACGGTGGCCGTGGCAGATGGCGTGGCGTGGGTGACGGAGAGCCAATTCGACCGCTTTCCTGCCTTCAACCCCACGGGTGCGCCCCCGCCTGCGCCATTTCGGATTGTGGGGATCCCGCTCGACGGCGGTGATGCCCTGGAGATCGCGCTGCCGGACAGTTTCTATCCGGAGGGCATCACGGCGACGAAGGGCGGGCGTCTATTCATTGGCAGCGTGCAGACGGGCAACATCTGGACGGTCGAGGCCGGTGGCGACACTGCAGAGCCCTTCGTAACCTCCCTCAAGCCGTCGATCATCGGCATGACCGTGAGCAGGGATGGCAACACGGTCTGGGCGTGTAACACCGACCTCTCCGCTACGCCCCCCGCCGGCACGGTCGTCGGCGTCGACATCACCGATGGCGCGGTCGTCGCGCTGCACTCGTTGCCACCGTCGGCGGCAGGCTCTTTCTGCAATGACCTGATCATGAGCCCCAACGGCGCGCTCTGGGTGACGGAATCCTTTGGTGGCCGCTTGTTCCGCATCGCACCCGAGGATCTGCTCGTCGACGGCGATGCCACGGTCTGGCTCGAGGATGCACAACTCACAGGACCCGCCGCGGGCACCTTCGGCGCCAACGGCTTGGCTTTGCTCGGCGGCCAATTGTTCATCGCCAATACGGACCGCCGTGCGCTCCTCAGCATCGATCCGACGCTCGAAGCGCCGACGGGTCAAGACCTGATCCCGGTGCGATTGACCGCCGCGGGTGCGCCGTATCTTTTGGTCAGGCCAGACGGCATCACCGCCCTGCCGGGCAGCAGCACCGATCTATTGGTCGTCGAGAACGGACTTCGAACTGAGGGCGGGAAGCGCCTAGTTCGCGTGAGCATCGACAGGCTCTGAGGTAGCGAGCTCCGCTCGTTCCTTCAAGACAGGTGCGAATTGAGGCCTCGTCCGCGTGGACG
>JAYTOL010000198.1:0-9519 GCA_043747815.1 Deltaproteobacteria bacterium
TCGGTGTGCACGTGGTGCCACCTCTGTGGTGTACACGGCGGTCGCATTCGCGCAGCGGGCAGCGCCGGGCTCATTCACTGGGAGCTTGGGCCGCCTCGCGCTCCCTGCCTCGTGGTGCATGGCAGGGAGCGCGTGGCGGCGTGAGGTCTGCGTGAGCGCGTGGCGGCGGTGGCGTCATCGCGAAGCGGCGGCATCGCGAAGCGGTGGCGTCATCGCGAAGCGAAGCGGCGCGGGGCTGGCTCGAGCTCGTGGGAGCGTGTGCGACTCGGCGCTCTGTGCTCAGAACGTGTTCCGGGTCACAATCAGTCCTCGCTTGGGCATTCACCGTCGCCGCTACTCCGCGCCGCCGCTACTCCGTCGCCGCTACTCCGTCGCCGCTACTCCGTCGCCGCTACTCCGCGCCGCCGCTACTCCGCGTCGCCGCTACTCCGTCGCCGCTACTCCGCGGCGGCCGCGCTCGGCTCTCCCACGCCGCAGCTCTCCGCCAGGAGCTCGACCACGTCGAGCTGGCGGATGTCTTCACGGTCTTTGGCTTTGAGGCCGTCGGTGAGCATGGTCATGCAGAAGGGGCAGGCGCTCGCGACGGTGGTGGCGCCGGTGTCGAGGAGTTGCAGCGTGCGCTTGACGTTGACGCGGTTAGTGTTCTGCTCTTCCATCCACATTTGGGCGCCGCCGGCGCCGCAGCACAGGCCTTTGTCTCGCTTCCAGTAGGTCGGCTCGACCAGCTCGACGCCGGGGATGCTCGACAGGATGGTGCGGGGCGAGTCGTATACGCCGTTGTAACGGCCGAGGTAACAGGAGTCGTGGTAGGTGACCTTGCCCTTGACGGGGCGCTTGGGCACGAGCTTTTTCTCTGCGACCAGGCCGAGCAGGAAATCGGTGTGGTGCACGACCTCGTACTTGCCGCCGAAGTCGGGGTACTCGTTGAGCAGCGTGTTGAAGCAGTGCGGGCAGGTGGTGAGGATCTTCTTCTTGCCCTGCTCTTGGTACGCGTTCAGCGTGGCCACGTTGGCCTCCGCCAGCATGCTGAACAGGTATTCGTTGCCGGCACGGCGCGCGGGGTCGCCGGTGCAGGTCTCTTCGTCGCCCAGGATGGCGAAGTCGACGCCGGCTTGCTGGAGCAGCTGCGCCGTGGCGCGGGCGATCTTCTTGGCGCGGACGTCGTAGCTCGCGGCGCAGCCCACCCAGTACAACACTTCGGCCTTGGGCTTCTGGCTCGCCAGCGGGACGTTCAAACCATCGGCCCAGGTGCTGCGGTCCTGGCGCGAGATGTTCCAGGGGTTGCCGTTGACCTCCATGCCTTCGAACGGTTTGCTCAGCTCTTGCGGGAACTCGCCCTTCATCACCACCAGGTGGCGGCGCATCTGGATGATCTTGTCCACGTAGCTGATGTTGACCGGGCAGCGCTCTTCGCAGGCGCGGCAGGTCGTGCAGGCCCACAGCACCTCGGGTTTGATGATGCCCGGCACCAGGTCGACGAGCGCGACGTCTGACTTGGAGGGCCGTGTGCCGGAGGCGTCGACCCCCGCTAGCGCTTCGGCCACCTCGCCCTGGTCGTTCTCGGGTAGCTCCGGATCCGCCTGCGTGCCGGCGGCTTTGACGCTTTTCTTGCCGGTGAGGCCTTCGGCGCGCGCATACAGGTTGTTGCGCAGGTCGAGCGTGAAGTGTTTGGGGGAGAGCAACTTGCCCGTCTGCGTCGCGGGGCATTGGTCGGAGCAACGGCCGCACTCGGTGCAGGTGTAGAAGTCGAGGAAGTGCTTCCACGTGAAGTGCTCGATGCGCGCGGCGCCGACCGCGATCTTGCCGCTGGCCTCCTCCTCCATTGCCTTCTCGACCTTGGCCATCAGCGCCTCGGTGCTCTCGGCCAAAGGCGGCAAGCGCCCCACGGGTCCGAGGTCCGCCAGGAACACGTTGGGGATGGCCGTGATGACGTGGAAGTGCTTGGAGTGCGGCAGAAGATTCAGGAAGATCAGCACCAGGCTCGAATGCAGCCAGAAGCCCACGTGCGCGATCACGACCAGCGCGCCGAGGCTCGCGTTCGCCAGCAACACCGCCGCCAGGCTGCCTGCCGGCTCCGCCGGGTGCCAGCCGAGGCTGGTGAGCGGCGCACCCAGGGGCGCGATGATCGTGGCCGCGCTCTCACAAAAGTCGCCGCCCGCGGCGCATTCAGAAGCGAAGCGGCTGTTCAGGACCAGCGAGGCGCCGTCATAGGTGATGTCGGCGAGCATCATGGTCATGATGATGCCCAGGATCAAAAGCCCCTCGCCGCTCAGCGTCATGCGGCGCTGCTTGTTGATGGTCCGGTAGTAGACGAAGACCGCCGAGCCCCCGATCACGAGCAGCGCGAAGACGTCTTTCATGAAGTTGTAGGCAGGCCCGAGCGGCAAGCCAAAAAGACCCTCCGGCCCGAGCACGAACAGATTGAATGTGGGGGAGAAGCCGCGGCCCCAGAGGATCAAGGTGCGCAAGAGCAGCACCCCGAAGCCGAGGAAGATGAACTGGTGCGCGACCCCCGCCCAGAAGTAGTCGCGCATGCGCGACTGCACGATCGCGAGCCGCCAGACGAGCCGCAGACGCTCGCCGAGCCGATCCAGCCGGCTGCCCGCGACGGGCGCGCCGGTAAACATGAGCTCGAGCCGCTGCTTCGCGCTCCAGGCAAACAGCCCGACGAGTGAGCCAATCAACAGGGCCATCGCTAGGGGATTCATTGGGACACTCCTCTTTTAGCCGAGCGCACCGGCACCGCTAGGGCACCGCCGGCTCACTTCCCGAGCCACCACCAGAGCAAGCTAGTCAGCCCAAGCGCCAAGGCCCACAATGCCGTGGTTTGATGTCGCGGCGTCCGGACGCTCTCGGGCGGCGCGAGCTTTTGCACGCTGCTCGCGGGTGCCCAGCCAAAGGCCGCATCCCGCGGCACCACAGTCAAGAGCAGGTGCCCCGGGGGCAGCTCCGACTCTGCCGGCCCGGGTGCGCCGTAACCCGGCAAGCGGAGCCGCAAGGCCGTGGGCGCGCTGCCGCGCTCTTTCTGTTTCTGTAAGCTGACCAGCGGCAAGCTGACCACCACGGGCTGGGCCCCACCCGCCTGCTCGAAGGCCCCTTTGCGTCCACAGGCGTCGCAGCCGCCGCCCTCGCAACGCGCGCACGTGAGCAAGCGCGGCAGCATGACTTCGATGTTGGCGCCTTCTTCCAACCACTCCATCGGCACCTCGACGGCGTGCAGCACATCGGGGCCACGCGGCTCGTCGAGGTCGTTCGTCACTCGCGCCAGCACCGTCACGCCCTTAGTGTACTCGAAGCCCGCGGCGGCATTGGGCTTTTCCTCTCGGCGACGGAGCGCGGCGCCGGGCCTTTTCCTCGCGGCGCCGGTGTTTCAGAGCCTCAGAGCGACAGCTCCAGGTGCCGTTCGTCCTCGGGCTCATCCAGCCGGATCTCGAAAGCGTAATGCTTGGCGCCGAGCCGCGAAGACAGGTTGACCCAAATCGGCGGTTCGTCGCCGGCCAGACTCTCGAGCGCCACACTCACGCGATAGGTGCCGCGGGTAGGAGGTTTGTTCCCCTCGAGGAAGACGTTCTCGAGGTTGACCCCCGCGCATTCCTGACGCCGCCCGGGGCAGTCCCTCCCTTTCAAGAGGCCACTCTGCGTGACGCGACCGGCTTCGATAAGCTCACCGTTGGGATCGGTGACGTTCAGATCGACGTCAGCGCGCGTGGCTTCCCACGCGATCATGAACTGGACGACGCCGGCAGGCGTGCCGCAGCCCTCTTCCAGCGCGCCGTTACAGTTGTCGTCAAGCGCGTTGAAGCAGATCTCGTAGCCGAGCGGCACGCACGGCTCGAGCGCGCGCACTGCTTGGCCCTCTTCGACCCGCGCTGCCTCGACCGGTGCGTTGCCCGCTGCCTTGCCCGGGGCCGCCCCCTGGCGGCTCGGTGCGCAGCCGGCAGCCACGACGAGCACGCACGCGGCAGCCAGAGCGACCTCGCTGCGGCTACCGCGCGCTCGGCTCATTGCTCGCTCATTCCTCCGATTCGACCTTGAAGTCTCTGGCGCCGAGCACCGTCGTCGGGTTGAGCAAGCGGTGGTAAGCGTCCTGCGCGAGCTTGCCGACCTCACCCTGTTCGTCGCGCAGGGCCAGGAGCGCGCCCTGTTCTTTCATGAAGCGCAGCGTGTTGATCGCCCCCGCTCGCACCCCCGGGTCGGCCCCGATGGCCATTCCGAGCAGGCGATGACGCAGCACCAGGCGGGTGAACGAGTGCGGACCGTTGTCGAATTGCAGGTTGCCGAATTGGCGGCGCAGCTGCTCGGCGACCCAGCCCTGCGGGATATTGGCGAACTCGATGCGCGAGGCGGCCTCGGCGTTCTCGACGTAGCGGAAGATGTGCCCTTCATCGAGATCGCGGTTCGACCAATAACCGAAGGAGCCGTGCCAGAGCTCTTGCAGCTCGTCGATGACTTCCTTGGGCTGATTGGCGAGCCCTGCCAGCGCCCGCGCCGCCACCTCCGGGCTGCCTCCGAGCATGAGCGCCAGGGCGGCGTCATTGACCAGCTTCTCGTCCTTCAGCTTCTCGAACAGCTGAGCCTCGACGCTGGGCTCGATACCGGCCTTGCCGATGGCACGCGCCACCGCGTGCCGCACGAGGAAGCCCGACTCCGGCGTCAAGAGCCCGATCAAGGCGTCCGACGTGCCCACGATCGGGCGCGTGATGAGCGCCTCGAGCAGGCAGGCCTGGCGCACCTGATCCACCGGCTCGGCGCCGCCGTATTGCTTGATTTTCTCGGCGATCGTGACGAAGTCCTCGTCCTTGGCGACCCAGGCCAGCGCCGCGCAGGCTTCCATCCGGCTCTGCTCGTTCTCCTTCGGCTCCTCGATGTAATCGAGCAGCGGCTTGAACGCCTTGTGATCACCCCACTCGGCGAAGCCATGCGCCGCGCCGACCCCGATGGCGCGCAAGCTCATACCCAGGATGGCCAGGCCACCCGCCATGAGCGAGTCCATCGTGGCGTCGACCTTGGGGGGGCGCTTGTCCAGAGCCGCGACCAACACGGGCCAGGTGGGCGCGTCCTTCATCATGCCCGCGTAGCGCATCGCGCTCTGCGCTACGACCCACTCCTGGGGCATGGGCGGCTGCTGGCCCTCGAGCGGCAAGGGCACCTTCGGGTTGGCCCAGGCGCGCAGCGGCGCCACGACCTTCTTCGACTCCATGGTCGCCAGAGCCCGAAGGCCGTTGGCGTGCGGCGAGACCATCTCGTTGATCCAGAACAAGAGCGCGTCTTCCGACTGCTCGCGCAGGATCGCGTGTTTGTCAGTGTGAATCACCGCCAGGTCCGCCAACATGCGCGCGGCGATCACGCGCTCCTTGTTGTCGCGCTTGAGCATCATCTCGTAGTCGGTCTCGTCGCTGTAGATCTTCTGCTCATCCATACGCAGGCGCGCGGCCAGGGTGGGCACGCCGCGCAGGTCGCCGATCTCCGCCAGGGCAAACGCGGCCTCGACCTGCCAGTGGATGTGGTTACCGCGTTGACCGAGGTACTCCGCCAGGGCGTCTCCACCCTTGGGGTCCGCGAGATCGCGGATCATCTTGAAGATCTGCTGCGTCTGGTGCCAGGTCTTGGTGGCGTTCTCGCCCGAGACCGAGCCGAGCGCCAAGACCAAGCCCTGAGTGCCGATGCCGTCGCGCAAGGCTTCGAGGAAGGTCTTCTTCTCCTCCACGTTGGCGCCCTCGAGCTGATCGAGCAGCGGCTTCTTGGCGCGGTCGTCGCCGATCTTACCCAGGCCGGGGGCCGCCTGCGCGGCGATGTCGCGGTCCTTGTCGTTCACCAGAGCGATCAGGGCGTCCGTATATTTGGGCGAGGGGTTGCGCGACAACACCGTGGCCACGAGCTGACGCACCGAAGGGCTCGGGTCGGTGTGGAGCTCCGCGAACTTGTCGAGGCTCACGAGCTTGACGATCTTGTAGGGGTCGAAGGCCGTGGCGCCGTCCAAGCGCTGGACCTGCGACAGGTGGCCGAGGCGATACAGGTTCATCACCTCTTCGAAGGCCTCGGGCTCACCGAGCTCCACCAGCGCCCAGGCGATCTGCGGCTTGGATTCGGGGGGCGCGGTCTTGAGCGCCGCGAGCAACGGCCCGCGCGCGCGCTCCGCGTCCGGCAGCCCATACTCCGCGAGCGCCGTCGCCGCCTGGGCACGCAGCTTCTCTTCTCGGGCGCCGAGGGCGCTGATCGCCGCGTCGACGCCTTGCGGATCGCGCGACCAGGCCAGTTGCTTCAGCGCCTCTTCCTTGAGCAGCGGGTTGCCCTCGACTTCTTTGGCCCAGCCTTGCCACTTGGGGAGCTGCTCTGCCTTGGACAACATCAAGGTCTGCGTGGTGAGCGTCGCCACCTTGTCGGGGGTCAGCTCTTCTTTATCGAGCTGAGTGTTGACGCCGAGAAACAGCGCGCCGCCCGCGGCCACCAGCGCGACCAGCACCACCGCGATGATGGGCTTGACCTTACCCTTTTTGAAGTTGCCGTCGCCGGGGTCGAACCCGCCGCCGCCGCTCTGATAACCACCGCCCGCGGGGGGGCCGAAATTCCCGTCGTCGGGGGGCCACTTCGCCATGAGTACGAGGGGGGGGCGGACGAGCGCGCCGTTTTTTGTGGCCTGAACTTCAAACATGGAGCCTCCGGGCTGGGGGTGGAAGCTACTCGGATTTGTCGTCGGCCCTCAACCCATGAAACCTCAGCGCAGCAAAACCCGCCTACGGCCCATTGGCCAGGCCGTCCCGAGTGCGAGCTTTTAGCAGCAAGCGCACCCGTGAGGAGCACCGGAGACTTGTCCGTGTTCGGAGCTTATGTGAGAAGGTGCGCCGGCTCATGCCGCTGGTCCGCCCTCTCTGCATCGCGGTCGGCGTCACGGCCCTGGTTGCGCTCCTCTCGTACGCGCTACCGAGCGACTGGCAATCTACGGGGGTGGGCCTGTGCCTGCTGGGCGCCACCTATTTTTTGGTCCTCTCTCGCGACGCGGTCGCGATCCGCCAGCATGGGCTTTCGCTCGGAGGGGTGTTCGAACCGGTGCCGCTCGACGCACGCCGGCTCGCCAAAGCGCTAGCGGTTGCTCTGTTCTGGAGCGCCTGCGCCGCGCTCGCGTTCTTTCCGCCGTTCTGGGCGGGCTTCGTGCTGTGGTGGCAGCCCGCGCGCGCGTTCCAGTGGCCTCCCTTCCCGCCGCTCGGCGCCCTGCTCACGCAGCTGCTCGGTATCGCCGTCCCCGAGGAGATGTTCTACCGCGGTTACGTGCAAACCGCGCTGGACGGCGCGTACGAGAACAAAGCGAATCAGAACAAGGCGCATCACCACAACGCGCATCACAACGAGGCGCATGCGGACGCACATGACTCGCGGCTCTCGGTGCTCGGTGCCAAGGTGGGGATGGGGCTGCTCCTGGGCAGCGCCATCTTCGCGCTCGGTCATTTCGCCACGTCGGCGAACCCAGCGCGCCTCAGCGTATTCTTTCCTTCACTCGTCTTCGGCTGGCTGCGCGCCAGAACCGGCGGCATCGGCTCAGCCGTGTTGTTCCATGCGGCGTGCAACGTCTTCTCCGCCTACCTGACGGACGGCTATTTTCCCAACTGACTGCATCTGACTTTCAACTGCTCTCCACACGCACGCGTCCTCGAGAATCGCCCGCGGTTGGCCCTGACGGTAGAGCCGCCGCGAAAGCTCGCGCCCCCCGGCGCGCCCGCGGCGGTTTGGTCTCTGCGCCACGGACACACGTGCCGGTTTACTGCGCGGGGGTGGCCTGGCGCGGTGAAGCCTGACTGCTCGGCATGCTGGAACTGCTCGGCGTGCTGGAACTGCTCGGCAGGCTAGAGCTGCTCGGCATGCTGGAAGATGCTGCCGCGGCATTGGGCTGCACCACGATCTCGACGCGACGGTTATTGGCCCGCCCCGCTGGCGATTCGTTATCCGCCACGGGCCGAGTCGACCCGAAGCCTTCCACGCTGAGTCGGGCGGGCGCGACGCCGGCGGCGACGAGCGCGTCACGCACTGCCGTTGCCCGTTTCAGAGAGAGCTCTTGATTCATTTCGGCTGCCCCGACCGAATCCGTATGTCCCTCCACGACCAGCTTGGAGCTCGAGTCGCCCTGGGTCAATGCCGTCGCCACCTCCGACAGCTTGCTGCGCGCTGAGGGCAAGAGCTCCGACTTTCCGCTCAGGAAAAACACACTGCCAGAGAGCGTGATGACCGTTCCACGCGCTTCTTGCTTGACGCTCCCGATGCGACTGAGCGCGTCCAGCGCTTTTTGTTGAGCCGCTTCGGCGCGCTGACGCCTTTCGGTCTCCTCCTTGAGCTGGGCGCTCTGAGCGGCGCTGACGCTGCGCTGACTGGCGAGCTCTGTGCGCGCGTCAGCCAGCTCGTTGGTCGTGGTCGCGAGCGCTTTCTCTTGCGCCAGGTCGCCTTGTTCCTTCGCGCCCTTCACGACGATGTTGGACTGAACGATCTTGGCTTGGACCTCGGCGAGTTGCGCTTTCCGCATGGCGACGTAGGCGCGATCGCGCATGTTGGGCGAGTTGCCTTCATCGTCATAGGTCCGCTCGGCGGTCGCGAGGAAGGTCTCCGCGGCGTGGAGCTGGTCGGGAGCGAGCTCCTCGGCGGGGCCCTTTGCAGCCTGCTGGTACGCTGACCGCGCGTCGGCAAGGCTCGGGGGCACACCGCCGCCGCAGCCCGCGGCGAAGATCGAGATCCCCATCAGTGCATTCCATCGGATTGTAGGCATGAGCATTCTTTCTTTATTCTATCGAGGCGTGGGCGCAGGATTAAGGCTGCTGTGCGGGGCTGGGCTTAGCTGCCGCATTGGCAGCTTCAGGGCGGGCGGCAGGTTCCGCTCTGGGCAACGGCGCGGCGACCGCGCTCGCGGCTTCCGCCCTGGCTTCGTCTGCGGCTTGGCGGGCCTGTTGCTCTCGCGCCAGCGCGAGCGCGAGCTCTGCGTCATTGAACGCGCGCAAAGTCATGTAGTCGGCGCGCTCGTTGTCGCCGCGCTCTATCATCTCACGAGCCTCGGAAACTTGCTCCTCGGCGAGCTTCAGGTGCAAGGCCGCTTCGGGTACTCGCCCCGCTCCGGCCACTGCGACTTGCGCGCCGCGTATAGCGGCGATGGCGCTCGCCAAGTGATCCGTCGGTGGCGGGTGGCTCGCGCAGGCAGAGCTCAGTGCCAGGCCGGCAGCTATGGCAAGACATGTGGATTTTATCATCGTGCACTCCTTGTTGTTGGCGAGAGGGTGCAGATTCCGTGCCGGGTGAGTTGAGGCGCTTTGGACGAGGGGGCCGAAAAGTATTTGGTGTGCAACTTGCTAGGTGAACAGTTGCTGACTCCGCTCAGCTCTTCAAAGGATGCATCATGTCTAAAAACACAACTCGTTCGATTGCCGCCGTGACGGCGCTCGTGACCTGCTGGAGCGCTGTCGCGACCGCGCAGCAGAAGCCGGGCACCAACGCGCCGACCCCATTACCCGCTTCAGAGTCGGCCAGCTCCGCCTCGGCCGTGCC
>JAYTOL010000199.1:0-169986 GCA_043747815.1 Deltaproteobacteria bacterium
CGGAGGCGCATGACCGGTAGACTCATTGGCCGGACTCGAGCGACACTCGAGCGAAGAAGCAGCCATCGATGGAGTTGCCTGACCCGAAGTCCAGGTGCGCGTCGCCGACCTGTTCTCGATTGTCCCAGCGGGTCCGAAACACCCCGCTCCTTGCAGGGAGGTCGACGCTGGTGCCACCGCCATTCAGTCGCAAGGACGACTCGACTGTGCCTCCGTCGTTGTGGATGCTGACGGGGGACTCGATGTCGCCATTCGTGTCCTTTATGGCCGGGAGGTCTGAAAAAACCCACCGGAGTCTGAAGTACGGGCTGTCCCCGTACAGCGTGATGGCGTCGCGTGCCAACCCAACGCCGGGCGCGTTCTGGAGATCGAACTCCACCGCGAGCAGTGAAGCGTCGACAGTCACCAGCTGCGCCTGCAGCGTCCCGCGGAAGCTGACCCAACCCCGGCAATCGGCACCTCGACGGCACTCTGCCGTCCGAGCCTCCCGCTCCCCGAGCGTCTCATCGGAGCACAGGAACACCTCATCTTCGTAGGCGCTCGCTGGGTCCACTGGACCGCTGCACGCAGCCACGAGCAGCAACGCTACCGTAAAGCGCGCTCCGGTGAACGATCGCCTCATGATCCCGGTTACTCGAGATCGAGCTCGTTTTCGGTGCAGAGCGCCGTCATCGACACCTGCAAGCGGTCCTGCTCCGACCAGCTAGCGTCCATCGTTCCGCCAATGCTGCCCTCGCCCTCGGGTATCATCAGCCCATCGTCGCCGGGCTCGCCGGTGTAAAGCTCGAGCTCGAATCGCCCCGTCTGTGCGGAGGTTTCGAGCAGGTCACCTTCGCCGTCCGGCGTATGCCACTCAAAGTCAGTCCACATCGCGGACTCGGCCACTGATTCATCATCCACGCGCGCAACGATCTCGATACTGCTCGGCACCGTCGCCGCCTGAAAGTCGTACGGCTTGAATTCGAGCTCTAATCGTCGAGCCTCACCGCCGATGTTCACTTGGGCATACACGTTCACCTTGTACAATTTGGCCAAGCTGACGTCGGGCTCGCCATTTGCATCGGGTGGACCGTCATACTCCCGGCCGCACCATACTCGCTCCGGGTCGGCGGCGGCCTCCCCGACGATGGACAAATCCAAATCCTCACCATTTAGATGTCCTTTGACCACAAAGTGCGGCTCTGCACCTTGCCAGCTCAAGGACGTATCCGATTTCTCCTCTCCGCAAGCACTGACGAGCACGGTCAAAGATGCAAGGCAGGTGAGTCGTACGGCGATGTTCATGGTTGGTAAACTCCTCTATTCCCACGCTTCAATCGGCATAGAATCGCGATGCTAAAGGTGGGCAAAAGGTGACCCGACACGAGCCTACGTGCCGCGTAACCCGTTCAGCTGTGCGCGGCCCGCCTACAGGAGGCGCGTCCGTCAACGCGGCCGTGCTCCGCCGAGCGATGCAGCTCACCGAGCCCAAGCTGCCTCGCAGGCTCCTATACGGCGCTACGCCCAGCGCCGCCCCTGCCGCCTACGCCTCAGCCCAGATTCGAACGGGAGTACAGCCCCCAGATCTCGTCGGCGTATTGCTGGATCACTCGGTCGCTGGAGCAGGAGCCCGAGCTCGCAATGTTCGTGAGGCAATCGCGCTGCCAGCGTTCGGGGTTGCCGTAGCGTTCTGCTTAGCCACGCGTTGCCAGCGATAGTACGGATCGTGCGCCGAGGCCCCAAGGCCAACAGCTCACGGTCTTCGGGAGTGTCGCTCACCCCAGCCGCATCGGCACTCGCGCCGGGACCGGCCGCTTCCCCCTGACCCGTCCCGAAGCCACGTAGCGCTGCACGGTTCTCGGACTGATGCCGAGCCGCATCGCCGCCTTGATCTTGTTTCCGCTGTCGAGCTCGAGCGCACTCTCCACGATCTGTCGGATCAGCGCATCGAGCCCGTCGTCGAGGTCGAGCGTCAGGCTGGTCGAGCACGAGTCCGACGCTGCTCCGTCGGGGTCGGCTGCCTGCGCGCGAATGGCCTCGGGGAGGTCGACGGCCCTCACCGCGCGCCCCTCCCGCAGCAGGCTCAGCGTCTCCACCACATTCCGAAGCTCGCGCACGTTGCCGGGCCAGTCGTAGCGGAGCAACAAGGCCTTTGCCTGCCGGCCCAGTTTCGCGGGGCGGACGCCGTGCCTGCCGGCGAGCTGAGAGACGAACTGGCTCAGCAGAGGCGCAATGTCCGCTCGTCGTTCACGCAGTGGCGGCACGCGCAACGTGATGCCTTGAATGCGATAGAACAAGTCCTCACGAAACCGTCCGGCTCGCACCTCCTGCTCGAGCGGCCGGAGCGTGGCGAACATCAAGCGCACGTCCGCTTCGATCTTGGCAGCGCTGCCCACGCGTGTGTAGCGGCGATTCTCCAGGAAACGCAGCAGCTTGGCCTGCATCGCCAGCGGCATCTCGCCGATCTCGTCGAGGAACAATGTGCCCTTCTCGGCCGCCTCCACCTTGCCTCGCGCTCGTTCACTGGCTCCCGTGAAGGCTCCGCGTTCGTGCCCGAAGAGCTCACTCTCGAACAGCGCTTCGGGGATCGCCGCGCAATTGATCGGAACGAACGGGCCTTTGCGACGTTCTGAGAGCTCGTGCGCCCGCCGCGCCAGCACCTCTTTGCCCGTTCCGCTCTCGCCGATCAAGGTCAGGATCACCTCTTTGGCGGCCACCGCGCGCAGGATCTGGTCCACCTTCCGCATCGCGGCCGAACGAAGTACCGGCTCAAATACGACGTCAGGTTGTCGCTTCCTGGCTGGCATTCGCCGATTTGTAGCACGCTTTCGTCGTATTGCGCCATCCGGCGCGAAGCTCGCGGCGCTCGGCACTTACAAGTCATGACCACAGTAGGACAGGTCGAAGCTCTTGTTGCAGATCGGAAAATCCGAAATCTGGCCGTCGCGCATGGCAATGGCCAACCCGAGCCAATTTCGCAAGGACGGGTCTTGCACCTTGTAGTGCGCGAGCTGCCCCGCCGCGTCGGTCTCCAGGCAATGGATCACTTCCCCGCGCCAGCCTTCCACGAGCGCCACCACGAGCTCTGACGGCCGGAGCCGCCGCGTGTCCAGGCGCGGCTGCTGCCAGTCTGGATACAGCTCGAGCATGCCGGTGAGCCAGGCGAGCGAGGCATCCATCTCGGCGATGCGCATCCGCGCGCGCGCCCAACAGTCGCCGGTGTTCATCAGTGCGCGACCGATCGGCAGGGCCGCGTAGGCGCCCCCCGGCGCCTGCAGGCGTGCGTCGAGCGGCACGCCGGAAGCGCGAGCAACCAGTCCCACGAGCCCCAACTCCCGGGCTCGACTTGCGCTGAGCACGCCAATTCCCCGCAAGCGGTGGCGCACGGTCCAGGCAGACTCGAAGCGATCGTTGATGAGCGCGAGGTCGCGTCGAAGGAGCTCGAGATTGGCCTGGATCAGCCCGAGCCCCGACGCCGAGAGCAGCATGCCGATCCCACCCGGGCGCAGTGCTCCGCGACCGAAACGGCTGCCACACAGGCGCATCGTGGTATTGATGGCGGTGGTGCGGAGCCGGCCGTAGGACGTCGCCCCTTGCAGAAAGCCGACGTCCGCAGCCAGCCCCGATAACCCCGCCAGGTGCATCGCCACCCGTTCGAGCTCCAGCGCCACGGCCCGGGCCACCTCCACGCGTAGATCGAGCTCACACTCGCTGAGGCTCTCCAGGGCGGCGCAATATGCCCAGGTGTGCGCCACGCTCGTGTCACCCGCGATCGTCTCCACCAACGGCGCTAGCTTTTGTGGATCTCCCTGGCGAAGCAGGCGCTCCACCCCTCGGTGCTGGTAACCCAGCTGAATCTCCAGATGGAGCACGCGCTCGCCTGCGCACATGAAGCGAAACGCTCCCGGTTCGATCACCCCGGCATGAATCGGCCCCACGGCGACTACATGCACCTCTTTCCCTTCCACATTGTAGAAGGGGTACTCGTCCATCGACGCTGGCTCGCGGCCCTCGTAGCGCAACGGCTTCAGCCACGGATGGCCGGCGAAGCGAAGGCCGGTCTGCTCGTGCAATTCTCGCTCGAAGCAGTGCGCGGCGGGCCACTCTGTCGTGAGCTCTGTGTAGCCAGCGTCGAGCTGCACCGTGGTCCTGCGGAGCTGGATGACCGCGTCCGGCCCCTGCAAGACGGCGGTAAGCGTCACGCGCCCGTCCCCGGGCGGCGCCCCGTACAGCGTCAAGAGGCGCGACCCGAGCTGGCGCTGCAGCGACAGCTCATCGCGCCACTCCTTCACGTCCAGCACCGGCACGGCACTCTGCTCGACCCGATGCACGACGACCGAGGTGTTCAAGAACCCTCCCCCTCCAGTGAGGCTGCCACCCGTTCGAGCAAACCGCTGAGCGCCGGTGGAATGTACAGCCCGAGGATCACGAGCACGATCAAGAAAGCAAGCTTGGGAGACGCCGAAAGGAAGGTCTGTTTCTGCCAGGCATGTTCCTGCTTGGGCATTCCCCACACCATCGGAAAGAAGGTTCGGCCCGTAGCGATGAAGGTGGTCGTGATCAGCACGCAAAACGCGGCAAACACAAACAGCTGCCCGGAGCTCACGAGCGCCGATAGGATCGAGAGCTCCCCGAAGAAGCTGCCGAACGGGGGAAAGCCGAGCAGCGCCAACGTACCCACCAGCAAGAAGACACCGCTGTAGGGCAAATCCTCGATCAACCCGGAAATCTCCCGCGTATCTTCGGTGCGATAGTGGGCTTTGATCTTGCCCGCCGTGAGAAATAGAATCGCCTTGATGAAGGCGTTGCTGATCACGTACAGCAAGAGCCCGTACGTCGTGCCTTTGCCAACGGCGAGCCCGATCGCGATCACGCCCGCGTGGTTGATGGCGGCGTACGCAATCAGCCGCATCATGTTGCGCGTGGCGATGATGCTGATCGCGGACACCACCATGGAAGCGAGGCCCATCAGCATGAGCTCGGCCGTGATCAGCCTGGCATTGCCGGGTCGATACACGGCAATCACACGCAAGAGGACCACGAGGACCGCGTTGAACTGGACCGCGCCGAGCAGCGCCGTGACGGCCGGGGGCGCTTCGTCGTAGGCCTCGGGCAACCACGTGTACATGGGCGCGAGGCCCAGCTTCGTTCCCAGACCGAGAATCAAGAGCGCGAGGCCGGGCTCGCCCCACGGACTGGCAGCGACGGCGGCGAGCTCCGGCAGTCGATCGAGGAAGAGCGTCGGCTCATGCCCGGCGGCCAGCATGGCGCGGCTCAAACACAGCAAGCCGAGCAGTACGAGCGAGAGCCCAACCGAGGAAAAGAGCAAGTAGCGCCAGGAGGCGAGGCGCGAACGCCCATCACCGGGCCGAACGATCAGCGGCGCCGCCACCAGGGTGGTGACCTCCAGCGCCAGCCACTGCATTAATAGATGGTTCCCGAGCACGGCAGCGTTGGCAGCGCCGATCAAGGTCAGGGCAAGGCCTGCGAAGCGCCAGAGGTCGCGCTGCAACGCCGGAGTGGCGGAGACGCGGCTGGCGACATACGCGGAGACGCCGAGGAAGATCGGATTGATCAGCGCCAAGAACAGGCGTGACATCGCGTCCAGGCGCGCATACCCCCACAGCGAGAGCTCTTGCGAAGGCAAGAGGGCTCCGGCGAGCGCCAGCGTCGACAGGCTCAGCGCCGTTCCGACCAGTGCCCGCACGGCGTGAGCACGCAGCCTGGGGATGGCGAGCAACAGGCCAACGACGATGGGGATGAAGACCAACGCCAGGGAAGTCATAAGCTGAGACTGTCCGGCGCCGACTCCACCGACTCCTCGGCGGGCTCCTTCAAGGTGGCGAGGTACCAGCAGAAGAAGCCGAGCGTCGCGACGAAGATGGCCGACATGGCCAGCTGCAGCCCCAGCGCCGGATGGTCGTGGCCGCTCAGCTCCAAGAGCGCGATCGCATTCTCGATGCGCAAGGCTCCCACCATTTGACTGAATGGCTCCAACGAACCCGAGAGCACGAGAAAGCCGAACAAGAGGCCAGCGACGGCCACGGCCACCAGAGTCTGCGGCTCCCCGGGCTCGCTGACGAGGCGTTCGGCGAAGTTGAAGGCGGCCAGACCCACGGCGAGGGCGAGCGTCCAGTAGAACAGATTCGGAGGAATCACGTCGTTGCGGGCGCGCGCGCCCTGCGCCTTCAACACGGCGTACAACGCCAAGGGCATTGCTACGCCGCGGATCAGCGCCAGATCCACCAAGGTAATCCAGTCATGGGCAGTATCGAGCGAAGCTGCGGCGCGCTGCACCAGCGCCGCCATGAGCAGACCCTGCGCGCTCAGGCCGAGCAGGCTGGTGCGCCAGGTCCCAACGAACAGCGGGATGACCAGCGCGCCGAGCAAGGCGATCAGCAGCGGATTCATGGCCCGGCTCCCGCCCCCCAGGCCCCGAGCAGCAGCGCGACGGCACCGAGCCCCAACGCCAGGCTGATGTACTCGGGGACCAGACGCAGCTGGATCCGGGCAACGAGCGACTCGACCGTCCCCACGCTCACCGCTACCAGCACGGACAGGGCGAGATTGACCGCCGCGGCGAGCAGCGTTCCCTGGCCCGCCCAGGGATTCAAGAGCGTCGCAATCAGCGCCGCTCCGACGAACAGCTTGAGCATCGACCCGAAGACGATGGCCGCAAGATCCGGGCCGCTGTGATCGAGCACCATGACTTCATGCACCATGGTCAGCTCGAGATGTGTGCTCGGGTCATCGACGGGCATTCGGGCGCTCTCCACCTGGAGCATGATGAACAGCGCCAGCACGGCGCAGAGCCGCAGCAAGACGGCGCCGCCCGCGTCGAAGACGAGCGCGTGGTAGAGCGAGTGCGTGCCGGAGCGCAGGCACAACGCGGCGGCGACCAAGAAGAGCACCGGTTCCAGGAGCGTCGCGAACGTCAACTCGCGAGCCGAGCCCATCCCCTCGAAGGAGCTGCCCGTGTCGAGCGCCGCCAGGACCATCGCCACTCGCCCCAGCGCCCACACGTAAGCAAACCAGACAAAGTCGAACGCAAACGACGCCAGCGGGGCCGAGCCCAGAAGCGGGACGATGACGGCTGACCCCGCCGCCGTGATCAGGAAGACCCAGGGGGCGATCTGGAAGATGGGCGTGGCCGTCGCACTGTACACGGGCGACTTGCGCAAGAGCCGCAACACGTCGTAGGCGGGCTGCAAGAGCGGTGGCCCCTTGCGCCCGGACCAGAGGGATTTGACCCGCTGGATCACGCCGGCGAGCAAGAAGGGCATCACCAGCACGCTGGTGACGTTCGCGATCCAAGCCATCATCGCGGCCCCCCCCCGAGCGCAAACGCCCCGATGAGCAAGAGCGTGAGCAGCCCTGCCGCAAAGGCAAAGCGAGGGTGCGCGGGAATTCGTTGGGACGCCCGGATCACGAGCTCTTCTGCACGGCCGAGGACCTCGAAGATGCGCCGCTCGACCGCGTCCGCGTGGTGCGTGGCGAGCTGGCCCGGAGTCTGTGGAAAAAGCTCCGTGGTGATGCGTTCCCGGCGGAGCGCCGGCGTGAAGGCTTGGAAGATGCGCGCCATTTGCTCGGAAAACGAGCTCCCGGTGTACTGCATGCGCGGCGAGAGAGCCGTGTAGCCGCAACCCCAGGTCGCGCTACGACGCGCCGTGAGCCCTTGCCGCCAGCGCAGCCAAGCCACGAGCAAGAGCACGAGCATGAGCCCCCGGCTCGCCCAGGCGAGGGAGCCCACGGGCGCGAGAGCCAAAGCGGCATGCGTCCCGACGGGAAACTGCTCGAGCGCAGGACGCACGAGCTCGATGCCGAGCGCCGGAGCAAGCCCGAGCGCAAGCGCCAGGGCGGCGTGGCAGAGCATGGGGATGAGCATCGAGCGCGACGGCTCGTCCCCCACCTCGAGCCCCGGGTCGCGCGGACTGCCGAGGAACCCGACACCAAATGCTCGGGCGATCGACAAGGCACTAACGGCCCCCACGAACCCGAGGACGGCGGCCGCTCCTACCAGCATGACATTGCCCTCTGGGGAGGTGGCGCGACCCGAGAGCAGCCCGGAGTAGATGATGAATTCGCTCACGAGGCCGTTGAATGGCGGCAGCGCGGCGCCAGCGAGGCCCCCGATCAGGAACAAGCTGGAGGCGCCTGGCAGGCGCTTGGCGAGCCCCCCGAGCCGCTCCAGGTCCACGGTATGGGTGGCGCGATAGACGGCGCCCGCGGCGTAGAACGAGAGGCACTTGAAGATCGCGTGATTCAGAACGTGCAACATCCCGCCCATGAAACCGACCGCCACCAAGCTCGGCGCACCCCAGGACCAACCGAGGTACCCCAGCCCGAAGCCGATCGCGGCAATGCCCACGTTCTCCGTCGACGAATAGCCGAGCAGGCGCTTCAAATCGCGCTGGGTCGTGCTGTACAGCACGCCGAACAATGCGGAGAGGGTGCCAAACGCCAGCACCGTCCAACCCATCCATTCCTCGGGGCGGCCCATCAAGAGCGTGAAGCGCAAGAAGCCGAACAGCCCTGCCTTGTGAATCACGCCCGACATCAGGGCCGAGACGTGGGCAGGTGCCGCCGCGTGCGCGCGGGGCAGCCAGGTGTGAAATGGAAAGAACGCCGACTTGAGGGCAAACGCGATCCCAAGCAGCAGGAAGATGCCTCCGCGCGTCGGACTGGCCCGCCCGAGGAACGAGCCGAAGGCATGAAAATCCATCGAGCTCGTCTTGCTGTGCAGGAGCATGAACGCCGCCACCAAGACAAATAGCCCGACGTGAGTGGACACGAGGTAGTTGAACCCCGCAAAGCGGATCTTCTGGCTGCGATAGTCCCAGATCACGAGCAGCCAAGCCGCAACGGCAGCGACCTCCCAGCCGAGCAAGAACACCAGCGCGTTCTGCACCGAGTAGATCAGGACGAAGGACACCGCGATCAGGTTGAGCAGGGCGAAGTGTGGGCCACCATGTCGGCCGCGCGCGAAGTAGGGGCGTAGATAGCCGATGGCGTACACGGTCCCGAGCCAGGTCATCGGCAGCGACCACGCCAGGAAGAAGGCGCCGAGAGCATCGACGCGAAACGTGATCGTCCCGATCGGGGCAGGCCACGGCCACACCTGCTGCAGGGGTTGGCCCCCGCGCAGCGAGGGCCAGACGCCCACGAGCACGAGCAGGGCGGCCAGGGCCTGGGTCACCAGAGCAACCGCGGCGCTGGCACGGTTCGAGCGCAGCGCGACGGCGAGCACGGCCCCGACCACCAGGAGCGGCAAGCTGAGCAAGAACGGAGACGACACTCGAGCTAACTTTTCCGAGCGCTACTCGGCCCCGAGAAAGTCGAGGATGGCGTTGACGATCGTGAGCGGGTGCGGTGGGCAGCCGGGAATGAACAGCGCGGGCCCGACCTGCTCGAGAAACCCCCGGTCGATGCCGTCGGCCGTTTGATACAGCCCTCCGGAGATCGCACAGGCGCCGACGGCAACGAGGAAACGGGGCTCCGGCAGGGCATCCCAGGCCAGGCGGATGGCGTTTTGCATGTTTCGAGTGAGCGGACCGGTCACCACGAGCGCGTCCGCGTGGCGAGGAGACGCGACCCACTCGATGCCGAAGCGCTGCGCGTCAAAGTTGACGTTCGCGATGGCGTTGAGCTCCAGCTCGCAGGCGTTGCAGCCGCCCGCCGACACCTGCCGCAGGCGCAAGGAGCGACCGAAGACTTTCGAGAACGCCGCCGAAGCCCGCACACGCAGGGCCTGGGTCGAGCCCTGCCGGAGCCACAGGTCGTCCCGCGTCGATGCCCCCAACTTGGGCTCCGGCGTGAACTGGATCTTGCCCTCGGGACACGCCTCCACGCAGGCCGCACAAAAGACGCAGCGTCCGAGGTCCAACCGCAGCGGTTCGAGAGCGATGGCCCCCGTGGGACAAGCGTCTTTGCAGGCGCTGCACTCGGGCGCACACGGGCTGGTCCCCAGCACCGGCAGGCCACGGAATCCTTCCGGAGCGAGACCGCGAACGTCTCGAATGTACTGGGTCCCCTGCGAGATGCGGACGACAACGGCCTTGAATGCGCTCATGTGCCAGCGCCGCCGTTCGGGAGCTCGGCTCGGTCCTGACTCCGCAGCGCGTCGAGGATGGTCCAGCCAAACGCTGGCTTGGGCAGTACGATCGGCGATCCACCCTGGGCGTCTGCGTCCAGGGCGGGACGAAACCGCTGCGGCGTGCTCGTCACCACCACGAGCAAGAGCGGCGCGCGAGTCCGGCGCAAGGACGAGACGCGCGCGACCACAGCGCTCGCCTCGAACTCGTCGGGGAAGAGCACGACGGCTGTCGTAGCGGGCGAGACCAGACTCGCATCGCCGAGTCCTTGCGTCCCGTGCGAGGCCACGCCCAGGCTCTCCAGGTACGCGCGCAGCGCATCGACCGTCTCCCGCCGCGCGGAGATGACCGCCACGAAGGGTGATTGTGCTGCAGGCTCCGCGAGCATCGCGATCCGCAATAAGCAAGCAACGGGCCAGGTGCCCTACCCTCCTGCAATTGGACGCGACCCGAGCTCGCTGCCGCGACGAAACAGGACGAATTCACCAAAACGACAAACTGTCGCCCATGCTCATGAGCGAACCGCACGAAACGACACCGCCGTGCGGCAACCAAACAGTCCTTCCACCACGCGCGACACCACCTGTCGCATCCCGCCCGAGCCTCCCAGCGCTCCTTGCCCGATCGCGACTCCGCCGCGCCCGCGCCGAGAGCCGACCAATGCCGCCCTGCCGAGCGGGCTGGAGACGTAGGCGGGAATTCGAGCGCAACAACCAGCGCCGGCATGGATCGTGCTCTGAGATGGCAGCGGCTCGTCCCCTCGACCCGTAGCCCCGCCGCACCGAAGATGAACGACAAACCTCCGCCCCTCGTGCCCCGACCCGAGCAGATCGCAGAAGCCTTACGTACGGGACGTTGCCCGGAAGACGCGACGTTCGATCACTTCCTCGACGACCCGCTGCGCGAGCTGTCCGCTCAATACTGGACGCCTCTCGAGGTCGCCGTTCGAGCCGCGCAGTGGTTGGAAGAATGCAACGTTCGGACCGTCGTCGACATCGGCTCCGGCGCGGGAAAGTTCTGCGTTGCAGCGGCTCTGGCCGGTCACTGCCACTTCACCGGTTTGGAACATCGCGAGCGCCTGGTGAGCTGCGCCCGCGGCCTCGCCCGCATGTTCAAGGTGGAGAACCGGGTGTACTTCATCCAGGGGGCCTTCGGCAGCACCAACATCCCCGCTGCCGACGCCTACTACCTCTACAATCCGTTCGAGGAGAACGTGATGCGCGAGACGGAACGCATCGACAAGAGCGTGGAGTTGAGCGACGAGCGCCAGACGCGGGATCTGATGGCGCTGCGACGCTTGCTGCTCGGCGCGCGCGTCGGCACGTATGTGCTGACCTACAACGGCTTCGGCGCGCGGCTCCCCCCCGCCTACAGCGAGGTGCGCGTGGATCGCGAGTTGCCGAATGCGCTGCGCATGTGGAAGAAGATGTCGCCGAGTCGCAGCGGCCTGCTCTACTTCGGCGACGTCGGCGCTTCGACTGGAGCTTCGGCGGGCGCTGCCCAGTAACGATGGGGTCAGGCGCCCTACTCGAGGCTATCGAGGCCCTCCGTCAGTTTGCCGCTCTGGTATCTCAGCGCCGCGATCTCGGTGTCGGCGGTGATGGCGCGCTCATGGTCAGCCTCGGCGCGTCGCACGTCTTTTATCTGCTCTGACGGATTTGAGTGGAAATGACCTTGACGGAGCCCACCTCACGGTCGAGCGCCTCGAGCTTGTCGAGAGACGCAGAGAGGTCTGCCTGCATGTCGACGAACTGGCCACGGAGGTAGCGCTCGATGCCGAGCGTCACGCCTCTCGTGATCTGCGTGACGGCGTCGAGGACCATCTCCTGGAGCTCGGTCTTTTCTCACGTGAGAGTGCCATGGTCAGGTCGCACCATTCGCTTGGAAATTGCGAACGGCTTTGCCGTGGTCATGGGTTCCTCCCGCAAGCGGTTGACCCATCAACACGGCCAAACGATGTTGCCCCTTCGATCCACCGGCTTTCGCCGGCTTCAGCGCTACTACGAGCAACTCCGCCCCTGTGCTCCGCATCGATACTTGCACCCTCACGGAGGCCTTCCGCTTGGGCTCTTCTCTTGGCATCGGAACGACAGGTTCCCACGTTCCACATCAGAGCCGCTCACGCCGCCTTTATGCCGAACGCCACCCAGCCAGTCAGCAGGCTTCCGCTGGGCTTCATCCCGGGCCAACCTTCCATCCCGGTTTCGACGTTGTTGGTAAGGCTCACGACACGTCATCGGCGGTTCACTCTCGTTCGTCTTCCCGGACCTCCCCTGCCGCAGTCATGCTGCGACTTTTCCATCGACGTTCACCACGACGGCTTTTGACCGACGCAGCTCGAGGCGGTTTGAAATCCGACCCTGCATTCCGCTTCCGAGGGGCCCACCCTCATCTTTGATGTAGTTGCGCAAGCTCCTCAGATGCCCAGCATTTTGCCGAGCAGCTCGCGCAGCCGCCGTTGATCCTCGGCGTGAAGCGTTCCGAGCTGCCTGCGGATCGATAGACGCTCGACGGTGGCGACCAGCGGCTTGAACATGGAGGGCTCGAGCAGGGCTGCGTGCTGCCAATGCCCTACGTCGACATCGAGGACGTTCGATAGCGGCCGTTGCTGACTCGTGATCGCGAGCAGTATGACGTCCTGCCGCTCGCGATGGTAGGCGTCGGAGCTGACGACGACGGCTGGGCGCTGCTTGGTAGTCGTTTGGTCGGTGAATGGGAACGGGACCAAAACCACGTCCCCAAACTCAAACCCGGTCGTACTCGGCATCGTCGGGGTTGTCCCAGACCTGAGCGAAGGCGCCTTCGCTGAGCTGAGCGGCGGCGCGAGTGAGGGCCTGCTCGTTGACTCTCTGGCGAAGAAAGTCGACGAAGTCTTCGACTTCGGCGATCTTGTCGACAGGTAGAGCCAGAATCTTGGCAAACAGCCCCGCGTCGTTGGGGGTGGCCATTAGAAACCCCTCCCAAGAGCCAAAACACCGCAGCATTCCCCAGGCCGTTGGCACGCAACCTGGTCATTTGTGACCGTCATTCGCCCAGCATAGCGCTAAGACGGCCGGGCCGCGACGGCCAACATGAAACGGCCCCCGTGGACTGGCGCAGCCCTGGCCAAGGCAGCCCCTCGCCCCAGCATTCCCCCTTGCTCGCGTGTGCTCGCACCCGCGGATGGGGAGGGCCGCAACTCGGTATTTCTCGCCGAGCTCGGCCATCGAGTGGTCGCCACCGACATCGCGCCGGCAGGCATCGCCAAGGCGCACCGGCTGGCGGAAGCCCGTGGGGTGAGCGTGGAGCTCCGGCAGCTGGATTTGCAGGGCTGGCACTGGCCGGAAGCGGAGTTCGATGCGGCGGTAGCCATCTTCCTACAGTTTGCGCCGCCGGATCTGATCGAGCGTCGCCCGGCAGGATGAAAGGAACGTCAGGGCTTGGCGGCGACTGCTGCGGTTAGAACCTCCGCAACCGGGAGCTCGGTGAGCTCTATCACGGCCGCCATTGCGTCCTCACGCCCGGTCGAGCATGCCTGACCAGCCCCGGTGGACAGATGGGACGGAGCGAAGGCGCTCGACTTGGCCTCGTCGAGCAGCTCGAAGCTCCAGTCCCAGCTGATGCATCAGACCCGCGTCCTTCTGCGGCTCCGCGATGAGCTAACTTGCTGGCTCTGGAGCGAAGGGCGGGTGGGAGATCACGGCGCGCTGCCCGCGTCCGACGCCTGGCCCCCGTCGGCTTCCACATCACCCGCGTCGGCCTCACTCAGGCCTGCATCCCCGGCGTCTCCCGCGTCGATGGCGCCCGCGTCGATGTCCTCGACATCACGCCGCCGTGCGCCGCCACCTTCACGCCGGCTGCCGTTCGATCGCGCGCCGCCGCTGACATTCTCTATGCCGTCGTTGGTTCGCTCGCGCGCGCTGATTGCGCTCGGTTGCGTCTCTTCAGCGGCGCTGGCCGTCCCTGTCGCCACACCAGGGCCCGAGTTACGAGCGCCGGTGCTGGCTGGATTGGCAGCGCTTGGCGAGGGTCGCGAGTCGCCGCCAGCTTGATTGTCGTCGATGCTGCCGCTGCACGCCGTGGCGCTCGCGAAGACGCCGACCAGCCACAGAGCGACGCGAGCCGGGCGTCGGCATGAGCGCGCCAGCAAAAGATTGTTCGGCCCTTTAGGGGCAAGCACATGCAGGGTCGTCATGGTGTCTCCTCTTTTTCAAAGCCTGGCGCAGCGCCAGTTGTCCGGCGGGCGCTCCCACTCGAACGAGCCGCTCTACCCCCTCCCAGCGCCTTGTCGAGCAGCGTCTCGCGCGGTGATCACGTCGATCGCGCTAACATGCCGAGCGCGCAGTCACCGCGGGCCGCGGGAGTGAGCTTGGTGTGTGGCGCACTGGCGCTGTTCTCGAAGTCGTGAGAGCACGCGCGTGGCGCGACGGCGCGTCGAACTCCGCATCAGCGCGTGAGTGCGCGCGATGTCCACGATCGCGCTGCGGCGAACGTGTAGCCTGATGCGCGCGATTTGACGGCAGCGCTCGCTGCGCCTCGCAACGAAGTGCGCGAGCGCATTCGAGTCGGCTGGCTGCCGCGTTGCGCTCGATCCGCACGACTAGAGATGTCCTGCCGGTCGGCCCCCGATCGTAAATGAGACACCGTAATGGTCCGCGCGCGCCCAGCTGCCGTACGTCGCTCACGTTCACGTTCGAGCCCGCGCTCGAAGTGCGGCTGCCGTCATCGGTGCGTCCGAGTTGCTGCACGCCGCTGTCGGCGCCCATCTTTGCAATCGCTTCGCAGCGCTCGAAGACCGCGCGCTTCGACTCCTCGACTCGGCCGGGGGTCGCAGGCGCCTGCGATGCGTGAAGAGCTCGCGAGCCTCGCGCGGCGGGGCGGTTGGACGCTGACAGAGCAAGGTGTTGTGCAGCTGTCAGCGGCAGATTCGGGTGGATGTGGAACGGTAGCCCGTGAAGCATTGAATTGCGGGAGCTTTCCCGGATCATCGAAGCCCGTCGCGGCCGCCGCCGCGGACTCGAAGTCTTCGCCGCAACCTGGTAGAACGCTGCAAGCAGGCGCTAGGGCGTATCGCCCGCCGAACGGAGTCTCGATGCTAACGACAAATCCCCGAGGAGTATCTCGCGGCAGCCTCCCCTGGCTAGCTGTCGTTTTGGCCTTATCGGCGTGTAGCTGCGCAGAGTCAGACGGCGCGGCCCCGGGTGGCACAGCCGGGCTCGTCGGCGAGGGCGACGTCGGTGCAACGCCCTCCGCAACGGAAGGGGACACCGAAGCCACCAGCGACACGTCGACGGTTGGGGTTACGGACACGGGCGGTACCTCGCCGGAGAGTGTCGGCGGAGCCGCCTTTGACGGCGTCGGTGCTGCCTCGGACGACGTCGGTGGGTCAGCGCGTGCGGCGGACGGCGCTGCAGCGGGCGATGGCGGCGAAACGATCGCGGAAGGCGACACGGCAAGCGAGGCTGTCGTCGAACAGCCCGCTTGCGCGATCGCTCACCCAGGTGGCGTCGTCAATCACCAGTTGACGTCCGGCGGCCGCGAGCGCGAGTACCGGCTATTCGTGCCGGACTCCTACGACGGCGAGGCGCGCTTGCCGCTGATGTTCAACCTGCACGGCACGGGCGGCGACGCGGCCAGGCAGGCTCTAGACAGTGGGATGGAGCTCCTGGCTCAAGAAGAACGCTTCATCGTGATCGGCCTCCAGGGCTTTCAGAATAGCTGGAACGTGCTGCTGAACGACCCGAACGCAGTGGACGACGTCCAATACGCCAGCGACGTGTTGGACGACGCGCTCCGGAAAGTGTGCGTGGACGAGCGTAGGGTCTACGCCACCGGTTTTTCCGGCGGCGCTCGCATGTCTTCACGCCTAGCCTGCAATCTCAGTGATCGCATCGCGGCCATCGCCCCGGTGAGCGGCCTTCGTTGGACCGCGCCGTGCAACGGTCGGGCCGTGCCCGTGGTGACATTTCACGGCTTGGCAGACCCTCAGAACACCTATGCCGGCATGGCGCGCGACGAGTGGGTCGAAAGCGTCGAAGCTGCCCTCCAGGGTTGGGCGGGCCATAACGGTTGCGCCGAAGCGCGCACCGAAACGGCGGAGGTCAATCGAGTTTCCGTTTACTCCTACGGCAACTGCGCGGCTGGAGCCGATGTGGCGCTCTACCGTATCGCGGGGCTGGGTCATACCTGGGCCAAGAATGAAATCGACGCCACGCGAGAGATGTGGACGTTCCTCAAAAAACACGCGATGCCCTGAGGTCGTCACCCGACGGGCGAAGGGCGGCGAACCCTCTCGGTGTTCGAGGAGCGCTATGCCAACGACGAGACGGGGCGCCCGGCGCTACGGTGTTGTTCAGCCCCACCCCTGACCACATCGAGCTGGCTGGGCGAGGGGGTCGTGACCAGGCAGCGAAGGAAAGGGGGCTCTTTCAGCGCGACGTCAGCCGTGCATGATCGGCCAAAGAGCGACACGTCGCAACGTGAGCCAGTTCGCCTGAACTGGCGGATTCTACTACGCCAAGCTGCGCCTGATGTTGTCTGAGGCGAGGCCCGCGTGGAAACGCGAACACGCGGTTGGTGAGGCGTGCTACACTCGGCGGATGAGCAGTGATCGAGCTGAGGTGCGGCGCCGCACCTGGACGGGCGGTGTCGCTCCATCCTTCGAGGAGCTCGAGCGTCTCGATATGGAAGCCTGGCTCGCACAGAGCCCGACGGATCGGCTGCGCGTTATCTGGTCGCTCGTGGAAGATTCGCTGGCTCTTCGAGGACAACATGGACCTACACCCCGACTTCAACGATCTGTTGGTGGAGTTCGTCCGTTGCGAGGTTAGGTTCGTTCTGCTCGGCGGTTATGCCGTGGGCATCCACGCCAAACCCCGCGCCACGAAAGATCTCGATCTCCTGGTTTCAGGGGATGGCGACAACCTGAGCCGCGTGGCGGCTGCGCTGGTGGCATTCGGAGCACCGGCTGCCGTCAGCCGTGCTGCGCAGAACATGGGTCCGAGCGAGATCGTGTATCTTGGCGTACCTCCCGTACGCATCGATATCCTTCGCCAGGCGGACGGCATCGACACCGAGCAGGTGATAGAGCGTGCGCGCAGTGTCCAGCTCGCGGCGCTCGTCATCCCGGTGATCGCGCTGGACGATTTGATCACCAACAAGCGGGCCTCGGGGCGGCCCCAGGATCTCGCGGACGTGGCCTTGCTCGAACGCGTTCGTCGTACCCCAGCCTGACCTAGCCGGACAGCGCGGTCGCCTGGAGCTGCGGCCGCGCCGGTTCTCGCAGAGCCTCAGTGAAATACAGCAGCCCCAGCGTCCGAGCAGAAGGTCACTTGGCTCGTGCAGTCGTCTTCGTTCATCTGTTCCATGCGTCGATGAGAGGTGTGGCCCGCAAGATCCTCAGCCACCACCGACTCGAACACACGAACGCCCGCAACGAGCCCCGCGGCGCCTACCGAATAGGCGACGTGATCGAAGCCGTCGGGGCGTTGTGCCATGCGCTCGTCCGTGATGGTGAGCGGGTCGTGTGCTGGAACCGCAGCGCAGGGAGGAGCTCGTCTCCGCAGGTCTCGCACTCGGCGCGGGCAAAGCCATGCGCGTGCACGCCGCTTTCAAAATGCTGCCTGGCGCTCGATAGCGTGCATTGCTGCGAACCTTGCCCCTTTCCCCGCGCGCCGCACGGCCACCCCATCCTCGCCAACGGTTTCGGCAGTAGCTCTCTGGGAAGCGTTAACTCCGCGCCACGTTGGCACGCCCTTCCCAGAGCGAGTCACGCGCCCCTCCCACGGCGCGCGCAGGCGGCTGCCGCCGAGCACGACGTTTGGGAGGCGGCGGCGGCCCGCTGCGGGCCGCGGGGTGGGCACCGCCTTTACCTCAGCCGGCGGCGCGGAGTTGGTCCGCGATCGGCAGCCGCCGGATGCGCTGACCCGTGAGCGTGAAGATGGCATTGCAGACGGCAGGTGCGATGGGCGGTACACCCGGCTCGCCCATGCCCGTGAGCGGGGCGCCGGAGTCGAGGATCGCGACGTCGATCTCTGGCGCTTCGTTCATGCGCAGCAGGCGGTAGGTGTCGAAGTTGCCTTGCGTCGGGCGACCGCCTTCGATGTCGATTTGCCCGTAGAGCGCGGCGGTCAGGCCGAAGATGATGCCGCCCTCGGCCTGAGCCTCGATGCCGCGAGGGTTCACGGCTTGGCCGCAATCGACCGTCGCCCAGACGCGATGCACCCGCAGCTGCCCGGCCTCTACCGAGACTTCTGCCACCTGCGCCACGATGGTGCCGAACGTCTGGTGCACCGCGATGCCCCGCGCTCGCCCTGCGGCGGCGGGTGTGGCCCAACCCGCGCGGGCCGCTACGTCCTCGAGGGCGGCGGCCCAGCGCGGCGCCACCGGATCGGTGCTCTGTGCGAGCAGCCTGAGGCGCAGCTCGAGCGGGTCCTTGCCGCCGAGCGCGGCCAGCTCATCGACGAAGGACTCGACCACGAAGGCGTTGTGCGACGAGCCGACGGAGCGCCAGGTGAAGACGGGCACCTGCACTCCTGGGTCGCGCCAGGTGACGCGTCGGTGCTGCATGGCGTACGGGTAGTTGGTCGCCGCGCCCTCGACGGCGAAGAACGCCGCGCCGAAGATGCCTTGCACGACGATGTTGTGCACCCAGGCATTGGGCCAACCCTCGGCGTCCAGAGCGCCTTGGATTCGATTGGCGTTCATCGGCCGGTACTGGCCGGAGCGCATGTCGTCCTCTCGCGTGTGCATGATCTTCACCGGTAACCCGGCGAGGCGCGAGGCGTGCACGGCGTCCATGACGAAGTCGTTCGACGCGCGCCTGCCGAAGCCGCCACCGAGGAGCGGCACGTGTAGGGTGACGTTCTCACGTGCGACGCCCAGCTCCCGCGCCGCAGCATCGACGACGCTGGTGGGCGCCTGCGTACCCGCCCAGATTTCCACGCTGTCGGCGCGCACGTCGGCCAGCGCATTCAACGGCTCCATCGGGGCATGCGCCAGATACGGCAGCTCGTAGACCTGGTCGAGTCGACGATCCTCCGGCGCCTCCGCGATGACCTGCTCGGGGTTGCCCGCAGCAATGTTGTCCTCGCCCAGCGCCATCTGCGACGTCATGTCGCTGCGCAGCGCCGCGCTGGAGACCTGATCGTTGGGGCCGGCATTCCAGGACACTTCGAGGGCATTCCTGCCCTTGAGCGCGTTCCAGTAGTGATCCGCCAGGACCGCGACCCCCGACGGGATCTGCACCACGTCCCGCACGCCGGGGACCAGGCGAGTCCGCGTGTCGTCAAAAGAGGCCAGCGTCGCTCCGAGCGCGGGCGAGCGCGCCACGACGCCGACGAGCATGCCCTCCACTTTGACATCGAGCGCGTATTGGGCCGTGCCATCGGCTTTTTGCCGCGCACCGAGCTGCGACCGAGGCGTACCGATGATTTTGAAGTCGCTCGGGCTCTTGAGCGTGGGGCTCTCGGGCGGCGGCAGCGTCGCCGCGAGCTCGGCCAGCTCGCCATAGGTGGCGCGCCGCTCGGACGCGTCGTGAATGACCACGCCGAGCTCGGTGCGCAGCTCGGCCATCGGGACATCCATGCGCTGGGCGGCCGCCGCGAGCAGCATCTGGCGCACGGCGGCTCCGGTCTGACGCAGCGCCACGAAGGACGCGGTCACGCTGCTGCTGCCGGCGGTGAACTGACTACCGTACTTCTCCTGGCTCGCGATCGGGTGCTCCGAACGCACCTTCGCCCAGTCGACGTCGAGCTCTTCGGCGATCAGCATGGACAATGCGGTGAGCACCCCCTGCCCCATCTCAGATTTGGCACTGTACAGGGTGACGCTCTCGTCCGAGCCGATGCGCACGTAGGCGTTCACGTCGTACTGAGTGGCCTCCACCGGCGGAGCGGGCTCAGCCTCGGGCTCGCTGGGTGGGACGACGGTCATCTCGTCGGGGGGGCCGGGTCGCTCTCCTGGCGCGGGCATGGGCTTGTCGCTCGCACAGGCCCAGCCCAGGGCCAGGCCGCCCAAACCGCCCAGCTTGAGGAAGACGCGCCGCTCTATCGGTTGCTTCTGCCCGGCGCTGAGGCGTTGCGCGAGGCGCTCGGCAAGCCACAGTTCCCTGCTCGACATCGGCGCTTTCATCACGCGCCCTCGGCGGCGCGATGGATGGCGCGACGAATGCGATTGTACGTGCCGCAGCGACACAGGTTCGGGCTCATCGCTACGTCGATGTCCGCGTCAGTCGGGCGCGGCGTGCGGGCCAACAGCGCCGCTGCGGACATGATCTGCCCGGGCTGGCAGTAGCCGCACTGAGGCACGTCTTCCGCCTCCCAGGCGGCCACGAGCGGCTCTTTGCGCTCGCTCGGCAGCCCTTCGATCGTCGTGATCGGCTTGTCCCTTACGCTCGATACCGCCACCTGACAGGCGTACGAAGGCGACCCATCGATGTGAATCGTGCAGGCTCGGCATTGACCGATGCCGCAGCCGTACTTGGTCCCGGTGAGGTCCAAGAGATCGCGCAGCACCCAAAGCAACGGCATCTCCGCGGGAGCGTCAACCTCACGGGGCTGACCGTTCACGTTGATCTGATAGACGGGCATAAACGCGAGCTTAGGCCGGTCGCGGTCCGATCTGCACCGCCAAACGCTCGTCGCTGCTGCTTTGCGGCAGTATTACACGCTTGCCTGAAGAACTGTTCTCAGTCTCCTCGGTGAATTGCCCGGCGGAGACCGCCGCCGGCCGCTCCCCGCGTGACGCGAGGAGCGGAGCAAGAGACCCGACGGAAGAAGCTACCGGAGCTTGCTGTTACAGAGGGCTTTACGGGCACTCCCCGAGGGCGGCCACGGAGATGCCCGCCGCGTTGGCGGCGCAGGCGTTACCAAAGGTCTGATCGTTGCAGCCGCACACCGGGTCGAATTGCAGCGTGCAGGCATCCGGGATCGGACGGCAGGTGCCCGTCTGATCCGCCGCGCCGCAGAAGGCATCCAGCGCGAAATCGCAGAACTCGCCGCCCGCGCACTGCGCGCCGAGCAGGCCCCCGCAGATCGTGCCGCCGCTCGGCTCGCACTCGCCATCGCTCGCCACCGAGACGCCCGCGGAGCTCGCCTGACAGGCGCTGCCGTAGGTCTGGCCGTCGCAGCCGCAGACGGGATCGAACTGGAGCGTGCAGGCCTCGGGCCTCGGGGCGCAGGTGCCCGTCTGGTCGGCGGCGCCGCAGAACGCGCCCGGCGCGAAGCTGCAGAACTCACCGTCGCCGCATTGCAGGCCGAGCAGGCCACCGCAATCGGTGCCGCCGCCACTTGGCGCGCACTCACCTGGGCTCGCCACGGAGACGCCCTCCGAGTTGGCGACGCACGCGGTGCTGTAGGTCAGCCCGTCGCAGCCGCAAACGGGGTTAAATTCCCGGGTGCAGGCCTGGGGGATCGAGGTGCACGTGCCGGTCTGATCGGCGGCTCCGCAGAACGCACCGGGCGGGAAGTTGCAGAACTCGCCGTCGGCGCACTGCAGGCCGAGCAAGCCGCCGCAATCCGTGCTGCCGCTCGTGCCGCACTCTCCCTGGCTCGCGACCGAGACGCCGGCGGCGTTCGCCTCACAGGTGTTGCCGTAGGTGCGATCGTCGCAGCCACAGACCGGGTCGAAAATCAGGTCACAGGCTTGGGGCGTCGGCTCACACGTGCCGGTCTGATCAGCCGCACCACAGATGGCGTCAGGAGCGAAGTTGCAGAACTCCCCGTTTGCGCACTGCGCGCCAAGCAAGCCGCCACAGCTCGTGCCGCCGCTCGTGCCGCACTCGCCTTCGCTCGCGACCGAGACGCCCTTGCCGTTCGCCTCGCAAGCATTGCCGTAGGTCACGCCATCACAGCCGCAGACGGGCCTGAAGATTTCGGCGCAGACGTCTGGCGTGGGCTCACACGTGCCGGTCTGGTCGGCGGCTCCGCAGAACGCATCGGGCGCGAAGCTGCAGAACTCGCCCTCGCTACAGCTGCGGCCGAGCAAGCCACCACACGCGCCGCCGCTCTGGGCTGCACATTCACCCTGGCTCGCGACGGAAACTCCGGCGGCATGCGCCGCGCAAGCGTTGCCGTAGGTCTGATCGTCACAGCCGCACACGGGGGCAAACTCAAACGTACAGAGCTGCGGAATGGCCTCGCACGTGCCGGTCTGATCGGCCGCGCCACACGCCGCGTCGGGAGCGAAGTCGCAGTACTCGCCGGCGCCGCACTGCGCCCCAGCCAGGCCCCCACATTCGCTGCCCACGACCGCGATCTCGCAGCCTTTGGCGCCCAGCACCGCTGGCACGAGCAAGAGCGCTGCCCAGCCCAGGTATCGATGCTTTAGTGGTGTCGTTCGTTTGGTCATGTTCATATTCCCTTTTTAAGTCAGTCGTCGGGTCGTAAGACGCGCCGCTATTCTGCTGGCACGCCGCTCATTGGGTTCGCACGTCGAAACTGCTCGAGCGCTCGCTCGCGCTCATGCGTCAAGAGCCCGCCTGGAAAACGCCGGCCGTGCTCCGCCAGCCAACGGCCCGCCGCGGCGCGGTCACCGCCATTGAGCGCCACGATCGCTTGCTCGATCAGGCGCGTCTCCTCGCGTAGTGTGCTCGCTGGCTCGGGACGATCAATCGATCCCTCGGACGCCCGGGGGAGGACGTGAGCTGAGGCGGCCTCGTTGCGAGGCCTCGCGCTCGGTTCGGTTAGCGGGGCGCCCCGTTTGGGCGTCGCCTGTATGGACGAGGCGCCAGCGGCGCGCGTGCGCGGGCTCGGCGACACGAGCGAGGGCTCGACGCGCGTCGGCGGCAGCTCGGCTGGGAGCGCCATTCGCGGCGAAACCTCGCGCCCCGTTGCCTCAGCCGCTTTCGACCCACGCCGCGGCGCAGGCGTTTCCGACACCTGGGCAGCCCTTGGCGCCGGATCGCGCAGCTCCGCTACCAGGGGGACGCCGGTCGCCGCCACCGCCACCGCCAGCGTCGTGGCGACGCCGATCTTGCCCGCGAGCGGCAAGGCCAAAACTTTGGACAGCAGCCCCACCTTCGCCAGCCCGGCCGGGGCCAGGTTGGCGGGCAGCGTGGCGGCAGGACCCAAAGACCCCGCGGCGACACTCGAGGTGCTGGCCACACTGGTCAGTAGCACGCCGGCGGCGAGCAAACGAGCGCGCACGCGAGCCTCGTCCTCGCTGCTCGGCAGATCGCCCCGCAGCGCCTCGATGAAGGGATCGATCTCGGATTCAGGGGTTTTCATCGATCTCTCCGTCGTTGGCTCGACTCGAGCCGCGCGATCTCGACGGCGAAGAGCCGGCGCGCCGCGCGCAGCCGCGAATACACGGTGTTGAGTGGAACGCCCGTCAAGCCGGCGATCTCCGGAGCCGACCTCTGCTCCACACAGCCGAGCACGAAGACCTCGCGCTTGTCAGCGTCCAAGGCCTCGAGCGCCGCACGCGCCAGCGCCAGGCGCTCCGCCTGCTCGAGCTCGCACTGCAGGTCACCCGCGCTCGGCCGCGCAGCGGTGGCCATGCCCTCCGCATCGGCGCCCTCCGCGCCCTCTGCATGGGCCGCCACGAGACAGACGCTACGGCGCGCGTCTTTGGCGGACTGTGAGCGGTAGCGCCGCGCGATGCGCAGCGCGATCTCGTACAACCAGGTGGTCAGCTGAGCATCGGCGCCGTCGAAGCCCGACAGCTTGCGCTGCACGACCAAGAAGACGTCGTGCGTGGCGTCATCGAGGGCGTGCTGGGATACGCCCAGCGCACGCAGGCAGCGCCAGACGTAGCGGAAGTGGGCCTCGTAGACGGCTTGTATCTCAGAATTACCGGCCACGGGCTCGGCAGGCGTTGGCGAAGCCAACGCGAGACGCCGCAGGATTCCGGTAGCCATGAGGGTTCATCTTCCGAGGGCCCCAAATCCGTCATCGAAAAAGCCAGGCCCCTCGAAGTATTGCATCCGCCCCGAGCTCGGGTACGCGGTACAGCTCACCAAACCCAGTCACCAGGAACTGCGGCCGGAACACAGAGAGTCGACCCGAAGCGCCGAGCTCGAGGCGTAGGTCCCCGACTTCCCAAACGATTGCGCTGAGCCCGAGGGACGGGGCAAGTTGCCACGCGGCGTCAGAGTCTCGGCTCGATACGCTCTGCGAGCCTGTTCCAGAGAGGCGATTGACCTCCAGCCCGATGGAGAAGAAAACTGCGGGGGCGACCCGAACGAGCGCTGCAGCCCGCGCCCCGAGCCCGTTCAGCTCGACGCCGCGGCCTGCCCGAGTGGCGTTGCGCTCCGGCCAGTACCGAGCTGCGAGAGCAAAGCCCCATGGTGCGGGCTCGAGCTGGGCCCCGAGCTCGAGGATCGCTCCAAGTCCCGGTAGCACCCCTCCGGAAACTCCCACGCCCGCAGCCAGGGAAGCGACGCTGGGAGCGCTGGCGCCTCCAGGGGACGTCGGCGGCGATGCGGGCCGAGGGCGAGGGCGAGGGCCTTTGCGGGCCTGCGGCGATGCCGCCGTAGTGGTTTTCTTGGGCGCAACGCCCGGGCGCGCTGCAGCGGGGGACGGCGAAGAGGGCTGCAGAGGCGCCGCCACAGCAGGCGCCACGGGCGCAGGCGCAGGCGCGGGCGGCGGCGGCTCAGGGATTGGCGTCACGGGCGGCGGCGGACGCACTGCGGAAGAGGCCGCCGCCTGGTTGAACGCCGCTGCCACGATCACCACCGCGCCCTCGAACAACGCGCGGCAGTCCGCATCCCTCAGCTCACGCTCCCCGCCGCTGAGCTGCAAATGAAGCAGGTAGCCCCCGTCCCGGGCACCCAGCGCCTCGATGCGTAAGGCGGACGGCATGGCCTCTGGCGCCCTTGCACCGATCAGGCGCTCGAGCTCGCGCTGAAACTCCTCCTGGCTACCGCAAGCGGGCGGCACCTGAAATTGAGCTTGAGCATCGGCGGGCGCGCACAGACCCGAAACGGCGCACGAAGCAGCGCAGGTGAGCCAAGCGATCAGAAGCAGACGGCAACGCCGCACAGGGCGCGGTCTACAACATGGCCAGAGAGAGAGCCAGCCGGCCCCCTCCTTTTAGAGCGCGACCCGCCGAGTCAAAGAGGGCTGGCGCTGCTGCGACCCGACGTCCCCTCAGATCCCTTGCGCCCAGCGCGAGGCCGCCCTCGCCCAAACTGCGGCAGGGGCATCTCGTAGGCGATGGACGCGACGTGCTCGCCCGCGTGGCTACGCCCGCGCTTCACGTGAACGATATAGCCCCGACGTACGGCGAGTGCCCGACCGAACCAGTGCAACCGCAGCTCGAGCTGAGGCTCGCTCGGGGCGCAGATGTCGAATTCCTTTCGAACTGGGAGTGCGTCGTGCATGGCTGGGTTCCTCCGCGCGCGCTGCTGATCCACCCTCGGTGCAGCGCTGCAGCCTCTACCCTCTCACGACAATGTGTTGCCGAGGCTACCGGCGAGGTGTCCGGACTGTCACAAATCGGTAGCGTTTCACACACGCTTTGCCCGGCATTTGCCCCAGGCTGCCGAAGGGCCCCCGGTCGCGTCCTTGACGGATCGGCGGACATCGTTGACGAGGTAGCTGTGCCGCATGACTTGAGCTTGATCCTGACTCTCACTGGCGGCCTGACGAGCGCGCTGGTCCTGGGCCTGCTGGCGCAAAAGCTCCGGCTGTCACCCATCATTGGCTACCTGCTGGCGGGCGTCATCGTGGGGCCTTTTACCCCAGGCTACGTGGCAGATTCGCACATCGCGGAGCAACTGGCGGAGCTCGGAGTGATCTTGCTCATGTTCGGCGTGGGCCTGCACTTTCACCTGAAGGACCTGCTGGCAGTGCGCAAAGTGGCCATCCCGGGCGCCCTCCTGCAGATCGCTGCGGCAACGGGGCTGGGCATGCTCATGACTCGGGCCTTCGGCTGGCCCACTTTCGCGGGGGTGGTCTTCGGCATCGCGATCTCGGTCGCGAGCACCGTCGTCTTGCTACGCGTGTTGTCTGACAACGATCAGCTGCACACCCGATCGGGGCACGTCGCGCTCGGGTGGTTGATCGTGGAAGACCTCTTCACGGTGCTCGTGCTCGTGCTGTTGCCGGTCGTCGCCGGCGATGAGGCGACCACCGACGCGGGCCAGATCGCGCTCTCCATCGGCAAGACCGTGCTCATGATCGGCGGCTTCTGTGTGTTTACGCTCGTGTTCGGCCAGCGCCTGATCGTGTGGTGTCTCGAGTACGTCGCCAAGACTCGCTCGCGCGAGCTCTTCACGCTTTCCGTGCTGGTCTTGGCCCTAGGCATCGCCGTGGGCTCGGCCAAGTTGTTCGGCGCATCCATGGCGCTCGGTGCTTTCCTCGCGGGCATGGTGGTGGGCCAGTCCGCCTTCGGCGCTCGGGCCGCGGCAGAGGCCTTGCCCATGCGCGACGCCTTTGCGGTGCTGTTCTTCGTGTCGGTGGGCATGCTGCTGGACCCGCTCGGCGTGGTCGAGCACGCGGGGCTGGTGCTCGGGACGCTGGCCATCGTCGTGTTCGGCAAGGGCCTGGCCGCGTTTGTCGCCGTGCGGTTGCTTGGATATCCAGCGGCCACCGCCGTGCTCGTGGCCGTTGCCCTGGCACAGATCGGGGAGTTCTCCTTCATTCTAGCAGCGCTCGGGCGCAGCCTGCGCATCCTGCCCGAGGGGGCCACCAACATCCTGGTGGTCACCTCCGTGGTCTCTATCACGCTCAACCCCTTCTTGTTCCGCCTCGTCGCCCCCCTGACGCGCTGGCTCAGCCCGAGCCCGGACGCGCCGAGCGAGCACGAGCCCCGCTCCAAGGACCCGGCTGCACGAGCCATCGTCGTCGGTTACGGCCACGTCGGGCAGACCGTCGCGAAGCTGCTCAGCGAACACCAGATTCGGCCGACCATCGTGGAGCTCAATCACGAAACCGTGGCGGACCTGGTGGCCCGCGGAGTACGCGCGGTGTACGGCGACGCCGCGCAAGCCGGCGTGCTCACCGCGGCGGGTGTGGAGTCGGCGGGCAGCCTGTTCTTTACAGCGGCCGGCACCCCGCCCCAGGCCGTGATCGAGGCCGCCAGAGCTCTGAATCCAGAGCTCAGAATTTTGGCTCGCTCCGCGTACCTGGCCGAGGTCGGCGACTCGAAGCGAGCAGGTGCCGACGTCGTCATCTCGGCCGAGGCAGAGGTCGCCTTTGCCATGGCAGAGCACCTGTTGCAAAGGCTCGGCGCGACGCCCGATCAAATCGACCGCGCCCGGGATCGGCTGCGGGCCGAGCAAGCGTAGCGGGTACCCGCAAGCGCCGACGGTGCAACCACGTGAGTCGGTCCTCTGGGGTTGGGCCAACAGCGCACTCTGTGCGGTTGGAGGGCCATGGATCGAAGAAACCTGGTGAGAAGGAGCGGCGCACCGGGACCCTCCCGACGACTGAGTCGTGCGACGCGACCCGGAAGTCGACGATAGGCGCGAGCGAAGCAGCCCAAAAATAGACGCGAACACCAGTGCTTGGTGCTTGACGCGGTTTTCGTAGCAGCACGCGACGACCCCTATACTCGGCTGAAAAAGCGGCGCCGTTCGCGTCAGGCGTCCCGTGTAGCACCTGTATGACCTGAGCGGCGTTGAAGTTGATTTTGAGATCGCCAAACGCGCGGCGTCGCCTTCAGAGAGGGAAAAAACTCGGGTGTATGCTGCGATCATGGAAGCAAAGTATCGACTCGGCGCGCTCAGCGACGAGGCCTTGCTGATCAATCTCAAACGCTGCGTCGGCAGCGAGAACGAAATCACGGCGCTCGTGTTGGCCCACCTGGCGGAGATCGACGCGCGAGGCGCCTATCGCCAGTGGGCCTGCGCCACGCTCGTGAGCTATTGCGTGTACGAGCTCAGGCTCTCGGAGGATGAGGCCCAGCGGCGCTGCCGAGCCGCACGGGTTGCGCGCCAGTTCCCAATGCTGTTCGAGATGCTGGCCGATGCTTCCATTCACCTCACGGGCATCGTCCTGCTCGCGCCACACTTGACGCCGGAGAACCACGTGGAGCTCCTGGCGCGAGCGCGCTATCGAACCAAGCGCGAGCTCGAGAAGCTGGTGGCCCAGGTCGCGCCTCGCGCGGACGTGCCCAACGTCATCGAACCGCTCGGGCCCGCAGACGATGGATTCCGGCGTCCAGCGCCCAGCACATATGGCTCGATGGTCCATGGCGTTGCAGGCTACGTGAGGCACCTCGTACCCGGCAATGAACCCACCGAAGCGCCAAGCGCTCCGCGCGGCTGGCAGGAGGCCCCGGTCGCGGGAGATGGCGCCCCGGGAGATGGCGCCCCGGGAGATGGCGCCCCGGGAGATGGCGCTCCGGGAGATGGCGCCCCGGGAGATGGCGCCGATTCGCGAAGCGTTGAAGCTGCCTCCGCGCCAGCGCTGCCTGATCCAGACGTCAGCGCCGCGACCGCGCTCCCGACGGCGCCCGCTCCCGACGTGGCCTCAGCGCCGACGCGGCTCGCTTCGATGCGTTACAAGGTGCAGTTCACGGCGGACCAAGCCTATGTGGATCTCCTCGAACAGGCCCGTGACCTGCTAGAGCACCAAATCCCCGACCGAGATCTCGCGGCGGTCCAGCGGCTTGCCATCGAGGCGCTCGTGGAAACGCTGACCCGTCCCAAGTATGGCAGAATAGACACCGGGGCGCGCCGAGGCTCCGGGCTGTCGGAGAACGCACGCGCGGAATTGACGAAAGCACGGACTCCTTCCGAATCGACGCCCTCCGAATCGACGCCCTCCGAATCGACGCCTTCCGCATCGGCACCTTCCGAATCGGCACCTTCCGCATCGACGCCTCCTGTCCATTCGCCGAGCTCTGCGGGCCGTCATCTGCCGGCTGCTCTTCGGCGCTCGGTAGCGCAGCGCGACGGCGGCCGCTGCACCTACGTCGATTCGCGAGGCGTGCGCTGCAGGGAGACGGCGCGGCTCGAGTTCCATCACGAGCACGCCCATGCTCGCGGCGGCGCCACCTCCGTTGCAAATATCATGCTGCGTTGCCGGGCGCACAATGACCTGGCCGCCGAGCACGACTTCGGTCGACTCTACATGGAACGAAAAAAGCACCGGGAGCCACCGGTGAATAGCGACGCGCCGGCGCGGAACCGCAAAGCGCCGTGAGCCACCGGTGACTCGACCCGTGTCTCAGCTGAGCCGGTTCTTGCGATCCATCGCACGGTAGCCGCATCGAGCCGGCTACTGGCTCGACCCCGAAGTGCGCGATTTCGATAGTAAAGCGGCCCAAATCTGCAAGCCAGACGTCTCGCCACCTGCTCAGCCTCGACGAAGAGCCTCGTATCCAGGCGCTCCGAACGCAAACACCCCACTCGTCCGCAGGAGCCAGCTCGGCCGACACGGGTCGAGCTCGAGTACGAGCGCAAGGGCACGCGCAATCTGTTCGCCGCCTTCGACATCGAGCCGGGGAGTCCCCGGCGGCGCCGGGCTTCCAACGCAGGCGTGGCTTCGGCCGAGGCTTTCGAATGGATCTGGTGGCGGCGTCGAGAAGGAGGCAACGTGGTCATGGAAAGAGAATCGAACGATGGTCATGAGTTCGCGCTGAGCTCTCGAGGGGAGCGTCAGCCTCACACGAATAAAAGCGGGGAATGGATCCGGCGCAGGGATCGGGTAATGGCCTACGGCACGCCAGCACTGGCTGCGCTGGTCGTCGTAGCGAGCAGCGCGCTGTATCGCCGCCTGGTGGCAAGGCCGACGGTTTGATCTCAATCGAGAGGACTGGAAGGAGCTCGCGGCGCAGGGTCGGATCAATTACCGAATACCGTGCATGCTGCCCCGGGAAAGCGCCTACGCATTTCCGCAAGATGAATTGGACGAGCTCGGGCTAAGTCCCGATGACGGGCCGCTGCTGACGGAGGCCCGTCGGCGCTCGAATGCCCCGGACCATTGGTCCCATCTGGAGAACGCGACGACCCCCGAAGATCTCGGCCATCTGCTATGTCGACCTCCGCTTCCGGTCCTCACCGTAGCAACTACGGTTCCGGGCCGGTTCTCGGGCGACTACGCATCTGTCTCGAGCTTTTCGGGTGTTCGAGCGGCGAGAATGCCCTGGACGCTCAGTGCGTCCGTTGCGTCTCAAGGTTGTCGGCGATCCCGAGGTGGTGGCCGAGAATTTCGGGCCTGAAGAAGCCAAGCGCATCGCACGGTCGATGCGTTGCGTCGCTACGGTGCGTTAGGCACCGGGCCACCCAGGGGCTGTCGAGCTCACTCTGCGAGCATCACTCCGCCGCAGCTATTCCGCCGCGATCACCGCTCGGAGCTCGCTCAGAGCTTTTGCTACTTTATCCTCGAACGAGGACGTGTGCGCGACGAAGCGGAACCGCGGATGCGGAGCCCACAGCTGCCGCAGCACGCCGTCGAGGCGCACGGCTTCTTGCCGCATTTCGGTGCGCGCGGGGTTCTCGCCTTCGATGGCGAGGCCGCCCACTGCGGCGCTCTCCAAAAAGACGACTGCGTCGTAACTCTGCCTCGCTGCCTCGGCGTCCCCACACAGGGCCTCGAAGAACGACTCGCAACCATCGGGCCAATACGCTGCGCCATCGAGCAGGCCGCGGTCGAAGACGAGCACCGTATCTGCGCCGGTTCGCCCCCGGTGCACCGCTTCGAGGCTGAGCTGCACGTGATAGATGGCGCGCTGCACCGCGCGCCGCTCCTCCGGGCTCCGGATGCGTGGAAAGAAGCCGCCCAGGAGGTGGGTCGCTACTTCCGGCACGACGATGACACGCTCCCCCAGCTCTCGCTGGAGCGCCACGGCCACGGTGGACTTGCCGCCGCCCGGCCCTCCCGAGATCGCCACACGCCGCACCATCGCTCAGCTCGTCCCGAAGAGCCGGTCCCCGACGTCGCCGAGCCCCGGATAAACGTAGCCCTCCTTGGTGAGCGACTGATCCACCGCGGCCGTGTAGATGGGCACGTTCGGGTGTTGCGCCGAGAGCGACTCCACGCCCTGGGGCGACGCCACCAGGCACACGTAGCGCACCGAGCGCGCGCGAGCCTCGACCACGCGCCGGATCGCGGCCGCCGCGGTGCCGCCGGTCGCGAGCACCGAGCCCACGACGATGGCGTCGCGGTTTTCCATACCCGCCGGCAGCTTGCAGAAGTACTCGACCGCGGTCAAAAGCCGCCGATCACGATACAGCCCGATGTGGCCGACGCGCGCCGAGGGCAAGACCGTCAGCATGCCGTCGAGCATGCCCGAGCCGGCGCGGAGGACGCTCACGAGCACTATCTTCTTGCCCTCCAGGACTACCCCCTGCGCCGGACCGAGCGGCGTCTCGACCGTGCACGGTGACACGGGCGCGTCGCGCATCAGCTCGTAAACGAGCAGCGCACCAATCTCCGCGGTCAACTCTCGAAAGCCGCGCGTGCTGGTGTCTTTCTTGCGGAGCAACGTGAGCTTGTGCTGCACCAGCGGGTGATCGACGATATGCAGGTTGGTGGTCATGAGTGATCCTCGATTCAGAACAGCGTGCCGTCGCTTTGTACGCGAATCGGCGGCGCGCCGTGGCGCCGCTCCCTCGCGAGCTCTCGCCCCGCCGCCCAGGTGCCGCCTTCCAGCACCTTGCCGAGCGGCAACGTCGTCGCGTCCAGGCCGAGCTCGCGACGCAGATCATCCGCGAGCCGATCGAGGAGCGCCACGGTCAAGGCTCGCCACTCGACCACGAGCTCGGAGCTCGAAGCGTGCGTCGCTGTGGTGACGCCAGGGTATTTGGGGACGATGACGCCGGTGTCGACGAACAAGCCGCCGTTTCGATACTCCGCGAGCCCGGTCAAGGCGTCCACCTCGACCACGTCCACACCCGCGACGGCGAGCGGATGGATCAACGAGTAACTGAGCCACTGCGATAGCTTGTGCAAAGGCACGAGCCCCGCCGTGGGGCCTTCGCCACCCGCGCCGGGGTGGGGCCACACGTCGCCGAGCTCGATGCCGAAGCGCCGGGTCCGGGCCGGCCAGATGAGCCCGAGCGCCTCGAGGACCGTGGTGAGCAACTCCGCGGCGTGAAGCTGGCCCCCGCGGGAGCGCTCGATGAGGCGGTCACACAGGCCGCCCACGCGCTGCCGGTGGTCAAAGTGAGCGGGCTCTTCGCGCATCGTACGGCCCAGCTGGCGCAGCAGCGCTGCGCGCCCCTCGAGCCCCACCAGGGGATTGCTCGAGTCGACTTGAAAGGCTCGCCCGAGGACCTCCGCGGTCACGCCACACAGGCCCGCGGCGTCTGCCTGTAGGGGTTGCGCCGGATCGGATGACAGCACGCCGCTCATGAAAGCGTGATAGCTGGCCAGCGCCAGCCCCTCGGAGCGCCGCGCCACGAGGCCCGTCTTCGGCTCGACGTACCGCCAGTCTGGGCCCGCGCCGGCATCCAAGAGCACGCTCGTGACGATCAGATCGGTCAAGGCGCGCCCACGTTCCCGAGCGTCCCTGATGCCGTCGGCCAGGGGCCGCAACCGATCCACACCTCCGACCGCGAAGTGATTCACCCGGCTGTGAAAGGGGATCTTCAGAGGATCAGGGTATGCGCTCTGGATGGCCCGGCGCGTAGCCTCGACGGCGACGCTGAGACGGCCGAGCTCGACCTCGAAGTGAGCGGACCGCCCGCCCTGCACGTAGCCGAGGATGGCATTGCAACGCTCTCGCACCGCGGCGGGGGAACGAAGAAATGCGATGGCGGTCGCGTCCGCGCCTTCCATCAAAACTTTTCGTCGGGCGCTCGGGCCGCTGGAGAGACGATGCCTGCGGAGGCGACCCCCGAAGAGAGCGCCGTCGACGCTGGCACCGCCGGGACGGCGGCGAGCCCGCGCCCCTTGGCGATGGCCAGCTCTCCCGGACCCGGCCGCACGCTGTCGGTGTAGTAGCCCGCGGCCACCTTGGCGTCCATCTCGACGCTGGCGTCCTTCGGAACCAGCTCGCGCGGGATGCGCACCCGCTCTCCGATGCTGATGCCTGACTTCGTCACCGCGTCGTGCTTGAGGTTGCTCATCGAGACGAAGCGAGCGATGTGCGTGATGCCGAGCCAGTGCAACACGTCCGGCATCAGCTCCTGCACGCGCATGTCCTGAACGCCCGCTACACACTCGGTGCGCGCGAAGTAGTGCTCGGCACTGTCGCCGCCCGGTTGGCGCTTGCGGGCGTTGTAGACCAGGAACTTGGTGACCTCCCCCAGGGCGCGCCCCTCTTTACGGAAATAGACGATCACGCCGACGCCGCCCGCTTGAGCGCCGCGAATGCACTCTTCGACCGCGTGCGTGAGGTAGGGCCGGCAGGTACAGATGTCCGAGCCGAAGACATCTGAGCCATTGCACTCATCATGCACGCGCGCCGTGACGTGCGTGTCGGGCTTACCGAGCTTGCTCACGTCGCCAAACATGTAGACGGTCTGGCCACCGATGGGCGGCAAGAACACCTCCAGGTCCCCACGCGTGACGAGCTCGGAGAACATGCCGCCCGTCTCCTCGAACAGCACGCGCCGCAGCCGTCCCTCATCCACGCCGAAACGCTCGGCGATGCCCGGCAGGTACCAGGCGGGCTCGATGGCAGCCTTCGTGACCACACACTCTCCGCTGTCGAGCAGCACCCGACCATCGGGGACCAAGCGACCCGCGGCCAGGGCCGACGCGACCTCCGGCAGCACCAGATGCGCAGCGGTGACTGCGATGGTCGGCCGGATGTCGCAGCCCTGCTCGTAGTAGCTCCGAAATACCTCGTGCACGATGGCGCCGTACGGATCGATCGACACGATGCGCTTGGGGTCATGCCACTGCGGGTGAGGCCCGAGCACGTGCGTTGGCGTGGTGTTCGTCAAGTCCGCTTGATGCTCGGGGTCGAGCGCGCGCGCCGCCACCGCCAGCGCCCGATACACGGCGTAGGAGCCCGAATGTGAGCCGATCACGTTACGCCGAGACGCCTCACCGAGCGTACCGATGAGCGGGCCTCGCTCGGCCGGCGTCGCCGCGCCCCACCGAATGGGGACCGGCGTGACCCCGTAACCGCCCGGGTGGGTCAACAGGCGAATGTGCCGATGATTTGGATCTAAACGCGTTGGGTCTAAACGCGCTGGATCTGGAGGCGTCGGACCAGGACGAGTGGGATCAGATGGCTGCAATTTCCGCGTCCTTTGCTGGGGTTCCGAGCATAGCACGCGACAACCAAGACCGCGTAGAGAACGGCCATTCGCACCAGAAACTACAGCTCGCACCTCGCCGATCGCGCATCACGCCGCTCGCTCGGGACCTCGAGCTCCAGCCCGGCGCTCATGTTGCGACAAAAGTTTGACGGAGGACGATATCGGAGGCGTTCCTCCCGATCGCCAGCTCGAACTCCCCTGGCTGGTACGTGAAGGCGTGTTGCACGGGGTCGTAGAACTCGAGCGCTCGCCGATCGATGCGCAAGCTGACCCGCCGGCGCTCACCCGCCTCGAGCCAGACCTTGCGGAACGCCTTGAGCTCCTTCTCGGGCCTCGCCAGGCGCGGCGCGAGCTCCCGCACATAGACCTGAACGACCTCGGCGCCCGCGCGCGTGCCCGTGTTGCGCAGCTGGACGGACAGCTCGAGCTCGCCACCCGGCGGGAGCGATGCCCGGTCGAGCTCGAGGCTCTCGTAGTCGAAGCTCGTGTAACTCAAGCCGAAGCCGAAAGGAAAACGCGGCTCGATGCCGGAGCGGTCGAAATGGCGGTAACCCGTGAACACCCCGTCGCTGAGCTGCACCCGGCGATCGCCGTCCTCGTCGTGATAACAGCCAAACGACGAGCCATCCTCCAGTCGCTTCTCGAAGCTCGCCACGAGCCGGCCTGACGGGTTGATCGTGCCGAGGAGGATTTCCGCGATGGCTTGCCCACCCGCCTGGCCCGGATACCAGGCATGCAACACGGCGCCGACCTGGTCGATCCAGCCGGACATGTCGACGTTGCCCCCCGCCGTGAGCACCACGATGGTCCGCGGCTGCACCTCGATGACTGCCTTGATCAGCCGTTCGAGCGCGTCATGCATCCTGAAATCGCGGTCGTAGCCCTCGCTCTCCGTGATCGGGTCGAAGCCGACGCAGACCACCGCCGCGTCCGCCCCGCGCGCCAACCGAGTGCACTCGTCGAGGCCCGGCACGTGCCCGTCCTCGTGGCGCCAGCCAAACTTCATGTTGCCGGAGACGCGCGTCTTGCGCCATTCGACCAGCACCTCGTAGCGACGACCCGCTTCGAGCGTGAGGCGCGCGCTGTGCATGCCGTTCCGCTCGCGCTCCCAGGTGTCGATGATCGTCTGCCCGCCGATGCTGATTCGATAGTGGCCGTTGCGGCAGCGCGAGTAAAAGACGTGGCTGCCGTCGTGTGTCGGCCGCAGCCCGCCGCTCCAGCGGATCGAGTACTGCCGCACGCTGATCTCGGGGCTCGGCTTGGCCTTGCCCCAGAAGAAGTCGACCTGGGGATCGAGTCGTTCCACTGCGGGCTCGCCGGAGAGCTCGTTGTTATCGTAATATTGTCCCCAGAGCCCCGCCCCCGCCGCACACTCGAAGACGCTGTTCGCGTAGACCTCCCGGTCAGGGCTCGCCTCCGGCCCCGCCGCGTGCAAAAGCTCGATGTCTCCTCCGCACGCGGCGCGCAGGCCCTCGAGGATGCTCATGCTGCGGAACGGTGGCGCAAAGGCGCTCCCCCCACCGCTGATCACCGCGGGGTGCGCCCCAAAGCCCAGCACGGCCAGGCGCCGAGTCGTCGCTGCCGAGAGCGGCAAGAGCCCGTCCCGATTCTCGAGCAGGACGGTACCGGAGCGAGCCACGTCCAATGCCACCTGCGACGTCTGCGGATCGTCGAGCGGAATGGATCCGTCCTGTTGCGGGTGATCGAGCCAGCCAAAACACGCGGCGAGGCGCAGCAAGCGCCGCACCTTGTCGTCGATGGTCGCGAGGCTGACCTCGCCGCGTTCCAGCGCCGGCACGAGCTTGGCCTCGTTCAGCCACTCGGCTTCGGGCATTTCGAGGTCGAGCCCGGCATTGGCCGCGCCCACGGCGCTGTACGTCGAGATCCAATCCGACATGACCAGGCCCAAAAATCCCCAGTCGCCCTTGAGCGTATCTCTCAGCAGCCCGGGGTGCTCCGAACAGTGAACACCGTTGACGAGGTTATACGCCGTCATCAGCGCACCGGACCCCGCCTCGGTCACGGCGGCGCGAAACGCCGGCAAGTACAGCTCGTGCAGGGTGCGTTCGTCCACGTCGGAGCTGACGTGATGGCGCTCATACTCCTGGAAGTTGCAGGCGAAGTGCTTGACGGTGGCGCTCACGCCCATGTCCTGCACGCCGGAGATGTAGCTGACCGCGACGCGCGCCGAGAGGTACGGGTCTTCTCCCGTGTATTCGAAGTTGCGCCCGCAGAGCGGCGAGCGATAGATGTTCACGCCCGGCGCGAGCAGGATGTGCACGCCCCGGGCTCTGCAATCTCGGCCCAGCGCCTGCCCCAGGGCGTACCAAAGCTCGGGATCCCAGCAGGCAGCCGCGGCGATGACCGCGGGGTACGCCGTCGAAGCGTCGCACCACCAGTGGACGCCCATCGGGCCGTCTGCCAAGCGCAGCTCGGGGATCCCGAGCCGAGGCACGCCAAAGGTGGAACCCACGCCGGGTTGGCCGCCGAGCAGCGAGAGCTTCTCGCGCAGCGTCATGGCGTCCACCAGCGACGTGACGCGCTCCTCGATTTCGGCGGATGGCGGGACGAAGCGGGGATCTTTGCTCAACATGCCCGAGCGGCGTAGCCCATCCGGCCAGGCGTGCCCAGACGGCGCGTTCGTCAATTTGTCGAGCTGCGCCTCACCCGTGTTGCGCCGCTATGCTGCGGACGGATTGATGGCGTGAGGCTTCCCGAGTCGATAGAGCGTGCTATGTCGGGGGCATGCGTCTGAATACTTGCATCGCCCCGCAGCTGAAGAGTGGCAAGGCTGAGCTAAACCCGTCTTCCGTACGCGGGCGGCAGGCCTCGTGATCCGCGGCTTGCTCTTGCTGCTGGCGGCTCCGCTCTGGCTGCCCTGGCGCTTGATCGCCTGGCTGCGGGCGCGCGCGGGGGCTCGGCCTACGTTGTATCTCGTCCTGTCCGGGTCATTGCCCGATTTGCCCTCCAACGCGGGGCTCATGGGTCTGCTCCGGCGTGCCAGCGGGCACGCCCTCGCAGGGGTTCTAGATACGCTCGACAACGCTGCGCGGGATCCGAAGATCGAGACCGTGCTGGTACGCATCGAAAACCTCGAGTGCGGCCTGGGCCGAGCCGATGAGCTGCGAGCGGCGCTGGCTCGCGTCGTCAGCGCCGGCAAACGCGTCATCGTCTACGCCGACGAGCTCGGGCTTTCGGGGTTCTGGGTCGCGCTCGGCGCCTCCAGCATTCGCCTGGCGCCGTCGGGCGCGCTCAACGTCTCGGGGGTGGCCATGCAGTTTACGCTGCTCAAGGGCTTGCTCGATCGCGCCGGGGTGCGCGCGCAGCTGCTCGCCCGCGGTAAGTACAAGAGCATGCGGGAGATGTTCGCCGCACCCGCGATCAGCGACGCCAATCGGGAGATGCTGACCAGCCTGGTCGAGGACCTGAGCAGCCAGTTGCAGAACCTCATCGCGGCGGCCCGCAAACAGACGCCGGAGCTGGCGAAGGCCAGGCTCGATAGCGGCCCCTTCCGCGCCGACGAGGCCATCGCGAACGGCCTGTGCGACATGACCCAGTACTGGGATCAGCTCTGGGACGAGCTCGGCGGCGAAAAAGACCAGGTTCAGACCTTTGACGTGTACGCCAAACGGCAGCGGCGGAAGCGCTTCTGGCCGGTTCGGCCGACGCGCGTGGCGCTCGTGCGCATCACAGGGAACATTCGCTCGGGCCATGATCGTCCTGGGCGCAGCGGGCCGCGCGCGACGGGCCATCAGTCACTGCGGCGTACCCTCCAACAAGTGGCGAAGTCAGCGCGCATCCGCGCCATCGTGGTGCGCGTCGATTCACCCGGTGGCAGCGCGCTCGCGAGCGATTTGATGTGGCGCGAGCTGACCCTCGCCTCGCAGAAGAAGCCGATGTTCGTCTCGATGGTCAACGTCGCCGCCTCGGGAGGTTACTACACGAGCGGCCTCAAAGGCGTGCCGGTGTGGGCGAACCCCAGCACGTTGACCGGCTCGATCGGCGTCGTGGGCGGCAAGTTCGAGGTCTCCGAGCTGCTCGCCAAGGTGGGCATCACGACCGCGACCGTAGCCTCTGGGCCCCGCGCAAATTTCTACGCCATCGATACGCCCTGGAGCGAGGCTGAGCTGCAGAAGGTGGACCGAGACATCGACGCCTCTTATCGCGAGTTCGTGACCAAGATGGCGGACGCCCGCAACCTCTCCTACGAGGCGCTTGACGCGGTAGCGCAAGGCCGAGTCTGGACGGGGCAACAGGCGCGGGAAAATGCCTTGGTGGATCACCTAGGGGGGCTCCACGAGGTTGAAATAGCTCTTCGAAAGCAGCTCGAGCTGCCCAGCGATAGCCCCATCAAGTGGGCGGCGCCGAGCAGCCGGCGGGGCCTCCTGGGTCGCGGCGAGAGCGAGTCGGAAGCGCTCGTCGACCGAGCCCGAGCGCTGTTCCACGCTGTCCCAGAGCTGGGTGACGCGCTCGAGCGCGCGCTCGATCTGCGCGGCGACCGGCTATTGGCCTTGTCCGTCATCCACCCGAAGTGGAGCGACCGCTGAGCGCGGCGGCTGCCCCCCCAGCACGCGGCGGGGTGACGTTTGCCCCAAAGCTTCGGCCGTTTCTGGCGAAAAAGCCGGCCGCGCGCGCTGCCCTGAGCTCTCGGTGCGCAGCCCGTTCTTCACTCCCCCCTCGCCGCCGGAGCTCGAGAACGCGATGATGACGAGCGCCGCGACGATGCCCGCGAGTGCCAGCCAAACCCAACCACTTTTGCCGACAAGGGTCATCACCCTGCCAGCATAGCGCATTCTCGCCGTGCCTCGTCCGGCGCTGCTGGCGGTAGTCCAAATGGGCACGCTCGGCACGCCCCAGTGTGAGCAAATACCGAGAAAATCGGCGCAAATAGCGGCCCCGGGCTTGCCTGACGGGGCGAGACGGCGTAGCACCCGCTGGCCTCGATGATCACCATAGCGAACCTGACCAAGCACTTTGGAGCGCAGTCTCTGTTTTCCAACGTGAACCTCCAACTCAACCCCGGCTGCCGGTACGGGTTGGTTGGAGCCAATGGCAGCGGCAAAACCACGTTTCTCAGAATCCTGACCGGCGACGAATCAGACGAAGGCGGCAGCGTCGGCATGCCCAAAAACCTGACCCTGGGTGTGCTGCGTCAGGATCAGTTCCTCGACGATGAAGCGCGCATCGTGGACGTCACCATGAAAGGCGACACGCTCGTCTACGGTGCCCTCGCCGAGCAGGACCGGCTGAGCCACGAAGCGCACCCCGACGCCGACCGCCTGATGCAGCTGAACGACATCATCACCTACGGTGAGGGTTACACGCTCGAGTCGCGGGCGCGCGAAATGCTGGTGGGCCTCGGCATCGCCGACGAGGCGGTGGAGCGCCCCCTCGGCACGCTGTCGGGTGGCTACAAGCTGCGCGTGTTGCTGGCGCAGGTCCTGATCGGGCGGCCCGACGCGCTATTTCTCGACGAGCCCACCAACCATCTCGACATCTTGTCGATCCGTTGGCTCGAGGGCTTCTTGCAGAGCTACAAGGGCTGCGCTGTGGTCATCTCCCACGATCGCCACTTCCTCGACGCGGTCACGAACCGAGTGCTCGACGTCGACTACCAAACGATCATCGAGTACACGGGCAACTACAGCAAATTCCTGGAGCAGAAGGTCGCCACCCGCGAGCGCAAGGAGTCGGAGAATAACCGCGCCGAGCGGTCCATCGCTGAGAAGAAAGCCTTCGTCGAGCGTTTCCGCGCCAAGGCGACCAAGGCTCGGCAGGCGCAGAGCCGGCTCAAGCAGATCGAGAAGATCGAGGTCACGGAGCTGCCCAAGACGTCGCGCGTGGCGCCCAACTTCCGCTTCGAGCAGAGCCGCCCGAGCGGGCGCGACGTGCTCACCGTGAAGCATCTCTCGAAGAGCTACGGTCTGAAGAGCGTGCTGCGTGACGTCAGCTTCGAGATCCGCCGGGGTGAGCGCGTCGCCGTCATCGGAGCCAACGGCATCGGCAAGAGCACGTTGCTCAAGATCGTCGCGGACGACCTCGGCGCGGACGCGGGCACTTTTGAATGGGGGCACCAAGCCAACGTCGGATATTTCGCTCAGGACCACCGCGAGCTATTGAGCAGCCCCAAAGAGACTCCCCTCAACTTCGTGTGGCAGGCCTGCCCCGCCGAGACGACGAACTACGTGCGTGGCCAACTCGGGCGTATGTTGTTCAGCGGCGACGACGTGGACAAGCCCGCCGCGGCTCTCTCCGGTGGTGAAGCCGCGCGGGTGATCTTCGCGCGCCTGGCCGTGATCAGGCCCAACGTCTTGGTGCTCGACGAGCCCACCAACCATCTGGACCTCGAGACGATCGAGGCGCTCACGCTGGCTCTAAAGAGCCGCGAGGGCAGCCTGATCTTCGTGTCGCATGACCGTCACTTCGTGAGCCAGCTCGCGACGCGCGTCATCGAGCTACGAGCCGACGGCTTACATGACTTCAACGGCACCTACGACGAGTACCTGGCCCGCCAAGGCGCCGACCACCTCGACGCCGAACAAGTGCTGCTCTCCGCCAAAAAGACCAAGCGAGACAAGCGGCCCGTCGTAACAGAGCTCTAGGGCGGCTTCGAGCCCGAGCAACGGACGCACTCAGCCCGAGGGGGGTGCCGCGCGCCAAGGAGTCGTTTGCACCCCAAACAACGCACGAACCCGTCCGTTGCGCTCGCGGGAGCGCCGAGGCTTCGCGCTCGAGGCTTCGGGGCTTCGCCCTGACTGCGCCTCACGCGCCGGCGGGGCAACGGGCAGGCGCGTAAGAGCGACTCGCGCTTTCTTCTCCAGCTCGCCCTTGCCCACGCGATGCCGCTTTCGCGTATTGCGTTTACCTCCCTGCACCCCAGGGGAGGCTCACTCGATAGCTCTTAACGCACAAATCGGGAGCGTTCTGCGACGCGCGTTCTTCCACGCTGACAGGAGCCACGCCTACGCACCCCGCTCGTCGCAGGTTTGGCGGAGCGCCTGTCAGACCCAGCTCGCCGGTGTCAGGCCAAGACCCGCGGCCATGTTTACCAGCGCAGCCAGCGAGCTGGCCTTCATTTTTTGCATCACCTTCCCCCGGTGTGCCTTAACGGTGATCTCGCTGATGCCGAGCTGCGAGCCGACCTCCTTGTTTAAGAGACCGGAAACCACACACGCCATGACCTCCCGTTCGCGACGGCTGAGCGAAGCGTAGCTGTCCCGAAGCGCTCGCAATTGCGCGTCGTGCTGCTGGGCGGCCTGGCTGCGCTCGAGCGCGTTCCGCACGGCAGAGATCAGCACCTCGTCATTGAACGGCTTCGTCAAAAATTCGACGGCGCCTGCCTTCATGGCCCGCACCGTCGTCGGCACGTCATGGTGACCCGTGATGAAAATGATCGGCAGGCTCGTCTGCTCCGCACTGACGCGCGCCTGCAGCTCGAGACCATTGAGATCCGGAAGAGACACGTCCAGTACCAGGCAGCTCGGAGCACTCACCCTGGAATGAGCCAGAAATTGCTTCGCGGAGTCGAACAGCTCTGGCCGCCAGCCCGCGCAGCAAATCAGCAGCTCCAGCGATTCCCGCACGGAGATGTCGTCGTCCACGACGAACACAGTTGGCGTGGCCTCCGCGACTGGCCAATGCTGAAGATGTGACCCGTGAGCCCTCATACACTCGCCTCGCGACCGTGGCGCAGCGGCAGGATGCGCCATTCCGGTGCGAACATCCAGCATACTTTGGTGTACCTTGGTTCCTTCTCATCCGAGCCGCGTGGGCGACGCGAGCGTCGTAACCCGTTCACCAGCGACGTCTCACCAGAGACACCTCACCAGAGATCTCGTGGCCGGACCTTGCGTGGTAATCCGCGAAAAGATTGGACCGCAGAGGTCTCGATAAGCGTCAGGATGAGACCGGCCCTCGGATGACAGAGGGTCCGTCCGACCGACACGGAACAGAAAATGAAAACGTGGCCCCCGGGCCATCGTTTAGAACCGCCCATAAGCGCCCCTGATGGTTCTCGATGATGGAGCGGCTGACGGATAGTCCGACTCCCATCCCTTCCTTCTTCGTACTGTAGAACGCTTCGAACAGCTTCTCCGTAGCTAGAGGGTCGAAGCCAACTCCCGCGTCTTTCACGCTCAACCGCACCAAGTCACCTTCCTCCCGTTCGGTCCTGATCAGCAACTCTCGCGGACGATCATCGACGCTATCCATCGAGTCCAAGGCATTCCGGAGCAGATTCAGCACGACCTGCTGTAGCTGTATTCGATCCGCCACGACAAACTGGAGGTCGTCGGCAAGCTCAGTTCGCACGATCACCCGGCTGTTCTGGAGCTCGCCCAGTGAAAGCGCGATCACCTCTCGGGTCGCCTCATTGAGGTCCACCGACTCAGACGCAAGCTCTTGCTTGTTGAAGAGAGCACGCAATCGCGCAATGACGTCAGCGGCACGATTACCGTCTCGGACGGTGCGCCGCACCGCCTCCCGCGCCCCATCGAGGTTATACGGATCGCTGGTCAGCATTCGCAAGCAAGTCCCACTGTTCGTTATGATGCCTGTCAGGGGCTGATTGAGCTCGTGCACAATCGACGCGGACAGCTGCCCTAGCGTTGCGACTCGGTTTGCGTGCGCCAGCTGCAGCTGGATGTCATGGTACCGCCGCTGCTCCTCCTGAAGCCGCTTCGTGTCAGAAATGTCGCGATGGATCAGGTAACCATTGTTTCCACGACCATTGGATGAAACCGGGACGCAAATGAGGGATACGGCAACGCGCGTGCCGTTCTTATGTCGGCGGAAGGTCTCAACGGCGAACACCTCTCGCGTCTCGAGCATCCGATCCGCAAAGCTGTCGACCTCCCATTGAAGGTCATCTGGCGTAATGAGGCCTTGGATCCGCTGACCGATTGCTTCTTCTGCCGTGTACCCAAAAATTGTCGAAAATGCCGGGTTGACGCGCGTAACCCTGGAGTCGTGATCGACCATGACGACAGCCTCTGGAACGCGCGCGAACAGCTCGCTCAGATGGCCCCTTTGCTCCTCGAGCTCGTTGCCCAAGCGGGTCAGCGTCTGCAGGTCCCCTTGGAGGACATCGCGGCAATGCAAGAGGACCTCCTGGTAGAGGTCGCTGTATCGATTCGCCTTATCATCGAGAACGCAGATGGTTCCGAACATGCGGCCATCAGGCCAGAGAACGGGAAATCCCAGGTACGAGATCATCCCCAAGCTGATCTCCGGAGCTGACTTCCACTGCTCGTCTTCTAGGGCGTTGCTGACGAGCAGGGGTTGGCGGTTCTTGATTACGGTCTCGCAGAAGGTTCCAATATCCAACGAGAAGATCTCATCGATTGGAAAAGGATTTCCTCTCGAGTTGCTGGAGACCAGGGTTCTGTAATCGGTGTACTGCGGCGGTTCGATCTTGGTCACCACTGCCGAAGGCACGTGCATGATGTTTGCCAAGAGGTCGACGATGCGCTGCCACGTCCGGAGAACGTCGGATGGAATTGAGACTTCTCGAGTATCCAAATTCACGGCGCCACCTTCTATGAAGAGTCACCGCAGGTGCGAAATTTGTCAACGCGCCTGAGATCGGCGTCGAGGTGGACGGGGCGGGCTCAACGTGAAGGCTCAGCGCAATGAACACGGGCGCAGCTGTATAGCGAACCGTACTTGGCTCTCCGTACCGGCGGGGTTCCCCGCGCGAGACCGTGCTTGGCGAGCAAGCACGAGCGGGCCTCGCCGTGGTGATTTGCACGGCCCGGCGGGCTGGTCGCCGCCAAGTCATGTAGCGGCTCCGGCCATTCCTCCGCGGCCGCCAGCGTTGCCCCCTAGGTCGCGATCGAAAACGCTCGAGCCAACCGCCGTTGGGTACGCCTGCATCAGCCGAACGTGAACGAAAAAGCTTCCAAGCCCGGGTCGAGCGCTTCAATCTCGAGGCGTCGTTCGACGATCGGTTCCGGTTGCCGGATCAGCTGATACAGCCGCTTCCCTGTCAGCGTACCTTCGCCACCGGCGTCCAGGTCCAGCCCGTGCGCGTCGCCCGGCGGCTGTCCATCGAGACACACGCGCACCCGCACCTATTGGCATCGGGTCAGCACAGCGTCACAGCGCGAGGGCTTTAGCGGGCGCCGTGACAACGCTCGCCATCTTCGAGCAAGCCGCGTTGATTACTTCGCGCCCCCAATGGATCGGAAGGCGGCTCGGAGCTCGCCGGCAAACGACTCTGGGTGCTCCCACGCCGCGAAGTGCCCTCCCCTATCGGCCTCGTGGAAGTAGATCACATTGCGGAAGGCGCGCCGGACCCACGCTTCCGGAGCGCGATAGACCTCCTCCGGAAACACGGTGACGGCCACCGGAACCGAGATCTCGTTGGTCTTTTGCGCGGCCGCGCTAATCAGGTCTCGTCCGCGGTTCTCCCAGTACAGCCTCGCCGACGAGGCTGCGCTGTTTGTCAGCCAGTACAGGCTGAAGTCATCCAGCACGTCGTCCCGAGTCGGCGACTGCTTGGGGTCCTTGCCGTAGGACCAGTGCTCAAACCCGGGGTGCACGAGCATCCAGCCGGCAAGGCCAACCGGCGAGTCCGTCAGGCCGTAGGCTACGGACTGCGGTCGCGCGTTCATCATCTTCACGTAGGCGAGGCCTCCGCTCTGGCCGAATGCTTTCAATGCGTCGACAACTGCGCGCTCCTTCTCGGAGACCCCAGCTGGCAAGGGCCCTCCGCCGAGCGCCGGACCGATGTCATTCGGCACCGCCGCCGGCAGGTTCGTGTGGATCCCGAGCAGCCCCGTGTGCGCCTGCCGCCCCATGGCCTGGACGACGCCCGCTCCCCAGTCACCGCCCTGCGCGACGTATTGCTGATACCCCAGTCGCTTCATCAGCACGTCAAACGCAGAGCCAATGCGCTCCAACCCCCAGCCTGCCTCGGTCGGTCGCGCCGAAAACCCGTAGCCCGGCAGCGAGGGGATCACGACGTCGAAGGCGTCCTCCGCGCGGCCACCGTGCTTGGTCGGCTCCGTGAGCGGAGCGATGAGCTTGATTTGCTCGAAGACCGACCCGGGCCAGCCGTGAGCGATGAGCAGCGGCAGCGCGTTCGGGTGGCGGGAGCGCACGTGAATGAAGTGTATGTCCACTCCATCGATCTTCGTCATGAACTGCGGAAAGGCGTTTAACTTTGCCTCTGCTTTCCGCCAGTCGTAGCTCGTGCCCCAGTAACGCACGAGCTCCTGGAGCCGCGCCAGCTGCGCGCCCTGCGAGGCGTCGGCGACCGTCTCCCTGTCGGGCCAGCGGCTCGCCGCGAGGCGCCGCTTCAGGTCTGCAACGTCAACCTCGGGCACGTTGGCCCGAAACGGTCGAATAGCGGTGCCATGGCCTTCAGCAGCAGCGGCCGCCGCGCTCGCCACGCCGATGGAAAAAGCCACGAGCACGACGAGCCCCACGCGCCGTGCGGACGAGCAGAGCGTGAAACCGGCGGCAGGGGCGATTGTTCTGTCTCGGCGCGTGGTGTATCGAGTCAGTCGTTCGAATAGCTTCATTCTGTCCTCCTCTCGCGATATGCACCTACGCCTCGCCTGTACCCATTGCACGAAGGTATCAACTGCACTTCTGACAGGCCTGAGCTTGCTGGTGGTCGGCGCCAGCTCGATGCAACGTTCCTGGTCGTCCTTCATCGCCCTTGCCTCGTCCTTCACCACGACGCACGCGCCGCCCCTCGAAAATGGACTCTCGATTCCTCACCTTCCTCAACATGGGCTGGCGCTCGGGCGGCAATCTCGACTCCACCTGGTGTAGAAAATTGCGTCACCTCATCGAGCAACCGTTCGGGAGAACGCGCGCCCTTGACGAGATGGACTGGGAGCACATCGCAAGCGCTGCCCTTCCTCCGCGCTCGATGACCGACCCGGTATAGACGACGGTCCACTCCGAAGTCGCCGAGAGTATGGCAGGCCGGCCGCTTGCGGCAAGGTGGTGGGCACGCTCCGATCGGCTACGGGCTGCATGGGCCAACGGCACCTGCACCGTTGCGGCGAGAGATCGCGTTGCCAGGATCCAAGCCTAGTCGGCAAACCACTCTATGAGGAGAGCATTGCGCTGCAGCGCCGGGCTCTGCCCGAGCTTGTGTTTCGCGCGCTCCTCCAACTGGCGTGCACGTTCACGAGAGATGCCCAGCGTTGTCGCGATCTCGGCGAGCGAGAGCTCGTCGGTAGGGGCGACCAGGATTCGATGCTCTGCGATGAAGCGTTCCCGTGTGTCGAGGGCCCTGAGCGCCAGGGCCACCGCCGAGGTCATCACGTCGCGGCGCTGCCCGTGAAAGTAGAGCTCTTCAGGGTTGTCGCTCGACGGTAACATATCGCTCGAGAGCTCGTTTTGCACCCCACCGGATGGATCGTCGAGCGACACGCAGCGTGCATCGAGACACCCGAGCAAGTGCCGCACTTGCTCGATGCTCAGATTCATGCATTGCGCCAGTGCCTCGTCGGCCTCGCTGCCCTCACCCATCTGCGCGCCGATGCGCGCCCGCTCGCGCCGCAACTTGAAGAAGAGCTGCGATCTTACGCCGGTCGTTCCGCCGACGCCATTCAGAGAGCGGCTCACGAAAGCCAGAATGAATGCGCGTACCCAGTGCCTGGCATAGGTTGCGAGACGGATGCCGCGCTCCGGATCGAACCTCGATAGCGCCCGGACGAGCCCGCAATTGCCCTCGGCCACCAGCTCGGAGGCGGTAATGCCGTAATGGCGATGCTCGAGCGCAACCACGATCACCATGCGTAAATGCGCTCGAACCAGCAAGTCTGCGGCGCGCGGATCGCCCGAATCCCGAAAGCGGCGAGCGAGCGCGGTCTCCTCATCGCGCGTCAAGACGGGCGCGCGCCTGGCGACGTTCGTGACGTAAGAAAGGTCGGCAACTGGGCTGGACATGCTGGCCTCCGGAGGCGTTCATCGGCGCCCTCCGTCCACTTTTACGGACACGAAGATGCTCGGGCGGAGCGACCAGCGATATTGGACAAAGGTATCAAGTTGCGGCTAACGGCTCGCCCGGATGTCAATCCCTGTTTGACTCCTATTCGGTGCTGGCTGGCGCCATGCGAACGGGCAATGGTCGCCTGCTCATACCAAGGTACAATGGATTGCAGTCCTGACCAGCCCCACAGTCGGACAGCAGGAAAGCAGGCACGACGAGCGCTCGCGGCTCGGCACAATATGAACGTGGACTTCGTCAATCAGTGCCACATCCCCGTGAGGAAGCCGTGAGCACCGCGCGTCCACGGGTGTCCGTCGTCGACGACGACGAGTCCGTGCGCGAGTCGCTGCCGGACCTTCTGACAGAGCTCGGCTTTGACGCCGAGGCGTTCGCCTCTGCGGAGGGGTTTCTGGAGTCTGATCCCATTGGGCGGACGCAGTGTTTGATCGTCGATGTCAACATGCCGGGTATGTCCGGCCCTGAGCTGCTGCGGGAGCTCGGGCGTCGGCGCGCGCGGCTCCCGATCATCTTCATCACCGCCCACGGCGATGACAGCGTGCGCCTCAGGCTGCTCCAGCAGGGCGCCGCAGAATGTTTGTTCAAGCCGTTCAGCGATACCGCGCTGCTCTCGGCTCTCCAGGCAGCGCTCGGAACCTAAACGTTGCGCTCGATACAGCGGTCGTCTCAGCCAAGGATGCCGCATCGACCGTTTTGCACTCAATGAGGCCCTACGGGAACCGATTGCTCTAGGGCTGCCACCTCGCGGCCGGGCTGCGCATGCTCTGCCTTCGGCGATACCTTAGTCCAATGCTTTTCCGCTCGACCGAGGCACATGTGTGCTTCGCACGCTGGGTGCTTGCTCAGGTCACACAGCTGCACGTCAGACAATCAGGAGAAGTAACCATGACCGATCCAGTGCCGGAACCTTCGCGCCGCAGCCTGCTCCCAACCTCGGCTGCTGCGGGCGTTGGGCTTGCGAGGCTCGCCGATCCAACCGATGCGTTCGCACGGGACCCCTCGAGCGCGATCCGCCCCTTTCACGTGAGCTTTCCCGAAGCGGATCTGGCCGACCTGCGGCGGCGAATCAGCGTGACGAAGTGGCCTGAGCGTGAAACCGTCGAGGATGAATCGCAAGGCGTTCCGCTCGCCACGATGCAAGAGCTCGCCCAATACTGGGCCATGGACTACGACTGGCGGAAGTGCGAGGCGAAGCTGAACGCCCTGCCGAATTTCACTACGGAGATCGATGGGCTGGAGATTCATTTCGTCCACGTTCGCTCCCCACATCAGCACGCCTTGCCGCTCGTCATTACGCACGGGTGGCCCGGGTCGATCCTCCACCAGCTGAAGGTCATCGAGCCGCTGACCAATCCCACGGCATACGGTGGAAGCGCCGCAGATGCGTTCCACGTCGTCATGCCCTCGCTCCCGGGCTACGGGTTTTCGGGCAAGCCGACCACGCCCGGCTGGGACCCCACGCGCATCGCGCGTGCCTGGGTCGTCTTGATGAAGCGACTGGGCTACACCAGCTTCGTCGCACAAGGCGGCGACTGGGGCGCGCTCATCACGGAGGCCATGGCAACGCAGGCCCCGCCGGAGCTGCTCGGCATTCACACCAACTTGCCCGGTGCGGTTCCCCCCGACGTTTCACGGGCGCTCCGTGCCGGCGGCCCGCCGCCAACGGGCCTCTCAGCGGGAGAGCAACACGCTTACGAGAAGCTGAACGGCTTCTTTATGAAAGGAGTGTTCTACGCATTCGAGATGGCAACGCGCCCGCAGACTCTGTACGGGATCGCGGATTCACCCGTCGGTCTGGCCGCGTGGCTCCTGGACCTCGGTGACGGTGACGCCAAGCCGGCGGCGGCCACCGTGGCGGCCCTGCAAAAGGCCACGAACACACGGCCTCGAGACGAGCTCACCCGCGACGACGTGCTCGACAACATCACGCTCTACTGGCTGACGAACACGGCCATTTCTTCCGCTCGTCTGTATTGGGAGAACAGGCTCCCCTTCTTTGACTTCAAGAACATATCCATCCCGGTCGCCGTGAGCGTCTTCCCGGGCGAGCTCTATCAAGCCCCGAGGAGCTGGGCAGAACGGGCCTTCAAGAGGCTCGTTCACTACAACCAGCTCGAGCGCGGCGCGCATTTTCCCGCCTGGGAAGAGCCGCAGCTCTTCTCATCCGAGCTTCGTGCCGGGTTCCGCTCGTTGCGCTGACTGAGAGGGTCCCTACGGGCCAATACCAACGTCCAATGGGAGCAGGTCCACGCCGGCTTTAAAGTGCAATCGGGAGGCAAGCCTTTGCGCGCCGCCGAGGCACACCCGACATTAACCATGAATAACAAGGAAGATATCGATGAACAGAGCAGCACGACAGACGAACATTGATTCCAGCGCAATTCGCCCGTTTCAGGTGAATTTTGCAGACACTGCGCTTGCGGACCTGCGCAGGCGCATCAACGCTACCATCTGGCCCGAGAAGGAGCCGGTCTCCGATGCGTCGCAAGGCGTACAACTCGCGACGATCCAGAAGCTCGCGCGCTATTGGGGGACGGAGTATGACTTTCGCCCCTGCGAGGCTCGGCTCAACGCGCTGCCGAATTTCATCACCGAGATCGACGGTCTCGATATCCACTTCATTCATGTTCGGTCGAAGCATGAAAATGCGCTGCCGCTCATCGTCACGCACGGCTGGCCCGGCTCTGTCGTCGAACAGCTGAAGCTCGTCGAGCCGCTCATTAACCCCACCGCTCATGGCGCCAGCGCGTCCGACGCCTTCCACCTCGTGATTCCGTCCATCCCGGGCTATGGATTTTCCGGAAAGCCGACCAGCACCGGCTGGGACGGTCCCCGCATCGCGCGCGCCTGGACCGTGCTCATGCAACGCCTCGGCTACACGCGATACGTGGCGCAAGGCGGCGACTGGGGTGGGCTCATCACCGAGCAGATGGGCGTGCTAGCGCCCCCGGCGCTACTTGGCATCCACACCAACCTGCCGTTCGCGGTACCCGCCGAAATCTTTCAGGCACTCCAGGCTGGTAGCCAGCCGCCAGGCCTCTCGACCGACGAACGCCAAGCCTTCGAGCGAATCGCCTTCTTCCTGAAGGACGGTCTGTCCTACGCCCAGCAGATGGCGAACCACCCTCAGACGCTGTACGGGATCGCGGATTCACCGATCGGACTCGCTGCCTGGCTGCTGGACCACGACTTGCTGAGCTACGAGCTCATCGCGCGCGCCTTCGACGGGCAAAGCGAAGGTCTCACGCGGGACGACGTGCTCGACAACGTTACGCTCACCTGGCTTACCAACACGGGGATTTCCTCGGCTCGTCTGTATCGGGAGAACAAGCTACCCTTTTTCGCGCCGATGGGTGTCACCATTCCCGTTGCCGTGAGCGCCTTCCCCGATGAGCTCTATCAGGCTCCGCGGAGTTGGGTGGAGCGGGCGTATCCCAACCTCATCCACTACAACAAGGTGGAAGAGGGCGGGCACTTTGCTGCCTGGGAGCAGCCGCAGATCCTCTCGGAGGAGATTCGCTCGAGCTTCCGCTCACTGCGCAAATAGTGGACCGCCCTCGCGCGTGACGCTCCAGGTCCGCGCACGTAGTAGAAGCCCGCAGCCAGCGTCTGCGGGCTTTCCGTGCGCGCGCCCGGCGCCGCATTTGCCGGATCCTTTCCGAACAGGCCCAGATCAAATCTCGTCGCATCTCAAAAGCTGCTCGCATCTGCTCGGCGGGTGCTACGGTGCGGCGTGACCCGGTCATGAACCTGCCGCTCTGGTTCGAGGCAAGTGCAGGGAGCGGGCCCCTGCATCTACTTTGGGAGGATGGCGAACGCTTCTTCTGCAAGACGTGGCGCGACGGCGACGACGGCGGGCCCTGCATCGCGGTGCTCCCGGCGTCGGAGTATCCGGCGCCCGGCAGTATCGAGCGCCTTGCGCATGAGTACGAGCTGCGCGAGTTTCTCGATCCAGCGTGGGCGGTCCGACCGCTCGAGCTCGCGCGCGAGCGGGGTCGAACGATGCTGCTCCTCGAGCCGCCAGTTCTCGAGCCGCTGGGCGGGCTGCCACTCGACCGATTCATCGACGAAGCGTTTGACCTCCGGCGGTTCTTGCAACTCGCCATCGCGGTGTCGGCTGCGCTGGGTCAGATGCACCGGCGCGGCCTCGTCCACAAGGACATCAAACCAGCCAATATCGTCGTCGATCCAGCAACGAATCAGGTCTGGCTGACCGGCTTCGGCATCGCCTCCCGACTGCTTCGCGAGCGCCCATCCCCTGAGCCGCCTGAGCTGATCGCCGGGACGCTGGCGTATATGGCGCCGGAGCAGACAGGGCGAATGAACCGTTCGCTCGACTCGCGGTGTGACCTCTACTCACTAGGAGTCACGCTCTATCAGCTGTTCACAGGGAGCCTGCCCTTCGTGGCAAGCGATCCCACGGAGTGGGTGCACTGCCATATCGCGAGAACGCCGCCGGCGCCGAGGGCACGGTCCGAAGAGGTCCCACTCCAGCTGTCAGCGATCATCCTGAAGTTGCTGGCCAAGACGCCGGACGAGCGGTACCAGACGGCGGAAGGCATCGAGCGCGATCTGCGGCGCTGCCTCGGCGACTGGGAGACCTCGAGCAGCATCCAGGCTTTCCCACTCGGCCAGCGCGACACGGCGGATCGCTTGCTGATCTCGGAGCACCTCTACGGGCGCGAGCACGAAATCAGCGTCTTGCTCGACGCCTACGATCAGGTCATCGCCAGCGGGACACCTCGTTTGGTGCTCGTCCGCGGTCAGCCGGGGATCGGCAAGTCGTCGGTCATCAACGAGCTGCACAAGGCGCTGGTGCCCTCTCGGGGTCTGTTCGCATCCGGTAAGTTCGACCAACGCGAGCGCGACGTCCCCTACGCCTGCTTGGCCGAAGCGCTCCGAGGACTGGTCCGGCGTCTTCTCGGCAAACCCGAGGCGGAGCTCAGCCGGTGGCGAGATGACCTGCGTCGAGCGCTGCATCCGAACGGCGCGCTCATGATGGATCTCATCCCCGAGCTGAGGTTCATCATCGGGGAGCAGCCGCCCGTGGTCGATGTCCCCTCCCCGGCAGCCAAAGCTCGTTTCCAGCTGGCGCTGCGCGGGCTGATCGGCGTCTTCGCGCGTCCAGGGCATCCGCTCGCGTTGTTTCTCGACGACCTGCAGTGGCTCGATGCGGCAACGCTCGACCTGATCGGGGAGCTGCTCATTCACCCCGATCTGCGGCACCTGCTCGTGGTCGGCGCTTACCGCGACAACGAAGTGGACGCGGCTCACCCGCTATCGCGCAGGCTTTCGGTGATCCGTGACAGCGGCGCAATGGTGCAGGAGATCGCGCTTTCGCCCCTGAAGCGAGCAGACTTGACCCAGTTGATCGCGGACGCCCTGCGCTGCGAGCCAGGGCTCGCAATGCCGCTCGCACGCGTAGTCCACGATAAGACGGCGGGCAATCCGTTCTTCGCCAACCAGTTCATCGATGCGTTGGTCGACGACGAGTTGATCGTCTTCGACCCTGCCCCTGCCACATGGTCCTGGGACCTTGGGCCCATCCAAGTCAGGGGCTACACGGAAAATGTCCTGGATCTGATGGTCGGCAAGCTCAACCGGCTACCTCCGACCACGCAGAGAGCATTGAAGGAACTGGCGAGCCTAGGGAACACGGCGGAGGCGAGCAGCCTCGCGATCGTTCACGAAACGTCGGAAGAGGAGCTTCATGCCGAGCTGTGGGAGGCGCTTCGCCTGGGGCTGATTGTCCGCACGGAGCGCTCGTATCGATTCGTGCACGATCGCGTCCAGGAAGCCGCGTACTCCTTGGTTCCAGAGAGCCTGCGGGGGCACGCGCACCTCCGGATCGGCAAGCTGCTGCTCGACCATCACGAGCGAGGTAGCCGCGAGGAAGCCGTCTTCGTCCTCGTCGGGCAGCTGAACCGCGGCTCCGCGCTCATCAGCTCCCGAGACGAACGCGAGCAACTCGCGGAGCTCAACCTGATCGCAGGCAAGCGTGCTCGAGCCGCCGCCGCCCACGCCTCGGCGCTGAGCTATCTGGTCGCCGGCGCTGCCCTGTTGGGAGCGGAGCACTGGGTTCGCCGGTACCCTCTGAGCTTCGAGCTGGAGTTTTATCGAGCGGAATGCGAGTTCCTCACCGGCAATATCTCCTCTTCAGAAGGACGCTTGGTCGCCCTCTCGCTCCGCTGTGAGGATGCGGTCGAGCGGGCCCTCGTGGCTTGCTTGCTGGCAGACGTCTATGTCGCGCTCCGGCAGCTCGAGCAGAGCGTCGCCGTAGGTCTCGAATACTTGCACCGGGCTGGGCTCGAGATTCCGGCGCAGCCGACAGCAGCGCAAGCGCGTGCTGCGTACGACAAGGTCTCGGCGGCGCTAGGCGGCCGTTCGCTGGAAGAGCTCCTGGGACTGCCCTTGATGACCGATCCAGCGTCACGAGCCACCCTGGACGTGCTCGCCAAGATCGTGCGTTGTGCGGCGACCCAGATGGACGAAAACCTCCTGTGCCTGCTCCTGTGCGCGGCCGTGGAGCTCAGCCTCGAGCACGGTCACTGCGACAGCTCGTGCTACGTGTATGAATACTTCGGGGTCAACGCCGGCTGGCAATTCGGCGACTTCGAGGCAGGCTTTCGCTTCGGCCAGCTGGGCCATCAGTTGGTCGAGCGCAAGGGCTTGCGCCAGTTCGAGGCCCTGGTGTGCCTGACGTTGGCGAACCGGGTCATGCCCTGGGCAAAGCACGTCCACGCCTGCCGCGTTCTGATCCACAAAGCCTTCGACCTGGCGAACGAGTCGGGGGATCGCGTCTCGGCCGTGTCGAGCTGCTGCGTCCTGGTCTCGAATCTGCTGATGGCTGGCGCCCCGCTGCTCGAGACAGCGAAAGAGGCCGAGGCCGGCCAGGCCTTCTGCCGGCGCGCGGCATTCAGGGACTTCGTCGGCGCCGCCGACACGCAGGCGGCCTTCATCCGAAGCCTCCGCGGCCTCACGCGACGTTTCGGCCACCTAGACGATGACGGCTTCGACGAAACGCGGATGCAGGACCACTTCGCCAGCCAGCCCCACGCACCGGTCTTTCAATGTTGGTACTGGATCCGCAAGTTGCAGGCTCGCTACTTGGCCGGCGACTACGTCGGGGCCCTGGCTGCCGCGACGCGCGCCCTACCCCTGCTGTCGTCGTCGCGCGCGTTGCTCGAGGCGGTCGAATACGAGCTCTATGCTGCGCTCACACGCGCCGCGCTGTGCGACTCCGCGTCCAGCGACGAACGCCGGCAGCACCTCGAAGCTGTGTGTGAGCATCATCGGCGGCTCGAACGCTGGGCTCGGTATTGCCCGGCGAACTTCGAGAACCGTGCCGCCCTGGTCGCCGCCGAGCTCGCCCGTATCCACGGGCAGGAAGCCCAGGCGATGCGTCTCTACGAGCAAGCCATCCAGTCCGCGCGCGACAACGGCTTCATGCACAACGAGGCGCTCGCCACGGAGCTCGCCGCGCACTTCTATGGAGGACGCGGCTTCGACAAGATCGCGCGCGCCTACATGCGCGACGCCCGGTCGTGTTACCTCCAATGGGGAGCCAACGGGAAAGTACGACAGCTCGACGAGCGCTCCGCCTACCTCGAGAACGAGGCTCCGCGCGCGGGGCCGACACTCACGGCACTGACACGGTTAGAACACCTCGATCTGGCGACCGTGATCAAAGTGCTGCAGGCGGTGTCGAGCGAGATCGACCTCGGAAAGCTGATCGCCACCGTGATGCGCCTCGGCCTTTCGCACGCGGGCGCTGAGCGAGGTCTCTTGATTCTTCCGCGTGGCGACGCACATCGGATCGAGGCCGAAGCCGTGATCGGCAGGGAAACTGCGTCAGTCACGCTGAAGGAAGCGAACCTCACCGCCCAGGATCTACCGGAGTCGGTGTTCCAGTACGTGGTGCGCACGCGGAAAGGCGTTCTATTGAACGATGCCGCGGAGGAGAACTCGTTCTCCGACGACGAGTATTTGCGCGCGCACCGCGCCCGTTCCGTGCTTTGCCTGCCGCTGCTCGAGCAGACCCGGCTCGTCGGCGTCATCTACCTCGAGAACAACCTGACTTCCGGCGTGTTCACACCTGCCAGGCTGGCTGTTCTCGAGCTACTCGCCTCCGCAGCGGCCATCTCCTTGGAAAATAGCCGCCTCTACGCCGAGCTTCAGGGGCGCGAGGCGCGCGTCCGGCGCCTGGTCGATGCGAACATCGTTGGAATCGTGATCGCCTCACTCGACGGACGCATCATTGAGGCTAACGAAGCCTTCCTGCGGATCGTCGGCTACAGTCGGAGTGATCTCGGCGCTGGCCTGCGCTGGCTCGAACTGACTACCGCCGAATGGCGCCAGACGGCCGAGCGGCGCGTGGCCGAGCTCCGGTTGACGGGCGTGGCCGAACCTCACGAGCTGGAGCTCGAGAAGAAGGACGGCACCCGCGTCCCCGTGCTGGTGGGCACTGCTATGTTCGATGACTGGCAGAATGAGGGCGTCGCCTTCGTCGTTGACCTGTCAGAGCGCAAGCAGGCGGAGGAGGCCGCGCGGCAGAGCGAACGGAGGTACAACGAGATCCAGATGCAGCTCGCACACGCCAACCGGGTCGCCACCGTGGGACAATTGTCAGCCTCGATCGCCCACGAGGTCAACCAGCCGCTCTCGGGCATCCTCGTGAATGCAGCGACCTGTTTGCGGATGCTTGCAGCCGATCCACCGAACATCGCTGGGGCCAGCGAAACGGCGCGGCGTGCCATCCGTGATGCCAACCGCGCATCCGACGTCATCCAGCGCCTGCGCGCCCTGTTTGCCAAGACAGAGTCCACGACCACAGAGATTCTGGACCTCAACGAGGCGATTCGGGAAGTGCTTGCGCTGTCCAAGGCCGAGCTTCAGAGCCGTCGCATCGTCCTCTGGCTGCGGCTGCACGACGCGCTTCCAGGCGTGCGGGGCGACCGCATCCAGCTGCAGCAGCTACTCTTGAACCTCATCAAGAATGCCATCGACTCCCTATCGACTTCGGAGCACGGCGCACGCGAGTTGACGATCAGTACCCAATCAGTCGACTCGAGAGTATGGGTGGCGGTCGAGGACTCCGGCCCGGGCGTGGATCCGGCTAGTATCGGAAGCATCTTCGACCCGTTTTACAGCACCAAGCCGGGCGGCTTGGGAGTTGGCCTGTCGATCTGCCGCGTTATCGTCGAGGCGCATCGCGGAGAACTCTCAGTGAAGCCGGCGTCGCCTCACGGGGCGATCTTTCGGTTCAGTCTGCCCGTGGCGCACACTGAAGCCTGAGGCCAGCGAGCGGCTGGAGCGATACCATCGTCCAATGGGTGCGCTACCTCAATCGTTGTATCTTCCAAGCGTTGCAAGTCGCATACGGTTCGATGCATCCATGACCGCCGAGTCTCAATTTGCTTCAGCGACGGTTCTCTCGGCGGCCGCGGCAAGCCGGTCTGGAGCAGCGCTCTCCGAGACGTGCCTTTCCCCGCAGGCTCCGCCTAGGTCACGCTCGTGTTTGGGCAGCGCGCCGCTGAGCGCACCGCAAGTGCATCGCTTCCTTCACGATCGACTTGCAATGCTCTGGCATTTCATCTTCTGGCTCTTAGCGCTGCTCCTGGGAGGACTGATCGATGGGCTCCTGGTCGGCGATCCGGTGACGTTACTGCGGTGTGGATTTCTAATCACGATGGTCGTGGCTCTTTTCGCGATCTGGTGGGTGTGCCGTCGGCGGCGGGAGGCCACACCATCGACGTTGGCGCTCGGCCCATATTCTCTCGAACATAAGATCGGAGAGGGGGGCATGGGTCAGATCTACCGTGGCTGGCACACCACGTTGAGGCGACCCGTAGCGATCAAAGTGCTGAAGGAGGCAACCTCGGAGGTTGCACTCCACCGCTTTGAGAAAGAGGTCCAGGTCACTGCGCGCCTCACGCACCCGAACACCATCGCCGTCTACGACTATGGCCGCACGCCGGACGGGCGCTTCTACTACGCGATGGAGCTGCTCGACGGCACGACGCTCCAGCAGTTGGTGGCGCAAGCGGGTCCGCAACCCCCCGGGCGTGTGATTCACATCCTACTTCAACTGTGCGGAGCTCTGCGCGAAGCGCATGACAACGGTCTCATCCACTGCGACATTACCCCCTCCAACATCCACCTGTGCTCGCGTGGGGGCGTCTTTGACGTGGTGAAGGTGCTCGACTTCGGCCTGGTCCGCGAGCGTGGGAACCGAGCGGGCGTCACGCTCAGCGGTCTCGATGCCATCATGGGAACTCCGCTCTATCTCTCGCCCGAAGCCATCCTCGAGCCAGCGAGCATCGATGCTCGAGCCGATATTTACGGGATCGGCGCCGTAGGGTACTTCTTGCTCTGCGGTAATGCGCCGTTCTCCGGGACATCTCTGGGGGAGCTCCTCGGCCACCATCTGCATAGCAGACCAGCAGCACCCTCGGAGCGTGCGCCCGAACCGCTCGCCAAGGACCTCGAACGCCTCGTTCTCTGCTGCCTCGCGAAGGAGCCAGCAGCGCGGCCACAGAGCGTTCGGGCCGTCGCGGACGAGCTGCGACGCTGCAGAGACGCGGGGACCTGGAGCGAGGCGAGCGCTGAAAGCACGTGGATGGCTCTGGCCGCCAGCGGTCGAGGCGCGCCTACAGCCTGCGGCGGCCCGATGCCTCGTTCAGCGCATGCGTCACTCGCTTAGCGGCCCGTTCCCGACGTTCCTCGCCACCAACTGGCGCGCCTGTTCTACCTGCCCCCGTTCCACCGCGTAGGTCGACCCGTGTGATATCTGGGCAGAAGAAAGAGCGCGACGGACCAGTCGAAGCCGATACGCAGGCGCCGATCCCAGCGCGGCATCTGGAAGAGATAGTACGTCCGCCGTATCCACCAGGCGATGAAGCCTGTGAGTCGCACACCGAACGCCAGTGCGACCGCGCGCGTATGGCCGAGCGAGGCCATGGTGCCGAGCGAACGGAACATGAGCGGCGAAGGGACCCGCCCCTGGGGGCTCGTATCGAGCACTCGAAGCTCATCCCAACGCTAAGACGCGATCTTCGTGCCGTCCTCCTCTCCGAGCCCGAAGGCCCGGGCGTCGAGCGCTGTGTGCGGCGTCGGGCCCGCGCCAGTCAGGGCGCGTAGCGGGTGAAGACGAAGTCACGTGCTTCAACAGCCTGATGGCACGGATGACACGACTGGTGCATTGCCTCGTCCGCGGGCTTGCCGTCGTTGAAGTGAGCGTAGCCCCAGCCCCCGTTCGAGGCGTATTTGCTCGAGTCCTTGACCATGAACTGGACCCCGTTTTTGGGAGCGCCAGCCACGAAGGACTGCTCGCGACCGAAGGCCGCGTTGTTCTCCTCGGAGGTCCCGTAGCTCCAGGCGAGCCGAGCGATGACGGTGCCGTCCGGAAACGGGAGCGTACCCTCGCGATAGGCTCGCATCGCCACGTCGTTGCCGAGAACGCCGCGGATGTCGTCGAGCGTGCCTTCTTCGCGCGCCACGGAGATCAACCGCCAGTCACGATATCCAGGCGGCACCTCGATGCCAAACAGGGGCGCGGTCAGACCCGTGGCTGACGATGCGTCTGTCTTGCAGGCGACGGCGCCCGCGAGCGCGGCCGCCGCGATGAGTGAGCGTTGCATTGGGATATCCTCCGGTGTCCAATGACTGCCAGAGAAGGTGCGCCGTCGCAGCGGCGGCCGCCATTGTACGAAGGTCTAGGTTAGTGCGGTCGGGTGGGCGCCCGGCGCTCGCTCCAGCAGCCAACGAGGTCTCGAACGGCGTGCGAGCTCGCCGACAAGCAGCGCTGCATCATCCGAATCGACTCGACCCCCGGGGCCATTGAAGCGGAAACTCAGACGCGTAGCCCGCCGTCTGAAACGGGCCTCAGTTTAGTCCGAAACGCATCGGACGCCGCCAGACCTAACTCTGCAGCCTGAAGCCCTAAGCCCTAAATCGAGTACTCGGGCTGCTTCGCGCCATCGGGCGTGAAGACGCGCACGCGGCGGGGGGAGACGTGCACGGTGTCGCCGGATTTTAGCCCGAGCTCGAGGTAACGCTCGACCGTGAGCTCGGCGGTCATCAGCGCGTTGGTGTCGACCGCGCGCAGCTCCACCTTGGTCCTCGACCCTGTGGGGTTGACGTGCAGCACCTTGGCCTCGAGGCTCGCCACGCCGTTCTTCTGGCGTTCGATCCACAGCTCGTGCGGCCGCACGTAGACGGCCGCGTCGCGCGTCTCGCCGAGCGGGTAGTCCGGGTACGCGAACTCGAGCCCCGGAACCACCGCTTTGCCATGCTCGATGCGGCCGTGAAACACGTTAACGTTACCGAGGAAGTCCATCACGAAGGCGTTGGCGGGGTGCTCGAAGACTTCGGCGGGGGTGCCCGTCTGCTCGATCCTGCCTTGGTTCATCACGACCACATGATCGGCGACCTCGAAGGCCTCCTCCTGGTCGTGCGTGACAAAGACGCTGGTCACTTGAATTTCCTCGTGCAGTTTGCGCAACCACTGGCGGAGCTCCTGCCGGACCTTTGCGTCCAGCGCGCCGAAGGGCTCGTCCAAGAGCAGGACCGAGGGTCGAGCGGCGAGAGCCCGAGCCAGCGCGACGCGTTGCCGCTGACCGCCGGACAGCTGCGCCGGATAACGCGGGCCGAGCCCTTCGAGCCGAATCAGCTTCAAGAGCTCGTTCACCCGGACGTCACGCTCCGGCTTCTTCACGCCGCGCACGCGCAGCCCGTAACCGATGTTGTCAGCGATCGTCATGTGGCGGAACAGCGCGTAGTGCTGGAAGACGAAGCCGACCTTACGCTCGCGCGCGGAGTACTCGGTGATGTCCTCCTCGTGGTGGAAGACCGACCCAGAGTCGGCGACCTCGAGCCCGGCGATGATGCGCAGTAGCGTCGTCTTGCCAGAGCCGGAGGGGCCGAGCAGGGCCAAGAGGCCGCCGTTCGGCACCTCGAGATTCACCTTGTTGAGCGCGGCAAACGTCCCGAAGCGCTTGGAAACGTCTTTAATGATAATGCTCATGACTTTGCTCCGGTCGGATGGGGCGCGTCCGCTCGTGCCGGGTGAGCCGGGGACGGGACGAGCGTCTCGAGCTTGCTCTTGATGACCAAGGTGAAGATGGCGACCAAGGTCAGCACGGACGCCACCGCGAACGACCCCGGCAGGTTGTACTCCTGAAACAGCTTCTCGATGCGCAGCGGCATGGTGTCTGTCTGGCCCGCGATATGGCCAGACACGACGTACACCGCTCCAAACTCGCCCATGGCGCGCGCATTGCACAGGATCACGCCGTAGACCAAGCCCCATTTCACGTTGGGCACGGTGACGTGCCAGAACATCTGCCAGCCGCTGGCGCCCAGGCTGACCGCCGCCAGCTCCTCGTCTGGGCCGATCGCATCCATCACCGGGATGAGCTCGCGCGCTACAAAGGGGAAGGTCACGAACGCTGTCGCGAGCACCAGCCCGGGCACGGCAAAGATGATCTTGAGGCTCTGATTCTCCGGCCACACGTGGAAGTAGCGCTGCAGGCCAAACAGCACGCCAAACACCAGCACGCTGCCGAGCGGCACTACCAGCCAAGCGCGATCCCAGAGCGGGCTCCGCGCGCGCGTGTGGCTCGGACGAAACAGAAAGTACCCCACGACCCAGAGGAAGACGCCGATCAGCGACGTCAGGTAGGACAGCAGCGAATAGCCGTCCCGCCGCAGAAACGGCCCGAGATAACCCTGCAGGCCGAAAATCAGCACGAACATCAAGCCCGCCACGACGGGCGATACCGAAAACGGCAGATCAATCAGCGCCGTGAGCAGAGTTCGCCCCGGGAAGGTAAAGCGCGAGATCGCCCACGCCGCAGTCACGCCAAAGACGACGTTGGCCACGAGCGTGATCGGGACCACGGTGAGCGTGAGCCCGATCGCGTGCCGGGTGTCAGCGTCCAGCACCAGGTTCTTCCAATAGGTGCCCGCTCCTTCGGCGAGAGCCTCGACGAACACGTTGACGACCGGGATGACGATCAGCACCGTGACCACGAGGAGCGCCGCGGCGGTGAGGCTGTAGCGCACCCACGCGGGATCTTCTTGAGACCGGCGCATGCCGCTGGCGCGGGGCGGCGCAACGGCCGCGTCGGTTGCCGCGGCGACTTCAGCGTGCATAACGGCGCGTCCAATTTTCGAGGAGATTGATCAAGAACAGCATCGAGAACGAAATCACCAAGAGCACGACGGCGATCGCCGTGGCTTCGCCGTACGCAAACTCCTCCAGGCGCGCCACGATCAAGATGGGTGCGATTTCGGTCTTGTACGGCATGTTACCGGAGATGAAAACGACGGACCCATACTCCCCGATGGACCGGGCAAAGGCGAGCGCGAAGCCCGTGAGCAGGGCCGGATACAGGGTAGGCAAGATCACCCCGTGAAAGGTCTGCCAGCGCGTGGCGCCGAGCGACGAAGACGCCTCCTCCGCTTCGGCGTCGAAATCCTCGAGCACGGGTTGCACGGTGCGCACCACGAACGGCAGCCCCACGAACACCAGCACCATCACGATGCCGAGGCGCGTGTAGGCCACGTCGAGCCCGAGCGGGACGAGATAGCGCCCGAGCCAGCCGTTCTCCACGTACAAGCTGGCATACACGAGGCCGCCCACCGCCGTGGGCAACGCCAGCGGCAGGTCGACGAGCGAATCGACGAGCCTCTTGCCCGGGAACCTGTAGCGCACCAGGACCCACGCGATCAGCGCGCCGAGCACCGAGTTGATGAGGGCCGCGGCGAAGGAGGTGCCGAAGGTGAGCAGGTAGGCGGCTCGCGCCCGCTCGGTCCAGACGGCACCCCAGAAGTCATGCAGCGAGAGCGAGCCCGCGCGCAGAAAGCAGGCGCTGATCGGCAGCAGCACCAGCACGCTCAAGTAGAAAACCGTGTAGCCCAGGCTCAACGAGAAGCCGGGCAAGACTCTACGGTTCACACTTCCCATACGCTCATCTTACGCTGCCCACGCCTGCCCGCCGCACTCAGTTTTTGGGCTTGTAGATATTGTCGAATACGCCGCCTTCGGCGATGAACTGCTTGTGAGCATCCGCAAAATCTTTGGCAATTTCGGTGACCGGGAACAGCTTGATCTCCGGGAAGGAGTCCGCGTGCTTCTTTAGGATCGCCTCGTTGCTCGGCCGGTAGAAGTGCTTCGCCGCAATTTCTTGCGCCTCGTCGGTGTACACGTACTTCAGATAGGCTTCCGCAGCGGCCCGCGTGTGCTTGCGGTCTACATTGTCGTCTACGATCGCCACGTGGGGCTCGGCGCGGATGCTAATCGGTGGATAGATGAGGTCGAGGTCACCCTTGGCCTCACGAACCTCCAGGTGCGCTTCGTTCTCCCAGGCGAGGTGGACGTCGCCGATCTTCTTCTGCACGAAGGTGGTGGTCGCGCCGCGAGCTCCGGAGTCGAGCACGGGCACTTGCTTGTACAATTGCGTCACGTACTTGACCGCGTCCTCTCGCGAGCCACCGCGCAGCGTGACGGATCCCCAGGCGCTGAAGAATGACAGGTACCCATTCCCCGACGTCTTCGGGTTCGGCGTGATGACGGCTACACCGGGCTTGATCAGATCGGCCCAGTCCTTGATGCCCTTGGGGTTGCCCTTGCGCACCACAAAGATGATCGTGGACGTGTAGGGGAGCGAGCGGTTCGGAAACTCGTCGATCCAGCCCGGTTTGATCAGACCCTTCTGGCTCACGGCGTCCGTGTCCAGGTACGACGCGAGCGTGAGCACGTCTGCCTCCAGGCCGTCGATCACCGAGCGGGCCTGAGTGCTCGATCCACCGTGAGACTGCTTGATGGTGAGATCGATGCCGGTGTCCTTCTTGTAAACGGCGGTAAACTTCTCGTTGATCTCGCGCCAAAGCTCACGCGTCGGATCATAGGAGACGTTGAGCAGCTCGACCGCCTTGGGCGCCTCTACGGCCGCCGGTTGTGCTGCGGAGGCTGCGGAGCTCGCCGGGGCGGGGGCGCCCGTATCGCTCGGCGACTTGCAGGCTAAAAACCCGCCCAACCCGAGGACGGCGAACTTTAAAAATGACGAACGCTTCATGGTTGCTCCTTGATGCTCGAAAGTAAGGAAGATGCCGAGGCCACCGATCTCGCGGTCGCCTGGGTGTCAGAAGTAAAGGGCTCGGGCTCGCTCTCCGGGCTCGCGTTTAGCGCTCTGAAGCGAGGCCACGGGGGCGCTCGCATGTGTCGACTGCGGCTCTCGTCATACAGCCCTCAGATGGCGTACCGGAGCGACGCCGAGCCATCGGCGGCCGCTTCGTGCGTCCTCCGCACCAGGTCCGCGAGCGTCGTATTTTCCAGGATGTTGGCGGTCGCCTCGTGCAGGTCCTTCAGCACCAACCGGACCCCGCAGCCGCGCTCGCTCTTGCATTCCGCGCAGCGTTCGTACGCGGTCCGGCTCAAGCACGGCACCGGCGCGAGTGGCCCGTCGAGCGCGCGAATCACCTCCGCGAGCGCGATCTCTTCGGGCGGCTTGCTCAGGCGGTAGCCCCCACCGCGGCCGCGTTGAGCGAGCAGTAAGCCGTGCTGACGCAGCTCCCGCAGGATGGCCTCGAGGAACTTGCGTGGGATCGCCTCCCGCTCCGAAATCTCGGCGATCAGGGTGGCTTGACGCGGGCCACGCTCGGACAAAATACCGAGCGCTTTCAAGGCGTAGCGCGTCTTCATCGTCAACATTTATACTAATCCGGTAGAGATAGTAGGTTTACTGCTAGCAGGAGTCCCCGGGGGTTGTCCAGAACGTTTCCGAGCCGGCGTCCGACAGGGCCGTCGTCAGGCGTACGCCATCACCAAGTACATGACGGCCTGGGTCGTGCCCGGATTGTAGTATTCGTGCGGCACGTCAGCCTCGAAGTAGACGGCGTCGCCCGCACCCAGAACGAAACGTTCCGATTCGACCCGTAGTGTCAGTGAGCCCGACGACACCACCAGGTTTTCCGTCGTACCCGCAGGGTGAGGCTCGGCGCGCTCCACGCCATGAGGCGCCAGGCGCAGCTCGTAGAACTCGACCTTGCGAGCGTCGTTAAAAGGAAAGAGCGCCCGCGAGACGAAGCTGCCATCCGAGGACGTGAGCACCTTCGCGCGCTCTGCCTTCAAGAGGGCGGTGCGAGGCCGGACGCAATGGCTGAGCAGCGCGGAAAATGGCACCGCCAGGGAGCGAGCGATCTTCCACACGACGTTGATGGTCGGCGTACTTTGGCCGAGCTCTATCTGGCCCAACATCGCCCGGCTCACCCCGGAGGCCTTCGCGAGCCGCTCCAGAGACAGGCCACGGCGGATACGTAAACGCCGCAGGTTCGCGCCGAGAATGGGGGTCAGGTCCGGGGCCTCGCCGCCCTCGCCGCTCGGCTCGGATTGAAACTCGCGCTCGTTCGCCAGCCGCTCGATGCTCATGGTTGCCGAGCTTCAGCGTACAGGACGTTCCGACACTTTGCGAGAATCAATCCGCAACCAACGCGTCGAACGTTCGCCCGGCTCGTACCGACAGATCGGCGTGGCGGCGCCCCTCGGGCCCGGCTCTAGCTGCGCGGATAGCCGATCACGTTGAGGCAACGGGTCGGATGGGAGCTCCTGCTCTCGTAAATGTGCGGCACGTCGGCGTTGAAGTAGATGCTGTCGCCCGTGCCGAGCTCGAACGACTCCTCACCCACCGTCATGCGCAGAGCGCCGGTCAGCACGACCAGCGTCTCAGTGGTCCCCTTATTGTGCGGCTCGCTCTGGTAAGACCCTCGCGGGGCCAGCTTCAGCTCGTACACCTCGAGCCCCGGCGCCGCGCCACCCGGGGACAGGAGCCGGCTCTCCATCTGACCATTGGCGCTGCGCAGCGCAGCGCTGTCGCCGGCGCGCAGGATTTTTGGGCCGGCTCCGGCATGGGCGCCGAGGAGCTGCTGAAAGGGCATCCCGAGCCCGACCGCGATTTTCCACAGCACTGCCAGGGTGGGGTTGGTGCGAGCACCTTCGATCTGCGACAGCGCGGCACGGCTCACCCCGCTCTTCTGCGCCAGCTCGTCGAGCGATAGTTGCTGCGTCTTTCGGTGGTGCCTGAGCGACTCGGCCACGTGACGCGCCAGCTCCGCCGCCCCGAATACGTCCCCGGAGTTGGGCGCCACCCGCGGCCTCCCCGCGAGACGCGCCTCCGGCACTAGCTCGTCCTCACCACCCAGCTCCTCGAGGGGCAAAGCCTCGGATGGAGCGGCCTTCGGGGTCGGTGCCCGCCGAGTTTTCTTGCTAATGGCCTTGGCATTCACGTGCTCATCATGCTGAGGACGCGGCGAGGAAACAAGTCGACGCAGCCCGCCGCGAGACGAAATTCTGCTGTGCGAGGCGCCCCGAGCCGGGTCCCCCCCTGCTTTCGACCCAGCTCAGGCGGCGCGCCCTGCCGCTGTCGCCGCCGGAACTTCGACGAGCCGACCCGTCTCGACCTGATAAATATAGCCGTAGATCGGGATTTCTCGCGGCACCAACGGGTGATGGCGAATCCGTTCGACGTCCGTAACGACGCTCTCGACCTGATCCTCGATGCTGAGCCAATCGATGTAATCGCCCTGGCGGGAGCCCGGACCTGTGCCCTTGTCCTTCCATACTCCTGCCTCGAAGCTGGCCGTCTTCAAGCTCTTCTTCAGCAGGTCACGGATGATAGTGTCCGTGAACAATTCCATCCCGCAGTTGCTGTGATGAATCACAAACCACTCGCGCGTCCCCAGGAGCTTGTACGAAATGACGAGCGACCGGATGGCGTCGTCGCTGGCCCGGCCCCCGGCGTTGCGGATCACGTGCGCGTCCCCCTCCCGCAGGCCAGCCAGCTTGGCTGGGTCGATGCGCGCGTCCATGCACGTCAGGATGGCGAACCCTCGCGCCGGCGGTAGGGCGAGCGAGCCTTTGTCACCGAAGGCGCTCGCGTACTTTTCATTCTCCCTCAGCACCTCATCGACGACCTTGCTCATTGGTTCCTCCTATGTCGGCTGCCGCATGCGGAGCGCAAACGGCCGGGAAGGCTTGGATAGCACGAACACCGCTCGGGCGTCTCTCAATCCGCTCCATTAGTCTATCTTAGGAGAATGCGTCGTCCTGGTGTCACCAAAGCTCGGCCCAGCCCCGGCGAGCCGAGCCGGCACCGCGGCGCTCAGCTCAAATACCGGAGCCGTTCTCGAACGTATCCTGACGAGCCTGGACCTGCCGGACCAGGCTGCCCGGTGGCACGCTGCGCGTCAGCCAAACGTTGCCGCCGATCGTGGCGCCTTTCCCGATCGTTATCGGGCCGAGGATGGTCGCGCCAGCATAGATGACCACGTCGTCCTCGACGCTGGGATGGCGTAGCAAGCCCTTGATCAGCTGACCCTTGCCGTTGCTCGTGAAGCTGCGCGCACCCAAGGTCACGCCCTGGTAAAGGCGGACGCGGGCACCGATGGAGGACGTCTCGCCGATCACCACCCCGGTGCCGTGATCGATGAAGAAGCTCGGCCCGATCCGCGCTCCAGGGTGGATGTCGATGCCCGTGTCGGCGTGAGCCAGCTCGGAGATGATGCGCGGGATCAGCGGCACACCGAGCGCGTACAGCTCATGCGCGATGCGATGCTGCAATGTCGCCGAGACGCCGGGATAGCAAAACAGCGCCTCGTCCAGCGAAGTCGCGGCTGGGTCTCCGTCGAAGGCCGCGCGGACGTCGGTGTCGAGCAAGGCACGGATGGCGGGCAAGCGGGACACCACGAGATCGGTCACCGCGCGCGCGCGGGCGGAGCAGGCCGAACATTGAGCCCTCGGTTGGTGCTCACACATGAACGCGAGGCCTCGGCGCACCTGCTCTTTCAGGGCTTGCTGCGCCTTATCGAGACGCACGGAGAGCCTATGCCGCAGGCTGTGCCCGTGCGCTTCAGATGAGCCAAAGTGGATCGGATAGAGGACGGCGCGCAGGTCGTCGATCAACTCGGCGATCGCCGCTCGGGACGGCAACGCTTGGCGGCCTCGCTCCTCAAAGACGCGCTCGTTGACGCTGCACAGCTCATCCAGAACTCGCGCCATGGCCCCGTGACCCGCGCGGGGCTCGAGATCCGATACTGCCTGATCCGAGCGCACACGTTCGGCACTTACGCCCATCGCCGCTTGCCCTCCGGAGTGGAAGTAAACAGATCGCTCGACAAGTAGCGCTCTCCCGAGTCGGGGAGCACCACGACCATAGTCTTGCCCGCGTGCTCGGACCGGTGCGCCAGACGCGCCGCGACCGCGACGGCAGCACCGCTCGAGATACCGGAGAGGATGCCTTCCTCGCGCGTCAGGCGCCGCGCATACTCCATCGCCTCCGCGCTCTCGACCTGCTCGATCTCGTCAACGAGAGAGAGGTCGAGCACGTCCGGCACGAACCCCGCGCCAATACCTTGAATTTGGTGCGGCCCCGGCAGCAGCGGCTGACCCCGACGCGTCTGCGTCAATACGGGGCTCTCCGCCGGCTCGACCGCCACGGACCAGAGCGTGCGTTGGCGAGTGTGTTTGATGTACCTCGAAACGCCGGTAATCGTCCCACCCGTGCCCACGCCGGACACGAGGATGTCGACCGTACCGTCCGTGTCTTCCCAGATCTCCGGACCCGTCGTGGCCTCGTGAATCGCCGGGTTGGCGGGGTTCTTGAACTGCTGCAGAAGCAGATAGCGCTCCGGATCAGAGGCGGCGATCTGCTCCGCGCGCCGCACCGCCCCGGCCATGCCAGAGCTCGCTTCCGTCAGCACTAACGTGGCTCCGTAGGCCGCCAACAGCCGCCGGCGCTCGAGGCTCATCGTCTCGGGCATGGTCAACGTCAGGCGGTAGCCGCGGGCGGCCGCCACGAAGGCGAGCGCGATGCCGGTATTGCCGCTGGTCGGCTCCACCAGCTCCCGCATCGGGCTCGACGCCTCGCGCCGCTCGGCGTCCCAGACCAGGGCGGCGCCCAACCGGCACTTGACCGAGTAGGCTGGATTGCGACCTTCGATCTTGGCCAGCAAAGTGACCGAGGTTTTTCCCTGGATGCGATTCAGCCGCACCAGAGGGGTGCGGCCGATCGACAATGCATTATCCGAATACCAACGGGGCGACATTTCAGCCTACTCGAAGCGGGGCCAGCTCATGCCGCTGCCGTAGCCTCGCCGCCCTCCTCAGTCCTGGACCAGCGGTAAACCAGCCTTGACCCAATTCCGCGTGCCCCCGATGAGGTTGTAGACCGTGGTCAGGCCGGTCTCGAGCGCTAGTCGGGCAGCGGACTGGCTCCGGGCACCCGCGGCGCAGACGAAGATGATCCCGTCTCGCGGCAAAGCCTGCTTGGGGCTCCGGCGGAGCTGGCCCAGCGGAACGAGCCGAGACCCCGGCAACCTGCCCCCTGACCACTCGTTGGGTTCACGCACGTCCACCACGTCGACTTCATTACGTTCCATCAACTCGCGAGCTTGGAGCGGAGTAATCGTCTGAACCATTCATCTACTATAGCGGACAAATTTCCCGTCGCAAGCACTGTTCGACGAGTAAATCGGTAGGGAATGGGGTAATTAAAAATTACATATAATTACTTGAACTTGCGTGCGCGCCGAGCGCGATTGACGGAACGCAGTTTCGCGGTGTCGACCCCGCCGTTCCACAGGAACGGCGGTTCGTCCCCCTGAGGCGCGCTAATAGCGGACGGCGCGTAGGCGGTGCAAGGCAGCGACCAGGGCGTCGATGTCCTCGCACGTGTTGTAGGGGGCCAGCGAGGCCCGCACCGTGGCTTCTACCCCGAACCGTCGCAGGATCGGCTGAGCGCAGTGATGACCCGCGCGCACGGCGATGCCTTCTCGATCGAGCGCCGCGCCGAGCTCCTCCGTCTTTAGACCGTCGACCACGAACGACAACACACCGGCCTTTTCGGCGGCAGTGCCGAACAAGCGTAGACCCGGTACGGACTCCAAACGCTCCGTCGCGTAGACCAAGAGGTCATGCTCGTAGCGGCCAATGTTCTCCAAGCCGAGCGCGCTCACGTAGTCGAGCGCTGCGCCCAGGCCTACCGCATCCGCGATGTTCGGCGTACCCGCCTCGAAGCGGGCGGGGGCGCCGTGAAACTGCGTTTTTTCGAACGTCACGTCGCGGATCATGTTCCCGCCGCCCTGCCATGGAGGCATGCTCTCGAGCACGTCCGCCTTGCCGAAGAGCGCGCCGATGCCCGTAGGGCCGAAGATCTTGTGGCCGGAGAAGACGTAAAAGTCGCAATCAATCTGCTGAACGTCCACGCGCAGATGCGAGACCGCCTGCGCCCCGTCGACCAGCACCTTCGCGCCGTGACGATGAGCCATGGCGACCATCTCCGTCACTGGCACTATGGTCCCGAGCGCGTTCGATACGTGCGACAGGGAAACGAGCTTGGTGCGCGGTCCGAGTAGCTTCTCGTATTCGTAGGCCAACACCTGGCCACTATCGTCGACCGGCGCTACGCGAAGGCGCGCGCCTCGTTCGCTGCAAATCAGCTGCCAGGGCACGATGTTGGCGTGATGCTCGAGCCAAGTGATGAGCACCTCGTCACCGGGCTGGAGGTGACGTCGGCCCCAGCTCTGGGCCACTAGATTGATGGCTTCGGTCGTGCCCCGCGCAAAGATGATCTCATTCACCGAGGGCGCGTTCAGAAAACGGCGGGTCGTTTCCCGAGCTCCTTCATACGCATCGGTGGCGCGGGCCGCGAGGGTATGCGCCGCGCGGTGGATGTTCGAGTTCTCGTGCTGATAGAAGGACGAGATGCGGTCGATCACAGCCCGTGGCTTTTGAGTCGTCGCGGCGTTGTCGAGCCAAATCAGCTGACGGCCGTGGACGCGCTCTTCCAGGATTGGAAAATCCCGCTTGATGCTCAGTGGATCGAACACGCGCCTCGCGCTGCGGTCCAGCTCGGGCACTCGCTGCGGCTCGTACGCGTGCGAGCTCGGGCCCAACGTCACTTCGTCAGGCCGTTTCGCGTACGACCCGAAGCCCCCCGCGGGCACCCCAGGGGCCAAATCCGAGGCCTGCGAGGCCTGGCGCGGCTCGGTGTGGGTCGCTCGCGCGCCATACTCCGGGTGATGACCAGGGCCCGGCAGGCCGCCGTGGCTCGGCACACTGCCGTGACCCGGCACACTGCCGTGACCCGGCACAGCGCCGTGACCCGGCACACCTGGTGACGGGAGAGCGCCGTAAGCGGAGGGCAAGCCTCGAGGCACCGATTCGGGCGAGCCCGGTATGCCTTGCGGAGCTCGCGCCGACGGCGTCTCCTTGGGGAGCCCCGCGATCTCGAGAAAATACGGGGCCGCCGCCAGCGGCTCATGGCCGCCCGCCAACGCTACTGGAGAAGACACGCCGAAGAGCTCGGACAACACGCCCGGCAGCGTGCGCAAGTCACTCTCTTTCGGCAGGGGGCTCGACGCCGGCGGCAGCTGTTGCATGAACCCCGGCACGGGAGGCACCAACCCTGAAGTGGGTGAGACCCCGCCCGCGCCCACCGAGAACGCGCTCGGAAGCAGCCCGGACGGCGGCGCCACCGGCGCGAAGGCTGGAAACCCGCCAACGGCTGAAGTGGGCGCGCTCCCCGGCAGCTCGAGCGCGCTGCCAGGAAAGCCGGAGAAGTACTCGTTGACGAGGCGCTCCAACGCCTTGCCCACGAAGGCGCTCTGGTCGGAGCCTGGATCGCCTGGGGTGGAGACGAGGCCCGGCGCGGACTCGGCGGACGGCAGACGCCCGGGTTGGGTGGCCCCCCCTGGTACGCCCAGGGCCGGCAGCTCCCCCAGCGCTGCGGGCCCCATCTCACTTGTAGTCATGGTAGTTTCCCACCTCGACGTTCTCCAGCACGGCTAAGGCGTCTTCGGTCAAGACGGCTACCGAGCAATAGAGCGACACCAGATAGGAGGCTGCGCCTCGAGAGTTGATGCCCATCCAGCGGATGGTCATGCTGGGGCTGACTTCACCGGGTAGGCCGGGCTGGAACAGGCCAACGACGCCGCGCTTCCGTTCACCGGTGCGAAGCAGCAGAATATTGCTCGTCGCCCGGCCGCCATCGTCGTTGATCTGCAGCTTGTCGGAGGGAATGATCGGCAGCCCGCGCCAGGTGAGGAAAGGCGAGCCAAACAGGTTGACCGTCGGCGGTGGGACGCCACGGAACGTGCATTCACGCCCGAACGCCGCGATCGCGCGGGGGTGAGCCAGAAAGAAGGCGGGCTCCTTCCATACCTTCGTGATCAGCTCGTCCAGGTCGTCCGGCGTGGGCGCCCCAGAGCGCGTCGAGATGCGCTGAGCCGAGGGCGCGCTGTTGAGCAAACCGTAGTTCGGGTTGTTGACGAGCTCATTTTCCTGGCGCTCTTTCACCATCTCCATGAGCACGCCGAGCTGCTCCCGAACCTGATCCATCGGGCTCCGATACAGGTCGCTGATGCGCGTCTGCACGTCGATGGTCGTGGTGACGGTGCTCAGCGTGTATTCGCGCGGCTGCTCCTCATAGTCGACGTACGCCTTCGGCAGCTCGTCTCCGTCGGTGGGGCTACACTGGATCGAGATGTCATCCGCCTCGTTCGTGTGCTTGACCTTGTTCACCCGGTAGGTGCCGGCTTCCACCGGCGTCCACGGCAATAAGCTCACCAGCCAGCGTGGCGTGACACCGACCCATTGGGGCGGCGTCTTGGTGGTATTTGCGAGTTGACGAGCCGCCTCAGCTCCCAAGGGACTCGGAGCCCCGCTCGATTCAGCCATGTTTCATGTCTCCGTTTGTATCCCCACAGCGGGGGCGTGCCCTCGAGAGGCCGCGAATGCGGCTACACTTAGGCGTGTCGGAGATGCTTCGCCATCGGCGATAGTCCACGGCTGTTTTTATTTCCGTCCAATCAACCAGCGCGTCCGCGATACCGGAGACACGCTGCCCGAGGCGGAGCGACGCCGAGAACGGCCTACGAGCGGTTCAGAGGCTCAGCGCGCGCCGCTCGCCAAGCGCAGCTCATCTACGGAGCTCTCGCGCCGGCGTTCCAGCGCATCGAGCAGGCGGGACAGCCGCGCAGCGCCGAAATTCTGGATGATCAGCGTTGCGCGCTCCAGCTGACGCGCCACCTTTTTCGCGGCATGGACAGCGCCGTGGCTGTTGATATCGGTCACGATCACGACCAGATCCGAGCGACACACCGCGGTCCGGATGGACTCGACCCCTCGCCCGTTCGTATGCCCTTCTTCGAACTCGAGCTCATAACCTCGAGCTTGCGCGATGCGCGCGAGCTGACCCTCGTTCTTGTATCGCCCACCAATGACCGCGATGCGCATGCCGCCCTCCTCCGGGCTGCCCAGGCAAAAAGCGCCGAGCCCGGTCACAATAGCTTCGCGTGGCTTGTCCGTCAAGATGAAGTTAATGACACATTAGAGGACAAGCCACGAAGCCCGCGCCGATGTCCCATTTTACGCGCCCTTCCGTCCCCGGGCCTCGGACCTCGGACCTCAGAGGTCAATTTCGTGCCCCCGGAGCCGCAGCTTCGTCGCGCCGCTCAGCGGAAAACGACACGAAACGCGAGGCAAGCAAGTTGCTGCCATGACGACCACGGGGAAGGCCACTCGCATCCAGATTTTCTCTTTCTCTACCCCACAGATGCGGGCGTTCCACCTGAGCTGGCTCGCCTTCTTTGTCTGCTTCTTTGCCTGGTTTGCCGTGGCGCCGCTGATGCCCGTGATCAAGGGCGAATTCAATCTGACCAAGGACCAGGTCGCCAACATCAACATCGCGGCCGTCGGCATCACGATCATCGTGCGGCTGATCGTGGGCCCCCTCTGCGACAAGTTCGGGCCGCGGCTCACCTACACCACGCTGCTCCTGGTAGGGGCAATACCGGTGTTGGGGATCGCTTTCGCGAAGAGCTATGCGACGTTTCTGTTCTTTCGCCTGTTGATCGGCGCCATCGGGGCAAGCTTCGTCATCACGCAGTACCACACCTCGGTGATGTTCGCGCCCAACGTGGTGGGTACGGCCAACGCAGCGAGCGCGGGCTGGGGCAACGCCGGCGGGGGCGTGACGCAGTCGGTGATGCCCTGGGTGCTGGTCTTGCTCGCCAGCATCGGCATCGAGCAAGCGCTGGGCTGGCGGCTCTCGATGCTGCTGCCAGGCACATTGATGATCGTGGTCGCCGTTTGCTACTACAAATTCACGCAGGATTGCCCGCTCGGAAATTACAAGGACCTGCGCGCCCAGGGCGTGGACGTCGAGGGCGGCAAGAAGGCGGGCTGGGACGTGTTCGTCGCCGCCGTCGGCAACTACCGTGTGTGGATGCTGTTCGTCACCTACGCCTGCTGCTTCGGGGTCGAGCTGTTCGTGCACAACGTAGCGGCCAGCTACTACGTGGACCGGTTTGGCCTCGGGCTGCAAGCGGCGGGCATGGCGGCGGGGAGCTTTGGCCTGTTGGCGCTTTTTGGCAGGGCCCTCGGTGGGATCGCCTCTGACCGCATGGCTCGCATGCGCGGGCTGGATGCCCGCACGCTGCTCTTGTTCGTGCTGATGCTCGGCGAAGGGCTCGGGCTCTTGTGGTTCTCGACCACCGCGACGCCCACGCTCGCCATCGTCTCGATGATCACCTTCGGCTTGTTCACACACATGGCCTGCGGCGCTACTTACGCGCTCGTTCCTTTCATCGATCGCAAGTCCCTCGGGGGTGTGGCTGGCATCGTCGGCGCAGGCGGCAACGTGGGCGCGGTGCTCGCCGGGCTCCTGTATAAGGGCCTCGGCGACACGCAACGTTGCTTCGCCGTGCTCGGCGGTATCGTGACGTTTGCATCCGTGTGCGCGGTCGCGGTGCGCTTCACCGCCACGCATAAGGAAAACGAAAAGCGCCTCTACGACGCGGCGGTCGCCGAGCGCCTGCGCGGTGAGGAGCAGACGGCTGAGGGCATCCCCGCGGCGACGTCCGGCTGAGCTGCGAGCTCGGGCCCCCGGACTTACACCCTCATCAGAGCGGGCTCACGCTGAAAAACAGCTCTCCGAACCGCGTTGGCGAGGAGCGGCTGGGCACCCCGAACTCGATCACGACCTGCTGCCCGAGCTCGAGCGTGCTCACGACGCGGGCTGTCCCTCCGTTCACTCGGCTATCGTCGCAGCCGAGCGCGGGGCCATCACACGCCTCCCGCACCGCGAGCATGGTGTCAAACGTCGAGCCTTGGGTGTCGAAGACGTAGGCACCCGCCGCCGGCGCTTGCCAGGCCAGGGTGAAACCGACAGCGCGGCCGCCGCACTCGTCGAGGCCTCCGGGTTCCAGCGCGTGCACCAGGCGGATGAACTCTGGAGAATTAAATAGAGGACGACCGAGCTCGCTACCCAGGCTGACGAGCGGGCACTGGCCCGCGCCATGGACGCTGAGCAGATAATCTCCGCCGCTCGAATTGTAAGAGTCGACCACGATGAAGACATCCTGACCGGCGGCCACGTCCACGCTCACGAGCGATTCGTTCCCATCGAAATCGTCGCTGCACGCGCCGTCGGGGACGGGGCCTGACCCGTCGCAGCTCAAGCTGGTCGCCGCGTACAGCACCGTATCGAAACCCGAGCCGACGGTGTCGAAGAAGTATTGCCCGGCTGCCGGCGACGTCCAAACGAAGGCTCGCTCCGGCCCCTCTCCAACGCAGCCATCGAAGACGCTGGGGGAGCGTGGGATGAAGCCGCCAAAGGAAGCTTCCTCACCGGCGATCCGCTGCGGAGACTCGCAGCTGCCATCCCCGCCAGGTGAGCCGCCGGCGCCGGGTGCGCCCGCGATGCTCATCGCCCCCGCGCTGCCTGCAGCGCCGCCTCCACCGCTCGCCGTGCTGCCTGCCGCACCGCCACTCGCGGCGCTGCCGCCCGAGCCGGAAGCAGACGACCCGCCGCGCCCCGTACCGCCCGACCCGCCGCGCCCCGTACCGCCCGACCCGCCGCCGGCGCCGCCTCGGCCCGCGGCCGCGCCCCCGTTGCCCGCTGTGCCGCCTGGACCCAGGCCAATCCCCGTGTCCAACGTGGTCGCCCGCCCGCCGCAAGCCGCGCTGGCCCCCCAGAGCAGGCTCGCCATGCCCGCGAGGGCCAGCCCGACGCGCCTCATTGCATGACGCGCAGCGCAGCCGTCTTCGTCGCCGCCTCGGCGCTCGCCGTGTACTCCGGGATCTCGTTGAAGTTGAGGTAACGGTAAATGTCGGCCGACATCGGGTCGAGGCTGCGCGTGTACTCCATGTATTCTGCACGCGTCGGCAGCTTGCCCAGGATCGCGGCAACGGCGGCCAGCTCCGCCGACCCGAGGAACACGTTGGCGCCTTTGCCAAGCCGGTTCGGGAAGTTGCGCGTGGACGTCGAGATCACGGTCGCGTTGGGGCGCACGCGGGCCTGGTTGCCCATGCACAGCGAACAGCCCGGCACTTCCGTGCGAGCGCCCGCCAACGCGAAGGAGTTGTAGTGCCCCTCTTGCATCAGCTGAGCTTTGTCCATCTTGGTCGGGGGCGCCACCCACATGGTGGTGGGCACGGGCTCGCCATGATTTTCGAGCAGGCGCGACGCCGCGCGAAAGTGACCGATGTTGGTCATGCACGAGCCGAGGAAGACCTCGTCGATCTTGGTGCCCGCCACCTCGCTCAGGGTCTTGATGTCGTCGGGGTCGTTGGGACAGGCGACGAGCGGCTCCGTGATCGTGGCGAGGTCGATCTCGAACACCTTGTAGTACTCGGCGTCCGCATCGGGCTCGAGCAACTCGGGGGCGGCGAGCCAGGCCTCCATGGCCTTGGCGCGGGCGCCGATGGTCATCGAGTCCCCGTAGCCCTGCGAGATCATCCAACGCAGCATCACCACGTTGCTCTTCAGGTACTCCACGACCGGCTCGTAACCGAGCCGGATGGTGCAGCCCGCGGCCGAGCGCTCCGCCGTGGCGTCGCTGAGCTCAAACGCCTGCTCCACCTTCAGGTTGGGCAGACCCTCGATCTCGATGATGCGGCCGCTGAAGACGTTCTTCTTCCCCTGTTTCGCCACCGTCAGGTCGCCGCTCTTCAGCGCCACCCACGGGATGGCGTTCACCAGGTCGCGCAGGGTGACGCCGGGCTGCATCTCACCCTTGAAGCGGATCAGCACGGATTCGGGCATGTCGAGCGGCATCACGCCGAGCGCCGCGGCGAACGCCACGAGGCCCGAGCCCGCGGGAAAGGAGATGCCGAGCGGAAAACGCGTGTGGCTGTCCCCGCCCGTGCCCACCTGATCGGGCAAGAGCATGCGGTTGAGCCAGGAGTGAATGATGCCGTCGCCGGCGCGCAAGGCGATGCCGCCGCGTTCCATGAAAAACTCGGGCAGCGTCTGCTGCGTCTCGATGTCGATCGGCTTCGGATAGGCAGCGGTATGGCAGAACGACTGCATCACCAGGTCGGCGGAGAAGCTCAAGCACGCCAGCTCCTTCAGCTCGTCACGCGTCATCGGGCCGGTCGTGTCTTGAGACCCGACGCTGCCCATCTTCGGCTCGCAATATTGCCCGGGCCTCACGCCGGGCAGGCCGCAGGCTCGCGCCACGACCTTCTGCGCGAGCGTATAGCCCTTGCCCGTGTCCGGTGGCGCCGGCGTGCGGCGGAAGAGCTCCGACGGCGGGAGCCCTAGCGCCTGGCGCGCCTTGTCGGTCAAGCCACGGCCAATGATCAGCGGAATGCGCCCGCCGGCCCGCACCTCGTCCAAGAGCACGTCGCGCAGCTCGAAGCGAGCGATGACCTCACCCTGCGCGTTTTCGGCCTTCCCCGCGTACGGGTAGATGTGGATGACGTCCCCCATCTTCATCTTCGAGACGTCGCATTCGATGGGCAAAGCGCCCGAGTCTTCCATCGTATTGAAGAAGATCGGCGCCACTTTGCCGCCCAGGACGAAGCCGCCCGTGCGCTTGTTCGGCACGTGCGGGATGTCGTCCCCGATGTACCAGAGCACGCTGTTGGTCGCGCTCTTGCGCGAGGAGCCGGTGCCCACTACGTCGCCCACGTAAGCGATGGGGTGACCCTTTTGCTTGATCTCGGCGAGCTGAGCCAGGGCCGAGTGAATGCCCTCGCGGGGGTTCTTTAACATGGCCAGGGCGTGCAGCGGGATGTCCGGGCGCGACCAGGCGTCTTGAGCGGGCGACAGATCATCGGTGTTTGTCTCGCCCGGCACCTTGAAGACCGTCAGCGTGATCTTCTCCGCCAGTTGGGGGCGCGCTTTGAACCAGTCTCCCTCTGCCCAACTCTGGAGCACGCGCGCCGCGTTCAGGTTGCCTGTCTTCGCCAGCGCAGCCACGGCTTCGAACGCACCGGCGATGAGCAGTGTGCGGCTGAGCTGAACGGCCGCCAGCTCCCCGAGCTCTGCGCTCGCAAGCAGCGCCACGAGCGGCAACACGTTGTAGCCGCCCAGCATCGTGCCCAGGAGCTCCACGGCCCTCGGAGGGTTCAGCAGCGGGCTCTGAATTTTGCCGTTGGCCACGTCGGCCAAGAACTCGGCCTTGACCTTGGAAGCACCGTCCACCCCGGGAGGGATACGGTCGGCGAGGAGCGCCAGCAGGAAGGGCCCCTCACCTTTGGGCGGATCCGTCAGCAGCACGCACAGCTCCCGCACCTGCCGAGCGAGCAAAGGGAGCGGTGGGATCCCCTGAGCCGCGCGTTCCGCGACGTGTTGGCGATAGTTCTCGAGCATTTTCTGGTCCTTCTCCGAAATGAGCGACGGCTTGCCTACTGCCGGTTGGGGCAAAATAGCCCACGGGCAAACATGCGTCCAGCGAGTAATTTGCATGGATATCATGCATCATATGCATCAATGGATCTGGTCCTGATGCGCTCCCTGCTGGCGGTGGCCGAACACGGCGCCGTCACCGACGCGGCCCTGGCCCTCGGAATTTCCCAGTCGGCGCTCTCACGGCGCATCGACCAGCTGGAAGAGGCGCTCGGGGCGCCTGTTTTGGAGCGGGTGGGCCGAGGCGTAGCGCTGACGGCGATCGGCCAGCTCGCGCTCGAGGAAGGCAAGCAGCTCGTGCAGCGGTATGAGCGGTTAAAGTCCAGGGTACATGAGCACCTGCAGCTGGACGCGGGAGTGGTTCGCATCGGTGGCGGAGCGACGGCCGTCGGGTTCCTATTGCCTCGGGCCATCGCGACCTTTCGCAAACAGCATCCAGGCGTCGTGTTTCAGGTCAAAGAGGCCGGTAGTCGCGAAATCGAGGCCGCGGTAGCGCGGGAGGAGCTCGAGCTCGGAATCGTAACCTTGCCGACACGCAGCCGCGAGTTCGACGAGCGGCCGCTGGCGCGCGACCGCATCGTGCTGGTCGCCTCCAAAGACCACCCGCTGTCGCACAAGGCGCGCGTCGACGCCCAGTCCCTCAACGGCCAGAACCTGGTCGGCTTCGAGGCGGGCACGGCCGTGCGCTGGCTCATTGACGCAGCGCTGCGCGAAGCTCAAGTGGAGGTCACCGTCGTCATGGAGCTGCGGAGCGTGGCTGCCATCTTGCAGATGGTGGAGACGACGGGCAGCCTGGCCTTTGTCAGCGAGCTCGCCGTGCCCGCGAGCAAAGCGCGCCGGTCCCGCTCGGTCGTGCCTGTGCCGGTGCGGGGCATCGACATCCAGCGCGAGCTCGCCCTGATCAGCAAGCAGGGCCGCTCCCTCTCGCCGGCGGCACGCGAGTTCTCCGGCATGCTCGGCTAAGCGGTCCCAAGTTGGAAAAGCGACGACCCCCGAAGCTCCTATTGCGGGGACACCCCGCACCCCGAGCGGCCATCTGCTATGTCGCCCGCCGCTTCCAGTCCTCACCGTAGCAACTACGGTTGCGGGCACGCCCGGGGGGCGGGGTGTCCCCGCAGTAAAAGCCGGGCGACTACGCATCAGGCCCCTCGCTTTTCGGGTGTTCGAGAGGCGACGAATGGTCACCTGACGGAGCCGTCCCCCGCGCTTGTCGACCATATGAGTGGAGAGCGACCCTTTAGCTTCCGCTCGCGCTCGTGATCCTTCGCGGCTAGACTTCCCCGCAAATGCCCTCCCTCAGACTGAGCGTCGCCATCCTGTTCGCCAAGGACATGCAGCGAATGAGTGAGTTCTACCATGAGGCCCTCGGGCTACCGCTCACCGCCGCCCCGTCGTTGCCCGGCTGGGTCGAGTTTGACGCCGGCGGCGTTCGGCTCGCGCTACACGCCATCCCCCCGCGCGTGGCCAAGCAGATCGAGATCACGACGCCGCCGCGCGCGCGCGAGGAGACGCCCATCAAGCTGGTCTTCGAGGTCGATGACCTCGGCGAGACGCGCCGCCGCTTAGCGCAACATGGCGCGACGATGTTCGAGCCCAAGCTCTCCGGGTCGTGTGACGGGCTGGATCCAGAAGGCAACGTGTTCCAGTTGGTAGCGCTGGGGCGCTGAGCAGGCTACAGACTTCAGGCTACAGGCTTCAGACTTCAGAGCGCGAGGTGATGCACAGCTCACGGCACTTCAGTCTGTAGTCCGAAGCCTGTAGCCCGAAGCCCGGAGTCTGTAGCCCGAAGCCCGGAGCCTGTAGCCCAACCTCAGCCGCCGTAGATGCAGTAGCTCACCCTGGGGCTGAGCTCGGGATCTTTGCCGCAAACGAACCCGGCGCAGCAATCGGCGTCCGCCAGACAAGAGACCCGCTGGTCCTTCTCATCGACGCACTCCGGCGCCTCCCCCACGCTCGCCCCGCTGGGCGTGCTCTCGATCGCCGCCGCCGAGTCCTGTGCCTGTGGCTTTTGCGCGGCACTACAGCCCGCGGCAGCGCCTACCAACAAAATTCCGAGAACCGCGCCTCGTAATGGCGTCCGAGATCTCGCCGCTTTGGATATCGCCAACATGAAATGGCCCTCCCGCGAAGATGGATCGACAGCTCCAGCTATACCCCCGTCTGTATCGAGTGTCGAATGCGCGCGCCACTCAGCGCGCGAGTTCTCGTAGCAACGGATCCAAGGATCGGCCTGTAGCAGGCTGGTTTGCGCGTTATGTGAGCCGGCGAACGTCTGCGGGCGCGAGCTCGCGCAGCACTCCTGCGATCGTCTCGAACAACTCGCGCCGCGGAGACGTGGATCGCCAGGCGATGCCAATCGTCCGATAAGGCACGGGTTTGGCAAACGGTCTGACCACTATTCCCGGCAAGGCCCCCACGGTCGGCACGGACAGCTGGGGCAGAAGCGTGATGCCTGCCCCGTTCGACACCATCTGTGCCAGCGTGCCCAAGCTCGTCGCGCGAAAGTCGACGTAGTCCTTCACCCCCTGAGCCTGGCAGATGGCCCAGGCCTGGTCTTTGAGACAATGCCCGTCCTCGAGCAACAGCACGCGCTGGCCCTCGAGGTCGCTGGTCTTGACCGACTTCTTCTTGGCCAAGGGATGGCCCGTGGCCGCGGCGAACACAAAGGCGTCGCGAAATAGCGGCAGGCTGCTCACCTCGCCCAGGTCGGCCTCTAGCGCCAGCAACACAGCGTCCAGCTTGCCCTCTTCGAGTAGCCCGAGCGATCGCCCTGTCTGCTCTTCTCGCAAGAGCACCTCGAGGTCGGGACAGGCGTGTCGGATCAAGGGCAAGGCCCTCGGCATCATAAAGGGTGCGATGGTCGGGATGACCCCCAGCCGGAGCTGCCCGCCGAGCGGCTCGGCGTGAGCCTGCGCGAGCGCCGTCACGTCATCGAGCTCGGTGAGCAGCCTCTTCGCACGCTCGACCACCGCTCGACCGACGGGCGTGAGCAAGACCCGGCGCCGGTTGCGTTCGAACAAGGTCACGCCCAGCGCGGCTTCTAACCGCGCGATCTGCCCGCTGAGGGCAGGTTGCGAAATGTGACAGTCCTTGGCTGCGGCGCGGAAGTTCAAATGCTTCGCCGTCGCCACCAGACACTCGAGCTGGCGAACCGAGGGACGCATCCCCCGCTCGCCGGTCACGTGGCTCGCAGATCGAGGCGGAGCGTCTCGCGCTGCGCGCCCGTCAGCGCCGCCTCGACGGAGAGCCGAGGATGGTCAGCGCCGATGGCCACCGGCACACCATCACCGATCTGGAACTTGAGGTATTGAACGGAGGAGAGGCGTGTCTCCCCTATCTGAGCTCGGTCCCAAATCGCGCGCGCTTCGCCCCCGCCTTCGAGCTTGACGTACAGGTGGGCGGGCAAATCGAGCCAGGCCTTGAGCAGCACGTCTCGCTCGGCCTGGCTGTCAATTTCGATCAACAACGTGCAGCCGAGCTCTCCCGGCTCGCCGAGCAGTTGATTGTACGTGTCGATCTCATGCTGGATCTCCGCCTCTCGCACGATCTGCTCCAGGCGCGTCATCTCCTGCACCTGGTAGAGCATGGTGGCCGTCGACTCGAACAGGAACGTGAGGTACTCGCCCACGTGGACGCGGCGCTTGGCCTTCTCCAGGATGATGCGCTCGCGATAGCTGTCCCTCTGATCGTTGTAGGTCTTGAAATCCAGAACGTCCGAACGCTCGACTTTGCGCATCACTCTTCTCCAGCGTTTGAGATAGAAGGGGTACCGGCGGCTAGCGCCTGCGGCTTCGCTGCGGCCGCCAGGGCGTCCCCGGCTCGATACGAGCGAGCGAGCAGGGACATCGGGTGCAGCGGCTTTTTCCCCGCGTGCTGCTCGAACTGCAATGCCGCCAGCGGGCAATCGGTGACCCAGGTCTCGGCCTCAACCTCCGCTGCGACGCCGTCGAGGGCCCGTCTGCCGATCCGTTGCGACGCTTCGAAGCTCTCGACCTTCATCGCATACGTGCCGTCGTGGCCGCAGCATTCCATGGTCGTGCTCACGTCGGCGCCAGCCTTCTTGATCAGGTCGCGACCTTTGAAGCCGACGCTCTGCGCGCGCAGGTGGCATGGCGCATGGTAAGCCACCTTGGCCGGCACGTCAGCGAAGCTCTGGTTGAAGCGCTCCTCCTTGCGCAGCCCCCAGACGAACTCGCTCGGGTCTCGCACGGCGAGGGCGACCTTCGCGGCCCGAGCGCGATCCGGCTCGGCGACGAGTGACGGGTATTCGTTGCGCAGCATCATCGAGCAGGTCGGATTGATCGCGAGCACCTTCGCCCCGCGATCGACGAACGGCTCTAACCTGTCCAGGTTGATGCGCGCGCGGCGCTGGAGCTCGTTGATGTTGCCGCTCTCCCACGCCGGCATGCCACAGCAGACCAGGTGGCTCGCGCAACGCACGTCGACCTGGTTTTTTTGTAGCACCAGCACCGTATCTTTACCGATCTCGGGCTCGTTGTGCTGAACGTAGCAGGTCTGAAAGAGCACGACCTCCCCGCCCGGTTGGGCGTGGATCAAGCCTTGTTTGTGTGCCCACTGCTCGAAGGTCTGCCTCGCAAAATCGGGCAAGAGCTTCTTCCTGTGGATGCCCAGCGCCTTCTCCATGAACCAGCGGTGCAGCTCGACGCGGTTCATCACGTTGGCCAGCCCCAGGCTCGCGCGCGCGAGAGCGCCGGCAGAGTCGGGATCCCCGAGTAGCTTGTTGCGCAGGGAGGTGCCCCGCTGACGCGTGCGCTGCGCGTTGTAGCGGTGCACGAGCTTTGGAAAATCCAGCTGGAACTCGTGCCCGTCGCGCGGCGTGTACGGGCATTGCACCTCGCACAACTTGCACTGGAAGCACGCATCCATCACCTTCTCGGTCTCGGACGGCTTCAACTCATCGACGGCGCCGTCGTGGCCCTTGTCGATGAAGTCGAAGAGCGTGGGGAAGGAGTCGCAGTATTTAAAGCACATGCGACAGCCGTTGCAGACCTCGAAGACGCGCTGGACCTCGCGCTCGAGCCCCTGAACGTCCCAGTATTTCGGTTCCGCAGGGTCGTAGCTGAGGCCGTCCGTGGGCTGGTAGGAGATTTTGGGCCTGGCAGGGCTATCGGTCATGCGTGATTTACCTTCTGGCCAAGTCAACCGGCGCGCCGATGCCCACGAGCGGCGGGCGAGCCCGCACCTCTACGAGCGTCGAGGGCGCGCCAGCCGAACGGCCCCACTAGTGCCTCATGCCCTATGGGCAGCTCTGCATTCGGCACTTTCCTCTACATGGGTCGAAACCCGGCGCGGACTTCGGGTTTCTCCTACTAGTTGATTTCGTCGAGCAGACGTTGAAAGCGCCCGGCGTGTGACTTCTCCGCTTTGGCGAGCGTCTCGAACCAGTCGGCGATTTCGTTGAAGCCCTCTTGGCGCGCCGTCTTGGCGAAACCGGGATACATGTCCGTGTACTCGTGCGTCTCGCCGGCTACGGCGGCTTTCAGGTTCTTCGAGGTGTCTCCGATGGGCAGGTCCGTCGCGGGGTCACCGACGGCCTTGAGGTAGTCCAGGTGGCCGTGTGCATGCCCGGTTTCACCTTCAGCCGTCTCGCGAAAGTTACCGGCGATCTCCGGATAACCTTCCACGTCGGCGATCTTGGCGAAATAGAGGTAACGGCGATTGGCCTGGCTTTCGCCAGCAAACGCTTCCTTCAAATTCTGCTGTGTCTTCGTGCCTTTGAGCTTTGACATGGGCTTCTTCTCTTCTGGTGATGCCCCTGGGAGGGCGTTGGTCGGCGGGAGTATGCCGGAGTGGAATAATTCGTCCAATCGCAAAATCCGTCGACATTGATAATTATGGATTATCAGTCCACCCCAAATCCGCCGCGCAAATTACAGAGGGCTCCTGGCGCTCCGTTCACTGAACCGATGGGGTACAGAACAGAGCGATCGGCAGCCCGGGACGAGGAGACAGCACCTCAGTCCAGGCTCGCGCGGCGAACGCAGCTCTCTACACAGATCGAGGGCTCCCCCAATTTGAGCGCGTCCACGACGCTCGCGACGGAGCGGCCCCTCGAAGCGGGAGTCAACCCCAAAGCTTCCACGCCGGCGCCAGGCGAGCCAGGTGCGCTCACCAGCGCGGACAAAACCCGCCGCTGGGGCCTCAGCATTGGCCAGAAGCTCGGCCTGCTCATCTCGGGGCTTCAGCTGGCGATTGTCGCAGGGCTCGGCGTGTACTTCCAAGGCGAGCAGCTCAAGCAGCTCACGCACGAGCTCGAAAGCAAGGCGGACACCTATGCCCAGCTCGTTTCCGCTCAGGTGCGTTCGGCCGTCGCCTTCGACGACAAGGAGACGGCGCGGGAGGTCTTCGACGCGGTGTCGAGCGACTCCGATTTGCTCGCGGCCGTGTTGTACGATCAAGCGGGCAAAGCCCTTCACACCTGGGGCGACCCGGGGGGGGTCTCCCGGCGAGCCAGCGGCGGCGTGCCGGCACGCAAGGTCTTCGAATTGCCCGACCGCTTCCTGGCGGTCGCTCCGGTGCAGTCCCTCGAGGGACCGCGCGGCACGCTGACACTGGAGTTCACCAAGGCGGAGCTGGTGCAGACGCGAGTGGCGGTACAGCGAGGAGCCGCGCTCGTGGGCGCCCTTGCTCTGCTCCTGGGCGCTGGCCTAACGCTCCTGATCGCGCAGTCGTTCGCGCGCCGGCTGCGCGCCATCTCGGTGGTAGCCGAAAAAGTAGCGGCTGGCGACCTCTCGCAGCTTGCCGCGACCGATTCGTCACCGGACGAAGTGGGCTCGCTCGCACGATCCTTTGGTCTGATGCTGACCCAAATCAAACAACTGTTTGACGAAATTCACGAGCGTGCGGCGGAAGAGCAAACGCGCCTCGAGGGTCTGGTCAGGGAGCGCACGACGGCCCTCGCGCAGCGCAACGACGACATGCGTCGCGTGCTGGACAACGTCGGTCAAGGTTTTCTGACCATCGATCGGGACGGTAAGCTGTCGGGCGAGCGCTCTGCGATCGTCGAGCGCTGGTTAGGCGGCGCGCCAGCCTCTGACTCGCTCTGGGACTACATCGAGCAAGTGGCGCCAGGCATGCGCGACGACCTGGCTGTCTGCTGGGGGGAGGTCGTCGAGGGTTACTTGCCGATCGAGGTAACGCTCGACCAGATGCCGCGGCGATTCAGTCGCCACGGCCAGTACTTTTCGATCGACTACAAGCCGATCCTGGCCGGCGATGGGCGACTGGAACGCGCCGTGGTGGTCCTGTCCGATATCACTCCCTTGGTCGAGCGCGAGCGCGCCGAGGCCCAGCAACGTGAGGCCCTGCGCCTGTTTGCGCGGGTCAACGAGGACCGCGCTGGGGTCATCGAGTTCTTCGCGGAGGCCCGGCGTCTGGTCGCTCAGCTCACGCGCGATACGCCCTCCGATTCACGCGTCACCAAGCGGCTCCTTCACACCCTCAAGGGCAACGCTGCGGTGTTTGGCGTCGAACGCTTGAGCGAGCTCTGCCACTCCATCGAAGACGCGATGGAGGACTCGAACGGTAACATCTCCGAGGGCGACCGCCTGCGCCTGCTCGAGGGCTGGGCGATGATCCACGACCAGCTGAGTCGGCTGACAGGCGACACGGCCTCGACGGATCTGAGCATCGGCGCGGAAGACTACCAGGAATTGCTGCACGCGCTGCAGGCGGGGCGAGCGCCCGACGAGCTCTACGCCATGGTGGAAGCCTGGCGGCTCGAGTCGACCGAGGTACGGCTGCGGCGCGCCGCACGCCAGGCCACAGCTCTGGCCGAGCGGCTCGGAAAGGCACCCCTCGATGTGCACGTCGAGTCCAACAAGCTGCGTCTGGACTCCAAGATCTGGAGCGAGGTCTGGGCGGAATTCCCGCATCTGATCCGCAACGCCGTCGACCACGGGCTCGAGGCGCTAGAGCCCGGGTCCACGGCGGAACCTGCCAAGCTCTTTCTCCGGACCTTCATGGAGAATTCTAACTTCATCATCGAAGTGGAGGATACCGGGCGCGGCGTGAACTGGGAGCGCGTCCGCGAGCTGGCCAAAGCGCGAGGCTTGCCGCACGCCACGCACCGGGACCTGGAACGTGCTTTGTTCGCCGACGGCCTGACCACCAAAGACCGCGTCGAGGAGACCTCCGGGCGAGGCGTCGGTATGGCCGCGGTGGCCGCCGTCGTGCAGGCGCGAGGTGGAGCCATCCACGTCCACAGCCAGGCGGCTCAGGGCACGCGAGTTCAGCTGAGCTGGCCAGCCGCCGCCGCGAGCGCTCGATCCACCCCAGCCCCGGCCCCCGCAAAGAAGCTCTTCAAACCCAGGCTCTTAGCCTGAAGCCTTTCGAATCATACCAGGGAAAAGGCTCAGACATGTTGGCCAAACCACACCTGTTCACCGCGCTCGGGGCCCTCTGCCTGCTGGCTACCGCGTGCAAACAAAGAGACAACAGCGCGGATGTCGCGTTGGAGCTGGCGAAGGGCAGCGCCGGCCCGCAGGTGAACGCACGGAGAGTACAGAAGGCCTTCAATCCGCGGCTGCTCCGGCGCTTCGAGCCGGCGCGCGAGACGATCGCCCCGAAGGGTGCCGAGCCGAGCCTCGCCAAGGTGGAGCTGGGCCGCATGCTCTATCACGAGAAGCGGCTGAGCAAGAGCCAAGAGCTCTCCTGTAACAGCTGCCATGCCCTCGATCGCTACGGCGTGGATTCGGAGAGAACGTCCCTTGGACATCGGGGCCAACGCGGCGGGCGCAACGCACCGACCGTGTTTCACGCCGCGGGTCATTTCGAGCAGTTCTGGGACGGACGTTCCAGCGACGTCGAAGCGCAGGCTCTAGGCCCCATTCTGAACCCGACCGAGATGGCGGCGCCGAGCGAAGAGTACGTCGTCAAGGTCCTCCGGTCGATGCCGGAGTATGTGCTGGCGTTCGAGCGGGCCTTCCCCGCGGAGAAAGACCCGGTCGTGTTCGTTAACGTGGGCCGCGCCATAGGCGCTTTCGAGCGCAAGCTGACCACTCGTGCGCGTTGGGACGACTACCTCGACGGCAACACGACCGCTCTGAGCGACAAAGAGGTCGAAGGCCTCAAGCTGTTTACCAACCTGGGCTGCATGGTGTGCCACACCGGCGAGTTCTTGGGCGGCTCGATGTACGAGAAGGTCGGCGCGGTGGAGCCATGGCCTAACCAGGCCGATCAGGGGCGCTTCGGCGTGACGCACGGAGACGGCGACCGCATGCTGTTCAAGGTGCCGACGCTGCGCAACATCAGCGAGACCGCCCCCTACTTCCACGACGGTGTCGCCGACAGCCTCGAGCAGGCCGTTACGATGATGGGGCGACATCAGCTGGGGCTCGAGCTCGACAAGGCGGAAGTCGAGGCGATCGTGACTTGGTTGCGCTCCCTCAAGGGCGATCTGCCCAAAAACTACGTTGCGTCCCCAGAGTTGCCGAAGAGCACCGCAGGGACGCCCAAACCCGACAAGACGTGATGCGCCGCCAACTCAATTCAAAACCGACCCGGCGCGAGGTGGCAGAGTTGGCCTTGGTGACGGCGCTCATGGGCTTGCAAAGCTGTCACGCCTCGAGCAGCGCACCGGAGCAGCTACCCCGGCCTGAGCGGGAGGCGACTGCCTCCCTGGCCTGCGGCGCCCCGGGCCAGCCCGAGTGTCCCACCCAACGCTGGATGAAGTCGACCCTACAGGCGTACCTCAGAACGCGCGACTACAAGCGGCTCGAGCGCTCGCTCGAGGAGCTGGCCACTCACACGCCCGACGGATTTCGAGATTGGGAAGAGATCGCTAGGCGCGGCTCACGCGCGGCGGGCGCCAGCGATGAGGCGCTGGTGCGCAAGAGCTGCAAGGAGTGTCACGACCAGCACCGAGAGCAGTTTCGCCAGCAAAGTCGCGGCATCGAGCTCCTGTAACAGGCGCTCGTGCGACGCACGTTTCGCTTGCGGTAACACACAGTCGCGCACCTTGGGGCGGGCCGCCATGCCTTGCTCCTCACGGACCGCCGGTCAGCGCGGCTTAAGACGGCTGGCACAATACCGTACCATTGTGGCAGGGGTCGTGTGGCGGGCGGAGACAATCCAGAGGACAAGGGGCAAAGCCCCGCAGCCCAACTCGCCGAAGACGCCGAGCTGATTGCCGAGTTCGTGCAGGAGGCAGAGCAGTACTTCACCCTGGCCGAAAGGGCGCTGCTCGAGCTGGAGAAGGCGCCCGACGACCCCGACGCGATCGGGGTCATCTTTCGAGCGTTCCACACGGTCAAAGGCGTCTCGGCCCTGCTCGGCCTGAACGTCATCTCCGAGTTCGCGCACGAGGCGGAGTCCTTCCTCATCCCAGTTCGGGATGGCGCTGTGAGGTTCGGTGGCGATTGCCCGCAGCTCGCGCTTGCAGCCCTGGATATGCTGCGCTCGCTGGTGGGCTGCGTCGGCGTCGGGACAACGCAGCTGCTAGCGCCCGCAGGCTACGACGAGCTCAAGCAGAGGCTTGCTGCAGGCGCTCGCGTCACCCGCACGCAGGCCCCGCAGCAAACGACCCCGAGCCTGGCAGCCGCGGACAGCGGCGCGAAGGCTGCGGAGCCAGTGGCCGCAACCCGTGCCCTGAGCTCACCCGCGCAGCACCGGTCCGGTAGGCCCGGCTACGCAACGGCGAAGCGTAAGCACAGCCTGCGCCCGGCGCGGGCCGCAGCACCGCACGCGGTGGCTTCGTCGGAAGACGCCTGGATCCGCGTCCGCGCCGAGCGGCTCGACGCCCTCCTCGACATGGTGGGTGAGCTCGTCATCTCTCAGTCGATGGTCACCGAGGATGCCCACCTGTACGAAGGCCGGCTGCGCGAGCTCCTGGGCAAGGTCAACCAATGCGCAAAAATCGTGAGGGGCCTCCAGGACTTGAGCTTGTCGCTGCGCATGGTGCCGCTCAGAGCGACGTTTCAAAAAATGGGACGCGTCGTCCGCGACACCGCGCAGAAATCCAGAAAGCTGGCTGAGCTCTGCATCGACGGCGAAGAGACCGAGGTCGATCGCAAGCTCGCGGACATGCTCGCCGACCCGCTCGTCCACATGATCCGCAACGCGGTCGATCACGGCATCGAGCTGCCCGGCGAGCGCACCGCCGCGGGTAAGCCGGCGATCGGCAAGATCGAGCTGATTGGGTACCACTCCGGCGGCAACGTGGTGCTCGAGCTACGCGATGACGGGCGGGGCCTGGCGCGCGAGAAGATCGTAGCCAAGGCCAAGCTCCAGGGATTGATAGCCAAAGACGCCAGGCTCGCCGACCACGAAATCTTGAACCTGATCTTCAGCCCGGGCTTCTCCACGAACGAGACCGTGACGGACATCTCGGGACGCGGCGTCGGCATGGACGTGGTGAAGCGCGCCATCGAAGCGCTCAGCGGCCGCATCGAGATCACCTCGCACGCAGGGCTGGGCACGACCTTCGCCATCCACCTGCCGCTCACCCTGGCCATCACGGACGGCATGTTGGTCCGCGTGGGGAGCCAGCGCTACATCATCCCAACCGCCAACATCGACATGAGCTTCCGGCCTGAAGCAGCGCAGCTCAAGACGCTCTCAGGGCAGGGAGAAATGGTCATGCTCCGGGGCGTCGCCATCCCCATGCTGCGCGTACACAGAGCCTTCGGTGTGCTCGGCGCCGTGGAGGACCCCACGCTCGCGTTGGTCGTGGTGGTGGGCAGCGGCAACGGCATGCGCGCGTTGCTTGTGGATGACTTGCTCGGCAAATATCAGGTCGTCACGAAGAGCCTCGGCGCCGCCATCGGCAAGGCTCCGGGCATCTCCGGGGGAGCGATTCTAGGCGATGGTCACGTGGGGTTGGTCATCGACCCGCAGGGCCTGATCCGCGCGAGCGAGCAGCCCGAGTCGCCGGCTGCGCCAAGGGCAATGGACGACCCGAGCGCACCCCAGGCCAGGGAATTTTCTGCCTCGGAGCTCGGGGGCAAACACCTGACCTTCTTCTTGGGTCGAGAGGAATACGGCATCCCCATTTTGCAGGTTCAAGAGATCGTCCGGATGCTCGGCATCACTCCCCTGCCGGGCTCACCGCCTTACTTGCGCGGTGTGGCCAACCTGCGTGGGAGGATCCTTCCGGTGATCGACCTGCGCATCAAGTTGGGGATGCCGGCCGTCTCTACAACCGACGACTCACGCGTGATCGTCATCAGCTGCACGCTCGGGTTCATCGGCATGATCGTCGACAGAGTCTCCGAGGTCGAGGAGATCGGCGCCGAGATCATCGGCCAGACCCCGAGCCTGGCCGCGGGCGCCGAGTACGTGTTGGGCGTCGGCATCTCGGGCCAACGCGCTCAGTTCCTGCTGGACATCGGCCGCATCGTCGGTGCCCGCGGGGGCACGGGGCTCAAACCCCAGGCGAGCCTCTGACAATTGGCCGTGCCGCACGTGCAGGACATCATGAAATCCAATCTAACGCTGGCTTCGAGGCTCACCGCGCTGGTGCTGATGATGGGCGGCTTCCCTCCCCTCGTGGTGGTGCTTTCATCTCACGATGCGCCAGGCTTTCGGCTCACCCTCGGCGCACTCCTGTTCTGTTCCGCGGCTGCCGTCGTCTGGGGCCTATGGGTGGTCCGCAGCATCGTGCGCCCTTTGGAAGAGATGACGCGAGCCGCCAGCTTGATCGCCAAGGGCGACGCCGACCAGAGTGTGGAGCATCGCTCCACCGATGAGCTTGGAAAGCTGGCGGACGCTCTCAGGAGCTTGATCGAGTACTTCCGCGAGCTGTCGGACCGAGCCGAGGAGCTGGCCAGGGGAGAGCTCCCGGAGGCGCTCGAGTCGCGCTCGAATCGAGACGTGCTCAGGCGCAGCCTGGAGCGCGTCGTCGAGTCGCAACGCCTCTTGATCGAGCAGACGCACGGCCTGATCGCCGGCGCGCGAGAAGGCAACCTGTCCGCGCGCGCCGAGGTGCACTCCTTCTCCGGCGTGTATCGTGACCTCGTGCAGGGCATGAACGACTTGATGGCGCTGGTCGCTGCGCCGATCGAGGAGGCCAAGAGCGTGCTCTCCGCGGTCGAGAAGAGCGACCTCACCGTGCGCATGACCGGCGACTATTCGGGTCAGTTTGCCGAGGTCAAGGCGTCGCTCAATAGCGCTCTCGACACCTTGTCAGCCACTATCGTGGACGTGACCGACATCTCTGCTCACGTCGCCAGCGTCGCCTCGGAGATCAGCCAGGGCAACCAGTCGATCGCGCAGGCGGCCGTAGACCAAGCGGCGTCACTGGCTCAGGTGACGGAGAACTTGGAGCAGATTACCGCCTCGAGCAAGTACAACGCCGCTCGCGCCGGAGAGGTGCGAACGCTGGTAGAGACGACCGGTCGCGACGCGCAAGCGGGGGCCGATAGCATGGCTCGCCTCTCGGATGCCATGGAACGCATCAAGTCGTCGGCGGACGAGACCAGCAAGATCGTGCGTACCATCGACGAGATCGCCTCGCAGACGAACCTGCTCGCGCTGAACGCTGCCGTGGAAGCTGCACGGGCGGGGGACGCCGGCCGGGGCTTCGCCGTGGTCGCAGACGAAGTCCGGAGCCTGGCCATGCGCAGCGCCGAGGCGGCGCGGAATACCGCAAAGATGATCCAGGAGTCCGTCAGCAACGCGGACGCCGGCGTGGCACTGAAGAAGGTGGTGACGGACAACTTCACGAGCATTGCGCGACGCGTGAACGAGGTGGAAGAGTCCGTCGTGCGCATCGAAGCGAACTCGAAGCGGCAGAGCGAGGGGGTACAAGAGATCAACGGGGCGCTCTCGGAGATGGCAGAGAACACTCAGCAGAACGCCACCACGACACACGAGACCGCCGCCGCGACGCGCGAGCTCGCGACTCAAGTGGAGGCGCTGCAGGTGCTTGTCGAGCGCTTCGAGGTGAACGTCAACTCGGCGCGGACACGGGCCGCGGCCTCCGGTCGACAGGCGAAGCGCACGCCAGGTGAGAGGCACGGCCCCCTCTCTGGCGAGCCGGACGAGCTCGAGCTGCTCGAGAGCTTCTGAGCGACGCCGAGTGCGACTCAGAACAACAGCACGTCCCCCGGCGGAGGCGCCTGTGAGGCGTTGGCCACGACGGACACGTGCTCTATCTCTTCCACGCGCGTGCGCCGCAGGCCGACCTGGCTCTCGGGCAAGCTCGAGGAGACCGCCTCCCGCCCGAGAGCGCACTCGCTGACCAGCTGAAAGACGGTCCGGGAGGCGTGATTAAAGTCCCTCGCCACCGCCACCAGGCCCTGGGCCACCGGGTCTTGAAACTGCAGGCTGGACAGGGCGTCTTGCGAATTGCGCAGAATGCGCGCAATGCACTGGTCGCCATCGCGCAAGGTGACTTGCACCGAATGACCGAGGTCTTTGACCTTCTGGTCCACCTGAGAGATGCTGCTGCCGATTTCCGTGATGAACGCCTGGGAGGACCCGCGCATCTCCTGCGCAGCATCGGAGACGCTCGGCAACGTCGCTGATAACACGCTGACCAACTCGTTCACGGCCTTGCTCGTGGACTCGACCTGCTGGCTGAGCTTGGTCATCTCCGCAGCGATCACCCCAAAGGCTTTGCCCTGGGCGCCCATGCGGCCCGCCTCGATGCTCGCGTTGAGCGAGAGCAGGCGCGACTGAAATGCCACCGCTCCAATCTCATTTCCCAGATTCGCGATCTGGGACGACGACCTGAGCGCGGCGCGAGCGACCTCGGCCTGGCGCTCGATCTGAAGACGCATCTCCCCGATAAAGCTCTCGAGGATGTGATTCTGCGACGCGATCAGCTCAGCGATGCCCTGCTGATTTCCCGAACCGGAGATGCCCTCCAGCGTCGCTCTCGCGCTCTCTGCGTAGCTCTGCGCTTCGCCGACGATGGCTTCGAGGGAGCGCCCGGCGCTGAGAGCGCCGGACTCGGTCATGCGGTTGAGTTGGCCGATGCGGCGTACCGCTACCTTGAGGGAGCGCCGCAGGACGTTCTCGACGACGCCCGCCAGCGCTTTCCCCTCAGGTTGGGGAGGCTGCGAGTAGAGGCCCTGCTTGGATTGTGCGCCCCCCATGTCAGAGACCGTCAGGCGGTGAGCTTGAGCATCGCCGCGACCAACAAGTTGGCCTTGAACGGCTTGACGATCCAGCCCTTCGCGCCCGCTTCTTTCGCGCGCTGCACCAACGCCGGCTGCCCCTCCGTCGTCAGCATCACGATCGGAACCCCCGAGTTGGCTCCGCCCGCCTTGATCTCCTCGATCAGCTCGAGCCCGCTCTTCTTGGGCATGTTCACGTCACAAATGACGGCCGCGATCGACGCGTCGCCGCGAATTTTGGCGACGCCGTCCTCCCCGTCGGAGGCTTCAACGACGTCGAAGCCAGCCTGGCTCAACGCCAGCCGCACTTGCTGACGGATGGTTGCCGAATCATCTACGATGAGAACCCTCTTCATGTCGCGTCTCTTCTCTTCATTGGTGTGGGTCTCAAAAGAGCAAAAGCTCGCCTTCGTCGACACTCTGATCGGTCTTTACGTCGGCCTGGCGCACCAGCTCTATGCTGGGGCAAAGTTCCATGTCCATGCGGACGAACATCCTGCCCTCGTCGCAGACAAACGAGAAGTAGCGGGTCAGCTGCCGCGTCTTGGATGGTAAGCTGAAGCCTGCGCCGGACACGACGACCGGCAAGCTCAGGTTGATCACCACCTGGTATTTGAGCAGCTGGTTCTTTAGGCGCCCGAGCAACTGGTTAGCGAGCTCGCCGCTCCAATCGGCCAAGCTCGCGTCCGGGGCGGGCAGCGTACGATCGACGATCGCGTCCGGCAACGCCAGGAGCAGCGACCCGCTGAGCGCCTGTGACGAGAACCCGATCATGCTGATCATCTGTACCGACTGCAGCGTCTTCGCGACCGGGCTGCCATCGAGCTCGAGCTTGACCCCGTAGGTAGCAAATAGCGCGCGGGCTGCGTCTTGAACTAACCCATCCACGAGCGATATCGACTCCGTGGATGCCACGACCAGCTCGTCTACTAGAGACGCCGGTAACGAAGCTCGACTTTGCACTTTTTCCCCCATTGGACCTCCGATCCGAAGGAACGGTGCCGAGGAGGTTCACTTGAGCGCATCCCCGAGATGGCTCCTATCACCCCGCGCGCCGACTGAAAGGCCGGCAGCTCGTCGTCAGTCTGCCAATGTTGGCTCCGGCTCCGACGTTGGAGGGGACTCCAGCGTCCGCGCCCGACGCTTCTTCGGCAAACGGCCCGGTTTCGGGGGCTGATCGAGCGCCGGCAGCCGGTCTCGGACCTGCTTCGGCAGAACCTCCAGCAGCGGCGCCGGCAGGCGCGGCTCGAGCCCCCGCTCGAGACCGCAGCCCACACCAATGGAGGTCAGGACCTGAGCTCGATCCAGCTCCGATGTGTGCCCTTCGAGCGCCGCGGCGACCTGAACAGAACCTGAGAGAACGCGCCTCGCGATACGCCCCGCCAGCGTTGCGAGCAGGCTGCCCACATGAGCTCGTGCCGCCGATTCGGCGATGGCGCGGCAAGGCAGCGGCCCGCTCATCCGCGCATTGAACGCGAGCCCAGCTCCTCGCAGCTCGACCTCGGCAGTCCCCTTCATCGCGAGCTCGCCCGTCAGGAAGGTCGAGTCTGCAAACGTGAGGGTGTTCATGGCTCTGCCCGCGGTGAACTTGCCAGAAAACTTGGGAGGGCTCCCGTAAACCAGCCCGTCGAGCTCGCGTGGCACCGGAAACTGCAGACCATGTAAGGTGAGGTAGACATCTCCTCCAGGAGTGGTCGTCGAGAGGCCAAGCGGCAGCACACCGAAGATGCGCCCGTCGAGCTCGATCGGCCGCAGCGTATCGGTCAGCCGCAGCCACGGGCCTTCCAGGCTCCTGAGCGGAAGCCGGCGCAAGTCCAGGCTGAGCTCGGCGCGCTCGGCTGCCGGTATGACCCGCACGACGAAACGCACTTCCGGCTGGGATGGATCGCCGAGCGTCACCTCGAGACCTTCGGGTCCGAGCGACAATTGCCCCTGCGCGCGGCGGACGACCTCGAACCTGGAGCTCAGGCGCAGCGTATCCGCGCTATAGCCGAGCTCCGACATGAGCAGCGTCGGCGTTGCGTTCGCATCCAGCGACCAGCTCACGGCGCTGCGCTCGACGTCCACCGGCAAGCCTGGAGAGGACCCCGCTGCTCCGGAGCGAAACAGCTCGCCGAGGCGCGGTTCCCCGAACAGGCTGAGCTCTGCGCCACGAATTTGAACGCGCTCCACCGAGAGCCCTGCGAGCCGCACGTCGATGCGCTCGACCCGACCACTTACCGACACGCCCGCCAAGGGCCAACCCCGCACGTGAATGTCGGCGCCCGAGCTCACGGCGCAAGCGTCCAGCCCGATGCTACGCAGGCCGAGGTCGAGCTTGCAATCGCTGAGCACGACTCCACGCCGCGCTGCTTGGCTGACGATTTCTTCGAGCAGCCAGGCGCGCCCGAGAGCCAGCGCAAAGAGCGAAAGGAACCAGGTAGAGATGACCCAAACAACGATCAGCACGGTCCGGCGCGAGCCGTCACCGCCGGGTTCGCTCGTGTCGCTCAAGCGCGAAGCTCCTTTTGGAGGAGCCATCGCCGAGCTATCCATCGCTCCGAAGCCACGCCATGCTGCAGCATATCCCGCTACCCCGCGACTTCTATGCGCGCACCGTGCTCAGGGTAGCGCGAGACTGCATCGGTAAGCACCTCGTTCACGACACACTCGAGGGGCGTGTGGTAGGGCGCATCGTCGAGGCGGAAGCTTACCGCGGGCCCGAGGACCGCGCTGCTCATTCTTTCGGCGGCCGCCGAACGGCGCGCACCGAGGCCATGTTTGGGCCACCAGGTCATGCCTATGTGTTCTTCGTGTATGGCATGCATTGGCATATTAACCTCGTCACGACCGCGATCCACGCGCCGCATGCCGTGCTGATCCGTGCGGTCGAGCCGGTAGAAGGTGTGGAGTTGATGGCCGCGCGGCGCGGTATGGCGGTCACGCGCAAGGAGCTCACCAACGGGCCCGGCAAGGTATGCCGCGCCTTTGGCATCGACCGGGCGCTATACGGCGCCGACATGACGGCTCCGCCCCTCTTTCTGAGCGACGGCGCGCGCTGCAAAGTGGCGCGCTCGCCGCGAGTGGGCATCGACTACGCCGGAGCCTGGGCAGAGCGCCCCTGGCGCTTCTACGACCCCCAAAGCAACCACCTCTCGAGCGGCCCCAAGCCCCCCCACCGCTGAAGGCGACGACGCAACCGTCGCGATGGGCGCACGGTACCCGCTGCGCTCGGGCGTTCTACAACGCCACCACTCGAACCCCCGACAAGCTCGAGCCAGATGCGTAGTCGCGCGAGAACCAGCCCGGAACCGTAGTTGCTACGGTGAGGACTGGAAGCGCAGCGCGACATAGCAGATGGCCGAGATCGTCGGGGGCGGCCTCATTCAATATGGAACCAGGTTCAAGGCAGGAGCAGGGGTTCGGCGACCGTGCGCTCGACCTCACTCCCGCGCAAGCGGCGAACCAGGGCGAGGGCAAACTCGAAGCTCGTGCCCGGGCCCTGACTCGTGATCAATGACCCGGACTCGACCACGCGCTCAGAAGACAGCACGTAAGCACCCCGCAGAGCCTCCGACACGCTGGGATGGCTGGTGATGATCTCACCCAGGCCGATTTCGTGGCGCAACAGCGCGATCGGCGCAGCGCAGATGGCGGCGACCAGGCGCCCGCGCTGCCACTGGTTTTTCAAATGCCTGCCCACGAGCGGAGAGCCCGCCAAGTTCTCCGCGCCCTGCGCCCCACCGGGCAGCACGACCACGTCGAAGTTCCCAGCGATATCACCCAAGGCGACGTCAGGCACCAAGCGCAGCCCGCGGCTGCAGGTGACGGGCGCAGCGCCCGCGAGCCCTGCCAAGGTCACCTTCACACCACCGCGGCGCAGCACGTCGACGATGATGCTGACCTCCATTTCCTCGGCACCGGCGGCGAGGACCACCAAGGCGGTCTTATCATTATTGGTCATCTGCTCGGCTCTCCCTCGAGCGGCAGGCGGTCGGGCTGAGCAAACGTGGGGCGTGGGCGAACGTCGCGGGGCATCGCGGGTAGGGGAGTAGCATGGCGGCCGAGGGAAAACACGGCCGCCGCGAGCCGACGCCGCGACCCGCCCGCCGATGTGCGATGCGACCCGCGAGCGCCGCCGAACGACTCACGGATGGGTCACATCTCGAAAAGCGTGACGGCCCGCGAAGATCTCGGCTTCCACCGTCGAACCGCTATCGGCCCGCTATCCGGCAGACACGGCGCTCCGGGGGGGACGCGAGAGGCGGCATGCTCGGCTCCGTGCGACATCGTCGCCAACGACGCTGGCAAATCCGAAGCGTCGGCGAGGGGCCGCAACGATCGATGCGTACTCGGGCGCCGCCAGCGGCCGTATCGTACGCGAGGTTCTCTGTCAAAATGCAGACCTTGCCCCGCTCTGCCGCGCCTGCGACCCTACACGAGATCTACACCGAGCCTGCCGACGCGGAGGTCACGAGGCGGCGGCTGCATCGCGCCGCGCTCTTGCACCGCACGGGCCTCTCCCTTTCTTCCGAGCGGAATCGCGAACGACTGATCGAGACCATATTGGTCGAGGCCCAGCAGCTATGCCACGCCGATGGCGGCACGCTGTACCTGAAGAACGACCAAAACGAGCTGTGTTTTGCCATCCTGCACAACTCCTCGCTGAACCTCAGCCTGGGGGGCACGACAGGGCGCCAGTTGAATCTGCCACCGGTGCCCATGCGCGATCCCGCCACGGGGCAGCCCAATCACAATAACGTCGCGAGCTTCGCGGCGTGCGAAAATCAGTCCGTAAATATACGGGACGCCTACGCCGCAGAGGGGTTCGACTTCTCGGGCACGGTCGCGTTCGATCGCCGCCACGGCTACCGCTCCATTTCGTTTCTGACCATCCCGCTCCGAAACAGCGAAGGCCTGGTGCTCGGGGTGCTGCAGCTGATCAACGCCAAGGACCCAGAGACGGGCCGCGTGGTGCCCTTTGGTAGCGAAGACCAGCTGATCGTCGAGGCGCTCGCGGCACAGGCCGGCATCGCCATCGACAATCGGAGCTTGCTCGATGCTCAGCGCCAGCTGCTCGAGTCCTTTATCGTCATGATCGCCGGTGCGATTGACGCGGAGTCGCCCTACACGGGCGCACATTGCGAGCGGGTGCCGGTGCTCGCGGAGATGCTAACGCGATCTTTGTGTCAGACCAAGACCGGGCCGTTCGCCAGCTTCGACCTCAACGACGAGGAGTGGTACGAGCTGCGCATCGCGGCTTGGCTCCACGACTGCGGCAAGGTCGCGACGCCGACGCATCTGATGGATAAGGCGACCAAGCTCGAGTGCGTTTACGATCGCTTACGGGCCGTGCGCACGCGCTTCGAGCTGCTCAAGCGGGACGCCAAGATCAGCTACCTGGAAACCGTGGCGGAGCGCCCCTGGGAACGCCTGAGCCTGGAGGACGCTTACCTCCGGCTCGTGGCGCAGCTCGACCTCGAGCTCAGTCTGCTCGAGGTCGCGAACGTCGGTGGGGAGTTCCTCTCGCCCGAGAAGCAAGCCGTCATCCGCAACATCGCCACGCGCAGCTATCTGGAAGGCGCGCGGCGCGTGCCCCTGCTGTCGGCCGAGGAGGTCGACCAGCTCTGCATCTCGCGCGGCACGTTGAGCCATGAGGAGCGCCTCGTCATCAACGGCCACATGGTGCAGACCATCCGTATGCTAGAGGCGCTCCCCTTCCCCCCGAACCTGCGGCGCGTGCCCGAGTACGCGGGCGGCCACCACGAGCGAATGGATGGCAACGGTTACCCCAAAGGCCTGTTCGCGAGCGACATGTCGATCCCTGCGCGCGTGCTCGCCATCGCCGACGTGTTCGAAGCCTTGACGGCCGCGGATCGACCCTACAAGCCCGGCAAGAAGCTCAGCGAGACGATGCGGATCATGGCCCTGATGAAGCGCGACAACCACCTCGATCCCTTGCTGCTGGATCATTTCGTCACCTCGGGTGTCTACCGTCAATATGCCGAGCGGTACTTGAGCTCAGATCTGATCGACAGCGTGGATGAAGCGGCCTTGCTCGAGACCCGGCCAAAGCCGTTCGAGCTACCGCCGGAGGAGGTTCGCCGGGCGCGCTTTCGGGAGTTCTTACCGGAGTACCGCGAGAGGGGGCAAAGGCACGTGAGCGGCCTGCCGGATCCGCGCTCCCCGAAGCGTTAGAACAAGGGCTGGGGCTCGGCGGTGGCGGGGCCCGGCACTCCAAGTAAGTGCGCGAGCGTGGCCGCCACCTGCAGCTGGTCGACGGGCTCGGCCTGGCGCCGATGAGGCACCGCTGCTCCCCACGCAAGCACCGGCACTTGTCGATCGTAGTCGTAGGGGGTGCCGTGGTTGGTTCCCTTCGCGAGCGGGTCCCGCAGATCGAGCGGGTAATTCGGCAGCGTCAAAAACATCAGATCGGCGCTGTTGTCCGGGGTCACGCTGGCCGAGAGCGAGCGCAGCAAGGGATCGGTGCCATGCGCAAAGGCCCGCACGCTGGACAACGGCCAGACGGCTCGCATCCCCACCTCGGCGAGCATGATGCGCAGCGCCCGATCGAGCACGCTTGCGGCGTCGGGGCGCCGGTGGGCACGGGCGGTCAAATACACGAACGGGCTGAGCACCCCGGCCACCCACGGGCCAGCACCGAGCTCCGCGCTGAGCGCGGCCTCCAGCCGATCTCGTATCTGCTCCGGAAAGACCCGCCCGGCGGGGGCCGCTTCGCGCTCCGGGAGGCGTGCGACGCCGTGGTCGGAGGTGATGAGCACCGCGATCGACATCTCTCGCTCCAGGCGCTCGAGCCATGCGCCCGCAGCGCGATCGGCGCGCACCAGATGGTCCACGTACTCCCACGATCCTGGGCCAAACACATGCCCCGCGCAGTCGGTGCCCGAGATCGAGAGGGCGACGAGGTCGGGCACGGCGTCCCGACCGAGCCCGCTTTCGCGTACGGCCGCATCCGTCAAGGCCACCAGGTACTCGCTCAACATCGGCGTGCAACTCAGCAGCTGGAGCGGCCGGTCCACTTTATCGAAGAGATGCGGGAAGGTGGTCCCAAAGCCCCCGAGGTCCCCTTCCCCCGGAGCGTCATCGGGACCGAGCCGAGCGAGATACCGCTCCGGCCACAGCGCGGCCCACGGCGTGAGGAGCTCGCTCAGGGCGTGTCGGGCCTGATACGCAGCGAGCCAGGCGGGCAGCGCTGACCCCCACGCGGAGGAGCTGGTAAACACACCGAGCTTCGCGTCGTACCAGAGCACGAGATCGGCGCCCTTGCCGACGGAGAGGATAGCGGAGCGATCCTTCAGCGACAGCGAGATGACCTTGGCCGCGCCGCGCGTATGTGCCTTGAGCGCGTCGGCGACCGTAGCGACTCTCAGTCGGGCAGGACCCGCCGACGCGCTCTCTGCCTCGCGCCCAAACACCAGGTGCGGCGGGTCGTCTATGGCAGCCACCGCCTGGGCCTTGCTTGCGTCCCAGGTCGAGTTGCCGTCGATGCCGCTCTGACTCGGCAGCACGCCCGTGTGGATCGTCACGTGTCCCGGGGCCGTCAAAGTATTGGCGTAGGGGTACACGCTGCGCTCGAGAAAAATTCCGCGCTCGATAGCCTGGCGGATCGCTCCTTTTGGATCGAGCCAATCGAGGTGCTCGAGCAACGTGTCGCTGCCCAATTGGTCATATATCAAGGCCACCACCAGCTGGGGCGCGGCGCCCGTCAGCGACGCGGTAGGCTGCGCTGCGCTCGTGGGGGGGCCAATGGGCGCCCCCGAAGGCTCGCGAACCTGCGCGGTAGGGCGAGAGCAACTGGAGCCGAGGAGGGCGCTCAAGACACAGCCGAGTAGGCGCGAAGCAGGACGCATGCTGCCCTTAGTACATCGACACCGCCGCAGCCTGTCGCCCAAATCACCCTGGCAGAACCTGCTCGACCCAGCGGCCAGGCTCCTGCTCACCAGGCTCGATGCGGCGCTCGCTTTAACGTTCCGGGACGAACGCCGTTGATCGAGGCAGTGGGGTGAGGTTGGGACAATCTAGGATCATTCTAATCGACGTTACGGAGACCTCTCGCGAGGTCATGGTCCGCCGCCTGAGCGCGCAAGGCTATGCGGTGGAAGGCGCCGCCGATCCGATGAACGGCGCCGATCTCGCCCTCTCGGCGCCTCCCGCCGCCGTCGTCGCGGACTTTTGGATGCCTGGGATTTCGGGCATCCAGCTGTGCCGGCTGCTCCGCACCGAGCCTGCCACAGCCGACGTACCCGTGATCTTGCGCGGCGACGACGATGATCCAAGGCATCGCTTCTGGGCCGAGCGCGCCGGCGCATTTGGCTATGTGCGCAAGGGTCGGATGGGGGAGCTGGTGCGGATGTTGACCCGAGCCGTGGTCAAGACGCAGAGCGAGGACGGCTTTTTCATCCAGCTCGGAGGAGGCGGGGTCGACATTCGCGAGCGCATCGCTCGCTATCTGGACGCGGCTCTGTTCGAGTCCGTGATCGCGGCAGAGGTGAGATCACTCTCTGCGTCCGGCTCATTCGACCGCCTCTTTGACCTATTCGCCCAGTTTCTGGCGCAGGTGATTCACTACCGTTGGTTGGCTCTGTCCACGCACTCGCCGCACCACTTTGCGTTGCATCACCACCCCGGCAACGCCGAAGCGGCGGAACGGCAGGCGCGCGCCGCGCTCGGCGTGGCAAATGACAGCGTGGCCCTCAGGGTTGTCGACGAGGACCCCGGGTCGGAAAACGATGGTCCACCCCCGGTGGTGTGCAGCGTGCTCTTCGGCGGCGTCGAGCTCGGGCAGCTCGCCCTTGCCCCGGGCTCGGCCGACGAACGCGATACGCCGCATCTGGTGGCGCTCGTGGCGCGCGAGCTCGGGGGGCCCGTGCGCATCGCCGCGCTAATGGATGAGCAACAGCGGCTGGCCACCATCGATTCGCTGACCGCGCTGCGCAACCGCCGAGCGTTCGTCGAGCTCTGCCGCGTGGAGATCGCTCGCTCCCGCCGCTACGAGCTGCCGCTCAGCATGATCTTGCTCGACGTCGATCACTTCAAAGCCATCAATGACGGACACGGGCACATGGCGGGTGATCAGGTGTTGTCCGGGCTAGGCGCGCTGCTCACGCGCTCCCTTCGCACCTCCGACATGGCCGCGCGTTGGGGCGGGGAGGAGTTCGTGGTCGCGTTGACTAACACCGACCGGGAAGGCGCAGAGGTGCTCTCCGAGCGCCTGCGCGCCGCGATCGCGGAGCTGCCCATCCACTTCGAGGGCAAGACGATCGGGATCTCGGCCTCGCTCGGCGTCGCCGTCTATCGACCGGGTGAGGAGCTCGAGGTGCTGGTGGACCGCGCGGATCACGCCATGTACGAGGCTAAAGTCGCCGGGCGCAACCGCGTCGTCGTTGCCGGCGAGTCCCCGGCCATGAGCGACGGGGGCGATCGTTCGCCCGGCGCAGATCTCCGACCGGAGCTTCACTCTTAGAGGCGCTCTTCTCACACTCCCATGCTACCCGAACGAAATTTTGCTCCGTCCATGGCGGAGGTGAGCCTGGTTCTGATGAACGGGCAAACTCACGTCGGCCACCTGAGCCGCTTCTCGCCAATGGTGGCGGACATCAGCCTGGCGCTGGCCCGCGATACTAAGGAGAAGGCGCGCTTTGCTGCCGAGCAGGTCGGTTACCTCGGCTTTCATCGCGCCCCGGGTGAGCCGCCCCCGCGGCCCACGGAGCGCAGGGCATCCCTGAAGATCCACGTCAGCGGTGGCAAGACCTTCCTCGTCGACCCCACCGAGCCGGAGGTGCCTGGCTCGGTGGGATTTTATGCCCGACCCGCCGAGCCCAAGTCGCCGTTCCGCGAAATATTCTTCTACAACCACGGCGTCAACTTGCGCGAAATCAACGAGCCGCTCGGGGCGATGCTCGTCAGGGACGGGCGCCTCGGGGCAGCCGCGCTGGCGACGGGCCTCTCCACGCAGCAGAGCGGAGAGCGCACTCCGATCGGCCAAATTCTGCTCGAGAGCTCGCGCATCGACGCCTCCGCCCTGGAGCAAGCGCAGAGCTTGCAACGGCGCAAGGGCACGCGCATCGGTGAGGTATTGATCGAAGCCGGCCTGGCCAAGGCCGAAGACATCGAATTCGCTCTGGCCGAGCAGCGCAAACGCGGGGGCAAGCGCATCGGGCAGATCCTCGTCGACATGAAGGTCATCTCCGAGGTCGATCTGGCGATGGCACTGGCTCGGAAGTTCCAGCTACCGTTCGTGGACCTGGAGAAGTGTTCTATCAACTTGGACGCCATCGCCGAGCTTGAGCGCTCGTTCATCGAAAAGCACCGCATCCTGCCCGTCGAGTCCGACGCTCGCTCGATCACGGTCGCCATGAGCGACCCGCTGGCGGTGGACACCATCGACCAGGTGCGCATACACACCAAGAAGCAGCTGAGCGAGATCGTCGTCACGCGCTCTCAGCTCGACAAGTACATCCCGACCTATCTCGACCAGCTCGACTCGAAGAGCAAAGAGACCGAGATGGGCGACATCCTCAAGGGCCTCGCCGACGGTGAGCCGAACGTCGATCTGGACGCTGAGGTCGCCGAGGCCACCCTGGTCAAGGAGAGCGACAACGCCATCATCAAGTTGGCCAACCAGATCATCATCGACGCCTACCGGCGCGGCGCCTCGGACATCCACATCGAGCCGAACGGTCGCGAGCGCAACACGAGCGTGCGCTTCCGCATCGACGGCGATTGCGTGCTCTACCAGAGCATCCCAGCCGCCTACCGCATGCCGCTGGTGGCGCGCTGCAAGATCATGGCCCAGCTCGACGTGACCGAACGCCGCAAGCCACAGGACGGGAAGATCCGCTTTCGCGTCGGTGAACGCCAGATCGAGCTCCGCGTCGCGACGATTCCTACGGCCAACGGCAACGAAGACATCGTGCTCAGGATCCTGGCGGCGTCGAAGCCGCTGCCCCTCGATCAGATGGGGCTCGGCGCCCGCAATCTGGCCGAGCTGCGGCGCATCATGACTCAGCCCCACGGGCTCATCTTGTGCGTAGGGCCGACGGGCTCGGGCAAGACCACGACGCTGCACTCCGCGCTCGGCTTCATCAATACGATCGACATGAAGATCTGGACCGCCGAAGACCCCGTCGAAATCACCCAACCTGGGCTCCGCCAGGTCCAGGTCAACGCCAAGATAGGCTTTACCTTCGCCGCTGCGATGCGCGCGTTCCTGCGCGCCGATCCGGACGTGATCATGGTCGGTGAGATGCGGGACCCAGAGACCGCAGGTACGGCCATCGAGGCGTCGCTCACCGGCCATCTCGTGCTCTCGACCTTGCACACGAACAGCGCCGCCGAGACCGTGACCCGGCTGATGGACATGGGGCTCGACCCGTTCAGCTTCTCGGACGCGTTACTCGGGGTGATCGCACAACGGCTGGCGCGCTCGCTCTGCAAGCAGTGTCGCGAGCCCTACGTCGCGCCCGCCACCGAGATTGAGGACATGGCAAGGAATTACGGGAGCGCTCAGTTTCAGGCGCTGCTCGATCGGCAAGACGGGCCGGACCTGCGGCTCTGGCGGCCGGTGGGTTGCGACGCCTGCAATAAGTCGGGCTACAAAGGGCGCCTGGGCATCCACGAGTTGTTGGTCACGGACGAGGGCCTGAAGCGGGCCATCCAGCGGCGCGCGCCCGTGGACGAAATTCGCAGCCTTTCCATGCAAAACGGCATGACCACGCTCCTCCAAGACGGCATCGAGAAGGTGCTCCTCGGCAGCACCGACATGAAGCAGGTCCTCGCCGTCTGTAGCCGTTGAGCTCGAAAATTCGGCGCGCTCTTACCCCCGCCATCGGCCTCGGACAGGCCTGGGCGCCTCTCGTAAAATTGCGACTTTCCCGCAGCCCATGCCGGGCAAATGCCCATCAACCCGGTCCGGGGATACCTTGGCGCACGCTAAGTATGGTCACTACCGGGCTTTTGTGCGAGCCTCGGCCCGGGGCTGATGGAGGGAAGCGAAGGGGGGCAGTCTTGGCTACTGGCGTGGCGGCGCCGGGAGCGTTGCCGCTGTTTCCTAGGCGGCGTTCGCGACTCTACAGCGCACGTGCCCCACGTGATCCATGACTGAGAGCGCACCCAGCGCCGCTCGATCGGGCGAGCCGATCGAGTCCGGCCGCTTCGCCACCGGCCAATTTGGGTTCGGCCAATGGGAGATCCTCGAGCGCATCGCCAGCGGTGCGAGCCTTTCGGAGCTGCTGCTCAGCATCGTCAGCTTGGTGGAGCACCAGGCGGAGGGGATGTTGTGTTCCATCTTGGTCCTGGACCGGCAAGCTTTGCAGCTTCGCCACGGAGCGTCGCGCCGCTTGGTCCCCGAGCTACGGCAGTATATCGACGGCATGCCCATTGGGCATGACGCCGGGTCGTGCGGAGCCGCCGCATTTCGTCGTGAGCGAGTGATCGTCACCGACATCGAGGCCCACCCGTACTGGTTAAAGTATCGACAGCCCTTCCTCGACCAGGGACTCGTGGCTTGCTGGTCGACTCCAATCCTGTCTCCGGGCTCTGACGTGCTCGGTACGCTGGCCATGTACTTTTTGGACAAGCGCGGTCCTACGCCGGAGGAATGCGCGTGGGTGGATGCGGCGACCCACCTGGCGTCGATCGCGCTCACCCGGGCCGAGGCCGAGCGGGAGCATGAGCGAGTGCTCCACGATCTCAGGGACGCCAATCAGCGCCTGACGTTTCACGTGAGCCAGATGCCGCTCGGCTACATCGTCTGGGATCGTGACCTGACGGTGAGGGAGTGGAACGGCGCGGCGGAGCGCATTTTTGGCTGGAGCGCACAGGAGGCCATCGGTCGGCGCTGGAACGAGCTTTCTGTCTTCTCCGGCCCTGACGCCCTCTCCGACCCGCTCTGCGAAGAGGTCCTGAAGAGCGACGCCGGCGGCGCGCGAGGCACGCACGAAAACGTGAGAAAAGACGGGCAGCGCCTGGTGTGCGACTGGTTCCACGCGCCCTTGCGCGACAGCTCCAATCAGGTCGTCGGCTATCTGTCGATGGCCCACGACGTGACCGACCGCCAGCGGGCGGAGGAGGAACGTCAGAAGCTCGAAGGAGAGCTGCGCCAAGCGCAGCGCATCCAATCGCTCGGTACGCTCGCGGGAGGCATCGCGCACGACTTCAACAACATCCTGACGGCCATTACGGGGCACGCATTTCTGGCTCTGACCGACATCGAGGAAGAGCGCTCGACCAAAGACAGCTTGCTGGCCATTCAGGAAGCGGGCCTGCGCGCGGTGGAGCTGGTGCGCCGGATCCTCACCTTCAGCCGGCACCAGGAGCCCGAGCGTAAAGTGGGATCGCTCGGCCCCGTCGTGCTCGAGGCGCTGCGCTCGCTGCGCGCCACGCTCTCCCCGCAGATCGTCATCCGCAGCCAGCTCGACCCCGAGTCGCCGCTGGTTTACGTCGACCCAGCGCAGATGCATCAGGTGATCATGAACCTCGGCAACAACGCGGCGTATGCTCTCGGTGAGCGGGGCGCGATCGACGTGACGGTCGAGCCGGTGCCGAGGAGCCACGACGACCTGATCGGCGTCGGCAATCCCAGCTGCGAGCGCTACGTCCGCCTGTCCGTGGCCGACACGGGGTGCGGCATGGACCCAGCCACGGCGGAGCGCATCTTCGAGCCGTTTTTTACGACCAAACCTACGGGGCAAGGTACCGGCCTGGGGCTGTCTGTCGTGCACGGCATCGTCAAGAGCCACGACGGCGTGATTTCCGTCACGAGCAAGCCGGGCCGAGGCAGCCGCTTCAACATCTATCTACCCGAGGCTCGCGTGGAGGCTCCGGAGCAGGCTCCTTTGCCCCGAGCTGCGCCGGCTCTAGGCAGGGGTGTACGCGTCCTGTACGTCGACGACGAGGAGCCGTTGGTCGTGTTGGCGACGCGTTGGCTCAGCCGCCTGGGATATGACGTGACGGGTTTCAGCGACTCGTCGCAGGCGCTCGAGGCCTTCCGTTCGCGCCCCTACGACTTCGACGCGGTGATCAGCGACTTCTCCATGCCGGGCGTGTCAGGCCTCACGCTGGTGCGGGAAATCATGGCGCTGCGCAAGGACATCGTGGTGGTGATGAGCTCCGGTTATCTGCGCCCTGAAGACCAACGGCTCGCGACCGAGCTCGGCGCCGCCGAGGTAGTGTTGAAGCCGCAGAGCATGGCCGAGTTCGGCCGCATCCTGCACCGCATCCTCACCGAGCGAGCGCAGCCTCGGTAAGTCTGCTCACCGTGCCCGAGAGCCCTTCGGGCAAGCGAACCAAAAAGGTCGTGCCCAGGCCGACCGGCGACTCACAGCTGAGTTGCCCGCGATGCTGCCCCACGACCACGGAATGGGCGACGGCGAGGCCGTGACCCAACCCCACACCCGTTGGTTCCGTTGCCGCCAGCGCATCGAACATCTGCGGCGAGATGGTCAAACCGCAGTTAGCAGTGTGAAACCGAATCTCCACGCCGGCCTCGCTCCTGACACTCTTGATGACGAGCCTGATGATGGCCCTGGGCGGATTAGACGCGCTCGCCGCCGTGCCCTCCACCGCGGAGATCAAGATGTGGAAGAAGGCCTGTTTCAAGGCCGCAACGTCGCATGATATCTGGGGTAGAGCGGGATCGAGGTCGAAGCTCACCTCTGCCACGCTGGACCAGAGTTGGCGCGAGACCGCGATTGTATTTTCGAGGGCGCGGTTGAGATCCGAGAGCCCCCACGGCTTCTCCGAGAGCCCGGCAAACTCCTTCAACTCTTTGACGATCCTGGACATGCGCAGCACGCCGCTGAGCGACTCTTGGAGCGCCTTCGGGGCCTCGCCGAGCAAGTAGCTGAGGTGCTTGTCTCGCCAGAAATCGAGAAACTCTCGAGCCCAGGGGTGCTCCTCCGGCGACAGAGCCGCCACCTCATCACGCGTCCGAGCCAGCAGCTCGGAGCTGCCGTTAAAGACCTTCTCCAGGAACACCAGGTTGTCGGCGGCAAATTGCGCCGGCGTATTCAGCTCGTGCGCCAACCCTGCCGCGAGCCTGCCGATGGTCTCGAGCTTGCGGGCTTCCAGGATCTGCATGCGCGCCTTGATGTTTTCTTCGACCGCGACCTTCAGATCGAGCTGCGCCTGAACACGCGCCAGGAGCTCCTCTGGCTCGACCGGCTTGGTCACGTAATCATTGGCGCCTTGCCTCAGGCTGAGCACCTTGGTCTGGACGTCGTCTCGAACCGTCAGCATCAGGATCGGCAGCTCCAGCCGCGACCAGGTCGAGCGCAAGAACCTGACTACCTGCAAGCCATTGAGCCCGGGCATCTCGAAGTCGCACAGCACGAGGTCGAAGCGCGTGCTCTTTGATGCCCGCACGGCTCCGGTCCCATCCTCGACCACGGTAACCTCAGCGCCCGGCAGCGACTCGAGCGAGCGCCTGATCCGTTCGGCTTCGATGTTCGAGTCGTCGGCAACCAGGATCTTGTAAGTCCGCACGCCGATATTCCCCCCTCGAATGGCAACGGTCGCCTCGAGCCCAGCATAAGTGCCAACGAGGCGCGAGCGACCGTCAGCGTGGCGGGCTCGGGCAGCTTTGCCTACGTGTCGGCGGGCGGCGATACGTGCGAAAACGCGGGCCTTTCTCAGCGGAACCGCTAGCGCGCGACGAGAGGTAGCCCGCTCAGCCCCGAGACGATATACTAAGCAGGAGTGTCCCGGGGGAATGCCGGAGCGGCCCAGTCGGCGGGAGCCGTATCTGGACTAACGGAAGTCGACTACCGGCTGCTTTTCGAGCAGAGCTCGAGCCGAAGCCTCGTCTTGTGTCCCGACGCTCCCCGCTTCACCATCGCCGCCGCGAGCGACGCTTATCTCGCGGCCACGGGGAACGAGCGCGCCGCCGTCCTGGGGCGTGGCGTTCTCGAGCTCTTCGCGCGAGGCGGTTCCCCCATTCGGGGCAGCGACGCTGCGGGCCTCGCTGCATCACTCGAGCGTGTGCAGAGCACCAAATCGACCAACACGCTCGAGCTCCGAAGCTCAGACGCTGCCCCCGATGAGCTGCCGGGCGAGAGCGCAGAGTTGCTCGCGCTGCTCGTCAACTCCCCGATGCTCGCCGAAGATGGCGCGCTCCGCTACATCCATTTGTGTGTGCACGAGCTGGGTCGCGTTCGCGCTCCCGCCGAAGTAGGCGGGCGAGACCTCGAGCTGACGCTTCTCGTTCGCGAACGCAGCGCCGAGCTCGAAAGCGCCAAGCGCGAGCTCGAGGCGTTCAACTATTCGATCGCGCACGACCTGCGCGCGCCGCTGCGCGCGATCGATGGTTTCAGCCAGGCGCTGTCGAGCGACTACGCGGGCGCTCTGGATAGCCAAGGCAAACACTACCTGGATCGCCTCAGGGCCGGCGCTCTGCGCATGGCCACGCTGATCGATGGTCTGCTCGAGCTTTCCCACATCCAGCGCGCTCCCCTCTGCCGCTCCTCGGTCGACCTCGGCGCCATGGCGCGAAAGATCTTCGAGGCGCTTCAGACAGGGCAACCGGAGCGGAAGGTCCGCGTGACGATTGGCGAGGACCTGTTTGCGAACGCGGACGCGAGCCTGGCGAGCCGCGCCCTCGAGCAGCTGTGCGCGAACGCCTGGAAGTTCACCGCAAAGAAAGCCCAGGCGGAGATCAGCTTTTGCAGGCCTGCGGGCGCTGGCCATAGGACGTTCTGCCTCCGAGATGACGGCGTCGGGTTTGCCATGGCCCATGCGACCCGCCTGTTTTCACCCTTTCAGCGCCTGCACAAGCAGTCCGAGTTCGAGGGCACGGGCGTCGGCCTCGCGCTGGTCCAACGCATCGTCTCACGGCACGGCGGCCGTGTCTGGGCGGACGCGCAGCCCGGCTCTGGCGCGAGCTTCTTCTTCACTCTGGAAGCGGACGATGTCTGACAGCCTAGAGGGCGTCGGCGAGTGCTCTCCCGATCTGCAGCGCGCTACCGCCATACGTGGGCCGATCCACGTGCTCTTGGTGGAGGACTCACCCGATGACGCAGAGCTCGTGCTGCGAGAGCTCGCGCGCGGGGGTTATCGCGTGGTCTCCGAGCGAGTGGACACGAAGGAGGACCTCGTAGCGGCGCTCGAGCGATCCCGTTGGGAGCTCGTCCTCTCCGACTACGCGATGCCGCAGTTCTCCGCGCCCGAGGCGCTGAGCCTGGTAAAGGCCTTCGGTGTGGATCTGCCATTCATCATCGTGTCCGGCACGGTGGGCGAGGAAGCCGCGGTGGCCGCGATGCGGAGCGGGGCGCATGACTATGTGCTCAAACAGAGCCTCGTCCGCCTGTGCCCCGCCATCGAGCGCGAGCTGCGCGAAGCGGCGCTCAGGGCAGAGCAGAAGAAGATGCAGGAGCAGCTCTTGATCTCCGACCGCATGGCGTCCGTGGGTACGCTGGCGGCCGGCGTGGCGCACGAGATCAACAACCCGCTCGCCGCGATCGTCGCAAACCTCGACCTGATGGCGAGGGATCTGACGATCGCGGCGGGAGAGCTGGACGCCAAGGCTGCCCTGCATGAGGTGTTCGCGGAGCTGCGGGACGCGCGGGAGAGCGCGGACAAGCTGAGACATATCGTGCGCGATCTCAAGATATTCTCCCGCGCCACGGACGAGGAGCACAAGGGCGCCGTCGACGTGCAGCGCATCCTCGAGTCATCCCTGCGCATGGCTCACAACGAGATCCGTCACCGCGCTCGCCTGGTCAAAGAATACTTCAATGTCCCGCTGGTGCAGGCGAACGAATCTCGGCTCGGTCAAGTCTTTCTGAACCTGATCGTGAACGCTGCTCAGGCCATCCGTGAGGGTGACGCCGAGCACAATGAAATCCGGGTCTCGACGCGGCGGAACGCCGCCGGGCGCGTGGTGGTGGAGGTCAGAGACACCGGTGAGGGCATCGCTCCGGAGAACCTGACGCGCATCTTCGACGCGTTCTACACCACCAAACCCGTGGGAGTAGGCACCGGCCTCGGCCTGTCGATCTGTCATCGCATCGTGAGGGCCCTCGGCGGCGAGCTGGAGGTCGAGAGCGAGCGTGGAAGGGGCTCGGTCTTCCGGGTCTCGTTGCCTCCGGCCCACTCACAAAAGGAGACGTTGCCGGAGCCTGGCCCCGCCGTAAGCAAGGCGACGCGGCGCGGGCGCGTGCTGGTCGTGGACGACGAGCCGATGATAGCCACGGCGATCGGCAGGACCTTGGCCCTCGACCACGAGGTGGTGCTGACCTCGGCTGCCGCCGCGGCGCTCGAGCGCATCAGCCGGGGGGAGGAGTTCGACATCATCATCTGTGACCTCATGATGCCGCAAATGACGGGCATGGACCTGTATGACGAGCTGCTCCGCACCGCGCCCGCTCAGGCCAATCGCATGGTCTTTCTATCGGGTGGCGCGTTCACGGCTGCGGCCCGTGCGTTTCTCGACGGGGTGCCTAACCAGCGCCTGGAGAAGCCGTTCGACACACGTCAGCTACTCGCCCTGGTCAACGACCGTACCCGGGCGGACTGAACGCCGACTCGGCGCTTTACGGCAAACGAACGCCCGCCTGGAGCTGCTCCTGCTGGTGCTCCCGCGCGAGCTCCAGGTAGCGCTGCACTGCGGCTCGCGCAAAGCTGCGCTCTTCGTCGCGCACGTCGCGAACCACCTGCGCCGGGCTGCCGCGCACCAAGACGCCGGGCGGGATGACCATGTTCGGGGGCACGACGCTGCCCGCAGCCACCCACGACCCGGCGCCGAGCCGAGCGTTGTCCAAGATCACGGCGTGCATCCCGAGCAGCGCCCCGTCCTCGATGATCGCGCCGTGCACGACGGCGTTGTGACCGATGATGACGTCGCTGCCGATCAGCGCGTCTGACACGCCAAAGGTCATGTGGATACAGGCATTGTCCTGAACGTTGGTGCGGGCGCCGATGACAATGCGCCCGACGTCTGCGCGTAGCACCGCGCCGTACCAAAGACTCGCTGCGTCCCCGATCTCGATCGCGCCGATCAGCGTCGCCGTATCCGCGACAAATACGCCTACGCCAAAACTCGGCTCGTGACCCCGGTGAGCTCGGATGACTGCCATGCGGCCATTGTTAGCAAGGAGTCACTGGCGCCCGCCAGGCCCTGCCTCAGGGCGCTCCTCGCACGGCAGAAACGCCCATCCAATTTTCGCCGGACCAGGCTACAATCGCGCTCCGCCGGGGGTTGCCCCGAGCGGCCGCGACGGGAACCAACGATGATCGAGCAGACACCTTTCGGAAAGACCGGGCACCTGAGCTCCAGAGCGCTGCTGGGCGCCGCGGCGTTTGGGCAAGTGACACAAGCCGAGGCGGACGCCGCCATCGCGCTCGCGCTCGAGCAGGGCGTGAACCACATCGACACGGCGGCGAGCTATGGGGACTCGGAGCTGCGCATCGGTTCGTGGATCGGCAGGCACGGTCAGGCCTTCTTCCTCGCGACGAAGACGGGGCAACGGCTCGCGGGGCCGGCGCGGGAGGAAATCCAGCGTTCGCTCGAGCGGCTCGGGGTCGACAAGGTCGACCTGTTGCAGCTGCACAACCTGGTGGAGCCCGACGCGTGGCAGACCGCGCTCGGCCCCGGAGGCGCGCTGGAGGCGGCGATACAGGCTCGAGAAGAGGGGCTGGTGCGCTTTATCGGGGTGACCGGGCATGGGCTGGCGGCGCCCGACCAACACCGGCGTGCGCTCGAGCGCTTTGCCTTCGACTCGGTGCTGTGTCCGTTCAGCTACATCTTGTCTCAGAACCCAACGTACTGGGCAGACGTGCGAGCGCTGCTCGACGTGTGCTCGCGCCGGCAGGTCGCCGTACAGACCATCAAAGCGGTAGTGCGAGCGCCCTGGGGCGAACGCCCGCACACGGGCCCCACCTGGTATGAGCCCTTGACCGACCCCGCAGAGCTCGATTTGGCCGTGCATTGGGTGCTCAGCCACCCGCAGACCTTTTTGAACACGGCCGGGGACGTCAAGCTCTTGCCCCGAGTGTTGGAGGCGGTGGCGCGGTTTTCGGCAGCGCCGCCCGCTGACGCCATGCGAGCGCAGCTCGAGCGCATGCAGATGCAACACCTCTTCACGCAACCCTGGATGTGACGGCTCAGGACGGGGTGCTGACGGAGGTGGCGTGCTCAGCTGCGCCCGGAACCTCAGGCTTCGGGCACAGGAGGCTGGGCCAGCAAACCGGGCAGCTCACCGCGGCGCGTCAGGGCCGACAGCTCATCGAAGCCACCGATTGAACGGCCATTGATGAAAATCTGTGGGACCGTGCGCTGACCCGTCGCGGTCAGCAGCCAACGCCGGCGCTCGTCGTCGCCGCTCACGTCGACCTCCTCGAAGGCGACCTCATGCTGTTTGAGAAGCCGTGCTGCCATGCTGCAATATGGGCAGTACGGGGTCCGATACATGACGACTTTCGGCTCCATGGGTGCCCTACATATAAAACGGCGCTCGACAAATACCAGACCCCAAAATGCGTCCGCGGCGGCCTTCGTGTGACCGCCTCGGCTTCCCAACGAGCCGCCCCGGCCCCCGGTCGCCCCCGGCGCTCGCCGATTGTCAACGCAGGCCTTGCCGGGAGGCAGCATGCCGACAAGGATGCCGGCCCCTTGGTCCAGCCCCACCCCGTCACGGCTTTTTCAGCGCTGAGTCTCCCGGCCTCGCTGCTCGCGGGCCTGGACGCGCTCGGGTATGTGGCCATGACCGACGTTCAAGCCAAGGCGCTGCCGGACATCCTCGCCGGCAAAGACGTGCTGCTCCAGGGTGAACCCGGCAGCGGCAAGACAGCCATCTTTGGGCTCGCCATGTTGGCGAAGCTCGAGGGACCGCCCGCTCGACCCCAGGGGCTCGTGCTGTGCCCCACGCGAGAGCTCGCGGAGCAAATCGCCGAAGAGGTGCGCCGCCTCGCGCGCTGCACGCCCAACATCAAGGTGCTCGTTCTGTGCGGAGGCACCCCCTTCGGCGCGCAACGCGACTCCCTGGCTCAGGGCGCGCATATCGTCGTCGGCACTCCGGGGCGGCTCGACGAACACCTGCGCAAGGACAGCCTCGTGCTCGACCGCCTCGCCGTGTTGGTGATCGACGAAGCCGATCGGATGCTCGACATGGGCTTTGAGCCGCAACTGGCGCGCGTCGTAGCGCGAGCCCCCGAGGCCCGACAAACGCTGCTCTTCTCGGCCACCTACCCAGAGAGCGTCATTCGACTGAGCCAGAGCTACCAGCGCGCGGCGCTGCTGATCGAGGTGCCCCCGTCGAGCCCGTTCGGGAGCCCCGCGGGCGCTGCCTCCGGGGAACCGGGGGCGCCGAGCGCAGTGAGCCTCGTCGAGCAGCGGTTCTACCGAGTGCCCAGCGCGCGTCGCCTCGCGACGCTCGAGGCCTGGCTGTCTCTCGAGCGGCCCGAGTCCACGCTGGTCTTCTCGAGCACACGCCAGGAGGCGCATGACGTCGCCGCGGAGCTGACCCGAAAAGGCTGGGTAGCGACCTGCATTCACGGGGAGCTGCATCAACGGGATCGCCAGCACGCGATGCGTCTCTTCGCCAATCGCAGCTGCTCGGTTTTGGCGGCGACGGACGTGGCAGCCCGCGGCTGGGACATCACTGGCCTGTCGGCGATCGTGAACCTGGGGTTGTCGCGGGACGCACGGGTGCATCTGCATCGCATCGGGCGCACCGGTCGATCGGGGCACGCGGGCCTGGCGATCAGCCTGGTATCGGACGAAGACGCCGGGCACCTGCGCGCCATCGAGCATCTTCAAGGCTATCCGGTGACACTGCTGGATCCGCCGGCAGCGCCCGCGACATCCCCCCCCGTGTCGCCCCCCATGGTCACGTTGCTGCTCCGCTGCGGCAAGGACAAGAAGCTCCGCGCCGGGGATGTGCTCGGCGCTCTTACGGCCGAGGGCGGGATCGATGCCGGCGACGTCGGTCTGATCCAGATCGACGACAGGTTCACTTACGTTGCCGTGCGCCACTCGGTGGCCGAGCGGGCACTTTCACGGCTCACACAGGGGCCCATCAAGGGGCGCCGGGTGAAAGTCGAACGCGCGGGCCTCGGCTTCCGACAGCCCGCCTGAGCTCAGCCTCGGACGCAGGCAGCTAACGCGGGAGCTAGCTCGGAGTAGACGAAGCCATAGCCCGTCGCCTGCGCCGCTCGCGGCATGACCCGCTGCGAGCTGAGCAGCGCCTCGGACAGCTCGCCGAAAGCGACGCGCAAGGCGACGCGCGGCACCGACAGAATTGCCGGGCGCCTCAAGGCGTGCCCCAGCGTGCGAGTAAACTCGGCGTTGGTCACCGGCTTGGGGCTCGCGATGTTCAACGGCCCCGAGAGCCGTTGCTCAGGCGCCGCATGCTCTCGAGCCGCATGCAACAGCAGGCCGATCACGTCGTCCATATGTACCCAGGGCATCCATTGCCGGCCGTTGCCGAGCTTACCGCCGACCCCCATGCGAAACGGTGGGAGCATCCGCTCGAGCGCGCCGCCACGCTCCGCCAGCACCAAGCCGAGGCGCGCCACCACGACGCGCATCCCGGGTCGCTCTGCCGCCCGCGCTTCGGCTTCCCAGGCCTCGCAAACGTCGGCGAGAAATCCCTCGCCCCTGGGCGCGCCCTCCCCGAGCTCCTCATCCCCGCGGTCACCATAGTAGCCGACAGCCGAGACCGACACGAGCACGCGCGGCGGCGTGGCACTGGCACGCAGGGCGGCGACCAGGTTCTTGGTTCCGAGCACGCGGCTGTCCCTGATTCGCCGCTTCTTTTCCGGAGTCCAACGCCCTTCCGCCACGGGCTCGCCCGCGAGATGGAAGACCGCGTCGATGCCTTCGAGGGCCGCGGCGGGTGCAATGCTGGTCTCCGGTTGCCATTCGAAGGCCTGCACGCTGGGCCCCAGCAATCGTTTTGCGTCAGCCAGCGAGCGCGTCAAGACCACGGGCGACGTCAGGTGTTTGCAGAGCTCGCGCCCGACCAGCCCGGTGGCTCCCGTAATCAATGCCCTCACGTCATGCCTCCGCCGGAGCGTAGACGCGCGCGCCGCGGGTTTCAAGGCGATGCGTGCTCGTGGCCACTTTGCCACGCGTGCTGCACGCGATGGCGGGTGCTAAGAGCTGCTGAGCCAGATGCGACTGATGACGTACAATATCCTGACCGGCGGGAGCGACGGGGCCAGCGACGCGCGCCTCGCCAAGGTGGCCCAGGTCATTTTGGGGGTGAGCCCCGACATCCTGGTGTTGAACGAGTGCAACGGCTTTGAGCGGCAGGGTTATCAGACCTTCTATCGCCTCGAGGCGGAGCTTCAAATGCGCGGCGTGCTCGCCGAGGCCGAGAGCGGCTTTCATGTCGGGCTGTTCTTTCGTCGTGGCCGCCTGCTCGAAACGCGCTGCCTGCGCCGCGAGGTCCAGCACGCAGTGCTGAGCGCCACGCTCGATGTCGATGGCCAGCGCCTGAAGGTGATCGGCGGCCATTTATCTCCCTTCGGGGGTGAGGCCCGGCTGCTCGAGGTCCAGCACCTGATTCGGTATCTGCGTGAGGAACCGGCCTTCATCGTCGGGGATCTGAACGCGCTCAGCCCGCATGACGTGGGCGCGTACACGCCCGAGCGCTGGTTGCCCCGTCGCCGAGCCAGGCACTCGCTCGCAGGCAGTCCAGGCACGCTCGACACACGCGCCGTCTCCGCGCTCGAAGCTTGCGAGCTCGTCGATCTGTTTCGAGGCGAGGCGGGTCAGGCAGCGGCGCCGACGGCGTTGACCCGCCTGGGTGAGGGTTTTCTCGACTACCAAGTGCGCATTGACTACGTCTTTGCGACGCGCTCCCTGGCCGAGCGCGTGGTGCGCAGAGAACGCGTGGACGGCGAGCTCGCCGACGCTGCGTCCGATCACTACCCCCTGTACATCGACGTCGAGCTCTGAACGAGCTAGCGCCCTCGTCGGGATGACGGCTCCTCGCAGTCCGCTGGGCTCGACCTGCCGGGACTACTCGTACGCCGAGTCGTGGTCTGGGTGAAGGGAGATGAAGCGCATGAATTCGCCGTCGCGATAGGCCAGCGCCCGGGCCTTTTGACTCAGTCGCAAGCTGTAAACGGTGGTCTTGCCGTCGGGTGCCTGCAGGTGTTCGATGGCCTCCCAGTGCAGGCCTTTTGAGGCATAGACGTTCGACCAGTCGAGGCTGCGAAGTCGAGCCAGGCTCTGGGCCACTCGTGCGAGCTCGGCGGCGTCGAGACGCAGAAAAACCTCGAGGAACGCAGGTGAATTCAAGTCCAGCCTCACCCGTTGGGACTTTGCCATGTCAAGCGGTGTTTCCGGGCGCGGACGGCCCCATCATCGCTTCTTGCGACGCGCGGGTTTTGGCGCTTCCAGCGTCTTTGTAGCCTTGGCTTTCACATCAGCGCGTTTGACGAGTGCCTCGATGTCCGTTTCTTCTGGCAATGTTTTTGCGGCCCACTCGAGGCCGCGCTCGATGCGCGATCGATGCGGCTCGCCGAGCGTCCAAAGCTGGCTCTCCGGGACGTCGACCACTGGCGTGAGCAGCAGCCTTCCATCCTCGAGTTGTTCCAGACGCAAGAGCTTGCCTGCGAGCTCGCGGCCGACACTGATCTGCCCGCTCAGCCCCACGCGTTTGATTTCTGCCGGCATGAATGCATGATAGCATGATTTGAATCAGCGGCAAATCCCCGGGGCGACGTGGCGGCCCGACTGCCGGCGCCGCGCGCACATCGTCAAGGCCGTCTCCGGGTCAAGCCTCACGAGCAGGTACCGCGTAGCGTCCAGGCGCGCTTGACCGGCGCGTCCTCCTCATCGACGATGGAGAGGTGGCGCGTAGGAGGCGAGCGGCGATCGTCGGGCTGGCGCTGGCGGCCGTGGTCTGGGCGGTCAATTCATCGTGGCTCTGTGGCGCATCGGGGCGGCGCCCGCTCTTGCTCGCCCACCGAGGCCTGGCGCAGACGTTTGACATCGCGGGCCTGTCCGGGAACGAGGATACGTCGTCGAGTTTCGCACGGATGGGTGGGGCGCGGTCCGAGCCCACTCGCTGGAGTCGCTGAAGGGGCTCGACGTGGGGTTCGGCTACAGCGCGGACGGCGGCAAGACGTTTCCGTTCCGCGGCAAGGGCGTGGGGCTGATGCCGTCTTTCGACGAGGTGCTGGCACGGTTTCCCGAGCGCGAGCTCCTGATCGACATGAAGACGGGTGATGCCGTGGATGGCGCGGCGATGGCGGAGTTACTGGGGACGCTTCCGCGAGAGCGGGTGGAGCGGCTCGCCGCCTACGGAGGAAAAGCGGCGATGGAGGCGCTCGCGGACGCGCTGCCGTCGTTTCGGGTGATGTCCAAATCGAGCCTGGTCCGGGCCGCCCTCACGTACTTTGCGCTGGGCTGGACGGGCTACATTCCAGCGGCCTGCCGCGACACCGAGATGCGCATCCCGTTGCGCTACGCGCCGCTGTTCTGGGGCTGGCCGCACCGCTTCGTCGAGCGCATGGACTCGGTCCACACTCGGGTCATGCTGGTGGCGGGCGACGGCAGGTGGTCCGAAGGGTTTGACACGCGCGAGAGCTTGCGGTCCATTCCGGAGGGCTTCGCCGGCGTCATCTGGACCAATCGCATCGACCGCGTCGGGCCGATCCTGAATCCACCGGCGCTCAGAGCTCTCGGCAGTCGCGAATGATCTCTGGGTTGCCGAAGGAGTGCGGGCGGGCTTGCTTGAGGTGCAGCTGCCGCTCTGGCCCCACCAGCTTGAACTCCACCTCCATGGCAAACCATGGGTTCTCTTCGGCCGGATCGAGCAGCGGGCGGAAGTGATCGTGGACCGCCGAGAGCGCGCAAGCGACGCTCGTCACCTCGGCTTCGGTGAGCACCGCCGCAGGCGGCACGAGCAGCGCCGAGAGCAGGCTGCTCTGGCTCTGATACAACACCGGCGGCTGCCGATACCATTGGTAGACGAGCTGCTCCGTCGAGACGGCGGGGGCCGGGTTCGTCACGCTCGCCTCCCCAACCTGCGCGTTGATGTAGTATTGATCCCCGCGCGTCGGCTCCAGCACGTTGCGGCTCACCCCGACACCGTTGGCCTTCTCGGACAGGCTCGCGGGGTGCACCAGGATGCCCATCGCCAGGGTATCCCGCTGGATGCGAGCATACGCGCGCTCGTCGTAGGCGCGAGCATTCCAGAGGCTGGCCCACACCGTCCGCATGGCATCGGCCACGAGCCGCTCCGGGTCTCCGAGCTCGGCGCTGATTGACGTGTAGAGGCCTGCCCCGTTGAAGGTTGGCAGGTCCTCCGTGTTGCTGCTGCTGCGAAAACGCACGCGCTCTTGGCCAAAACGCGCGAGCACGGCGGCCTCTACCCCCGACAGCAGCGTGGGCTCGACCGGCTGATCCAAAATCAATTGGCGCACTTGGCGCAGGCCTTCGGCTCGCAGCGCCGCATCGGTAGAGAAGGCGGGCTGGGCCTCGAGCTCGGCGAGCAGTTGCTCCGCCCCGCTCGCCGTGAAGTGCTCCCGATAGTGCACGAGCGGAATCGCAAAAGGGCGCTCTGGCGTGATGAAGGGCGCCGCGCCGGGGCAGCCCTCCTGGCTCGCCGCGACGTCGAGGAGCTCGGCCATCTGCGCCGCCTTGGCTCCGATGCTGGGTAAGCTCGCGAGGGTGTGGACCTGCAGATCCTGCACGCCCCGCACGCTCGCGTCGATGCGCGGGCTGATGGGGTCCCCCGCGGGCGCCTGGCTCGCCCAGAAGGCCGCTGCCTCGCTCGGGTCCGCCAGGGTGACCTCGATGCCCCCCGGCGTCACCTCCAGCTTCACGAGTTGGTCGAGGTGATCGGCGAGCTTCTGGCGTGCCCCGACCAGGCCCGCGTTGGGAGTGCCCCGATTCTGGCTGAGCACGTTCACGTGCGCCAGCGGCGTCTGAAAGGCTTCGGTGATGAGGCCGCCCACGAGCGGGATGTCGTTGGGCACGTCGTCGGTGATGACGATCACCCGCGGGCCCAGGCTCGCCGCGAGCAGCTCTGCCGCGGGTACGAACTTCAACGTGCCGTACGCGAGCCCCTCCGTGAGCGGCTGGTAGGTCACGCCGACGAAGGGGGCGTTCGGACCGACCAGGGGCGTCCGACCTTCGACGCCCCGCAACTTGGTGACTTGCTCTGCATCCTGGGCGTGAATCACCCAGCGGCCGGGATCGTCGGTGTGAGACATGACGGTGATGAACGCTTCACGCATCTGCTCGCCTGTGATGGCGTCACCGAACGTGTATTCTACCGCATCCAGATTCGATCCGGCGTGGTGCGACAGCGTGCCGAGGTGAAAGCGGCGCCCCACCGACGAGTAATATTCGGTGGCGGAGAAGTCGACCCAGCCCTGATAAAATTCGGCGTTTTGGGCCGGGATGCAGCGGTCGAGCTCAGGCTCTAGATAGACGCGCTCCCGCACGAAGGTGTAGTGCAGAGGCCAACGCGCCGAGCTCAGCAGATGCACGAGCCCCGGTGCCTCGAGATCGAGCACGAACTTGGTGGATTGGATGCCCACCTGATCTGCCCCGCGCGAAAGGGCCGCAAAGTCGCCCGGCGTCCGCAGGTGGCGCAAGCGGTCGCCGACGTCGCGCGAGGCCAAGATGTCACAGGCGTTCGCCTGACCCGGCGTGGCGTTGGTGCAGTAACGAAACAGCGCCCGGTTTTCCTCGCTCCGCGCCAGAGTCGCTCCTGCGGGCCATTGCATGAAGTCGACGCGCTCGATCGCGGCCCCGCTGGCCGCGTCGAAGATCGTGACGACGCCCTCGAACGCCGGATCTTGCCCGAGCGCCGTGAGCGCGCCCGCCGGGACCGGCACCGACAGCAACGCACCGGGGGCCAGCGTGACGCCCGCTGGCAACGGGATGTCCGCTCCGAGCGCGATGCCCGGCCAGGGGAGGCTCGGCGCATGCGGGCTGATGCGCACGCGCACGTCACCCAGAGCGACGGGCTCCGCCCCCGAATTCACCAGCTCCACAAAGGCCGCGGACGCCGTGATCGGCCGCAGCTCGAGCTCGCTCAACGCGAGGCCGCTGGGAGGCGGCGGAAATGGCTGGGAAAAGCCGAAGCTCTGGAACTGCACGTCGTCCGGCGTGGGAGGTGGCGGCGCCGGCGCGCAGCGCTCCCCATTGGTGGCCCCGGGCGTGGCATATCGACAGAGCGCCAGCGGCCCCTCTGCGTTCGGGAAACGCGCATACGTTTGGTTCACACCCAGAGGGGGCACCACGACTTTATCCACTTCGGCCTGGCTCTGATCGGTGAGCAGCAGCCGATCGCCCGCCTGGGTCAGCTTGAAGGGCAGATGCAGCTCACCTTGCTCGGGATCGGAGTCGAGCCAGAGCAGCACGCTTTGGCCTGGCGCGAGCGACCTCAGAGGCAGCGCCACCCGCAGCGACGCATCGTCCTCTAGGGCGTAGTCACCTAGCTCGATGCTCTCGCTGGAACGATTGACGAGCTCGACCCAGTCGTCTGCCTCGCCGAGCTCGTCGATCCAGGCTCCTTCGTTTTGAGACATGACCTCGTTGATGACCAGCGCTCCGAGCTCGACCGGCTCGACCTGCCCGCCCGACCCAGCGCTGGCCGCGCTCGATCCGCCTCCGCCCGCGCCGCCGCCGGAGCCCGCTCCCCCACCCGCAGGGCCGCCGCCGCTCGGGCTGGAACCGCCCGTACCAGCGCCGGACGAATCGCCGCCCCCGCCTGTTGCACCGGGGGAATCATCGCCACAACCGACACCGGCGCCGATCGTCAACAGCATGAGGAAGCCTGCTACCGTCCGCATCACGTCGTGAGTATTGCATGAGTTTCGAGCGGCGCCGCTCTTGGCACGGCTTGCCAGCATATCGTTGTGAAACACGCGCGCGCGCAGCGCCGACGACTCGCGGTCGCCAACGCCAGCGACCGGGGTCGCGCTCGGGCCGTGCTCGACACGGCGCTTGGGGCGCGCGCCCAGAACCCGCCGACGCCATTGACCATTTGCCGTGTTCGGTGACGTATCGCGTCGGGGCCGAGCGGCGATGAGTACCCCTGCGCGCGCAGCAAAGCGACCGGGCTCGAGAGTCGGTCGAGCTGTCGAGTTGCTCGAGAGCGCAGCGTGGCGCATGCACAATGAGGATGAGGCGTGGGCTCCGCTCGCTCGGATTCGGTTTGACTGTCGCTCTGTTGCTGTTGCTCCTCTTGGTCGCACTGGCTGGAGCATCGCTTCGCGCCAAGCGTGATGACGCCGGCGTCCCGGCAGCCGTCACGCCGAGGGTGCTCACGATTCGCAATTTCCTTTCGGATATCTATGCCGCCCGCGTGGGCGAGCACGTCATCGTCTTCGACGCGGGGATGGATCCCGAAGGCCATGCGCTCGAGCTGCTCTTGAAAGCCCTCGGGTCGGACCTCGGCGCAGTGAGCGACATCTTTCTCACCCACGGTCATTTTGATCATGTCGCGGCTGCGGCGCGCTGCCCCAACGCGCGGGTGCACATCGGGGAGGGCGATGCGGAAGCGCTCGCTCACCGGGCGAGCGATCTTTCTGTCGTCCCGCGCCTCTTCGGGGCACTGATCGGCGTGCCGGGGGTCGAAGCCTCGAACCGCTTGACCCATGCCGTGGAGCTCGACGTGGGGGGTGGAGAGAGCGTGACCGCGCTACCTCTTCCCGGTCACACGGCGGGCTCGATGGTGTTTGTGTTCGACGGCGTGCTGTTCACGGGGGACTCGATCCTGATGGGCAAGCAAGGCTTGACGCTAGCGCGCGACACCGAGGCCGATCCTGCGCTGACCTGCGAGAGCCTGGCGCGCATCTCGGAGCTAGTGGCGAGCCACAGAGTGAGCAAGCTGTGCACGGGCCACATGGGCTGCACGATGCCGCACCAGGCGACGCGCTGGGTCGAGGAGCTAACGGCGGACAGCCGCGCTCGCTGCGGGGCAGCATCTCCGCTGGAGCCGGGGCCTGCGCCGAAGCTGCCCACTCAGGCCCACACCGAAAGCCCCCTGCCCGCCCCCAGCGTTGGCACCCAATAGGGTTTGATGGCATCGTTACGCAGGCGCTGTCGCCACGATATTGTGGCGGCGCGCTCGTCCATTTTCTCGCGGCTCTCGCCGCCTCGGCTCTCGGAATGGCAATAACTCCCGATCGATGCATCCTCGGCGCGGTCGGCTTTTCAGCGGAGCTGTTCGAACGCTGCGCGGCGATGCTCGATGGCGTGGCGACGCTGCAACACCTGCCGAAGGACCCGGAGCAGGCGTTTCGCACTGACCACCTCGCGGCGTTGTTGATCGCGCTCGAGCCGCCGTTGGTGGACAGTGTGAGTGCCTTCTGCAGCATCCGGCGCCAGCATCCGCTCCTACCGCTGCTGGTGCTGGCTGAAGGCGTAGACGCGAACTTTGCCACCGAGTTATTGAAGTGCGGCGCTGAGGACTTCCTGCTCTTGCCTCCGTCGATAGAGGCGATCCGGCATAAAGTTCGGCGCGCGCTCGGTGAGGCGGTGGGTCCGGCGTTCGATGCGCCCGAGTTCGCGGCGTTCAAACCACGGGACTTCGATCAGAACCAACGCCACTGCTTCCGCGTGCACGTGCCAGCCGACTTCGCCGTGGCCGGCACCTTCCCGGGTCCAGTGGAACGGGCTCTCGAGGTCAAGGATCTCTCCATCGAGACCGAGAAAGCACCCGGGGGCATGCAGGTCGCCGCCGACCGCGCCACGGCGCGCCGCCTGCCCTTCGATCAATGGAACCGCCGCCGTGACATCGAGATTGGGGTGCAGCTGCCGACGGGCGCTCCCATCATGACGCGGGCGCGGATCATTCCCGGCTTGCGCAACGCGCCCGACGGCTCGATCCGCTTCGCCGTCGAGTATTGGGTGGCGCGCCCCGCGGAGAAGGAGCGCTTCCGGCGGTATTGGGTAGAAGCCCAACGACGGATGCGCCGCGCGCGCAAGTAGGAGCCCGCCAATGCCCGGGGCGGAGCGCCTCGTTCCCACGCTCCGCCTCACCCAGAGGGTTGAGGCGTTGCCCATTTCTTCGACAGGCTCGCGCTGTTTGAGGCTGGAGACACAGCACCGGCCGGTGTGATACGGGTGCCGCATGGCAAATCCCACAGCTGTTTGCGAGACCTCCCTGGGTAACTTCACCGTCGAGCTCTTCGTCGACAAGATGCCCATTACTGCCGGCAATTTCGTCGAGCTGGCCAAGAGCGGCTTCTATGACGGCCTGCATTTTCACCGGGTCATCGACAACTTCATGATCCAGTTCGGCTGCCCGCATAGCAAGGATCCCACTAGCTCCCGCGCCGGCACGGGCCAGAGCCCCAAGGGTTCCATCAAGGACGAACATCTCCCGACGGCCAAGCTGAGCAACGAGCCCGGCACCCTGTCGATGGCCAACTCCGGCCCCAACAGCGGCAGCAGCCAGTTCTTCATCAATACCGTGCACAACGCATTTCTGGACTGGTTCTCTCCCGGTAACTCCAAACACCCGGTGTTTGGCAAGGTGGTCGACGGGATGGATGTGGTGAACAAGATCGGCAAAACGCCCACCAAGAGCGATCGCCCCACGACGCCGGTTAAAATGCTCAAAGTCACCGTCAAAGAGTGACGGCTCGATCGCCTCGCGCATGCTCGGGGCAACTCGAGAACCGCCTACCGAACCCTTCAGGTGAGCGCGACGACGCTATATTCGCGCAACCCCTGGGGGGTTCGCACCTCGAGGTCACTGCCAAGCCCCTGCCCCAGCAGCGCCCGCCCGAGCGGCGATTGCGGCGTCAGAATGCGCACGGCGTGCCCGTCCACCTCGAGCTCGAGCCCGCCCCCCACCGGCGCGATGAAATAAAAGGCCGTCCGGTGTCCGTCGTCGAGCGCGACGAGCGCCGAAACGGAAATCGCGCTGGATGGCTCGAAGCGCCGAGGCTCGAGCAAGGTCACACTCGTCAATGCCTGGCTCAGCTCCACCACCCGCTGCGCTTGGCCGCGTGCCAGATACGATGACTCGAGGGCGCGGGTGTCCTTGTCATTTTCCGGACGGCTCTCTTCGTGCGTGGCGCCGCTCTGAGTGCGCCGTTGCGCCTCGACGGCCACGGCCAAATCGCGCTCCAGGCGGGCGCGCAGCTCGGCGAGCACCTGCGACTTGTCGATGCTCGGGGGTGCTGTCACTCAGTCGAGCTTAGAGCGCCGCGGGGTCAAACGCCAACGCCCGCGCGTCGCGTCAGCGCCGGGAGGCCCGCTTCTTTGGTGCCGGGGGTAGGACGTCGAGCTCTACCTCGGACGCCCGCGCGCACAGCGTGGGCAGCTGCTCGAGTAGCCACCGGTGTGCCGGCCCCAGCGGCGTATCACTGCGATAAATGGCAGCTAGGAAGAGCGTGTGCTGGTTTTCCGCCCAAGCTTCGGGGCGAATCCTCCTGAGCTTGCCGGCCCCGAGGTCCTCGCGCGCCACGTGCGCCGGCAGGTTACCCCAACCGAGCCCGGCGCGGAGCAGCATGTGTTTTGTGTGCAGGTCGGCGACGCGCCAGGTGCGCAGCGAGAGCACTGCCTGATCGCTCGTTTTCATGTCGCCGCGCTCCGAGAGCACGATCTGAGTGGCCTCTGCCAGCTCTGCTCTGCCGATGGGTCCACGCAGCTGCGCCAGCGGGTGCTCTGGGCTAACTACCGGCAACATCACGATCGGCGCGAGCACCTTGCGCTCGAGCCCTGCTGCGACGCCGCCGGGGCTCACCACCCCGAGCGTCGCATCGCCCGCGAGGACGCGAGCGGACACCGCCGACATGAGCTCGGTGTCGATGCGCAGAGCCACATGCTCGAACTCGCGCTCGAACGCCCTGCACAGCTCGATCAGCGCCGATAACGGAAAGAGCGCGTCGACGCATAGCGACACCGACGCCTCCAGGCCGAGCGCCATGCCTGAGGTGAGGCGGCCCAACGTGTCGACCTCCATCAACACGCGCCGGGCGGCAGCGACCACGCGGCTCCCCTGAGGCGTGAGCGTCGCGACTCGGGTCGAGCGGTCCCAGATGGCGATGCCGAGATGCGACTCCAGATTGGCCATGCTCGTGCTGATGGCCGACTGCACGCGCGAGAGCTTGCGCGCCGCTGCGGAAAAGCTCCCTTCGTCCACCACGCGGATCAAGGCGCGGAGCTGGTCCAAAGTCACCGAATCGAACACCCAGAACCATCTCATTTGGAGATGATTCGAGTCAATTTATTATCGATTGCGGAAACGCAGCCCCAACCGCATATCAGAGCCTACAGGAGGCTCATTCATGATTTCGATTCGACGTTCAGGCGAGCGAGGCCACGCACGACACGGCTGGCTCGACTCGCACCACACGTTCTCGTTCGCCGACTATCACGACCCCGCTCACATGGGGTTTCGGGCGCTGCGCGTCATCAACGAAGACCGGGTCGCGCCTGGAGCCGGTTTCCCTACGCATCCTCACCGCGACATGGAGATCATCTCGTACGTCCTCGAGGGGGGCCTGGAGCACAAGGACTCCATGGGTACCGGCTCGGTCATTGTCCCCGGCGACGTCCAGCGGATGAGCGCGGGCACCGGTGTCCGGCACAGCGAATACAACGCCTCGAAGACCGAACCCGTGCATTTTCTGCAGATCTGGCTCGTGCCCGACAGCAGCGGCTTGGCGCCGAGCTACGAACAAAAGACCTTCTCGAAGGAGGAAAAGCAGGGGCGCTTGCGCGTCGTCGCATCGCCGAACGGCCGGGACGGCAGCATCGGGCTCAACGCCGATGCGGTGCTCCACGCGGGTCTGTTCGCGTCGGGAGAACGCGCCGAGCTGGCGCTAGGCAAAGGCCGGCATGCGTGGGTACACGTGGCGCGCGGCAAGGCGCGCATCAACGGCAGCGACCTCGAAGCCGGCGACGGCGCGGCGTTCTCCAACGCCGAAACCGTGCGGGTCGAGGGCATCGACGCGAGCGAGGTGCTGGTGTTCGACCTCGCCTGAGGGCCAGGGGCAGCCGGCAAACACTGAACGGCCGTGAGCGTAACTCGGCGGGCCGCGGCATTCCCACTCCGGGTCGCGTCCTTTTTCCGGCACGAGGATAACGAGATCTTCTCTCGCCATGAGCTGCGCAACCAGCGAGGCGTTCGATCGCACGTTGCAGTACAGCAGGCTCTACACCGTCGGCGCGCGATACGAGATGGACGTCACCGACCAGGCGACGCGGATCAATTGGCTGCCGTGGCCTGGCGCGCTCGATGATATCGGCTATCGCGCGGCGATGGACTACCACCTGGCGAACATGGGGAAGGCGGTCCGACAGCTAGGCAACTCGCCGCCACGGCCGCTCGACGTGCGGCTGCGGCACGCGGAGCACCTCTCATTCTACGGCAGCACGCCCCGTTTTGGCACCCGCGCTACGAGCTCGTGATCCTCTGGGCCTCCGCGAAGTGGGCGTCACGACGTTCAACTCACGGCTGCGTGACTCTTTCGATCTCGAGTGCCGAGGCATGATCGACAAGCTGCGCCCTGCCAGCGGCATCGCCGCGCAGGTAAAAAGGCGTTGATCGGCGTGATGGACGGCGGGGATAGCGGAGTAGAAGCCATCGCCAAGCGCCTCGAGATGAGCCCGCGAAGCCTGCAACGCCGGCTCTCTCAAGAGCAGATCGGGTACAACGACCTGCTCAAGGAGGTGCGTGAAGAATTCGCCGAGCGCTATCTGGCGCGCGGCACGTTGACGGCCAGCGAGGTCGCCTACCTGATAGGGTTCACGGAGCCACCGGCGTTCTTCAAGGCATTCAAAGCGCTGGACGGGGCTCACGCCGCGCGAATTTCAAGAGCGAGGCTGACCCGCCGCGTCGAGCTGGCCGAGCAGGGATACGGCCTGCGAGTGACGACTGAACGTGTGACGTGATCTCACCACGAGTAGCCCAAGCTGAGGGGTGGGGATAAGGTAGTATCCCACTCCCTGTGCCGATCGTTGTCGTACAGTCTTTCGTAGAGCTTCCACACGTAGCCGAGCGAGGCGCCGAGGGCGAGCGAACCGAGGTCCACGTGCGCCGTTGCCTGGTTCGTGACGCCCTGTTCTTTGACGTGGAGCACGGCCTGGACGTAGAGGCCCCGGTCGCTGTCCTGGCCAATGAAGTACGCCGCGTTGATCCCGAGCAGGTAGTTGACGCGCAGGTCAAAGCCCTCGGGCACACCGCCGAGTGACGGATTGGACAAGAAGCTCGCGTAGCTCAGCCCGGCACGGAACGGCCCGTACGTCACGCCCCCGGCGATCGCGTTGCCTTGCTCTAGGAACATGAGGATACCGAGGTCGACCTCGTCGTGAGCCCCGAGCCGATAGCCGTCCGGCTCTGCGTCGGCTGGCGTTGCCTCGGTCGGCTCGGTCGCGCTCAGCTCGGACGCCGCGGCCGGCGCAGCGACGACCTCGGTGGGCTTGGCCTTGGCGACCGTGGTCGAGAGGGCGCACAGCAGGGAAGAGGAGAAGGCGGCGAGAGATGTCGTTCGTCATGGAGCTCATCCTCGCGAACGGAGGGTGACCGCGCCCTGGTCGCCCCCGCCAGCTCCCTATCCGCGCGCGCCAATCGCGCGAACCGGAGCGGGCCCGAGCCCGCATCGGCAGACGTGACGAAAAAGCAAATGGTGAGCCAACGCGGTGCGCGTGGAACTCCAAATCACGATCAAGCCCGGCACAGGAAGGGCAGAGCGCGCCGGCCCATCGTCTCGGCGAGCGCCTTGCATGACCAGACGTCCCGGAATGGCGGGCGACTTCTTCCCATCCGGTCGCTCGCAGGAGTTGGCACCGGACCTCCACAGGATTGTTGCCGGCCGCCCAGAGCGAGGCGCATCTCTCAGTCCCTCCAAACGCGCCTTTCCTCGAACCGCGCCTTGCCACTTTCTGACTGTGCGCTCGCCAATACCCCCGCGATCTCGCTGGTCCCCTCGCCTGCGGCGCTCATCAGAACCATCCGGGCGCCCATTACCTGAGCGTACCCCGCCCGTTGTTTCCGCACGCGCCGCTTCGGCTCTCGCTAACACGACGAGAGATGTTCAGCCGAAGAGGGAGAGGCCCGCGTCGCACGACTCACTAGCTCCGTGGAGCGTTCCGGCTCCCCGATCATACCCGGAACGAACTTCCGGCCTCGAGTAGCCCTAGTCACCGATGGCTCACGGCGTTTCGCCGTTCCGCGCCGCCACGTCGCTAGTCAACGGTGGCTCACGGCGTTTCGCCGTTCTGGGCTGGCGCGTCGCTAGTCACGGGTGGCTCACGGCGTTTCGCCGTTCTGTGCCGGCGCGTCGCTAGTCAACGGTGGCTCACGGCGCTTTCTTCGTTCCATGAAGCGTCGACCGAAGTCATGCTCCGCGGCCAGGTCATTGTGCGCGCGGCAGCGCAGCGTGATATTGTCGACGGAGGTCGGGCCGCCGCGGGCGTGGGCATGTACGTGGTGGAACTCGAGCCGCGCCGTTTCCCTGCAGCGCACGCCTCGTGAATCGACGTAGGTGCAACGGCCGCCATCACGTTGCGCTACGGAGCGGCGAAGTGCAGCCGGCAGATGACGGCCCGCTGAGCACGGCGCCGAATCGACGGGGGGAGTTGTCTCGGACGGAGTTGTCTCGGACGGAGTTGCTTCGGACGGAGTTGCTTCGGACGGAGTCGCCTCGGAGCGAGTCCTCTCGAATGATGTCGCTGCATTCGTCGATTCCGCGGGCGCGTTCTCGGAGAGCCTCGGGCCTCGCCCCGCCCCGGTATCGCTTTCGCCGTACTTGCGACGGGTCAACGCTTCCACGAGAGCCTGGATGGCAAGCCGCTGGACCGCCGCGAGATCGCGGTTGGGGATTTGGTGCTCGAGCAGGTCACGGGCTTGCTCGAGCAGATCCACATAGGTTTGGTCCGCCGTGAACTGCACCTTGTAACGCATCGAAGCGATCCGCGCCGGTGCGGAGGCCACGTCGGGATCGGGCGCGATCCGTTGCGCGGTCGCGGCGCTGACGTCTGGAACAGGCAGCGCTGGCGCGGAGGCAGCTTCAACGCTTCGCGAATCGACGCCTTCTCCCGCGGCCGAGGCCTCCAGCCAGCGGGGCGGAGCGCTTGGCGCTTCGGTGGGTTCATCGCCGGGTGTGAGTTGCCTCACGTAGCCTGCAACGCCGTAGACCATCGAGCTATATGTGCTTGGTGCCGGACGCCGGAATTCATCGTCTGCGGGCCCGAGCGGTTCGATGACGTTTGGCACGTCCGCGCGCGGGGCGATCTGGGCGATCAGCTTCTCGAGCTCTCGCTTGGTGCGATAGCGCGCTCGCGCCAGGAGCTCCACGTGGTTCTCCTGCGTCAAGTGTGGAGCGAGCAGCACGATGCCCGTGAGGTGAATGGATGCCTCGGCCAGCATCTCGAACAGAATCGGGAACTGGCGGGCCACCCTCGCGGCCCGGCAGCGCCGCTGGGCTTCATCCTCCGAGAGCCTGAGCTCGTACACGCAATAACTCACCAGCGTGGCGCAGGCCCACTGGCGATAGGCGCCTCGCGCGTCGATCTCTGCCAGGTGGGCCAACACGAGCGCCGTGATTTCGTTCTCGCTGCCGACGCAGCGCTTTAGATTGACCAGCAAGGCTTCGTCGCTGAGCTCGGTGAGTCGATACTTTGCTTTCATACTCGCAGCATACACCTGAGTTTTCACCGTCTCTGAGCACCACGCCGCGCGCCTTGGCGACATCAATTTCGCTCCAACGCCACTCAGACCATGAAAGGCTCGCCACGAAACACTTGACGCGAAACGTGGCGCTTTTTCCGCCAAGTATAGGGGATCGTTGCCTGCGGCTAAGAAAACCGGTCAAGGACAAACCGATGGTGTGCTCGCTTTTTTTGCGGCTGCCGTGCTTGGGGCTGTGCGGCTTCCCGACCTCAGCGAAAGGAGATTCATGAAGCGCTCGGGGGAGCTACGCCGGCATAGCGATCTCCGGGACGCCACCTTCGAGCAACTGCCGCGCCAAGCGCTGCAGAAACCCGCATCGCTTTAGCCCCCTGCGCGGCTAACGAATGGGTTAGGCGACGGCGTGCGGGGATTTGACTATTGATCTCGCCCAACGCACCACTGCAGTCCGCGGTCAGGTGCGGCCCTGATACTGTTGGGCGTTGATGAGTCGGCGTAAGACATCGCGCTGCCCCGGTAACTCCGAAGGGAGCAACGCTCGGTGGCTTGCCAGAGTCGCGCTGCCTCGACACCCAGCGCGCTGCTCGGGCTATCGCTGGAACGATCGCTGCCCGCCGGTTCATCTTCGGTCACTATCACGAGCCTTTAGCGTTGTTCTTTGCCGGTCTTACCGAGCGCACGGTTTCCTGATCGACGCGTGCTAGGCGAGAGCGTTTGTTGCCGTTCGAATGCAGCGGCTTTGTCCGCATCGCTCGAGGCGAGTGGGCGGATGTCGTGCGAGTCTAATGGGTCACGCGAGCGAAGTGTTGGTGTTCGATCTCGAGTGACGAGCCTACGGGGACGATCAGGAGATCGATCGGCAAGTTAATGTCGATGACCGTACAGTCCACTGAGCAGGTCAGGGCGCTGTCCGAAGGGGCACACGTCCCCTCGCCACAGCAAACGCCGTTCTGACAGGCTCCGCCATTGCCACAGCTCGCCCCCGTGTTCGCCACGGTCTGGCAGCTCAGCAAGTTGGCGCTGCACATGGGCGCCAATCGAAGCACCGTTAGCCTTCGGTATGCTCATCTCATAAGTGATGGGCTCGTTGGTGTCCAACTTCCGAACCCTCCTGGAGTGAGCCTGAGCCCAGCGGTTCAAGCGGTAACGGCGCCCGCGCGTCGAGAACGGTTGTCCGTCAAGGCAAGGGCAACGCGGGGGGGATCTCGACGGGGATCGTTATGAGCGGTTGGCAGGCGTTGTCTACGCATGTTTGCAGCAAGCCGCACCCAACGGCGCCATTGCACGCCACGCACTGCCCGTTGCCAATGCATATCGGCACTTCAGCACCGCACGGATCGGAGGCGAAGCTCCCGTTATCACATCGCTCCCGGCCGGCAGCTCCGCAGCGCGCATCGTCGCCCGTGCACTCCGGTGGCGGTGGCGGTGGCGGTGGCGGCGCAACGCAAGTGTTGTTCACGCAGGTCTCGCCCGCTGCTCCGTTACAGCCCAAGTTGCCGCTGCACTGCACGCACTGGCCTGTGCCTATGCACACCGGAACACCGTTACCGCACGCTGAGCTCTGGAAGTTCCCGTTGACACACTGCTCGCGCCCACCAGCTCCGCAGCGCGCATCGGTGCCCGTGCACTCGGGCGGCGGCGGCGCGACGCAGGTGTTGTTCACGCAGGTCTCGCCCACTGCTCTGTTGCAGCCCACGTTGCCGTTGCATTGGACGCACTGGCCAGTGCCGGTACACACGGGCGTGCCAGCACCGCATGGCACTGAAACGAACCTCCCGTTGTTGCACTGCTCACGCCCCCCCGCTCGGCACTGCGTTTGAGCCTCTGCGCAGGCGGGTGCGCAGCTATTGTTGACGCAAATACCGTTATCGCATTCTGTGTCATCGTCGCACTGGACGCAGCGCCCACTGGGCGGCAAGCACACGGACAGCGTCCCTGTGCATTTGGACGTTGGCGCCGAGCACCCGGTGGCAGTGCAGGATCTCACCGAGCAGGCGTCTGTCGGGCAGTCGGTGGCGTTACAGCCTCGACAGGCAGTCGCGCTCTGACACTGCGCCGGGAATGGGCACGCCGTCTCTTCTGCCAGCCTGCCGTTGGCTTGACACACCTGGAGCTGGCCGTTCCTGCACTCGTTCGCCTGACAACGCCGCTCGCAGCGATTGGCGTTGCAGATCAGGCCGGCGCCGCAATCCCCATCGGCGAGGCATTGGACACACGTGCCGTTGGCGACGCAAAAGGGCAACGCACCCGTGCAGCGCGGCTGGGTATTGCAGCCGTTTGCGTTGCAGGACGCTACGAAGCACGCGCCCGATTGGTTCTGGCAGGGCACGCTGCTTTCGTCACCACCTACGCACTCGGTACGAGCGGGGCCCGCGGGCGTCTGGATGCACGCGGAGTCGAAATTGTTTGCGTCGCATTCCACGCAGCCGACGCCGTCCAGACAGATGCCGTTCGCGCACGTCGTGGTCGACGGCGTACCGCCCCCTGCGCAACGCTGCTCAGGCCCGTCGGGGCTGAGGCAGCGCGCGTTGCCCGCGCGCAAAATGGTTTCGAAGCGGGAGCCGTCAATGGAACAGCCCTCCATTGTGCCGTTGGCGGCGCAGCGCGTGTCCCCGACGTTGCACAGGTCGCAGGTTCCGGTATCCGGGTCGCATAGCGTGTTGGTACAGAAAGCTCCGACCGGCTCAAACCCCGTGCGATCCGCGCGGCAGCGCACCGGCTGCCGCCCCTGGCAGGTCACGGCGTTCGGTAGACACACGCCGGGCTTGCACTGACACGCCTGGCCGTTGAGCCCCGAGTTGCACTCGGCCAACGCCTGCTGGCAAAGGGCTCCTGAATCACAGAACTCGCGGCGGAAAATTTCCCCCGCCGCGCCCGCCTGGCACACCACCAACTGAGTGCCGTCGCAACTGGCGCTGCCCACCGCGCAGGTGCGGCAGCGGTCCGCACCGTTCTGTGTCTGGCAGCCCTGTGGACACGGGACGGGATTCTCTGACTGCCCGTTGGCAGCGCACGTCACGAGCGTGTTGTTGCCCTCGCACGTGGACGTGGAATTTTGATCGCAGACGTCACAGCGATCGTTATTGACGTCGCAGAACTCGCCGGGGCCGCAGGTATCGAGCGCGGTAAAGGTGCTGCGGCCGGCCGTGCACACTTCGAGGATGCTGTTCTGGCCAGACACGCGGCAGCGGCGTTGACCATCGGCGGTGCACACAGGCTGCTTGCACGTGCGCGCGGTCGCGTCACACAGCTGCTGGCTGAGGCAGCGGGCCGTGATTTCGCGACCCACGAGGCGATTGCGGCACTCTTCGAGCTGACCCTGCGCGTTGCAGCGAGCCGTCCCCTCCAGGCACGGATCGGCGCAGCGGCCCGCGCCGGCATTGCATTCACCCGGGGCGCAGCGCTCGGTGTTTACGAACGCCGTCCGCTCGGGGTTGCAGACCGCGAGGAAGTCCCCATTGCACTGGAACGTGTTCGCGGCGCATGCCGGAGGGCGGCAGCCCTCGAAGCCGAAGCCCGCCTGACACAACTCCGGCGTCGCGCACGTGGCAAAGGGCTCGTAGGCGGTGTGCTGATCGTTGCAACGCAGCAACGAAGTACCCTGACACAGAAACTCGGTGGAGCTGAGCGGTCCTCGCTGGCACACGGCCGGCTCGCAGAAAGCCCTCCTGTTGTCGTCGTCGTTGCACAGGCCGCGTGTCTCGCACGGGGCGCCCACGGCGTCGAAGCCGGTGCGGTTGGTACGGCAGCGCTGTACCTGCGGGCCGTTGCACTGCATTTCCCCCGATTCGCACGGCGCATCCAGGCAACCCTGCCCGCCCGGAACGTCGGCGGCAGGTGCGTTGCAAAACTCGGGACCGATACAGGCCTCGGTCGTGACATAGCTGTCGCGGCCCTCGGTGCAGACCTGCAGCACGCCGGCCTCGGGGGTGCAGCTGTGTTCGCCGGTCACGCAGATCGGCTGACGGCAGCGGGGCCTGCCGCCGAGCCCGACGTACGTCAAGGTCGCCTGACACAGCACCGTGGTGGCGCACTCCTCCGACAGCTCGAACGCGGTGCGACCTTCATTGCAGCGCTCGAGGCGAGAGCCGTCGCACTTCACCTCGCCGGGGAGGCACGCGGGGTTCAAGCACTCCGAGACGTCGAGCACGGCATTCGCTGCGCCCTCGGGCACTACCTCACGCTGGGCCGCGCCGGTGATCCCACCGGTGGACGCGAGCAACTCCGCCGCCTCCAGCGTCGCTTCACAGAGGAGGTTGGTTTCGCAGGTATCGAGCGAGAGCCAGTCCTTCTGATCGTCCTGACAGCGCTCCAGGGCACCTGCGTTGCAGCGCCGCTCGCCAGGCTCGCAGGGAGAGGGCAGGCACTGGCGATTGGCTGCGTTGCAGTGACCGGGGGTCTCGCAGGCTTCGAGCTCCTGCCAGCCGTTTTGATCGAGATTGCACAGCCGGAGCACGCCCTCCTTGCTGCAGCTCATTTCTTCGACCAAACAGACCGGGTCGATGCAATCGCTGACCGTGCTGATGCCGCTCGATTCGCACAGCGCGGGCGTGGCGCAGACTTCCAGGGTGGCCCAGGCGGTGCCCTCGTCGGTGCACAGCTGCAACAGGCGGCCCATGCACTGGGTCACGCCTTCTTCACAGATCTTGGGTTTCGGCCCCGGGCCAAGCGGCTCGACCTTGCTCTGCTCGACACCGATGACGTCGATATCGCCCATTATTTGCGCGCAAGACGCCGCAAACCCCGACACCAGCAGCGCCACGGCCGCGATCCGAATCGAGAACTTAAAGCCTGCCACTGCTCACACCTCAATTTCGTGCCCGAGACCACCGCCGGTACGAATGCCGGGGCTCCGACTCACCCTCGTGACCGCCGGAGAAGCCAAGACCAAAACGCTTGCTTATACACGGAAGGCTGTCCGGAGTCCATTCAACATGCCATCCAAGGGAAACCCCGCGGAGACTCTGACGATAGGTTTCCATGGCTTACGGCCCACGGCGCCGACGAGCTTAACCCGGATAGGTACAGAGCCGGCGAAACTTCCCGCTCGCCGGCGATACCGGCAGGTCATCGCGCAGCGGTGGTCCTGCGCGCGGCAGCCGCGGCTCGGTGGCACAGCGACTCGTCGACAGGAGCCCGCCTACGCCAGAACGCAAGTCCGCAAAAGCTCCGCCATCATGTCCTGGGTCGCGCTAAGGTGCGCACGCTTGGCGCGTGCAACAGCCTTCAGCCCTCGTGGTCACGACACGTTGCGGGCCCTCACGGCGCTCGCCTGCGCGAGCTTCGTCCTCGCCGCCTGCGGCAATGACCCGGGCCCGGTCGACAACGTGACGCCTTACTTCGAATTCGACTACGTCGCCAACCGCCCGCGCGGTGCACGGCCCTTCTTCAGCTTCTTCGTCACCAGCCAGGCGGGGCTGTTTGGGCTGCCCGCGGGTCGCTGGTCGCCCGCACCAGATCCCCTAAACGGCTTCGGCGGCAACCTCGGCGGGTTGGCAGGCGCCGACGAGATCTGCTCGATGCTCGCGCAGCGGTCCAATCCGGGCGACACGAAGGTGTGGCGCGCCTTTCTGAGCACCTCCGGCCTCTTCGGCGGCGCCCGGGTCGACGCCATCGACCGCATCGGCAAAGGACCTTGGTACGATTTTGAAGGCTTCAGGCTCGCTCCAAAGCTCGCGGATCTGCTGCCGCCCGATCCGATCGAGGGGCGCCCGCCCGGCGCCGAGCCTCGGCTCGCGGCGATGTTTACTGGGGAAAACGGCGAGGACGCGCGGGTGAGCACCTCTATCGACAATCACGATACGCTGACGGGGTCGGGAAAAGACGGGCGGTTGTTTGACGATCGCGAGAGCGGCCGCGTGGCGACGTGTCAGGACTGGACCTCCACCAGCGTGCGCGGCGAGCCGGGCAACAGCTTCGGCATGGGGGGTCAGGTGCCCGTCGGGCATTCCTGGCCGCGCAACAACGTCGAAGGCCGCCACTGGATCAGCGAGCACACCATCAATGGCTGCGAAGCGGGGGTCGATATCGACGGTGGCACCGCTGCCCCGCGCAATGATTTTCGAGTCGGCGCAGCAGGCGGCTACGGCGGATTTTACTGCTTCGCGCTCAACGCGATCCCGCCGACGGCGTCCGAGCCGCTCCCGTAGCGCCGCCTAGCTCGGCTTACCGGGACCCGACGGGGTGAGGTCTGCGGGCGCCAACGCCGCCGCACCGGCGCGCGGCGCGGAAGCGGACGCCACGGCCACCAGGCGATTTTTGCCGCTCAGCGTCTTGAAGGCCACAGAGAATTGCTCCTCGGCGAGGGGCTCGTTCACCGTGGTCACGAAAAACCACTCCGCCTGCGCTCTCTCCGGCGTCAAGTCCAGGAGCACATACCCGTGCTTCGTGACGTCCGCGAACTTCAGATGCGGGTGCGTCTGCAGCATCTCTTCCACACCGAGGATCGGGCCCGGAGAGGAGACGGCAGGCGCGACGAACTCCACGGCTCTGCTGCCCTCCCCCGTCGACGGATCGTACGTGGCGGCGTCGAAGGGGTTTTCGCTGATGTCGAAGGCCCACGAGGAGTGGGCGTCCCCCGTCAAGATGACCACGTTGTCGATCGCCTCGGTGACGATCAGGTCGAGCACCTGCGCGCGACTTTGAGCGTAGCCGTCCCACTGATCGGGATGGGTGACACACCCCTCTCTGGCGTCTGACAGTTGCCCGAACATCACCTGTTGACCGATCAGGCGCCAGCGCGCGCCGCGCGACTTCGAGCCTCGCAGGCGATCGAAGAGCCATGCTTGTTGCTCTGCCCCGAGCAGGCTGCGCGCTGGATCGCCGATGCCCGCCGCGTCGCAGTTGCCGGATATCCTCGCGACGCGTCCCGCAAAGCGCGTGTCCAGCACGATCAGATCAAACAGATCGCCCCAGGCAAACTCACGGTAGATGCGCTGCACGTCACCGGAGGCTGCGAGCCGAATCGGCATCCACTCGAAGTAAGCGCGCATGGCATTTTGCTTGCGCAGCTCCCAATCCCCCTCTGATTCCGGCTGATGATTGGCCGCACCGTCTCGGTAAGCGTTGTTGGACACCTCGTGATCGTCCCAGATCGCCACGAAGGGATGCTGACGGTGTGCTTCTTGCAAATCCGCGTCGGCCTTGTACTGGGCGTGACGCAGCCGATAGTCTTCGAGCGTCACAACCTCCCGGTCGGGAGCTGGCAAGCGCCCGATGGCGCTGCCATCGCCGAGAGTGCCGTTGCCGTATTCGTAGAGATAGTCCCCGAGGTGCAGCACTAGATCGACGTCTGCGCGCGCGGCGATCATCCGGTAGACGTTGAAGTAGCCCGCTGGATAGTTGGCGCACGAGGTCACGGCCAGGCGCACGTGCGTGGACGCGGCGTTCCCCAAGGTCTTGGTCCTGCCCATGCGGGAGCGCCCGCCCAGCGCGGAAAAGTCATAGTAGTACGTGGTGTTAGGGCTGAGCCCCGGCGCATCCACCTTGACCGTGTAGTCGAGGTCCGGGCTCGTCTCGCTCACGCCCATCGCCACGACGAGGGTCATGCCGGGATCCGTCGCCACCCGCCACTCGACCTCGATGGCGCGCCCCCCGCTCGAGCCCGCGGCCATATCCGGAGGGGTGACCCGAGTCCATAAGATGACTGCATCGGCCAGGGGATCGCCGCTCGCCACGCCGTGTTGAAAGAGCTTCGACCCACCCGCGGAGCTGCAACAGCTCGGGTCTTCGTCGGCGGCGTCCCCGAGAGCAGCGCAGGCCGGAAGAAAAGGCACCAAGCCGAGCGGCGTGGCTTGGCGCAGAAAGCGCCTGCGGGTCAGGGTCATGGTCGAGCGTAGAATAGACCCAAGGCTGCCTCCGAACAACGGAAACCATGACTCGCCCAGGCCGGCCTGCGTTGCGCTCTCCAGCTTTTCTCCGCGATTTGTCGACGAGTGGCCCACGCTCTCGCGCTGTGATCGCCGTGATCGCTGGGTCGATGACGGCGACGGGACAAGCCTGCTATTGAGCGTCGGTGATGAATCGACACGTGGCTCCGAGGCGAGCGATGATCCAGAAGGAGAGGTTAGCCCTCGCCGCGCTCGGCTCCGTGCTGATGGCGACAGAGGCCGCCGCCCAAGCGCTCGAGGCGGACGTAGAGCTGTACGGCACCTTGGTTCCGCACCTCGAGCTCATCGCTACTGCTGGAGCGACTTCCCTGAGTGGGCGCGGCGGAGCGACGCAGGTGCCGAACGCAGCGTTCACGGGGATCGACGAGCCGGGGCGCTTGCGCATGACGCCAGGCACGAGCCATCTCGGCGTCCGCGGCACGGTGGGGCTCTTGGGCGACGCGCTCGCCGTGGTCTGGCAGATCGAGAGCGGCGTCCCCCTCGATGGCGACCTGGCCGAGAGTACGATCGCCAGCCGTAACTCGCGAGTGGGCTTGACCGGCAGCTGGGGTACTGTTTTTTTCGGCATCTGGGACAACCCGTACAAGTGGGCGTCGCTGCCCATCGTCAACCCCATCGCCGCCGGCTTTGTCGCGGACTATACGGCGTTGATCGGCTCGCCGGGCTTCGGCGTCGGCGCACTCGAGTCCAGCCCGGGTTATGTGGAAAACGCAGCGCCGGGGTCGAGACCAGGGCCGCGCTCGAACGCGGCGTTCTATCGGCGTGATGCCAATAGCATCCAGTATTGGAGCCCCACCTTCTATGGCCTGTCGGCGCGCGTGAGCTACACGGCGAACGAGCTCTCGCGGGCCGAGCGGCCCCTGAGCGGTACGGCGGCTGCGCTGGCGGAGATCTCCCCAGGCATCTTCTCCGGCCTGCTCAGCTACGATAACGGCCCGCTCGAGCTGCGCTACGGCATCGAGCTCCACAATGACTATTTTGGCGTGTCGCTGCTCGGTGGCTCTCCCGGAGGGACGAGCTCGAACCCCAACTCAGAGGACGTGGGCCAGCAGGGCGTCGCGGCCTACAGCTTCAGCTTCTCGCCCGAGCTCACGACGCGGGTCGTGGCCACCGTCGACTACCTGTTCTACGAGAACGACGACAACGTCGGAGGGAACGTCGACCAGTATCAGCGCGCCGCGTTCTACGCCTTGGTCGATCAAAGCTACCAGAGCCACCACGCCTGGCTCGCCTACGGCCAAGCGGATAGCGGGAGGTGCTCACTGGTTGGCGACAGCCCTTGCTCGACCGATGGGCTCGGCGCGCGCATGTTGACGCTGGGCTACCTGTACCGATTCTCACCGAATACTGATGTCTATGCTGCCGCGTACCATGTGGTAAACAAGAGCTCGTCCACGTACGCTCCATTTCCGCCGAACGATCCGCTGCCAGCGCCGGGGGCGAACCTGCGGTCTATCGGCGTCGGCATCTTGCATCGTTTCTCGGCCACGCTGTCCACCGGACAATGAGGCCAGTCCTGCCCGATTGCTTCGAGGAATATGGGAGGGCTGGCACTTGGGATTGGGGTACGGTAAGGAACGTGAAGCCCATCTAAGGGAAGCCAGGCCACCGATGACCCGACGCTTCGCCGAAGGCAAGAACTACAGCATCGACCTCGATGGGCCGGTGGCGATGTGCCGTGTTTGGAGTCGCCCCGACCTGGACTCCGCCCAGGGGGCGGCGTTGGCCACGGAGAAAATTTCGCTGTTTCAGCGGCTCGCGGCGGGCCCTGCGCTGGGGATGATTTTCGATCTGTCTCATGCCCCCGCCGTGACCGGGCCCAAGACGCAAGAGGCGCTAGGGGCAATGATGAAGGCTTGGCAAGCTGCCGCTAAGCCAGTGGCGGTCGTCGCCGGCACTAACTCCATCCAGCAACTTCAGCTGCGGCGTCTAGTTTCGACGTTTGCGCCCGATCAAGGCGCCTTGTTCGGCTCTGTTGAAGAAGCGGCAGCGTGGCTCGAAGCCTTGCTGCCGGATCCGTAACCCGAGCTCCGCGTCGTGCTGCCGGAGACGAGGCCGACCCACGCCTCTCGCGAGCCCACGAAGACGTTCACGTCGACCTCGCCACGTATGCCCGGGATCGCGCCGGTGGCGCTGTATTGCCAAAACTGCCAGGCCACCTCTTCGCTCGGCTCGCCCCAGAGGCTGCGCAGCCAATACGGGTGGTCGTAGAGCTCGGGCGGGATCAGCGTCAGCCTCAGCTCTTCCGTCGTGTACAAGAGCGGACGCTGACCGACGCTGTCACGCACACGTTTGACGAACACGCCGAGCTCGCGCTGGATGCTCGCGATGCTCTCCCAGGCCACGCAGTTGCCGGTGAACTCGATGTCCACGGCCAGCGGCAGGACGCGCACGTCTGGCGGCGCGACCGCCAAAAAATTTTCTGCCTGCGCCAGGCCCGGCGAGCAGAAGGTGAAAAAGTGATAGGCGCCGGTGACGACGCCCTGAGCGCGCGCCTGTTGCCAGTTGTCTTCGAATCGAGTGTCTCGGAAGTCGGTCCCCTCGGTGGCCTTGATGAAGGCAAACGACTGACCCGATGCCTTCACGCGCTGCCAATCGATAGCGCCCTGATGATGCGAGACGTCGATGCCTCGAACTGGGAAGCGGCTCTGGCTCGGAGCGATGAAGAGCGAGCGCCAATGATCCCAGCGCTCCGGCTGTAGCAAGACAGCCGTAGCAGCCGCCGTGCCGGCCACCCCCGCGGCGATCCCGAGCGCTCGCCAGCGTTTCAAAAGGACCGAAGCACTAGATCTTCACCTCGTAACTCAGGCGTGCCTCGTCTCCGGTCAGCCCGCGAAATCCCCAGCAGTGAGGCGGCTGCTCGTTGATCGTGATCTCGACGTCGATCGGAGCCAGCCCGAGCTCGGCCTCGAGCACGCTAAAAAGGCGCATTATCAGCGCCTTCTTCGTCTGCTGCGTGCGCCCCGACATCATGTTGATCTCGATGACCGTGTACGCGTCGCTGCGCCCGCCTGGGTAGAAAAAGTCATCTCTGTGGAGGGGAATGAAGCGGTGCGCGCGTTTGTCCTCAGGCAAGCCGAGGACGGCCTGAAGGCAGCCGTGGATGGCATCCGACAGACGCCGTTTGATGGGGTCCAGCCGCTCGGCGATTCCGTAAACGATGATCATCGTTCGGCGTCGTCGAATTCCTCTGCCTCGTCGAAATCGCCCTCTTCCGCGGCGTGGGCACCCACTTCCACGTCGTCTGCCGGATCGGCGTCGTCATCGCTTCGGGCTCCGCCGCGGGCCTGCGCCGGAACGGGTATTTCATCGAACTTGGCGGCCAGGATGAAGTCACTCTCGGTGAGGCCGTCGATCTTATGCGTCCAGATCTCCACGCTCACCTTGCCCCACGTCATGTAGATGTCGGGGTGGTGGGCTTGCTCCTCCGAGATCGCCCCGATCTTGTCGACGAACGCCAGCGCGGCAGCGAAATCGGCAAAGGCGTAACTCTTCGTCAAATGCCCTTGCTCAAACGTCCAACCATCGAGTTGTTCCATGAGCCGGCTGGCGACATCCATACTGAGCGGCGGAACACCCCCACGGCATGGGACACAAGTCTTGCTGGCGAGATCGGAAGCCATATGAGAATACCTTACAAACTCGAGCTTCGTGCGGCGCCCTGCCCCAAGGCAGGCTTAGCGAGGAACGACGGAGCTAGAAACAGATGAGCGACGGCCGAGCGGGCCGAGGCGAGTGCAGACGTGTTGAATGCGAACGTGGCCAATGTCGGGTAACGATACTGCCGCGGGCTCACATTACCACTTTTAAACATTCCCACTTTTAAACATGGCCACTCTAAACCGACACTGCCAATGGCGTCACGAGTGCTGCGCGCCGGCGGGCGCTAGGATCGAGCCACCTTCCGGATTCGAACCGGAGACCTACGCGTTACGAATGCGTTGCTCTACCAACTGAGCTAAGGTGGCGTGCGTTTACGATTCCGCGTAGCTATATCCCGCCACCGATGACGTCAAGCGCTTAGCTGAGAGATCGCGCGGCCCGAGCGTGAGCCCCCTCGAGGGCTGGCAGGCGCGCAAGGAATGGCGCCGGCACCACCGGCGACGTGCCCACCGAGCCGGATGGCTGGAATGGCTCGATGAAATCGCATCGATAACTCGGTCACGCCACGATTCGGTCGATGCTCGCGAGCTCATCGGCGCCAAATTCGAGCTTGTCCACGGCCCGAACGCATTCTTCGATCTGGCTGACCCGGCTCGCGCCAATCAGGGCAGAGGTGACCGCGTTTTGACGCAGGACCCAGGCCAGGGCCATTTGGGCCAGGGTCTGCCCCCGGGCCTTGGCCACGGCGTCCAGCGCTCGGACTTTGGCGAGCGTACCGGCGTCGATCTGGCTCGGCTTCAAGAAGCCGTGCGCTTTGGCAGCGCGAGAATCTGCGGGGATATTCGACAAGTATTTGTTCGAAAGCAGGCCCTGGGCGAGGGGCGAGAAGGCGATGCAGCCGATGCCTTGCTGCTCGAGCTCGGCGAGCAGGTGCGGCTCCACCCAGCGATTGAAGATGCTGTACGAGGGCTGGTGGATCAAACACGGGGTGCCCAGCTCACGCAAGATCGCAGCGGCCTGCCGCGTGCGCACGTGATCGTAGTTGGAGAGGCCAACGTACAAGGCCTTACCCGAGCGCACGACGTGGTCGAGCGCACCCATGGTCTCTTCGAGGGGCGTCTCCGTGTCCGGGCGATGGTGATAGAAGATGTCGACGTAGTCCAGACCGAGCCGCGACAAACTCTGGTCGAGGCTGCTGACGAGGTACTTTCGGGACCCGAAGTCCCCGTACGGGCCGGGCCACATCCCGTAGCCGGCTTTCGTCGAGATGACCAGCTCGTCTCGATGAGCCGCGAGATCCCGCCCCAGTACCCGCCCGAGCGTCTCTTCCGCCGAGCCCGGAGGCGGGCCATAGTTATTGGCGAGGTCGAAGTGGGTGATCCCCAAATCGAAGCTCTTGCAGAGCATCTGACGCGCCGTTTCCTCCGCGTCGACACCTGCAAAATTGTGCCACAGCCCGAGAGAGATGCGGGGCAGCTTCAGGCCGCTGTGTCCGCAACGCTGATAGGGCATTGATTCGTAGCGTGCATCCGCAGCTTGGTAAGGCATCCGGGCGTCTTACAGCGCCCGGGCCCTATTTTTCAATCTCTGCTCACGCGCTCGGGGGTCGGGTCGCGAGCGAACCGCGCATGTTGTCCCGCAGCGCTTGCAGTCGCTCCTGGGCCTGGGACAGCCGCACGTCGCCCGAGGGCTCATCTTTGCGGAGCAGGTCGATCACCAGATCGATCTGCTCCAGCTCGCCCTCCTGCCGGCGCCGCAGCTGGTCTGTCGCGTCGTTGAAGGCGTCGAAGAAATACTGCAGCTCGTCACCCTTGCGCAAACGAGCGACGACCCGAAAGTTGCCCTTGGCGAGCTCCCCGAGCAGCCGCTTCATCTTGAAGACGGGGCCAGCCACTTTGTGAGTCACTACGACTCCCGCGAGCCCTACCCCGAGCACCAAGAGCAGCAGCGCCGAAACGATCACCACCGCCATGAAGACGTACTCGCGCTCGATCACCTGGGACTGCGATTTCAGAGCTCTACTGTTGTCTTCGAGCTGTTTTTGGCCTTGCTCGAGCGCGCCGTCCCGTTTGGCTGCTTCACCCTGAAACACCTCGAGCAAGGCAGGATCGTCGGCGTAGGCTTCGACGATGCTCATGCGTACGACGCTGTTGACCTTCTCGCTCTCCGCCAGCAGCTTCTGCCCGCGCAGGACGATCTCCTCACCGAGGGCCACCGACGAACGGGTCTGAGCCAGGAGCTCTTGGCTCGTGTGCCACAGGATGAGGCCGAGCGACGCGCTCAAAAACAACGTCACGCCCACCAAATATCCGGAGTATTTCAGCTGGAAGTGGCGATCGAGGAGAAAATTTCGGAGCCGCCGCTGGCTGCGGTGCGAAGGCCGCCCCGGCACGGGTCTCTCAGAGGTGGAGGGGGCGGACGACACGGTGACAGTTTGTCCCATAAAACAATCCCAATCGAACTTTTAGTACTTGGCCTTCGACCAGGCTGACGAATTTCCCGGGATCGAGCGCGGCGGACACGTCATTGCAGCCGCCCGACATTGGACACGAATTTGGCAACGATGAGCGGCGCTGCTGCTTCCATCAGCTGTTCCAGCGCGTCGGCGTCAGTGCTGTGACCGCCTGGTAAGCTCGCGCCTTGCGCGAGGGAGCCCTTGAAGGCCTTATCGGGATAAGAAAAGAGCGTAAAGCTCAGCTTGAAGACCAGCGATCCCGACTCGTCGCTCGCCTGGAGCTTGGGCCAGATGAACACCGATCTCAGCCCCTTGTGCTTGGCCAGCAGCTTCTCGGCCTGATCCGGGGTCTCATCGCTCGGCGCCAAGGCCAGGGTCTTTTCCTTGGCGAGCTCCTTGTTTAGGGCATCGCGCACCAACGTCTCGATGTCCCCGTCCGCACCCGGCGTCTTGTTCGTGGTGGGTCCGATCGCGACGTAGTAGAGGGTCTGTGGCCCGATCACGGGGGGCGCGGGCTGCTCTAAACGGCGCAGCACCTTGGCGAGCATCTCTTTGACCTTGGGGTGCTGCTCGCTGCCGAGCCGACGCGTGATGCATTCCACCCCACCGCGGCGCAGCTTACCGAGCGCGGCCGCCGAAGCAGCGCGTACGGTGTGGTTCTCATCCTCCAGCCCAGCGCACAACGGCAAGACGGCGCGCTCGCTCTGGGACACGCCGAGCGCCAGCGCCGCCTGCGTACGGACGCGGAAGTCCTTGTCGGTCTTGAGTCGGGCGGCAAGCTCGGTCAAGCGATCGGCTGCCGACGCGGACGCTGCCGTGAGTAGCAGAGCCAGCGCGAGCCAGCTCGCCATCCTCCCCAAGCTCCGTCGAAACCACACCCGGCGCAGACTTTCCATCAGGCGTTGCACTAGACTTCCCGTACGCATCGACCTACGGCTGGCTCCCCCCGCCAGGGCCGCGGCCTGCCTCGAGAGAACGGACTGTTGCCGACGCGGTTTAGGGCCGGCAGACTGCCCACCTTGGCTCCATCATGACCACCAGCAGAGACAGCCCGAAAGCGGCGCGGCGCGGGCTGCGTCGGCCCTGGCTCTGCGTCGCAGCGCTGGTCGGCATCGCCTCGGTCAGCATCGCCTCGGTGAGCACGGCCGCGCCCCGCCAGGTGAGCGTTACCGTACAGGCCCAACCTCGTTTCGAGGACGCGAGGACCATACCGGCGGGAGATGGCCAGCAGGAGCTGCGTGCGCGCCTGCTCGACGACACCGGCGCCCCGGTACGAGGCGCCAACGTGAGCATCGAGAGCAGTGACAGCCGCGCCGAGCTCTCGCCCTGCGACGCTGTAGGCAGTCGCGCAGCAAACCGCGACGCAGCGTTCGTCACCGATGAACAGGGCCAGCTCTGTGCGCGGGTGCGCGGAGCCTCCGAGCTGGGCAGCGTCGAGCTCACCTTCCCCGGCAGCGCGTTGCATTTGCCGGCGCGTGCCCAGCTCTCCCTACAGGCGGCGCGTCGCGAAGTGCACTTCGCGTTCGACGCTCCTTCGATCGAGCTCGACCTCAATCAGCCGACCCAGCGCCTCCACCTCACCTTCTCCGACCAAGCCGAGGCCTTCCCCAGCATCGAGCTGAGCCTGTCGGACGCGGGTCGTGAGCGCGTGCTCGAGGGCTCGGAGTGGAGCCGCGTAGGTAACACCCTGGCGTTCAGCATCAGCTCCGACCAGCTCGGAGCGCCTGGTCCCGCGCGGCTGGTCGCGCGGCACGCCGGCTCGGACCGCGTCGCCCCGGCTCGCGCCGAGGCCGTGGCCCTGCGAGTCGCCTCGGTGCGGCTGAGGGCCGAGGTGTTGTCCGCCGATGCTTCAGGTACGCTCGTGCAGGTGTGGGCGGAGACACCTGCCGGCTCGCCTACGAGCGGCTGGGTGGAGGCCCTCTCCAGCGCCGGGCCCGTCGGCTCCGGGCCCCTGAAGGCGGGCAGCGCGGAGCTGCACCTTCCACCGCCATCCGATCCAGCGCAGCAGATCACCTTGTTTTATCGCTCCGACGACCCGTGGTGGCTGCCGGGTGAGCCCTTCGTGCTCAGCCTGGAAGGGACGGGCGTCAGGCCTCCGGCGCGTTGGCCCTGGTTGGTGCTGCTCGCGCCCATCGGGTACTTTTGCCTGCGCTCGTTGCAGCGTCCTGCGCTGCGTCCAGCCAACAAGAGGCGGCGCATGCCGGTCCCCCAAGCGCCGGCCTTGCGCGTAGAGCCGCGAGCCCTAGTGTCCGGCTGGAGCGGCACCGTCATGGATGCCCACGAGGGTGTACCCGTCGCAGGTGCGAGGGTCGAAGCCCGCCTACCCAGCTTGCGTGCGAACAGCCCTTCGCATGTCGCCATCACCGATGCGAGCGGCTACTTCGAGCTCGCAGCGCTTCCGCACCCGCTTCCCGAAGGCGCTCGGCTGCACGTGGTTGCGTCATTGCATACGGAAGTAGAGCGAGCTCTCCCGCCCCAAGGCCGAGTCGCCATTACAATGATCTCTCGGCGGCGAGCGCTTTTACGCCGCCTCGTTCGTTGGGCGAAGGCGTTGGGGCCTCCGTGGGCGCGCTCGGGAGAACCCACGCCGGGCGAGATTGCGAACGTCGCACTGCGTCGTGGGGATCTGCGGACTGCCCAATGGGCCGAAGGGGTCGAGGCCGCAGCATTCGGCGGCGTGCAAGTCGACGAAACACTCGAAGCAGCGCTGCGCGCCCAAGAGCCTGCGTGGCACTCCGGGAAACAAAGCGACAGCCGCGAAGAAGACTAGTGCCTCATGCCCCTCAACTGGTGCCGGGTTTCGGATACCTCAATCCGCTCGCCGCTTCGCGGCATACCGACGCTGACGTGCGTGTCGAAATCGGGCAGCACGGCCACCCGCGACCGGTGCTTCCTCTATATTGGTGCTCCCGACTCGTGAGCGATCGCAATTTCGACACGGGGCAGGCCGCGGGCATAAGGCCGCGCGCGACAAGCAATCGTTGACGTGAGATAGGGCGCGATTAATAGTCTCGCGCGCCACTCGACATGGAAACATACTTACTCGTTGCGATCATCGTGGTCGCGCTGATCCTCTTTCTGTTCTTCCGCAATCGTTCGCTTGGAGAACAGGCAGGCCGTGAGCGCGGAGATATAGGTCGTGCCGAGCCGAACGCGAGTGGGCGAGCGTCAGGGCGGAGCGGAGCCACGGCGCCAGAGCGTCGCGGTCCTTCCGCGCTAGGTGTTGCCGAGGCGGATGAGCCCGTCCCCGAGTCGATCGAGGTCGAAGACGCTGAGCGGCCCGTGGCTCCGGTGCGCTCGCCTTCGTTGGCCCCCGGTGTGCCCAATAGGGGGCTGCTAGACGCAAAGGCAAAACGTCGGGAAGAAGCCCCGCCCCCGCCGTCGCGGGGTGCAGACGTCGCGACGCTGCGCCGAGGGCTCGGGCGGTCGCGCGACGCAGGCGGCGTCTTCGGTCGGCTCAAGGCGTTGCTCGGCGGGCAGCGGGAGATCGACGCCGGCTTGGCACAGCAGATCGAGGAGGTGTTATTGGCCTCCGACGTCGGCATGGCGACGACGCAGACGATCCTGGCGCGCCTGCGTGACGGCCTGGAGCGTGGCGAGCTGAAGAACGCCGACGCCGTCTGGGCGGCTCTGCGGCAAGAAGCCGTGCGCATGCTGAACGTCAATGAGCGCCCCGGTGGCAGCGGGCTCGACATCAGGCACTCGCCGACTGTCGTGCTTTTCGTGGGGGTGAACGGCGCTGGCAAGACGACGACCATCGGCAAGCTCGCGACCCAACTCGAAGCTGCTGGCAAAAAATGCGTGCTCGCAGCGGGCGATACGTTTCGCGCAGCTGCGGTGCAACAGCTCGTGATTTGGGGGAAACGTGTGGGCTGTGAGGTCGTTCACGGCAAAGACGGGGCAGACCCGGCGAGCGTGCTCTTCGAAGCCATCAAGAAAGCGGAAGAGGTCGGCGCGGACGTAGTGTTGGCCGATACCGCAGGCCGCCTGCACACCAAGGCGAACCTGATGAACGAGATGCAGAAAATCGCGCGCAGTGCGGGCAAAGCGTCGAGCGGCGCCCCGCACGAGACATTTTTGGTCATCGATTCGACGAACGGCCAAAACGCGCTGGCTCAGGCGCGGGAGTTCAAGGAAGCGCTGAACATCAGCGGCATCATCTTGACCAAGCTCGACGGCACCGCAAAAGGCGGCGTCGTGCTCGGGATCTGTGATTCACTGCGCATTCCCGTGAGGTTCGTCGGCATGGGTGAAGGTCCAGACGACCTGCACGAGTTCGTGCCGCAGCGCTTCGTAGACGCTCTGCTCGGTGACGAACAGGTTGCATGAGGTCCGCGGTTGGGCGCCTTCCATGAACCTCCACAACACTGAGCACAACACTGTTGCTTCAAAGAATTTCTGCGTGATATAGTCCCGCCCGCTCTCGGGCCTACCCGGATTTACACAGGAATTTGGATAGACTGACGATGCGTATCGGCCCGAAACAAGAGCGAGATCCACTCGCTCCGGCACTTGACTCGCCCCGGCTAACTTGCCGGCTGTTTCGCGGGCAGTTCTCCCGGCAATTTCTCCCGGTAGTTTCTCCCGATCAATTGTTCCCCCGGCAATTATTCCCCCGGCAGTTGCCCTAAGTGCGCTTTGCGGAAGAGGCATCGATGAAGAAGATTGGCGTCGCGTTCCTGGTAGCCGCAGCGGTGTGCCTGACTCCGCTGCTGGTATTGGGGCAAGACGAAGGCGCGGGATCTGATGATTCTGCCGAGGGTGACGAGGCCCCGGCTGACGACGAGGCCGAGGCCGAGGGCGATGCGGAGAAGCCTGCAGGTGAGGATGACGCCGGCCTTGGCAGCATCTGCGAGATCGACCCGGATGCCTGTCCGAAGCTGGACTTCGACAAGGAGGCCGCTCGCGACATCCGAGAACAGGTGTTCGCGGTGCAGCAGCTGTTCGTGCTCCGGCGCTGGCGTTTTGAAGTGCAACCATTCTGGCAGGTGCCGCTGAACGATCAATTCGTCGGGCACTCCGGCCCTGGTCTGGCGCTCAATTTCTGGATCACGAACGTCCTCGCGGTGGGCGTGAGCGGCAACTATTACGAGCCGTTCAACTCGGACAGCGAGTTCAACTTTCAGACGCGCCGGGCGGCGCGTGTGAGCGTGCCACTCACGGAGTACCGCTGGAACGGGAACCTGAACTTCACCTACACGCCCGTCATCGGTAAGTTCTCGGGCTTCGGTGACTTCATCTTCCAGTACGACGCCTACGTGGTCGGCGGCGTCGGCGTGATCACCACGCGCCCCATCCCCGTCATCGATCCCGATAACCGCGGCTTCAATTGGGAAACCAGCATTGCCTTCAACGCGGGCATCGGGCTGCACATCTTCTTCAACCGGTGGCTAGCCGCGACGCTCGAAGTGCGGGACTACGTCTTCAACGACAAGCTCGAGAACACCGTCATTTCGGATACTCCTCAAGACCAAGCGACGTGGGTTGGAGAAACGCAGTTGACCAACAACGTTCAGGCGCAGCTGGGGATCGCGATCTTTTTCCCATTCTCGTTTGAGTATCGGTTACCCAAGTGATTCGAGGCGATGTGACTCGAGACCGTGTAATTCGAGGCGACGTACCGATGCTGAAAACGACAACGCCACGTGGGCGGAAAAAACCGGGCAAGAATCTGGCGGCGTGGCTGGTAGGAGCCCTGTCGTGCGCGGCCATCTCGGGTGCGGCTCTGCTCTTGCCGGAACGTGCCGAGGCCCAGGAAATCCTGGTGACGGGTCCGCTCGCGGGTGCCGGGTCAGTGCATGAGCTCAGGCTGTACCGCAAAGGGCGCCTCGAGTTCGCGCCGACCGCGACCTTCACCCTGCTCGACGAGTACCTGAGGCAGATCTTGGTCGGGGCACGCATCAACTACAACATCACTGACTTCTTGGCGATCGGCGCCTGGGGCGGGTTCAGCCCGGAGCCGCTCAAGCTCGAAGCCGGCCTGGTCGAGAAGATTCAAACGGTCAGCGAGCAACGCGCGAACCTGAACGCCATGCGTCGCACGTCTTCACCGCCGCTTCAGCCGAACCTGCAGAATCGGTTGACCTCATTGAATTTGGGCAACGATTTTCAGGACCAGCTGGGCACCATCGATTGGATCGTCGCGCCGCAGGTTACGTTCGTGCCCTTTCGCGGCAAGATCGCTCTGTTCCAGAGCATCTACATCGACTCGGATCTCTACTTCTTCGCCGGTCCGGCCATCGCCGGCCTGACCGAGCGCGCCGACTGCTCGGGCCCAGCCTCGACGCTGACCGGTGGTTGTAGCTCGGAGCGGGATTCGGGCATCTCGGATGCGAACGGCGATCCGATTCCGGTCCCTAACTTCGAATCGTTCAACACGGCGAGCCGCGTGGCCATCGCGCCGACGTTCGGGCTCGGCTTCACTTTCTACGTGAACCGCTGGAACGCGCTCGGTTTCGAGTGGCGCGCCGTGCCGTTCGCACGGAACACCGGCGGCTTCGACAACCACGGCGGCGGGCCCGATGGGGATTTCCCCGACCAGCAAGTGAACTCGGACGACCGAGACCTGAAGCTCAATCAAATGCTGTCGGTGTCGTGGAACTTCTACGTTCCGTTCGACTACCAGGTCAGCGAGTAGGAAGACGGCCGTTCGCCCCCTCGCCACCGCGTAAACGGTCGTGGCGAGGGCGAGCGAGCTGAGCGTCACGGCGGCTCTTAGCCGCTGACCACTCGGTTGCCGCGTAGCGTATAGCCAGGGGGTAGCGCGGCTTCGGTTCGCTTGGCAAGCTCGTCACTCAGCACCCAGCCTGCTTGCTCCAACCCGCGGGCGATGCGGTTCTTCACGCGTAGCGACTCTTCCTGGGCGAGGGCCTCGACGAGCGGCTCGGCGCTCTGGATCTCGCCCATCGAAAAGACGGTGCCGCTGGCGTGAAAGCGAACCGACTCGTTCACGTCGGTGAGGAACGGCTCGACTGCTTCGCGCACCTCATTCGTCCGGTATTCACCCAACAACGCGATCAGCTGAATCTTGGGCTCGGGGTTGCGCAGATACTCCGTGTCGAACTGATCGAGCAACGTGAGCAACTCGGTCACGATCTGCTCACTCGGCACGATTTGCCTGAGCACCTTCAACGGCCAGGTGAGGCTCTCGGCGCGCGCGCAATAGGCGTGAATGGGCTCTAACGCGGCGATGCCTGCCCCGATGATCCCCTGCGCAGCAGCCTCTTTCTCGTCCTGGTCGACGATCGAGGGCTCCATGCTGAAATCGAAGCGCCGCAGCAACGCTTTCGCGCCCTCGACGTTCGCCATATGGCTCAGCTGCTCGATCGCCTCCTGGCGATCGTAGTTCTGAGACATCTTATTGCTGACGACCCGAGTCAGGCGGGCTAGCTCACGCGCGCCGACCTCCTTGGGCTTCGCCTCGCCGGCGGTCTTTTTGCTGAATAGATCGAAAAGGCCCATAACTTTCAACTCAAGGAAGTGCTCGTCGAACACGGCCGCCGCCCCAGCCCGGGGCATGCGGCCGGCGTGAATGCGCGAGAGAGCTGAACATGGCTGGTACTAGTGCCACGAATCCAGCAAGTGCGATGGGGAATTTCGCGGCCGCGAGCCCACGGTGCTTCCGTGAACGATGGGGCCAAGGGGCGGCGACATTGCGGAGCGAGCGCGGTCGGGTGGGTCGCGAGGAGGCCGCGTCGCCAGCGGTTCAACCGAGTCGTGCAGCCGCGCGAGTCGAGTGAGCTCGCGTGATGACGAGCTCGATCAGGGCCCTTCTGCCTCGCGATACGGGGCGCCCGGGGGCTGGGAGGTGCGGCCGTCCGCGTCGGTCTCCGGAACACCCATCAGCGCGTTGAGCAGTGAATTTATGCGAAATACCAGCCCACCGAGCTCTGGATGCTCGAGATCGAAGCGGTGATTGGTGCGGCCGTTGATGACGGACAACAGGCCCTCTTCCAGCTCGGATATCGGCTCGGAGATGTAGTTGCCGAGGAACGTGCCCCCGCCGACGACCAGCAAGATCCCGAGCAAGGTCACCGCAAATATCGGCCACAGCAAGCCCGCGACGCTCGGCACGAGGGAGTGGGCCAACGCTGCCACCAGGAGCACCTTCCCGCCCTCGAAACCTTGAAGGGGCTCTGCAGCGTACACGGCGGACTGGTCATCGAAGATGGCCCGCCCGGCTTTCAACGCCGAAGCCGCCCGAGTGAGCACGCTCTCGCGCCGCACGGCTTCGAACACGGGCCGCTGCCCAGACAGCGTGCCCTCGGCGATCACCTCCACAGCCTCCTGCTCGGTCACCACGCCCACCGTCAACGCCTGGCCGCTCGTCAACCGGCTGATCAGGCTCAATCGCTCGTCATTCAAGGGCGTGCCCGCCACGAGCACGCCCACGACGGCGCCGCCCTCGGCGTGCACGGGCGCATAGCTCACCAGAAGCTGCTCGGAGCGCTGGCGATTGAGCCAGACCTGGCTGCTGGTTTGCCCGGTCTGAAGCGCGCGTCCGATCGAAGGATACGCCCGCCCGAGATCCTCACCGCGCATCTGGCTCGAGTCGTTGCGACCGATCACGATGCCGCGCGCGTCGAGGAACAACACGATGGGGATCGAGAGCGTCGACAGCGCCGGGCTCTTGGTCGCGGCGTCGCGCAGCCGCTTGGCTTGGAGGCTCGCGTTTTCGCTGCGAGCCTGTGACGTGCCACCGGCGAAGATGGAGCTCACGTCCTCTTCGGTGGCTCGCGCTGCCAGCCAGCGCTCGAGCCGAAGGCTATCCAGCTCGAACTGCATGTTCGCCGAGCGCACGGCGCGTTCGGCGTCGGACTTGCGTTGCACTCGGTTGGAGAGCACGTCCTCCAGGCTCAACTTGACGAGCACGAAGGAGAGCAAGCCGACGATGACCAGGATGATCGAATTGACGATAATGATCTTCCAACGCATACCCGCTCGAACCCCTTCGTACCGGCCTTGGCCAATGGCAGCTCCCCGCGCGAGAACCGCTCTCTCCCGGCTTACGGCCACCCCTGACACGGCGTGAAGCAGGAGCCGCCGAAGGAGGCGCACCCGTTTCGCCTCTACTTCATTAATTGCGGGGGCTTAGTTCGATCTCCAAGGGGCGAGCCGGAGGGGCGCTGGACCTCGCCAATGCCGCACCGGCCGAGTCTTCCTCAGGCACCAGCGGCTAGATCGATGGGCCCGTGTTTTTTTTTCGCGGCTCCTCAGTAGGTTGTGGTAGCAGTGGGCGATGATTGAGCTAGGCCGCTAGGCCGATCTACATCATGGTGGGTGTAGCTCAGTGGTAGAGCACTGGATTGTGGCTCCATAGGTCGCGGGTTCAATTCCCGTCACTCACCCCAAGTAACCTCAAAAGTGGCCCGAAGTAGCTGGTCCGGGCCAGAAGCAAATAACCTCAAAGCTCGCCACGACGTCGAGCCTCAACGCACGGAGCATCAGATTGCGGCATCGGCACACGGTGGTCTTGGGTGTACTGGCTTTCGCCTCGGTGGCCGGCGGCCTGGCATGCGGAGGTGACGAGCCGGCGCGACAACAGACGGTGTTCTGGTTGGGCTTCTCTACCGGGCCGGGCGCCTCCTGCTCGTCGGCAATCACCCTCAATCTGCCCGACGATACCGCCCGTGCCACGATTACCGGACTGGATGGGCGTGGCGAGCGGCTCGAGGACGCGGGCGACGACCTGGTGGAGTGCAGCGTCTCCCCCTCGAGCACGGCGGGCAGCTACGACCTGCGGTTGCGCCTGTCGAGCGGCATCATCGGCGACTTCTTCGCGAGTGGAGTGGTCACGGATACGGCAGGCACGGTCGACGTGGACGTGCAGACCTCGGCTTTTTCCCTCGGTCAGGACGATTGCACCGTTGAGGTCGAGAAGGTCCTGGCGGGGGCGGTCTGGCTCCGCAGCTTGCGCTGCACGAACCTGCGAGACCCGAGCTCTCCCGCCATTCAGTGCATCGGCAACGGCGGCATGATCTTCGAGAACTGCTCGAAGTAGCGTTACGTCGACGGTGCGCGCTAGCGAAGGCTAAAGCCACGCGACGAACGCGCGAAGCGACTTACCGCGCGAAGCGACTTACCGCGCGGAGCGACTTACCGCGCGGAGCGACTTACCTCGGCCCGGTGCCGGGCTCCGTCACCTTGGAGAATTCGACGGCGCCGTGCCCTTCCGCCGTGCCAGCCCTTTGGCTCCCGGGAGCGCCACGCTCACTGGTGCGCTCGGCGTCGATCGAATCAGCATCGCTGCCAATGCCGTCATTCGGGAAGATGCGCACCAAGACGGCGGTGATGTTGTCTTCACCGCCGTGTTCGTTCGCCAGAGCGGCCAAGCGCCGGCAGGCGACGGCCAGATCGCCTTTTTGGCCTGCAACCTGCAGAATTTCCGCGTCCGTAATCATCCCGCTGAGCCCGTCGGAGCACAGCACGAACGTATCGCCCACCCGCGTGTCGTGCGCGAGCAGGTCGACCTCGACGCTATCTTGCATGCCCAGGGCCCGCGTGATCACGTTCTTCGGCAGCTCGCTGCGCTGGTCCTCCGGCATGTCCGGCATGACCTTGAGGTAATCGTTGACCAGCGAGTGGTCGCGCGTGAGCTGCGAAATTTGCCCATCCCTAATCATGTAGGCGCGGCTGTCCCCCACGTGGCCCACATACATCTTGCGCGCGTCCGGGTTAAACAAGGCGCCAACCACCGTAGTCCCCATGCCGCGAAGGTCATGCGACTTCAGGCTGTGCTCGTAAATCTGCCGGTTTGCGAGGCGAATGGCAGTCAGAAGGCGGTTCTCGCTCTCCGACAGGCCAGAGTCGAAGTGAAATGGCCAAGTCACCTCTTCCCCCGCCGTACGCTGAAAGAAATCGGAGATTGACTCAGACGCGAGCCGGCTTGCGACGTCCCCCGCACGGTGACCGCCCATGCCATCAGCGACGATGAATAAATCGTGCTCGGCGAGGACCGCGAACGTATCCTCGTTGTGATCCCGCTGTAGGCCCACGTCGGTGATCCCCACCGCGCGTGCCTTGAGCGGTCCTACTGCTGCGGACTGGTCTGACACTCTGCCCAAAGCCATTACTCGTCTAACACCACAAACGGCGCCCCGACGAGACGTCGTGAAACAAATCACTCTCCGAAAACGTGGTCAGCATAGGCCGACCAAAAGGCCAATGCAACGACACAAGCCACGGGCCAAAGCAACGGGAAGTTCTGTGGCTTGCACGTCGACGGCATCCCGGCCGTGAAGGCATCAGAAGCAGTTCAGATTGCAAGGATTTCCTTTTCCTTGGCTTGGACCACGCCATCAATGGACTGACCGGCGGCCCCCACCGCCTCTTCCACCTTCTTTTTAGAGCGCTCGACGTCGTCTTCGCTCGCCGCGCCCTCCTTCTTCAGCTCGGCGAGCATATCGATCGCCTCGTGCCGAGCCTTGCGCACGGAGACGCGGCAGTCCTCCGCGGTCTTCTTGGCGATCTTCACCAAGTCGCGCCGACGCTCCTCCGTCAACGGAGGGATGGGAACTCGAATCAAGAGCCCGTCCACCTGGGGGTTCAACCCCAGGTCACTCTCCCTGAGCGCGCGCTCGACGTTCTTGACCTGGTCCTTCTCCCACGGCTTGACGGTCAACATCCGTGGCTCAGGTACCGCCACCGTCGCCATTTGAGGCAATGGGGTCATCTGCCCGTAGTAGTCCACGCGGATGCTGTCGAGCATGCCCGCGTGAGCGCGCCCGGTGCGCAGCTTGGCCAGCTCCCGCTTCAGCGAGGCCTGAGCTTTTTCAATCGCCTGCTCTAGCTCAGCAATGACTTCGTTCAACATCTGTCCTCGAGCCCTGGTGCGGGGTAAGTGTATACCACAGGAGTCCTAACATCACCCGCATGGCGGTGGGCATGGCCGACAGAAACCCACCGGACCATCGTCGATGCTGGGGCGGAGCATCGGTCAGCGACCCGATTTTTTTGCTTGCCGCACAGGGGACCGAGAGTAGGCTCTCGCAAGTGGAGAACGGCGTCGTAAACTTGGTCGCAATCGTGGGCTTCCTGATCGTGGCGATCGGTCTGATCCCAGCTGTGCTATACCTCGGTACGCCCAAGGCACTGGGTACGCCGAAGTTACTTGGTACGCCCAAGGCAGAGGCCGAGCGCAAGTAGGCATTGGTAGGCCGTAGCAAGAAGGCCGCGGCTTCGACCTTGGCGCCGCGCGAGGCGTTCATGCCTCGCGCGCTCCGCTGTGCATGGCAGGAGCAGCTCGCCGAAAGCCTGGATCGGTTCGCTGGGGAGTTGCCTGCGGGCTGTCGGAGCTCTGCGCAGGAGGTCTACGAGGAGGTGACGCTGCTGTTCGTGGAGCTGGCGTACGCGGCCCTGCTCGACGAGCGAGGCGCTGGGCACCTCGCCGGCATCAGCGCGCGGCTCGACTCGGAGGCGCCCGAGGAGGCCTGGGTAGACCTGGTAGACACTCTCCTCCGTCTACCTTGCGACTGGCTCGAGCAGCCTGCTCCGGCGTTTCACCTGCTCCGGGAGCACGCCTTCAGCGCGGCCCTGGTCCGGCACTTGCTCAGCTGGGTGCGAGAGCTCGGTCGCCAAGCGCAGCTCGAAGAAGACGGCGTGGTTCGACAGCTCGGCGCGCTCCACGAGGTGCTGCTGGGGCTGCGTTTCGAGCAGCTGTCGAGCCCGGCGCGGCGCTTGCGCAAGCCTCGCGCCTGGCTAGAGCCGTCGAGCGTGCTCGGTTGGCCCCCGGAGGTCCGTGCCAAGCGCCTGCAGAGAGAGCTGGGGCTCAGCAAACACACGGTGGATGCGTTCGGCTCGGAGCTAGCTCGAGCAGCGAGCGTCGAGCAGGTGGAGCAGTGCCTGTCCCGCCTCTTCGATTCCCGCGTGGAGGTGCGGCAAGCGGGCCGCTGGGTAGTGCAACCGGGCACGCACCGACGCCAGAGTGGAGCTCACTACACACCACGCGCGCTCTCCGGCGAGCTGGTGGAACGCACGTTGCGACCGGTGTTGGCCGCCTTGCCGCAACCGCTCAGTCGCTCCCTCTTGGAGCTCAGGGTGTGCGACCCCGCCATGGGCGCTGGCGCCTTCCTGCTGACTGCCGCGCGCTATCTAGCGGGCTCGCTGGTTGAAGCTTGGAGAGCCGAAGCGATCGCCAGACCCGGTGCGGATGAAGCAACCCTTTCGGACGCTCGACGCGCGGTGGTCTGCGTATTGCGCGGTGTCGACACGAACCCGATGGCAGTCAGCCTGGCACGCCTGAGCCTGTCGTTGTTCCTTCCCTCCGGGGCGCCCAGCGCCGCTCTGCGCGCGTCCTTGCGTACGGGTGACGCCCTCGTGGGAGAGGTGGGTGAGGACGTTAGCGCGTCGGCGCCGGCGTTCCACGTGCGACAGGGAGCGTTCAACTGGCGCGTCGCCTTCCCGGAAGTCTTCGAACGCGACAACCCCGGCTTCGACGCCGTGCTGGGAAACCCGCCCTGGGTGGCGTATGTCGGCCGCGCCGCCCAACCCCTCGAACCCGGGCTCGCTGCGTACTACGTCGCTACAAATCCTGCCTTCAAGCGTTACCGCACGCTACATGGGCTGTTTGTCTACCGCTCTGCGACGCTGCTTCGACGTGGCGGGAGGCTCGGCTTGGTGCTGCCGACCTCCGTCGCCGATCTGGAAGGGTATTCACCCACGCGCGCGGCGCACGACGCTTTGTGTGATGTCGATACACAGCTGCCTGACTGGGGTGACGGCGCGTTCGACGGCGTATTTCAGCCCTCGATGGCCTTGCTCTCGACACGGCGCGCGCCTGAAATCCGAGCGCCCGGCTCAGGCATCTGGCAACTCCAAGACGGCGGCCTCGACTCGGTCCAACGCGGCCTACTCGCGCGGTTGCGCCGCTTGCCACCCTTTCCGCGCGAGTCGTTCGGAGAACGAGGCTTTCAGAGCACACAGCACGATCAGGCCCACTTGCGGCGCGCGGCTCATGCGCAAGCGCCGTTTAGCGTGCCGCTGCGAGAGGGCGCCGACATCGGGGAGTTCCGCGCGCTCGAACCTCAGCTGTTCGGGGATGCCACGCGGCTCGGTGCGCGCCTGCGGCCGCCGAGCGATTGGCAAAAGGTAGCGCTCTTGATTCGCCAGACTGCGCGCTTCCCGATCGCTGCTTTCGCGGACGGCTCAGGGTTTCGCAACTCGATCCTGGCCGCCTTTGCCAGCCCTGAATGGCCAGCGGCGCTGCTCCTCTGCGCGCTCAATTCGAGCCTGCTGCGTTGGCTGCATTACACGCTGCATCGCGACGCCCGCCAGGGCATGCCACAGCTCAAGATCGGGCACCTGCGCGCGTTACCCGCATTACCTCACGACCTCCCTCAGCTTCGGGAGCCGCTCGGGCGCCTGGGTCGACAGCTGGGCACGAGCAACGCGGGCATTGGAGCCGCGGAACGCGCGGAGCTGGACGGCCTCGTGTACGACGCTTTTCGGCTGAACGGCGCGGAGCGCGAGGCCGTGGCGGCGTGGGCGTCCGCTCACCCGCCTCCCGTATCCAAGCGGCAGCTGGCGTTGTCCGCCCAAGCCACTGTTCACCGACCGGCGGACCTTCCGGCGCGCGGATTGTAGCGATCTGAGGGTCACACATGCTAGTCGGCCGAGTCGTGTTGCATGTGCCCGTCGTCGACGGCTCGACGCTACCCACTTCGCTGGCTTCGGCGGCCCCCCTGCCCGACGTCTCCGTCGTCGTGCCCGGGCTCAACGAAGGTAAGTCGCTGCCCGAGCTCGCACGCCGTATCCATGAGGCGCTGGGGCCCCTCGGCCCTTATGAGCTCATTTTCGTGGACGACGGGAGCACCGACGACAGCTGGCAGCGCATCGGGGAGCTGCACGCGGAGAACGCGCGGGTCCGCGGCGTGCGGCTGCGCGCCAACTTCGGAAAAGCGATGGCGCTGAAGGCCGGCTTCAACGTCTCGCAAGCGCCGATCCTGGTGATGATGGACTCAGACCTGCAAGACGATCCCGACGACTTGCCGCGTTTCATCGAAAAGGTCCGCGAGGGCTTCGACGTCGTGGTGGGTTGGAAAGTCAAACGCCGGGACCCGCTCAACCGCCGCATCTTGTCGAAGATCTTCAACCGCACGGTCAGCTGGCTCACCAACGTGGACCTGCACGACATGAACTGTGGCTTCAAGGCCTATCGTCGAGAAGTGATCGAGACGGTCCCCATCTACGGCGACTTGTTTCGCTTCATCCCGGCGCTCGCCGCGGCGCAAGGCTTCAAGATAGGGGAGATCCCCATCAAGCACCATAGCCGGCAATACGGGAAATCGCGCTACGGGCTCGAGCGCCTGCTCCGAGGTTTTTTCGATCTGGTGAGCGTGTTGTTCCTCATCCGCTACGCGCGTAGCCCGATGCATTTGTTCGGGCTCGTCGGGCTCGTGCTCGTGTCCGGCGGGGTATTGATCAATGGGTACTTGAGCGTGCTTTGGCTGGGTGGTGCAGGCATCGGGCACCGCCCGCTGCTGTTATTGGGTGTGTTGATGACCGTCACCGGGGTCCAGTTCGCTTCGCTCGGCCTGCTCGGTGAATTTTTGACCTATCAAGGCCAAAAGCGCGGCTACCGCGACACGCTCCCCGTTCGTGAACGCATCGGGTTTTAGACCGGGCTGCCGCACACGCTACTGGCAACGGAGAAATGCTGGCTTCAGATGCATATCCGGTCAAGCTAAGGGTGGTGTCTGAAGCGCACAGTGTTTGGTTCTGTTGGCTCACGGGGCGCGCGTATCGATGGCTGCGGAACATCGCGGAACGGCCTTGCTGTCCAGGGCGGCGCTTGCGGCCATCCGCGGCCTGTACGTTGGCGTTTTGCGCGGCGTTGGGCGCTTCGCGCGCGGCACAAGCGCGGCCCAACACGCACGCCCCGTCGATCTCGACGTGGGACGAGCGCGCGTCGAGCGTCGTGCTCTCGTTGGGGCGGGCCGTGTCCGGTGACGGGGCGTTTACATTCGCGAGTTACAACGCCAACTTCAGCTCCACCAGCGGTGTGTTGAGCGCGCAGTTCGGTGTGCACTACCTGACGTATCAGGACACGAACGACGGCCCGACGGCGCGCGGGGTTTCGGCGGGCGGCGTCGCGTTGATCAGCTTGCCGCTTGCGGATCGCTTCGCGAACGGTGTGCCGGGCTCGAGCTTTGCGTTTTACATCGGAGGAGTGCCGACAGCCCTGTTCAGCGGCCAGCTGAATTTCATTTCGGTGCCCTTGGTGCTGGGCGTGGGCTTGCCCTTTTCGCCCTCCCCCTCCGTCACGTTCAGGCCCTGGGTCGAGCTGTCCCCCGGCTTGAACTTCGACACGCGGATCCAGGCGGTCTCCACCGCAGCAGCGGTTCAGGCGGCGATGGACGGCAGCTTGACCCGCGAGGAGGTCGAAGCGCTCGTAGAAGAAGGGCTCGACATCCAGAGCGAGACGACCGTGGGCAAGCGAGCCGGGCTGTCGTTTGGCGTGCACCTGGGGGAGCGGGTCGACGTGGACCTCAACCTGCTGATCGGCGCGGGCCATTCGAGCGCTGTCTCACTCGCTGGCGGCTTAGTCTTTCGTTGGGACGCGATGGTGCCCGGCGTGCTCACTGAAGGAGAGCGCTTGCGAGGGGAAGACTGTGCGGCGGTCGAAGCGCGGTTCCGCAGCTGCCCAGGGGCTCGGCCAGAGCAGCGCTCGGGGTTGACGCCGCGCCAGCCGGAGCGGCCGAGCCCAGCGTCCAACGCACCCGCGTCCACCCGGTCAGAGGCGGCACGAGCGCGGCCAGCGGACGCTCGCGCGCGCCCGACCCCCGCCCCCGTTCGGCCCGCATCGAGGTGGAGGCGCCCGGCCCCCTCAGCGGCACCCGCGGCCGCACCTGCGCCGGCGAAGAAACCCGCGGTCCAGGAGCTACCGCCTCTGCAAGCCGCACCCGCGCGCATTCCCTGACGATGCGGCCACAGGCGACATGACCGGACACCAACTTACCCGGGGTGCCACGCGTGGCTCAGCATCCGCCTCGCCGGCGGCGATAAAACGGCATGCCGACCCTTCGCAGAGCTTTGGTTGAGAGTACCCGGCAATCCGAGTAGGCTTGCCGGGTAGTTGATCGAAAGAGCCTTCGAATCCAAGGAAACGATTGCCCGACAAGATGCGCAAGATCTTCATCCTCGACACGAACGTTCTGCTCCACGACCCGCAGGCGATCTTCAAATTTGAAGATAACGAGCTGATCATCCCGATCTATGTGATCGAGGAGATTGATCGCTTCAAACGCGACTCGACAGAGCGCGGGCGTAACGCACGAGAAGTCGGGCGCTTGATCGATGCGCTGCGCGAGGAGAGCGGGGGCTCGCTCGCCGACGGGGCGCAGGTCGGCTCCGGAGGAACGCTCTCGGTCTACGTCCCCACGCGGCGCGCGGAGCTGCGTTCGGCGCTGAACCCAACCTCCGGCGACAACTCCATTTTGCAGGTCGCCACCGAGCTGCGAGACAGTAACCCCGGAAGGCCGACGGTGTTCGTGACCATGGACACGAACCTCCGGATCCGAGCCGACGCGCTCGGGGTAAAGACGGCAAACTACCAGAACCAGTCCGTGCAGCCCGACAATCAGAAGCCGGGCATGATCGAGCTCGTGCACCCGGAGCTGGACGCTTTCTTCACCACCGGGGAGATCGAGGTCAAGGACGGGCGCCTGTACCCCAATCTGTGCGTGATGCTGCGCAGCTCCGATGACGAGAAGCGCACTGGCCTCGGGCGTTGCTCCGCGGATGGGAAGATCCGACGCGTGTCGGTCCCGACCGAGGGCATCATGGGCCTACGGCCCCGCAATCGTGAACAGACCTTCGCGCTCGATCTCTTGCTCGACGACACGGTGCGGCTCGTGACCTTGGTCGGCGCCGCGGGTACCGGAAAGACGCTGCTGGCGCTCGCCGCGGGGCTCAAGCGTTGCGTGCAACACGGGGCGTATACGCGGCTCCTCGTCAGCCGTCCGATCATCCCGCTCGGGCGAGACCTGGGCTATCTGCCGGGCGACATCGACGAAAAGCTCGGCCCCTGGATGAAGCCCATCTTCGACAACCTGGAGTTCCTGCTCCTCAGCGGCGGCAAACGCCGCGGGCTGCCGGAGCTGGACGAAATGATGACGAGCGGCATTATCGAAGTCGAGCCGCTCACGTACATTCGCGGTCGCAGCCTGCCGCAGCAGTACGTGATCGTAGACGAGGCGCAGAACCTGACGCCACACGAGGTCAAGACGATCGTGACCCGCTGCGGGGAAGGCACGAAGATAGTGCTGACGGGCGATCCCTTTCAGATCGACAACCCGTACGTTGACGCCGCGACAAACGGCCTCACTTACGCCGCCAACCGCCTGCACGCCGAAGCGCTGGTCGGCCACATCGTGCTCACCAAGGGTGAGCGCAGCGCCCTCGCCAATCTCGCAGCGTCCAAGCTCTGACCTCGCGGCGCGCGGGCGGCGTGCGCTGCCCGCCATCTCCCGCGCTGTTCCCGCCGAAATGTTGGTCCCGGCCCGGGTGGTGGCGTACGGTTTCTCGGGCCATGACTGCCTCCTGTCGTTTGGCGTTGGTGCTGCTCTTTGCGCTCGGCTGCGCGCACGAGGGGGCGTTTGGCGGTGGCCCGCAAACGCCAGCGGCTTACGATCCGAGCGCGAGGCAAAGCCTCCGCATCCCGGGCGGTGAGCGCTGCCTCTCGCTGCTGAATCAACTCGGGATAAAATATGAGCGCATCGCGACCCGCGGCCGAATGAACACGCCCGTGAAGGTCACGGGCGACATCGCGGGCATCCGCTACGTGAGCGAGGGCCGACCCAGCCTGATCTGTGACTGCCGGCTCGCCCTGGCCTTGCACTGGTCGGCGCCGGTGCTGAGCGCCTGGCATATCTCCGAGATCGAGCACTACGGCGCGTACGTGAATCGAGGCACTCGCGGGGGTCGTCCCAGCCTGCACGCACAGGGCCTGGCGCTGGATGCGGCGAGGTTCAAGTTTTCGCGCATGAGCCAGAGCGTCTCCGAGGACTTTGGACGGGGCGCGGGGTGCTGGCCAGAGGCTCCGGTGCTGAATCGCGTGGTGTGCCAGCTGCGCGGCTTGGGCCTGTTCCGGGAGCTGATTACGCCCGATCACGACGCGGACCATCACGACCACGTGCACCTGGCGATCGCTCCGTTGTGAGGCTGACGCCTGACAAACCTGGCAATCTATGCGCGTGACGAAGATGGCTCGACCCCGCATCGTGGTGTTGGATGGCTTTGCGCTGAACCCTGGTGACCTCAGCTGGGAGCCTCTCGGCGAGCTCGGTTCGCTCTCTGTGCACGAGCGGACGCCGCCCGAGCAGGTGGTGGAGCGGGCCCGGGGTGCGGCGATCCTGCTCACGAACAAGACGCTGATCGGCGCCGACGCGCTGGCTCTGCTCCCCGAGCTCGCCTATGTGGGCGTGCTGGCCACCGGCACGAACGTCGTCGATCGGCAGGCGGCGCGAGCGCGCGGCGTGGTCGTGACCAACGTGCCGAATTACGGTGCAGACTCGGTAGCCGAGCACACGCTGGGCCTGATGCTGGAGGCCACCAAGCAGCTGGGCGCGCACACCCGAGCCGTGCGTGAAGGAGGGTGGGCACGGCAACCGGATTTTAGCTTCAGCGTCGCGCCGGTAAGCTTGCTCGCCGACAAGACGCTCGGCATCGTGGGCTACGGGGCGATCGGTCGGCGCGTGGCAGAGCTCGCGCGCGCCTTCAAGATGAAGGTCGTCGTCGCCCGTCACGGCGCCGAGAGCAGGGGCGGGCTCACCCTTGGCGTGGACTACGCAGAGCTCGAGGCCGTGCTCCGCCGCTCGGACATGCTCAGCTTGCACTGTCCACTCACGCCGGAGACGGAACGGCTCATCGATGCGACGCGCCTGGGCTGGATGAAGCCGAGCGCCGTGCTGATCAACACCGCGCGCGGGGGCCTGATCGACGAGGGCGCCCTGGCCAGCGCGCTTCGGGAGAGCCGCATCGCCGGCGCTTATCTGGATGTGCTCGCGACCGAGCCACCGCCGCAGGATCATGCGTTGGTCTCGCTGCCCAACTGTTGGATCACCCCGCATATCGCCTGGGCCAGCGTGGAAGCGCGCGGGCGGCTGCTCGCGATCGCGGCCGCCAACGTCAAGGCGTTCCTCGAGGGCGCTCCCTCGAACACCGTCGCCTGAGCGCGCCGGAGCGTTCTCCCGCGGCGACTTGCGCCGGGGCCGGAGCGGCTGCTATGTGCGTCTGATCGCCGCCATTTCGAGCGCATTCAGCTCGAACGCGTCAAGTTCCCATCCCCCACATGACCACAGCCGTAGAAGAGACCTTCAAGGCCATCCGCCAGGCCTGCTCGGCCAGCACCTGGTCGCAGGCGGTGGAGCTGGTTCGAGCCTCCGCGGTGGCCGGCATCCGGGAGGATGAGGACGAGATCGTGTGCCGGGTCCGGACGCCCACGCGCGTGGTCGCGCCGACCGTGATTCTGTATCCCATGGACGAGGAGTGGGACTGCGACTGCGACAGCAAGGCGCCCTGTTGCGAGCACATCGCCGCGGCGGTCATCGCCGTGCGGCGAGCTCACCTCGATGGCTCGACCCTGCCCGCGGATGGCCGCTCGGGGGCGCACCTCGCGTATCGCTTCAAGAGCGCGCGGGAGCATCTGATCCTGGAGCGCTTCGTGGTGAAGCCCGACGGTCAAGCGGAGCTCTTGGACCGCAGCGTCGCCGGCATCGCGTCGAGCGCGAGCGACACGCGGCGGCTCACGCCGACCCAGAGTGACATCGCCATCGATCGTCTGATGGGGAGCAAGTTGCACGGCGCTCTCGGCGGTGAGAGCCTGCACGGGGTGCTGCTTGCTCTGGCCGGTGCGCCCCACATCGAGCTCGACGGCAAACCCATCGGCGTCGACGGCACGCCGATCAAGCCGGTGGGTTACGTCGGCGATAATGGCAAGGGCTTCAAGGTGGTCCTCACGCGCGACCCGCGCATCGATGCCATCGTTGCGCCGGGCGTGGCTCGCCTGGGCGATCGCCTGCACGTGTTAGCGGACACGGACGTCACCGGGCCCTCGCTGGAGCGCCTGCCGAGCGAGCGCGTGTACGGCCCGCGTGAGGTGTCGGCGCTCGTCACGGAGGTGCTGCCTGGCCTGATCAAGCGCTTCAACGTCGAGGTCAGAACCACGCGGCTGCCCAAGCTCACGCGCACCTTGCGCCCGAGCATCGCGCTCGACGTCGAGCAAGAGGGCAACATGCTGAGCGTGCTGGCGACCCTGGTGTACGGCGCTTCGGCGCGCGTCGACGGCAACCAGCTGGTGCATCTCGAAGGTGACGTGCCCATCCGCGACGAGGAAGCCGAGCGGCGTGTGGTGCGGCGGCTCAAGGATCAGCTCAACCTGGTGCCAGGCAGCCGGGTGATCCTGAACGGAGAGGCGGCCTCGACGCTCGCCGAACGCCTCGACAGCTGGAGCGGTGAGATCCGAGGGCGCGCGCCGTCTGGCTTCATCGAACGCCACAGCCTCGAAGCACGCGTCGGTTTCGACGGCGGGGCGCTGTCGATCGAGTTCGAGGTTAACGAGAGCGGTGGGGCGCGCAAAGCCAGCGCGTCTGCCGTGCTGGCGGCCTGGCAAGGCGGGATGAGCCTGGTGCCCTTGCTGGACGGAGGCTGGGCACCGCTCCCGGCAGGTTGGCTCGAGCGGCATGGCCGCCGCGTCGCGGAGCTGCTCGATGCCAAACAATCAAAAGCCGACGGGCCGCTCCCGGCCTACGCCCTGCCTGCGCTGGCGCAGCTGTGCGGTGACCTGGGCGTCGAGCCACCGGGCGATCTGAAGCGGCTCGCGCCACTCATCCAGGGCTTCGAATCCATCCCCAAAGCCCCACGTCCCGCTGACTTGATCGCGGATTTGCGGGACTATCAAAGCCAAGGCGTCGACTGGTTGTGCTTTCTGCGCGACGCGGGCCTGGGCGCGACCCTGGCCGACGACATGGGCCTCGGCAAGACCCTGCAGGCGCTCTGCGCCATCGACGGCCGCACGCTCGTCGTCGCCCCGCGCAGTGTGCTGTTTAATTGGAAAAACGAGGCTGCGAGGTTCCGACCCAAGCTCCGCTGCGAGGTGTATCACGGTCCCAAGCGCAAGCTCGACCCTGACGCCGACATCACCATCACGACGTATTCCGTACTACGCCTCGATCAGGAGCTGCTGGCCAGTCAGAAGTGGCACATGGTGGTGCTCGATGAAGCTCAGACCATCAAGAACCCCGATAGCCAGGTGACGCAGGCCGCTTATCGCCTGCGCGCCGGCTTCCGGGTCACGCTCAGCGGTACGCCGGTCGAGAACCGCCTGGAAGAGCTGTGGAGCCAATTTCAATTCACGAACCCCGGCCTGCTCGGCGGGCGCCAGTATTTCCAGGATCAATACGCCACTCCGATCGCCGATGGCCGGCCCGACGCGGCCAAGGCCTTGCGCACGAAAATCCGGCCGTTCTTGCTGCGCCGGCTCAAGAGCGAGGTGGCGCGCGAGCTACCGCCGCGAACGGATCTGGTGCTCGAGTGCGACCTGAACGATGATGAACGCGCCGTCTACGACGCCATCCGCGCGGCCACGCAGAAGGACGTCGTGGAGCGGCTCAAGGCAGGAGGCAGCGTGCTCCAGGCGCTCGAGTCTCTGCTGCGCCTGCGGCAGGCAGCCTGCCATAGCGCGCTCGTCCCGGGTCAAGAGGCCGCCACCTCCAGCAAGGTGACTGAGCTCCTGGCGGCGCTCGATCAAGCCACCTCCGAGGGCCACAAGTCGTTGGTCTTCTCGCAATGGACCAGCTTCTTGGATCTGATCGAGCCGCACCTGGCGGCCGCCAATATCCCTGCCCTGCGGCTCGACGGCAGCACGCGCGATCGGCAAGGCGTCGTCGACAAATTTCAGACCAGTGCAGGCCCACCTGTGTTGCTCATGAGCTTGAAGGCGGGGGGCACCGGCCTCAATTTGACGGCCGCCGACCACGTCTTCCTGATGGATCTCTGGTGGAACCCGGCCGTCGAAGATCAGGCCGCAGATCGCGCGCACCGCATCGGTCAGGAACGGCCCGTGTTCGTCTATCGCCTGGTGGCGAAAGACACCGTCGAAGAGCGCATTCTGGATCTGCAGAAACGTAAGCGCGGCATCGCGGACGCTGCGCTCGGGGACGCCGACCAAGCCGGCGGGTTGACCCGGCAAGACCTGCTCACGCTACTCGAATGAGAGGCCTCGCTCACCCGCGGGGCATGAGGAAATATGGCGGTTCGTAAACGCATGCGCCCACGCGCGCCCACCCCGACGAGCGCAGCGGGGGACGTCGTGACTCCGCAGGCCACCCCCAAACCCCACCGCCCCCCCCGAGGGCCGCGCCCCACTGAGCCCGTCCCGGACCCCGCTTGGATCGTCGAGCTCAGGAGCCTGTCCAAGCCGCCCACACTGGCCATCTTTGCCAGCGCCTGGCTCGAGACGCGCAAGCACCGCACCCAGCGGGGTGACGCTCAGAAATTGCGCGACCACGTGCTGCTGCGCCTCGGTAATCGCCAGCTGCGGCAGCTGAGCTCCGAAGACGTGTGCGGGCTCATCCGGCATATCCAGGGCAAGAAAGGCATCAGTATCGAGAGCGCCAAGCTGGCCTACGCAGTGTTTTCAGATCTGGTCGGCGCCGCGCTCGAGGCGGGCCTCATTCCCCAAGATCCGCGCGTCTTGCCGCCCGATATCTGGCCCTCAGAGCCCCCGCCGCCCCGTCCGACCTTCACTCCCGCCGAGGTGCTCACGCTCACGACCGACGAGCGGCTCGACCCCGACCTGCGAGCGTACAACGCGCTCGCGTTTTACTCGGGTCTCGAGCTGCGTCGCGTGTGCCGGCTGCGCTTTGGCAATTGGCGAAGCCAAGTACAGGAGCCGATCGCGCCATTTCTGCTGAGCGCGCTCGATCACTGGTCGAGTCAGGGGTTCGAGGCCGTGTACGGCCGCCCGCCGACCAGCGAGGACTGGCTCGTCCCGCGCCGATCGGACGTGGCGGAGCCACATGGCGAGGGCTCGGCGTATAAGGCGTTTCGGCGCGGCTGCGTCAAGGTGGGCGTGAAGACCCGTTCGCCCAACGCCATCACCAACACCTTCGGCAAAGGCGCAGCGTCGAGCCCGGCGGAGCCTGCTCTAGACAGCGCCGAGGACGCTCACCCAGAGGCCCGAGTCCCGGGCGCCAAAGGGCCGCTGGACTGAGCGGTTAGCGCCCGACAGGGCCGTCCCGTTTTGCGCCGCGGGCCCGAGCGGGCGAGTGCACACCGCCCCAAGTGGTCGTAGACTTCGATTCTCATGACCCAATCCGTCTACATCGCCAGCATTGCTCGCACCCCCATCGGCTCGTTTCTGGGCGCGTTATCGGCGCTGACCGCCCCCGTGCTCGGCGCCGCCGCGATTCGCGCCGCGGTCCAACGCGCGGGGATCGAGCCCGATCGGGTGGACGAGGTGTTGATGGGCAACGTGCTGTCCGCCGGCATCGGGCAGGCCCCGGCGCGTCAGGCGGCGCTCGGCGCGAAGCTCCCAGACTCGACGCCTTGCACGACCGTGAGCAAGGTCTGCGGCTCCGGCATGCAGGCGATCATTCAGGGCTGCAAGAGCATCCTGCTCGGCGATGCGCAGCTCGTCGTGGCGGGTGGGATGGAGTCGATGTCCAACACGCCGTACTACTTGCCGCGCGCCCGCAGCGGTCTTCGTATGGGGCATGCCGAGCTACAGGATGGCATGATCTTCGACGGCCTATGGGATCCGTACAATGATTTTCACATGGGGCGAGCGGGGGAGCTCTGCGCGCGCCGCTACGATTTCGATCGAAAGAAGCAAGACGCCTTCGCCGCCGAGAGCTATGGGCGCGCGCTCGTTGCCCAGAAGAGCGGCTGGTTCGACGCCGAGCTCGTCAGCGTGGAGGTGCCGCAACGCAAAGGGCCCGCGCTCGCCGTGGATGAAGACGAGGAGCCAGCGCGCGGCAACGTGGAGCGCCTCGCCGAGCTGCGCCCAGCATTCGAGAAGGAGGGCAGCATCACGGCGGGTAACGCCTCGAGCGTCAATGACGGCGCGGCGGCGCTGGTGCTGGCGAGCGAGAACGCCGTGGAGAAGTTCGGCCTGAGCCCGCTCGGGCGCGTGCTTTCGCACGGGAGCTTCGCGCAGGAGCCCGCCTGGTTCACTACAGCTCCAGCGCAGGCCAGCCAGCGCGCCCTCGATAAGCTCGGGCTCGGTACGGAGGCCATCGATCTCTGGGAGATCAACGAGGCGTTTGCCTGCGTGACGCTCGCCTGCTCGCAGCTGCTCGGGTTGAGCAATGAACGCGTCAACGTGCATGGCGGCGCGGTAGCGCTCGGCCACCCCATCGGCGCCTCTGGGGCGCGCATCGTGGTCACCTTGCTCTCGGCGCTGCGGCAGCGCGGCTTGCGGCGGGGGGTTGCCACGCTCTGCATCGGTGGCGGCGAAGGCCTCGCTTTAGTTTTGGAGCGGGTTTGAGAGCGAGACCACCCCCGAAGATCTCGGCCATCTGCTATGTCGGCCTGCGCTTCCGGTCCTCACCGTAGCAACTACGGTTCCGGTCCGGTTCTCGTCCGACTACGCATCT